>JAXMAU010000011.1:0-135571 GCA_046350215.1 Gemmataceae bacterium | reverse complement strand
GACTTCGCCATCCTCTGTTACCCCGTCATCCGCCTCGACGCTCCTTACGGCCACGGCGGATCGCGCCGTAACCTGCTGGGCGACAACCCCGACCCGAAACTGCTCGCCAGCCTGTGCAATGACACCCAGGTGACCCGCCGCACCCCGCCGACGTTCCTGTTCCACACCCGTGAGGACAGGGCGGTCCCGGTCGAGAACAGCGAACTGTACTACCAGGCGCTGCAGAAGGCGGCGGTGCCGAGCAAGCTGCTGGTGCGGCAGAAGGGACAGCATGGCGTCGGCCTCGCCAGCCGCATCCCCGAGCTGAAAGACTGGCCCGACCAGCTGGCCCGCTGGCTCACCGACGGCAAATTCCTGCCCGGTCCGTCCGATCGCTGACTCGCGGCGTCCCGTCCCGCTTGCCCGACCTCGCGCGGCGGGACGGGTTGCCGGCATTCCCCCGCCTGCGGCACTCGCCCGGTTTAATGCACTTAACGGCTGATTCCACAAGGACTTCCGATGAAGTGCCCGCCGCCACCCGGTCGATAACCTTCTCTGGCAGGCCTCCCGGCATGTTCCGGCACCGCTCGCGGAGGCCCCACCAGCAGAACCCACCCGGCGGGAGGCGACGATAATGATCGGCGAAGACGTGGTGGCATCCAGCTCCGAGACCGAACAGCTTCGCCAGCAACTGCTGCAGGCGCAAAAACTCAGCAGTGTCGGCGCGCTCGCCAGCAGCGTCGCCCACGAATTCAACAACATCCTGACGACCATCATCAATTACGCCCGGTTGGCGCTGCGCACCAACCAGGACGAGGCGTCGCGGCTGCAGGCCCTGGAGAAGATCCTGAAGGGCAGCCAGCGAGCCGCCACCATCATCAACAGCATGCTCGGGTTCGCCCGCAACACCTCCACCCGGCGTGAGCTGACCGACCTGGTGTCGCTGGTCGAGGACGTGCTGGTGCTGACCGACAAGGACCTGAGCAAGCATCGCGTTCACGTCGAGAAGCGCTATCACGGCCGGCCGCGCGCCTGCGTGGTCGCTGCCCAGATCGAGCAGGTGCTGCTCAACCTGATCATCAACGCCCGCCAGGCGATGCCCCGCGGTGGATACCTGCGTCTGGAAGTTCGCGACAGCCCCGAGGGTGGTATGGCCGAGCTGCGCGTGTCCGACACCGGCCTCGGCATCCCGACCGATCGGCTGCGGATGATCTTCGAGCCGTTCTTCACCACCAAGGAGCCGGACGCCAGCGGCCACGGCGGCACCGGCCTGGGGTTGAGCGTGTGCCGCCAGATCATCGAGCAGCACCAGGGCCGCATCCGCGTCGAGAGCCTGGTCGGCAAGGGATCGACGTTCACCATCAAGCTGCCCGTGCAGATTGAGGACGCCCGCGAGTAACCGCCACCCGTGAGGCCGGCAATCCCGCCGCCAGAGAATTCCTTCCCACCAACCCGCCGCCTTGCCTTATACTCGATCGGGAATGCAGGAGCCTGGTAAGCCGATCCATCCCGTCGACCTGGCATGACGGGGCCGGCTGATGCGTCCGCGGCCGCGCGGACCGCTTTCCGGGATCCCGCATCTCTCGATTTCCCCATCGTTGCATCACTGATTAGGATGCGCGCGATGTCGGTGCGGCTGCGGGCGGTCGGTATTGCTGGCCTCACCCTCGTCCTGTTCCTGCTGGGAGCAGAGGCGAGTGCGCGGCTCGATGACTGGGTACATCAGGATACGCCGCTGCTGGCCAGTCCCGACCGTGCCCACGACCTGACGATGCAGGACGAGTACGGCATCCACGGGCGTCCGCACGGCCGCTTCAAGAAATGGACGTTGAATGCGTTCGGGTTCCGCTCCCCCGCGGAGATGGACTCGACGCCCCCGTCCGGCGTGACCCGGCTGCTGATCCTCGGCGCTTCCGAGACGTTCGGCCTGCATGAATCGCCGGGCAAGGAATATCCTGCGCAGCTGGCCGAGCAGCTCCGTCAGGAGGGGATCGCCGAGATCGAGGTGGTCAACGCGGCGATGGCCGGCCTAACCGTCCACAGCCAGCTTCCCTACTGGGAACAGTGGGCAGCGCAGTTCCGGCCGCAGGTCGTCCTGCTCTATCCTTCGCCGCTGTTCTACCTCGACGACGAACCGCCGCACCGATGGCCGCGTCCCTCCTCGCCCGCTCAGCAAGGGCCGGCCTGGGCGTCCCGCTTCGGCGATCGGCTCCGGGACCGCGTGCGGCGGATCGGGCCGGTTCGCAAGCTACGGCTGGAATGGATGCTGCGCGGCCAGTCGGCCGGACAGAGCGCGGACTGGATCTACGACGACGTGCCGCAGGATCGGTTGCAGTTCTTTCTCGACGACGTCGCGGCCCTGGCCAGGGCGGTGGCGGCGCGGGGCGCTCGCCCGGTCCTGCTGACCCACGCCGTCAAGGCCGGCTCGCCAATCCGCCCGGAAGACCAGGCGGACGTGCGCGAGTTCCGCCCGTTCGCCAGCCGGGCGACGGAAGCGGTCATCGTGGCGTTCGAGGACGCTGCCAACGCCGGCCTGCGCCGCCTGGCCGCGGACAACCACATCCCGCTCGTCGACGTCGCGGCTCACCTGAACGGCCACCGCGCGTGGTTCGCCGACCTGGTTCACTTCAATGACGTCGGCGCTGCCGAGATGGCACGGCTGCTGGCGGCGGCGCTTGCCGATCCGCAGCGCGGCCTGCTGCCGCACCGCACCCAGGCAGACGGGGCGCCCTGATGCTGTTCAACAGCTTTGAATTCCTCCTCGTCTTCCTGCCGATCACCTACCTCGTCTTCTGGCGGCTCCATGCCGCTAGCGCACGCTACGTCTGGCTGACCGTCACCGGGTACGTCTTCTACGGCTGGTGGAACCCCTATTTCACTCTGCTGATGGCGTTCTCGACGCTCGTCAGTTACACGGCCGGGCTGGGCTTTCTGCGCTGGCAGAGTCCCGCCGCGCGGCGCTGGTGCCTGGTGGTCCCGATCACCGTCGATCTGCTGCTGCTGGGCTTCTTCAAGTACACCACCTTCCTGCTCGCACGACGCGCGACGTGGCCGTCTATGGGGCGTCGACTTCCCGGTGCCGGGGTGGAACATCATCCTGCCCGTCGGCATCTCCTTCTACACCTTCCACACCATCACCTACATCGTCGATTGCTACCGGGGGACGATCCGGCCGACCCGCAACCTGTTCGAGTTCGCCGCCTACGTCTCGCTCTTCTCGCAGCTGGTGGCCGGGCCGATCGTCCGCTACCGCCAGATCGAGCAGGACCTCGAGCTGCTGGGGGCGGCCGATCGGACGCGCTGGCTGGCGATCGGCTGGTCGTATTTCGTCTACGGCCTGGTCGAGAAGGTGATCGTTGCCGACACCCTGGCCGTCTTCGTCGATACGGCGCTGGACCAGGGGCAGTATGCCCACCTGTCGACCGGCGGCGCCTGGCTGGCGATGCTCGGCTACACCTTCCAGCTGTACTTCGACTTCAGCGGCTACAGCGACATGGCGATCGGTTTGGGCTATTTGTTCGGACTGCGCATCCCGCTCAACTTCAACTCGCCCTACAAGGCCGTCGATCCGTCCGACTTCTGGCGGCGGTGGCACATCTCGCTATCCACCTGCCTGCGCGATTACCTGTACGTCCCGCTGGGCGGAAGCCGGCACGGCGAATGGGGTACGCTGCGAAACCTGATGCTGACCATGCTGATCGGCGGGCTATGGCACGGGGCCGACTGGGTATTCGTCCTGTGGGGCGGCTATCACGGGCTGTTGCTCGTCCTGTACCGACTCGGCGGACGGCCCTGGAACCGCCTGCCCGTCGTCGTCCGCCGGACGGCGATGTTCGTTCTGGTGGTCATCGGCTGGGTGCTGTTCCGCGCCGGGGCGGCGCATCCGGGAGATGGGGTGGTCGGGTTGCCGATGGCCCTGCGATTGTGGACGGCGATGTTCACACCGACGGACGGGATCGCCGGCATGAACGCCGCCCTGTTCCTGCTGGTGCTGGTGCCGGCCGGGGTGTGGGCGCTGTTTCTTCCCAACGCCCAGGAGGTGCATCGCGACTACCGCTGGCATCCGGCCCACGCGATCGTGTGGGCACTGGCGTTCGGCGCCTGCGTCGGGCTGATCGCCGGCGGCCGCAATTCGCCGTTTTTGTACTTTCAGTTCTGATCGCGTCGATGCCTGACAAAGGCGGACGATGCCCCCACCCTTGACTCACCGCCGGGTCATCCGGGTGGGCAGCTCAGGTCCATGCGGGCGAGCCGGTCGAGGATCACCTGCTCCAGCTTCACATCGCGGCCGATCGGGATCCACCCCGGCTGCGTGAAGTCGGGCACCACGATCTCGTACTGCCGCTGCACCGTCGGCTCCAGCCGGATGGTGGCGTCGCCGACGGTGGCGGCCATCGGCTGCGGCAGGTCTTCCAGTTCCTTGAGCACCTTGACGTCGACGAAATACCCGCCGTCGTCGGCGGTGGTGATGCTCACCAGCGCGCGATGGCGAATCGTCTGGGTGAACGCCAGCAGCCGCTGATACAGGTCCGGGCTGCCCGGCTTCCACCACTGCTCGATGCCCGGAGCGATCTTCGGTTTCGTCTCGATCCGCCCGTCATAGCGGTTGGCGTAGGCGATGTCGAAGTAGTCGGCCAGGATGTCCTCGATGGTCTCAAACACACGGGCGTAGGCCATCGGCCCCTGGGGAATGTAAATCGGGTTCTCGTGCGCCTGCGCCCGGTCGGGGCGGAACAACAGCGGGTTTTCCAGCATCGGCCCGGAGGCGCAGCCGCCCAGCACCACGGCCAGCCCGGCCGTCCACAGCAGTCGTCGCCACATACGCTCCCCCTGACCCCGGCGAGGCCCCTGCCCCCCCGAGCTTCCGGCGCCCCCGATCGCGATGATCCCCCTACCGTCCGGGAAGCCGGGCTTATGCCACCAACCCGGCCCGCCGTCAAGACGAACCGGATGACGGCGCGAGTAACGCCGTTCATGCGGCGGCCGGTGGTCGCGGCGCGGGCGGCTCATACCATACCCGACAAGGGCGGTCCGCACCGCGCGGGCCGCGTTTCGAGGACGACACCGCTCGCCGCCCGGCGAGATCCCCCTGTGAGGGAGTACGATGGCCAAGAAGACCACCTGCCCGATCTCCCGGTCCGACTTCCGCGCTAAGGAGCGCAGCCGGTGAAGATCGTCATCAACGGTCAGGAGAAGACCGTTTTCTCGAAGGAGTTCTCCACCGGCTCGCTCGGCTGGTATCTGAACGAGAAGATCACCCTGGAGGTCGGCGGCGTTCCCGTCCCGGTGCAGGTCGGGCTGAACCTGACCATCGTCGGCGGCGGAGCTGCCGCCCGATGCCGAGCACCCGCCGACTGCCGCTTCGACGCCCGGCGAACCGCCCGCCTCGGCCGGCGGGACCAGCACCGACGAGCTGAACCAGTAACCTCGTTCGACGACCCAGGAGCGCACCGTGTATCTCACACCAGGCTTTGCCAGGCGCCGGGCTGGCCGCGGCCTGCTCGCCCCCTCCCGGTCGCGGCGCAGGAGGTCGACGTGGAAACCGCCTACGCCGGGTGGAAGAACAACCTGCGGCGCCAGCAACGGCGAGGTCGAGCTGATCGCCACCCTCGACGTCGGCCCGCGGGTGCTGGTCTACCGGCGCGTCGGCAGCACCAACGTGATGAAGGTATCGCGAACTGGCCTGGGCAAGGCGGGCGAGAAGGAGTGGCAGATCCGCGGCGGCCACCGCCTCTGGACCGCCCCCGCGCGAGGGCCTCCGCGCTGCATCTCGACAGCGGCCGGTGGCGCACAGGCAACTCGCCGCCGGCACCGTCCGCCACGGCCCGCCCGCCGACACCGAGTACGGCATCCAGAAGGAGATCGACCTGCGGCTGGCGCTAAAGGGCAGCACGGTCCCGCGTCGTTCACCGCATCACCAACATCGGCGATCGGCCGACGACGCTGGCGCCCGTGGGCAACTACGGTGATGGCGCCGGGCGGCATCGAGGTCATCCCGCTGCCGGCCAAGCGACCGCACCCCGGCCCGCCGGCCAACGCCCAAGTCACCCGAGACTACGCGCCCCAACGGACGGATGATCACCTGGCCGTTCTTCGACTACCGGATCATGGCTGGAGCTTTGGCAGCCGTGCCATCACCCTGCGGCAAGACCCGAAGCGTGGCCCGACCAAGATCGGCCTGGCGCATCAGCTCGGATGGGTCGGCTATCTCAGCGGCGGCACGCTGTTCGTCAAGCGCATCGCCCACGAGCCGAACCGTACCTACCCCGACGGCGGCTGCAACTTCGAGACGTTCACCAACGAGGACATGCTCGAGATCGAGAGCCTCGGCCCGGTGGTCGAGCTGAAAAAGGGCGCATCGACCGAACTGGTCGAGACATGGTCGCTGCACACAAGGTCGACGGGACCGTCGAAACCGAGGCCGACGTCGACCGCCTGATCCGCCCGCTGGTCGAGCGGAAGGTGAGGAAGTAGGTCGGGATCAGCTGGACGCGGCGACGCTGCGAACGATCTCGCGCAGCCCCGCGTCCTCGATCCGCCCGACTGCCTGGTTCCCCGGCAGCCAAACGCGGCAACGACGCATCCCCACTTCGGGGTAGGCGTCCATCGTCCCGGTCACGTTCATCAGAAAGACGATGACGTGGCACACCGGGCGTCCTTTTCGTACACATAGCTGCCGAGCGGCTCAGGGTTGAGCAGGCCGACCAGCCCGGCCTCTTCCACGCCTCCTGCAAGCCGATCTCGCCGGCCGACTTGCCCGGCTCACGATCGATCCTTTCGGCACCACCCAGCGGCTTTGCCGCTCCGCGAACACCAGGCACACCAGCCCATTCCTCACCGGCACCACGGCCGCCTGCCGCACCAACCCTGATTGAACCGCCATCGCCTCTGCCCCACGCCTCCGCCCCCATCCTTCGAGGGCCTACAGTGAAGAATGCGAAGGCGGCGACCGACATCGTCAAGCCGGATCGCAGGAAATCGGCTGGCGAGAACAAGCAAACTGGCCCCGGCAAGACCCCTCATTCGAGATCAGGAACTGCATTCTGGGTGGCATGGCCACGGCTCTGCGTGGCCATGAAGTGCGTGCGGCTCTCCTCCCAATGAGGCCAGTCGGTGAAAGGCTGCATGCCCACGCAAGCGTGGGCATGGCGCCGAGGAGGGCGTCAAGCCGGATCGCGGGAAATCCGCGGCTGGCGCCGGTAACGTAACAGGGCGGAAGGGGCGGTGCCGAGGAGGCCGATCCATGACGGCGGCGAGCGAGACGATCGAAACCATCCTGCTGGTCGACGACGAGGAGCCGGTGCGGCGGACGTTCCGCGAATGGCTGGAGGGCGGCGACCTCGGCTGCCGCTGTCCTCACCGCCGGCGACCGCGGCGGCGGCCCCGCCGCCTCGCCGATCGCCACCAGGTCGACCTGGCCATCCTCGACTGGAACCTCGGTGCCGGTCACGACGGACTACGGCTGCTCGAAGACCCGAACGCTGTTCAACCCCGACGTGGTCGCCATCCTGGTCACCGGGTTCGCCAACCAGGCGACCCCGCTGATGGCCATGCGGATGGGCGTGCGCGACTATTTGGACAAGAACCACGACCTCGATCGATCCACCTTCCTCACGGTGGTCCGCCGGCAACTCGACCGCATCCGTCCGCTGCTGCGGCGCGAGCGGCGGATCAACCGTGGACTGGCCACGTTCCGTGCCGCCGTCGACCAGGTTCTGCCCTTGGTGCAGACGGCGACGGCGGCTGCACGACCCAGTGCCGCTGCCGACCGCCGTCCGCAGCCTGTTCGCGTTCCTGTTGCACACCGGCAGCGCGCGGGCGCTCGCTGGTCCACACCTTCGACCCCACGACCGGCAACCGGCCGAGACGTGCCGCGCCCTACGACGCCACCGGAGCGGCGCTCGATGGCCTGGGTGCCGGTCATGAAGCCTGGCCGGCGGGGTGGTCGGTCTGGGGGAACCGCAGACGGTCGACAACCTGCCGGCCGTGGCCGCCGACGGCACGGTCGAGCTACAGCCGTTCGAGCGCCGGACGAATGACCGTGCTGGCGGCGCCCGATCCCGGTGGCGGCCGGGTTCAAGGTGGTGCTGGAACTGTTCGACCGGCACGACGCCGGCGGCCGGCCGGCCGCGTTCGGCTTCGCCGCCGAGCGGGCTGGCGAAGGCGGCGGCCGGAGATTCGGCGGCAAGCTGCTGCGCCCAGGCGGCTCGCCGACCGACAAGTAAGACCTTACTCGTGAACGCCCTGGCGGCAGCGACGGCCGCCGGCGACGAGGAGTGGCATAGGCGCTTGCGAACCGACGCCCCACCGCCGCACGCCGAGGACGGCGCCGGACGTGGCTCGACCGGCTGCGGACCGGGCTGGAAGCCGCCGGCGACGTCCTCGACGCGGCGGCGACGGTGCGGCTGGCCGAGGCGATCCGCCTGCTGGCGCGGCAACACGGGCACCAGGTCGATGTGTACCCGGCTGGTAGAGGATTTACGCGGGCTGCTCGACGAGGTCAGCGGGGCGGCGGAGGCCGGAGTGTGGCAGGCCGCCCGGCGATGTGTTCGACCAGCTTGTTCACCTTGCTGCGGCCCGAGCAGTTGCTCGGCGACCCGCCGCCACCGGCGCGGCGTGCGGGTGTGCGTGGTCAGCGACAGCGGCGTCGACCGCGACCGGCTGCAGGCGAATCGCTGGCTCGCGGCGCGTCAAGCCCAGCGCCGATCGAGGGCTGGTGTTCGGACGACCGGCCCGACCCATTGCCTGACGGCGGGCGAGCGTCCAGCCCGCACGGCACCACCGTAGCCGACATCCTGCTGACGGTGGCGCCGCGGGTGCGGCTGTTCTCGGCCGACGTGTTCGGACCGCAGGGCAGCTGCGACATCCGGGTGCTGATCCGGGCGATACGGCACGCGATGGACGTCTGGGGCTGTCAGGTCATCAACCTGTCGCTGGGCGTGCCGGAGGCGCGGCTGGGGCAGGTACAGCGGCGACTGGAGCTGCAGCGAGCGGTGGAGGAGGCGTACTACCGCGACGTGGTGGTGATTGCGGCGGCGCACAACGACCACCCGCTGACGCGGAGCTACCCGGCGGCGTTCGCCCCGCCGCTGCTATCGGTGGATAGGGGTTGTTCGCCGATCCGTTGCGGACCCGTCTGCTCGATTGCATGTACGATGGAGTTCGAACTTTCGTTCAGCTGCACGGGGCCGTTCGCCACCGAGCCGGCGACCAGCTGGGCGGCGCCGCACCTGGCCGGGATCGCGGCACGGCTGCTGGCGCTGCGGCCGGGACTGAAGCCGTTCGAGGTCAAGGCGCTTGCTGTACTGGCTGTGCCAGCCGCGGCGGGTCAGGCGGCGGGTGACGAGGGTTGCCGTCGCAGCGGCGGCGTAGCTTGCGAACAGCCCCCGAACCGCGAGAGGAGAATCGACCATGAGCGATCTGTCCCGACCTGACGCCGACCGCCGCACCTGGCTCACCGGCGTGGCCGCCGTAACCGGCGCTGCCTGCCTGACCGCCGCCGCCTCGGCCGACGACGACAAGAAAGCCATTGTCCACGGCCGCATCAAGCAGTCGATCGCGTCGTGGTGCTTCATGAGTAGCGGCGACAAGTGGAGCCTCGACAAGCTGTGCGAGGTGGCCAAGGGCCTCGGATGCGTATCGGTCGAACTGCTCGGCCCGGAAAGCTTCGCCACCGTCAAGAAGCACGGGTTGACCTGTGCGATGGCGTCCAACGGCATGCCCGGTGCGCCGTACATGCGCGGGCTAAACAACCCCCGCTATCACGACGAGGTGATCAGCCGAACGAAGAAGGTGATCGACGCCTGCGCCGACGTCGGGTTCCCGTCGGTGATCGCCTTCTCCGGCTACAAGTGGGCCAAGGCCGACGATCCGAAGAGCGGCGAGATCAGCCGGGACGAGGGGGCGAAGAACTGCGTGATCGGCCTGAAAAAGCTGGCCGGGTATGCGGAGAAGAAGGGCGTCACCATTTGCATGGAGCACCTGAACAGCCGCGACGACAGCCACCCGATGAAGGGACACCCCGGCTACCAGGGCGACGACGTCGACTGGGTCGCCGGCATTCTCCGCGAGGTCGGCTCGCCGCGCGTGAAGATGCTTTTTGACATCTACCATGTACAAATCATGCACGGGGACCTCATTCGCCGGCTGGAACAGAACAAGGACGTGATCGGCCACATCCACACCGCTGGCAACCCCGGTCGCGGCGAGCTGGACGACGCCCAGGAGATCCACTATCCGCCGATCATGCGCAAGCTGCTGGCGATCAAGTACGACGGGTACGTCGGCCAGGAGTTCATCCCCACGCGCGATGCGCTGAGCGGGCTGCGCCAGGCGGTACGGGTGTGTGACGTGTGAGAAGAAGCGTGAGGGAGGGTCTTTCTCATCAGCCCGAAGCGCAAGCGAGGGATTTGAAACACCCTCGATTGCGCTTCGGGCTGTAGGAGGTCAATAATCCGTCAGCGACCGCGGTGGGAGTGCTACCCGCAGCGCATTCACCACCGCGGCGACGTCAATCAACTCCTGCATCAGCGCCCCGCCGACCGGCGGCAGCAGGCCGGCGGCGGCGATCAGCATGCCGACCACGCTCAGCGCCATCCCGCCGACGGCGCTCTGCAGGGCGATCGCTCGCATGCGGCGGCTGACGTGCAGGAACTCGTCGACCCGCCGCAACGAGCTATCCATGATGACGGCGCCGGCGGCCTCGGTGGTGATGTCGGAATTTTTCCCAAACGCGATCCCCACCGTCGCCGACGTCAGCGCCGGCGCATCGTTGATGCCGTCGCCCAGGTACACCGTCGGCGCCCGCGCCGTTTCACGGCGGACGATCTCCAGCTTTTGCTCCGGCGTCTGGCCAGCGTACACCTCCTCGATGCCGACCTGCTCGGCGAGGTAGCGGACCTCGGCCTCACGGTCGCCGGAGACGAGCAGCACCCGGTCCATGTGGTGCCGCGGCCCCAGGTGGAAGACGAACGGCTTGCCGTCGGCGCGCGGCTGGTCGCGGAAGCGCAGCGTGGCGGCATACCGGCCGTCGACCACCGCCACGCACTCCAGCCCGCCGCGCGCCGGCGGCAGCTGGTCCGTCAGCGCCGGGTCGGCGGCGACCAGCTTCTTGCGGCTGCTCACCCTCACCTCGCGCCCGTCGACCCGGCCGCGCAGCCCCTCGCCAGGCCGCTCGCTGATTGCCTCCGGCATCGGCAGCTTCAACCCTCGCGCCGCCGCCGCGTCGATCACCGGCTGCGCCAGCGGGTGTTTCGAGTATTGCTCCAGGCCGGCGACCAGCGCCAGTATCTCGTTATCGGAGAACGCCGGCGCCGCTGCCAGATCCACCAGTTCGGGCCGGCCGTAGGTGAGTGTGCCGGTCTTGTCGAAGATGGCGGTGCGGCAGGTGTCGATCGTCTCCAGCACCGCCGGGTCCTTGACGATGATCCCTCGCCGCGCCGACAGCGAGATGGCGCCGATGATTGCCACCGGAATGGCGATGAGCAGCGGGCACGGCGTCGCCACCACCAGCACCGCCAGGAACCGCACCGGATCAGCGTAGTACAGCCACGCGGCAGCCGCGATCGCCACCGCGATCGGCGTGTACCACGCCCCGAGCTGATCGGCCAGGCGACGGATGCGCGGCCGCGCCTGTTCCGACGCCCGCATCACCTGCATGATTCGCGCGTAGCGCGAGTCGACTGCCAGCCGATCGGCGCGGATGGTCATGGCGGTGTCGCCATTGATGGCACCGGACAGCACCGACGAGCCGGGCGCCTTGGAGATGCGGTACGGCTCGCCGGTCAGGTACGACTCGTCCATCACGCCGTGCCCGTCGATCACCGTGCCGTCGACCGGGCAGATCTCATGCGGGAAGATGACGACCGTGTCGCCCACCGTCACGTCCTGCAGTGTCACATCCTGCAACGTTCCGTCGACCCGCCGATGGGCGATCGCCGGCATGCGTTTGGCCAGCGCCGCCAGCACCGACGACGCGCTGCGGACCGCATACGCTTCCAGCGCCTCGCCGCCGGATAGCATGAGCACCACCAGCACGCCGGCGAGGTACTCGCCGAGCAGCACGCTGGTGACGATCGAAATCCCCGCCAGCAAATCGGACCCGAACTGTCCACGAACGACCTTCACCAGCAGTTCCCACAGCAGCGGCGTTCCGCCGAGCACCAGCGCCACGAGCAGCGGCACCGTCGCCGCCGGTACCGGGCCGACGTCGGGCAGCGCCACCGCCCAGCGGAGCAGCAGGTGTACCACGATGCTGACGATAGCCAGCGCCGCGATGTAGAACTGCGTGCGGGAGGTGGTGGGAGTGTCGGACATTGGCTTCGCTCTTGGCTCGCTGCGCTCGCAGTAGTCAGTAGACAGTAGTCAGTAGTCAGTAGAACAGCCGGCACGGCCAGCGAACACTGCTATCCCTGTCGTGGGCACTACTGTCTTCTCTACTGACTACTGACTACTGACTACTACTTTGGATCCCCAGCTCGGCGATGCGGCGATACAGCGAGCTGAGGCCCATGTCGAGCCGGCGGGCGGCTTCCTTCTTGTCCGGCGTCTGCGCCAGGATGCGCTCGATGTGCTGCTTCTCGAAGCGGGCCACAGCGTCGGCGAGGCTGTCGATGTGCTCCGCCTCGATCGCCTCGGTCGCCAGGTCCGGCGGCAGGTCGGCGGGGGTGATCATCGGCCCTTCACCCAGGATCACCGCGCTGCAAGACGTTGTCCAGCTCGCGGACGTTGCCCCGCCAGCGGCCGGCGAGCAGCAGGCCCATCGCCTCGTGCGTCACTCCGAGTATCCGCTTACCCACATCGGCGCAATGGCGGGCGAGCAGGTGCTCGACCAGCGCCGGGATGTCCTCGCGCCGGTCGCGCAGCGGCGGGACGTGGATCGACACCACGTTCAGCCGGTAATACAGATCCTCGCGAAACCGGCCGCCCTCCACTTCCTTGAGTAAGTCCTTATTCGTTGCTGCCAGGATGCGCGCCTCCACGCGCACTGGTTCGTGCGCGCCGACCGGCAGCACTTCCTTTTGCTCGATCGCCCGCAGCAGCTTCGCCTGGGTGGCCAGCGGCATCTCGCCGACCTCGTCGAGAAACACGGTGCCGCCGCCGGCGTGGACGAACACCCCCGGCTGATCGCGCTCGGCGCCGGTGAACGACCCCTTGCGGTGGCCGAACAGCTGCGCCTCGAGCAATTCGTTCGGGATGGCGGCGCAGTTCACCGCGATGAACCGTGCCACCCGTCCGTCGGTGTCGCTGCCGCGGCGGGCCATCGCCTGGTCATGGATGGCACGGGCGACCAGCTCCTTGCCGGTTCCGGATTCTCCGGTAATCAGCACGGTGGAGCGCGTCGGTGCCACCTTGCGGATCATCTGGAACACCGGCAGCAGCGCCCGACTGTGGCCGACGATGTGCGCCGGCGGAGAGGTGCGGTTCAGCTCGCGGCGGAGCCACTGGTTCTCCATCGCCAGGTCGCGTACCTCCAGCAGGCGGTGAATCTTGCCGAGCACCTCTTCCAGAAGGATCGGCTTCATCAGGTAGTCGTGCGCTCCCCGCTGGAAGGCGGCGACGGCGTTCTCCACGGTGGCGTAGGCGCTGATGAGCAGCACACTCGTTTCCGGGCTGAGCCGCTGCAGCCGTTCGAGTACCTCCAGCCCGTCCATGCCCGGCAGCTGGACGTCGCACAGGGCGATGTCGAAGCGCACCCGCTCGGCCTGGACCAGCCCGTCCTCGCCACTGGGGCAGACGGTGACGTCGAACCGCTCCTGGGTCAGATACTCGGCGAGGGTGTCGCGGATCAGCTCCTCGTCGTCGACGATCAGGATGCGGGCGGGGCCGTGATCCCGACCCACCGGCCCGCGCGCCGCCACCGCTGGTCGCCGTGATCGCGTCTCTACCATGACACCGCCTCGTTATCGACCAGCGACGCGCCGACGGGCGGCGGCGCCGTCGGCAGCCGCACCACAAACCGGGTGCCAACGCCGGGGGTCGAGGTGAACGTGATCTGCCCGCCGTGGTCGGTCACCAGCCGGCGAGTGACGAACAGCCCCAGGCCGGTCCCGTGCTTCTTCGTCGTGAAATAGGGTTGAAACACCTGCCCCGCCTTCTCCGGCGGGATGCCCCCTCCGGTGTCGCTCACTGTCACCTCGACGCCACTCGGGGTGCGGCTGACGGCCAGGTCGATCCGCCCGTCGCGGTCGACGGCGTCGATGGCGTTCAGGACCAGGTTGAGGAACACCTGCACCAGCTGATCGCGAACGCCGTAGACCGGCGGCAGGTCGGCCGGCAACGGCGGTACATTGATCCGCCCGCGCGTCCGCTTGTAATACTTGGCGATGTTGACCGCCTCTTCCAGTATGCCGCTCAGCGCCACCCGCGTCCGCACGGTACTGGCCGGACGGCTGAACTCGACCAGCTCGCGGAGGGTGGTCTGGATTCGCTTGAGCTGGCCGGACACCAGCGACAGCTTGGTCTGGGTGTAGTCGTCGCCCTCGCGGCCCTGCAGGATCTGCACGATCGAGCTGATCGAGGTGAGCGGGTTGCCGACCTCGTGCGCGATGCCGGCCGACAGCAGTCCGAACACCGCCATCTTCTCCTGGTGCAGCACATGCGCCTGCGCCTCCTGCAGCTGGGCGGTCCGCTCGGCGATCCGCTCCTCCAGTTCCGCGTGCTGCCGCTGCAGCGCCGCATTCGCTCGCCCGAGGTACTCGCCAATGCTCATGAGCAAGGTGACGAAAGCATTGCTCGCCCACGTCACCCAGCCGAGCATGACCAGGGTGAGGACATACGGGAACGGTGTCCGGTCCGTCGGCGGCAGCAGCAGGTAGAGCACGCTATAACTGGCGCAGTGCAGCGCACAGGTGACGTAGGTGACCGACGACGGATAGCGGACGGCGCAGCAGATGAGCGACAAAAAGTAGTAGTAGCGGAACGGGCTTCCCAGCCCGCCGTCGTAGAAGCACAGCAGGGCGATGAACACCGCCTCCATGACGGCGATGCCGAGCGGATAGCGGGCCAGGAACAGGCGCCCGCGGTAGCTGTGGTAGGTGTCGAGCAGGGCGTAGGCAGCGCCGAGGGTGAGGATGGCGTTGAGGACGGCGAGGCGGTCGGGTGCGTGGCTGCCGACGTTAACGACGACGGTGCCGACGAGCAGCCCGAACCAGCGGATCTTGACGGTGATCGCCTCGGCCGCCAGCTCCCATGGCGACGGAGACGCGGCGCGACCGTCCCCCGCAGCGGGCGACCGGAGTGCGACGTTGCTCATGACGGCGTGACCTATTCCGTTCCGACGATCAGGCATGGCCCCCTTATTGTAGGAACTGCACGTACCGTCCGCCCAAGCGCGGTCCCGACAGGACACGTCCGTCCGCCGGTCACGCGCGGGCGGAGGTTCGTCGCGGGGTGGAATGACGTATACTGGAAGCGGGGCCATCCCCTCTATCGGGTTGTCGGCGAGGTGAATATGCGTACTGCTTCCTGTTCTGGCACGTTTCGGCGGTCTGGGTGGCGAATTGGCGTCGTCGCGCTGGCGGTTTTGGGCGTCGTCGCTCCGTTGACGGTCGCCTGCACCCGCGCGGTGTACTTCGGCAAGGAGGGGCAAACCGTCACCGGGCGGTCGATGGACTGGATGGAGGACGTTCAAAGTGACCTGTGGGTGTTCCCTCGCGGGATGGCCCGTGACGGCGGGGTCGGCGCAGACTCGCTGCAGTGGACCAGCCGATACGGCAGCGTCGTTACCTGCGCCTACAAGGCGGTGTCGGTCGACGGGATGAACGAGAAAGGCCTGGTGGCCAACCTGCTGTACCTGGCCGAGTCGGAGTTTCCGCCGGAAACCGACCCGCGGCCCGGCGTGAGCGTCGGCGGCTGGGCGCAGTACGCCCTCGACCGATTCGCCACCGTCGCCGAGGCGGTCGCCGAGCTGAAGAAGCAGGCGTTCCGGGTGGTGCCGGCCGACGCCCCGAACGGGTCGAAGGGGACGGTCCATCTGGCCCTGTCCGACCCGACCGGCGACTCCGCCATCTGCGAGTACATCCAGGGCAAGCTGGTCGTCCACCACGGCCGCAAGTTTCAAGTAATGACGAACTCGCCTCCATTCAACGAGCAACTGGCCCTCAATCGCTACTGGGAGCAGGTGGGCGGGACGGTGATGCTGCCGGGGACGAACCGTGCCGCCGACCGATTCGTGCGCGCGTCGTTCTACATCAACGCCTGCCGCCAGTCGGCCGACCCGCGCGAGGCGGTCGCCGCCGTGTTCAGCGTGATCCGCAACGCCAGCGTGCCGCGCGGCATCAGCACGCCCGCCCAGCCGAACATCGCGTCGACCATCTGGCGAACGGTGAGCGACCAGAAGAACCGCGTCTACTATTTCGAGGACACTGCCCGTCCCAGCCTCGTCTGGGTGAAGCTCGACCGGATCGACTTCCAGCCCGGCAGCGGGGTGCGCAAGGTGACGCTCACCGGCAAGGAGGATTTGGCGGGCGATCAGACGACCCGGTTCGAGAAGGCCGAGCCGTACAAGTTCCTGGCGCCGAAGCGGAAGTGACGACCGTCCCCCTCACCCGTTCGCCGGCTCCGTACCGCGGCTGAAGGAGACGATCCATGTCCGTGATGGTGGAAGTTCTGTACAAGTCCCCGTCGGACCCGCGACGCGAAACCGCGATCACCGAGCGTGTTGGCCGGTTCGGGGGCCGCCTCACCTACCGCGAAGAACCAGCCGGGCCGGCGACCGGGCCGGTCTGCTTGACCTTTGAGTTCAAGGCGTACCCTGACGCCGAGGCGGCCGCACTCGGGTTGCGGTCCCAGGGAGAGCATGTGGAAGGTCCGATGGACTACGGGGACTGAGCGGGGATGTGGGAAACACGCACGGCCACGCGCGGTTTACACCGCGACTCGATTGAGTTCGGTTTCACAGGGGCCGCGTTCGACCACTGTCCCGCTCACCCGTTCGCCGGCGTGACGGTGGCGCGGCCGATCGAGTAGTAGGTGAAGCCGGCCTCCGCCACATGCCGCGGCTCGTACAGATTGCGGCCATCGAAGATCACCGGCTGCGCCATCAGCCGCCGCATCAGCTCGAAGTCCGGGTTGCGGAACTGCGTCCACTCGGTCACGATCGCCAGCCCGTCCGCACCCTCCAGCGCGCCATACGGCTTGTCGCAGTACGTCAGCCGGTCGCGGTGGATCTGCCGCACGTTGCCGATCGCCTCTGGATCGTGGACTCGCAGCGTCGCCCCCGCCGCCAGCAGCCGGTCGATCAGCACCAGCGCCGGCGCTTCGCGGATGTCGTCGGTCCGCGGCTTGAACGCCAACCCCCACACCGCCAGCGTCTTGCCCGCCAGCGCCTCGCCGTAGTGCCGGCGGATCTTCTCGCCGAGGACTTCCTTTTGCGCCTCGTTGACCGCATCGACCGCCTTCATCATCCGCGGCTCGACGCCGTGCCCCTCGGCCATGTGAATGATCGAGCGGATGTCCTTGGGGAAGCACGACCCGCCGTAGCCGGCGCCGGGGAACAGGAAGTGGAAGCCGATGCGCACGTCGTGACCGATGCCGCGGCGGACGTCGTTGATGTCGGCGTCCATCCGCTCGCACAGGTTGGCCATCTCGTTGATGAAGCTGATCTTGGTCGCCAAGAGCGCGTTGGCGACGTACTTGGTCATCTCCGCCGACTCCGGCGACATCACCAGGAACGGCCGCTCGGTGCGCAGGAACGGTAAGTAAAGCTCGCGGAGCGTTTCGGCGACCTCCGGCCGGCGCACGCCGATGACGACGCGGTCAGGCCGCAGGCAGTCCTCGATCGCCGCCCCTTCCTTCAGGAATTCGGGATTACTCGCCAGGTCTACCGGGTGGCGGCAGTTTTCGCCCAGGTAACGGGCCAGCTCGGCGTTGGTGCCCACCGGAACGGTACTCTTGACCACCACGATTTTCGGCCCGTTGATCTTCGCCGCCAGCTCGCGGGCCACGCTCCGCAGCGCCGTCAGGTCGGCCGACCCGTCGTCGCGCTGCGGGGTGCCGACGGCGATGAAGATCAGCGCGGCGGTGCGAACGCCTTCGCCGAGGTCGGTGGTGAACGTCAGCCGGCCGTCGGCGGCGTTCTTGTGGACCATCTCCTGTAGCCCCGGCTCGAAGATCGGGATGCCGCCGCCTCGCAGCATCTCCACCTTGCGCGGGTCATTGTCGATACAGGTCACGTCGTTGCCACAGTCGGCGAAGCAGGTGCCGGTGACCAGGCCGACGTAGCCGGTGCCGATGACGGCGATCTTCATGGATCGTTCCACCCCGTCACCGGGGAGCCTTTCCGAGAGTCGACTGCCACGCCGCGAGGGTGTCGGCGAGCGTCTGGTCGAGGGAGATGCGAGGCGCCCATCCGGTTTCGCGGCGGAGCTTGCCGGCGTCGACGCGGACCGACAGCGGCTCGGTCGGCCGCAGCAGGTCCTCCCGCCGGCGGACCTCCACCTGAACGTTGACCAGTTGAAGCATGCGGTCGAGCACCTGCTGCATCGACCACGTTTGCCCCGAGCCGATGTTGTACGCCTCGCCGGTCCGCCCCTTCTCCATCAGCAGCAGGTAGGCGGCGACCACGTCGCGGACGTCGGTCAGGTCGCGGCGAGCCGTCAGGTCGCCGGTCTCGATCACCGGCGGCGCCTGCCCGGCGGCGATGGCGGCCAGCTGGCGGGCGAAGTTGGGGATGGCGAAGTCCGGCGCCTGCAGCGGGCCGGTGTGGTTGAACGGACGAGCGCGGACGATGTCGAGGCCGGGCGAACAGGCGTACTGAAAACACGCCAGGTCGGCCGCCGCCTTGCTCGCCGCATACGGAGTGTCGGGCCGCAGCGGCGTGTCCTCGGTGAACGGCACGTCCGGGTCGAGCGGCGGACCGTAGATCAAGCCGCTGCCGACGAAGACGATCCGCGGCCGGCCGCCCCAGCGGATGACCGCCTCGCACAGTCGCCGCGTTACCGTCAGGTTGCCGCTCCAGGCGGCGTCCGGCTCCTTGAACGACCGGCCGGCGTGCGGGTAACCGGCCAGGTGGTAGATGCGCGCCGGCTGCACCGCGCGGACCACCGCCTCGATGGCGTCGCCGTCGGCCAGGTCGCACACGTCGATGTCGGCGTGGCTGTTGAGCCGCTGCCACGCCGGCGGCCAGCCGGGCAGTAAGCCGACGCCGACCACCCGCTCGCCGCGGCTGACCAGCGCGTCGACCAGGTAGCAGCCGACGAACCCGTTCGCCCCCGTTACCAGGGTGGCTCCGCTCGCGTTGGTTGCCATGTGCGTCATCCTGCCGTCTCGGCACGTCGGGGCTGTGACCGGGCTGTCCTGTCCACTCTGAGAAGAAATAGCAACTCGCCCCGGCGTTGCCTACCCCGACCGGCCGACCGCCGCCGGCCGATCGGCGATTCCCCCTCGCCGCGCAGGCTTCCGCCTTTTATCTTGACACTAGTCATTGTCCTGTTTACTTTTGAAGCATCACATCGAGGAAGCCGGGGCGGTCCTGGGCGACGCATGAGGAGAAGGGACCCGTGACCAAGAAAGAGATCGTCAAGCAGATTTCCGACAAGCTGGGGATGACACAGCTCAAGACCAAGGAAATCGTGCAGCAGACGTTCGACGCCATCGTGGAGACGCTGCTCGAGGTCGGCCGCATCGAGCTGCGCAACTTCGGCGTGTTCGAGGTCAAGCAGCGCAAGGCGCGCAAGGCCCGGAACCCGCGGACCGGCGACAAGGTCGACGTGCCGCCCAAGAACGTCGTCACCTTCAAGCCCGGCAAGGAGATGGAGGAGAAGGTTCGCAATCTCACCCACCTGCCCAACCTGGCCACGCTCTCCGACGACGAGGACGACGACGAGCCGGCCGCCACCAGTGGCAATGGCGACCACGAGGCTGGCGCCCGCAAGCGGACCCGGTCGCGCAAGGTTCCCTGATCGGTCCGGCCGCGCGATCCGGTTCAAGTTCGCCTCTCCCTTCGTCCGATACTCCCCTCAGAATCCGTTCCATCCGGGGCTTCCGGACTCCCAGCCATTGACGTGGGTGGCCTCTCGCAAGCGAGAGGCCGCGACGTCGATCCGTGGCGGGGGCATCCCGCCTGGCGGCCCTCCGGCGCGCGGGAGCGGACTCGTACACCGTCGGGGAGGTTGGCCAATGCGGCGGATGCTCATGCTGCTTGTGACCGCGTGCGTGCTCGGCAACGCGGGCTGCTTCATCAACATCTACTCGTCCGACCCGAATCGGCGGATCGTCGAGCTGCTGAATAACTCCGAAGACCTGCGCCAGATCGAATACGAGTGGGAACGGATCTGGTTCACCGACCAGCCGTCGCACCTGACGCCGGAGCGCGTCCACGGCGGTATTCAGTAAGCCGCGCCGTGGACAGCGTGACGGGTTACCTGGCCAGCTCGGCGTAGAGCTTCGCCGCCGCCGCATCGCCGGCGTGACGGCGGAGCACCGCGCGCACCTCCGGCCGCAGGGCCGGCGGCAGCTTGCCGGCGACGGCCAGCCGGCCGACCTGCCGCGCACCGCCCGCCGTCGTGCCGAAGGCGCGCACCGCCCGCCGCCACAGCTCGTCGTCGCCGGCCGCCAGCCATTCGGGGGCGGCTGCCACCGCCGCCGTCGGGTCGAGCGCCGCCAGCGCGACGAACGCCTCCCGCCGTACCCGGTCGCCGCCCGGCAGCTTCTCTGCCGATCCAGTAAGCACCGCCTTCGCCAGCGGTACCGCTTCCTTCGCCCCGATCCGCCCGAGCGAGCGCAGCGCCGTCGCCCGCTCTTCCGTCTTGCTTGCGCTGGTGACTCGCTTCGTCAGCACCGCGACCGCCGATTCCAGCCGAAGCACCCCGGCCGCCGCCGTTGCCGGCAACCGCTGGTCGTCGTGTTCGTCCGTCAGCCGCGCCAGTACCAGCGCCGCCGCCTTCGGCCCGCCGACCACGCCCGGGGTCGCCAGTAGCTCCAGCAGCGCCCGCGTCACCGTCGGGTTCCCCTCGGCCGTCACCGCGGCGACGAGTGGGTCGAGCGCCGCCGGCGGGTCGAGCAGGTAGTTCACGCACGAGCGCACCAGCTCGGCCTGTTGCATCGTCGAGACGTGCGGGTGCTTGAGCAGCACCGGCACGGCGTCGAGCGCCGCCCGGCTGCGCAGACCGAGGAACGCCTCGACGACGCGATCGGTGTCCTTCTGCACCCCCGAGTCGGCCAGCGCGATCAGCGCGGTCATCCCCGGCTTGCCGAGCCGCTCCAGCCCGCGGAGGATGCCGTCGCCCAGGAACGGGTCGCGGCCGAGGTCGAACGACAGCAGACGGAGCCAGGTTGTCGGCGGTGCCGAGCGCCGACAGCCGCCCCATCGCCAGCGCCGCCGCTCGCCGGATCATCGGGTCCTCGCTGCCCATCGCCTGCAGCAAGCGCGGCCAGGACGCAGCGCGGTCGCCGCCGCGGCGCCTGCCGTCCCGAGCAGCTCGGCCGCCAGCCGCTGCACCTCGCCGTCGCCCTCGCCCAGCGCGTCGATCAGCCGCCGCCTGCACGTCGGCGTTGTACCCCGCTGTCAGCGCCGACACGGCGTTCATCTTCGCGAACACCGGCGTCTCGTCGTCCTTGAGCAGCTTGATGAGCGTCGCCCGGTTCTTCTCGACGCGGCGGGCCAGGTGCCGCCGCGCTCGTTCGCGGTCGGTCGCCTCATCGCTCGCCAGCGTGCGGATCAGCTCGTCGTCCTTCTGCGCCGCCACCTTGGCCCAGGCTGTCCGCCGGCCGCAGCGGCAGCGCCGGCCGCTCGCCGGCTGCCCGCCCAGCGCACCCGCAACAGCCGCCCGGCGCCCTTTGCCCCGGCGTCGAGCACGTAAACCGCGCCGTCCGGCCCGACCGCCATCTGAGCGGGGCGGAAGCCGGCGTCCTTCGGGGCCGAGAGAAACTCGAACTCCTCCGCCAGCCGAAACGACGCGGTCACCGGCTCGACGTGGTAGGCGCGGATCAGCCCGCGCGCGGTGTCGGGGCAGAGCAGCAGGCCGCGAAGCTCCTCCGGTAGCCGCGTGTCGTGGTAGATCAGCACACCGGCGGGAGACCGTGCCCGGTCTTGGCCAGCGGCGGCATTCGGCCCGGTCGTTCACCGTGGGCGGCGGCGCGCGGACCGGGTCGGCGCGGCCGGCGTCGGCGTCGGGAGCGAGCCGCCAGCCGTAGTCGGCCCCGTCGGCGACGTGCAGCCGGCAGCCGGCGAACTTGCCGGTGTCCTCGCCCTCGGCGTCGACGTGGAACAGGTGCCCGGCCAGGTCGAACGCCCCCTCGCGGTACGGGTTGCACAACCCCCGCGCGAACACCTCCAGCCGCGACCCGTCCGGCCGGCAGCGGAACACCGCCCCGGAGCGCAGCACCGTCGCCCGACTGCCGTCGGACCCCTCGACCACGTTGTCGCCCTCACCGGCAGTCAGGTAGAGCAGCCCGTCGGGGCCGACGTTCACCCCCGACACGCCGCGCCGTCCCTGGCCGCCGAACCCGTGCGCCACCGTCTCGACCACGTCATACGGCCCGCCCGTCTTCGCCGGCCGATAGCGCCGCACCGCCCCGCCGCCGGCGACGTAGAGCCAGCCGTCGTACCACAGCAACCCGGTCGGCCCGTCGGCCTCCAGTACCGGCGTGGCCTGGTCGTACACGCCGTCGTTCTTCGACGAGGCCAGCCGGTTCACGACGCCGCGGGTCCGGGCAGCCAGAAGGGTGACGGTGCGGCTGCTGCCGTCGCGGTACTTGAACGTGTGGGCGACCGGCCGCAGGTCGGTGTCGCCAGCGGCGTCCTCGGCGACGAACAGGCTGCCGTCGTCGGCGAACGTCATCGCCACCGGATGCCGCACCGCCGGCGTGGTCGCGGCGATCTCCACCCGCAGTCCCTTCGGCCCGCGATACCCGGCCAGCCGCCTGTCGTCGCCGCCGACCTCGCCCAGCTCCAGCCCCTGCGGCTCGGGCGCCGGGGGGGTCTGCGGGCGGGTGAAGTCGATCCGCGGCGCGGCGGGCGGCTCCTTGATCGCCGGGCCGACCTGGGCGCGGACGACGCCGAGTATGCCACTCAGCGCCAGCAGGATCAGGGCGGTCATTCGGATACGGGTGCGGAACACGAGGCAGCTCCTGGGAGGTAGATCGACGGCGCGACGGGACACGGCTCCGCCCGTCAGTGTATCAGGCCGGACACCACTCAGACGCACCAGCCGCTCGCCGCGTTCCGACATTGCACGGTTCGGACACCCGGCGTACACTCGAACCGGGAGGATTCAGGGATGAACACGTCACCCGGCGCTGCCGGCCGAACACCGCAGCGCGAGCGCGAGCTGGTTTCCGTGGTGGTCCCCCTCTTCAACGAGGAAGAAACGCTACCTGTCCTGTATCAGCGGCTCGTCGACGCACTGGAACTGCTCGACGTCGACTTCGAGCTGGTGCTGGTGAACGACGGTAGCAGTGACCAGACCGCCGACCTGCTGGATGCGCTCGCCGAGCGCGACCCCCGAGTGGTGGCCGTCCACCTCAGCCGCAACTTCGGCCACCAGGCCGCCGTCACCGCCGGGCTGGATCACGCTGCCGGCGACGCCGTCGTCGTCATGGACGGCGACCTGCAGGACCCGCCCGAGGTGCTCGGCGCGTTCCTCGATCGCTGGCGCGACGGCTACGAGGTGATCTACGCCGTCCGCACCAAGCGCAAGGAAGGGTGGCTGAAGCGAGCCGGGTACTACCTGTTCTACCGGCTGCTCCGCCGGCTGAGCGATCTGAACATCCCGCTCGACAGCGGCGACTTCTGCCTGATGGACCGGCGCGTGGTGGACGCCCTGCGCCGCCTGCCGGAGTCGCAGCGGTTCGTCCGCGGACTGCGGACGTTCGTCGGCTTCCGCCAGACCGGGCTGGTGTACGAGCGCGCCGCCCGCGCCGCCGGCGCGCCGAAGTACACGTTGCGCGCCCTGTGCCGGCTGGCGATCGACGGGCTGGTCGGCTTCAGCGGCGTACCGCTCAACCTGATCACCTACCTGGGGCTGGCGAACGTGCTCGTCGCCCTCGGGCTGACCGGCTATGTGCTCGGGTCGGCGGTGTGGAACCGAACCACCCCCGCCGGCTGGACGAGCACTCTGCTGGTGGTGCTGTCCCTCGGCTCGGCCCAGCTGCTCAGTCTGGGTATCATCGCCGAGTACCTCCGCCGCATCTTTCTGGAGGTCAAGGGCCGTCCGACTTACCTGGTCCGCGCGGTGCGCGGCCAGAAACGGCGGACGAAGCGCACGAAGGGCAAGCGGAGCGACCGCCGCGGCCTGGCGGCGCGCCGTTCGAGCGCCGACCGCCCCTGACCGCCTGCCACCACCGCCTTCCTGCCACTTTGCCCCCCGACGGGTGCGCTTCTGCCACATTGCCGGCCGGCCGTCGCCTGCGAGTTCGGCGTAACTCGCAGATGCGCAGCCGGTTGCTGCAAAGTGCGCATTTTTCCGCCTGATGGCACATCGATTGCACTTCCTCCTTGCACCTATCGAAGCGAACACGAGTCAGGGTCGCTCGCCCCGTCAACGACCCTCTCGAAAGGAGGGAATACAACCACATGGACCTGAATCGGTTTACCGAGAAAGCCCAGGAAGCGGTGCTGTCGGCGCGCAACCTGGCGATGCGCAACGGCCAGCAGCAGATCGAGCCGGAGCATTTGCTGCTCGCTCTGCTGGAGCAGGAGGGCGGCGCCGTACCGGCGATTTTGGAGAAGGCCGGTGCGCGACCGGACCAGCTGCGCGACCGCGTTCACCGCGAGGTGGCGCGGCTGCCGAAGGTGTCCGGCGGCGGCGACGCCCACCCCGGCTCGCGCCTCAACCGCGTCGTGCTCAAGGCGGAGGACGAGGCGAAGGCGCTGAAGGACGACTTCGTCAGCGTCGAGCACCTGCTGCTCGGCGTGCTGGAAGAAGGCGGCGTGGCGGCTCGCCAGCTGAAGGACGTTGGGCTGAGCCGCGATCGGTTGCTGGCCGGTCTGCGCGAGGTCCGCGGCAACCAGCGCGTGACGTCGCAGAACCCCGAGGCGACCTATCAGTCGCTGGAGAAGTACGGCCGCGACCTGACCGACCTGGCGCGGAAGAACAAGCTCGACCCGGTGATCGGTCGCGACGAGGAGATCCGCCGCGTCGTCCAGGTGCTGTCCCGGCGCACCAAGAACAACCCGGTGCTGATCGGCGAGCCTGGCGTGGGCAAGACCGCCATCGTCGAGGGGCTGGCCCGGCGGATCGTCCAGGGCGACGTGCCCGAGGGGCTGAAGGACCGCCGCATCGTGGCGCTCGACATGGGCGCGCTGATCGCCGGTGCCAAGTATCGCGGCGAGTTCGAGGAGCGGCTCAAGGCGGTGCTCAACGAGGTGCAGAAAGCTGAGGGGCAGATCGTCCTGTTCATCGACGAGCTGCACACCGTCGTCGGCGCCGGCAAGGCCGAAGGGGCGATGGACGCCGGCAACCTGCTCAAGCCGATGCTCGCCCGCGGCGAATTGCACTGCATCGGCGCAACCACGCTCGACGAGTACCGCCAGCACATCGAGAAGGACGCCGCCCTCGAGCGGCGCTTCCAGCCGGTGATGGTCGACCAGCCGACGGTGGAGGACACCATCTCCATCCTGCGCGGGCTGAAGGACCGTTACGAGCAGCACCACAAGGTCCGGCTGAAGGACGCCGCTCTGGTGGCCGCCGCGGTGCTGTCGAATCGCTACATTTCGGACCGCTTTTTGCCAGACAAGGCGATCGACCTGGTCGACGAATCGGCGGCCAAGCTGCGCACCGAGATGGACAGCCGGCCGACGGCGCTCGACGAGATCACCCGCCGCGTCATGCAGCTGGAGATCGAGGCGGTGTCTCTCCGCTCCGAGAAGGACGCCGCGTCGAAGGAGCGCCTGAAGAAGCTGGAGGCCGAGCTGGCCGAGCTGAAGGCCGAGCAAACGCGGCTGGAGAAGCAGTGGCAGCAGGAGAAGGCCGACGCCCAGCAGCCGCTCGCTCTGCGCGACCAGCTGGAGCAGCTCAAGGTCGAGATGGAGCAGGCGATGCGCGACGGCAACTGGACCCGCGCCGCCGAGCTGCGCCACAAGGACATCCCCGAGCTGGAGCGGCAGATCGAGAAGGCCGATTCGTCCGCCGGCGGCGGCAAACTGATCCGCGACGAGGTGACGGAAGAAGACATCGCCGCCGTCGTCAGCCGCTGGACCGGCGTGCCGGTGACCCGGTTGCTCGAAGGCGAGCTGCAGAAGCTGCTGCATCTGGGCGAGGAGCTGCACAAGCGCGTGATCGGCCAGGACGAGGCGGTGACGGCAGTGGCTGAGGCGGTGGTCCGCGCCCGCAGCGGGCTGAAGGACCCCAACCGGCCGATCGGCTCGTTCATCTTCCTCGGCCCGACCGGGGTCGGCAAGACGGAGCTGGCCCGCGCCCTGGCCGAGTTCCTGTTCGACGACGAGCGGGCGATGGTCCGCATCGACATGTCGGAGTATCAGGAGAAGCACACCGTCTCGCGGCTGGTTGGCGCTCCGCCCGGCTACGTCGGCTTCGAGGAGGGCGGCCAGCTGACCGAGGCAGTTCGCCGGAGGCCGTACTGCGTGCTGCTCTTCGACGAGATCGAGAAGGCGCACCCGGACGTGTTCAACGTGCTCTTGCAGGTACTCGATGACGGCCGGTTGACCGACGGTCAGGGGCGGACGGTGGACTTCAAGAACACCATCGTCATCATGACGTCGAACATCGGCAGCCAGCGCATATTGCAATATCAGGGCAGTTACGTTGGCGAGGTCTACGACCGCATGAAGACGGCGGTGATGGAGGAGCTGCGCAAGGGGTTCCGCCCCGAGTTCCTCAACCGCGTCGACGAGATCATCGTCTTCCACGCGCTGACGATGGACGACATGAAGAAGATCGTCGACATCCAGCTGAACCGGCTGCGGCAGCGACTGGCGGACCGGCACATCACGCTGGAGCTGGACGACGCCGCAAGAGAGCATCTGGTGCGCGTCGGCTACGAGCCGGCGTATGGCGCCCGTCCAATCAAGCGTGTGCTGCAGAAGGAACTGGAAACCGCCCTGGCGCGGCAGTTGCTCGAAGGCAAGATTCGCGACGGGCACCAGGTCCGCGTCGGCTACAGCGGCAAGGACGGGAAGCTGACGTTCACCAGCAAATGAGGAAATGCAGAATGCAGAATGCAGAATGCAGAATGAACAGCCGAAAGGCAGAGGAATGGCGCATCAGACTAGGCAATCGATCAGTGTGACTCTTTGGTTTTCCATTCTGCATTCTGCATTCTGCCTTCTGCATTGGTTTGAAAGGGTTTCCCATGTCCAAGGACCTGATTCGCCTGATGCACGTCCTCTTTCTGCCGGGGGCGGAGGCGTGTCAGACCGCCCCCTGGCAGCCGAACACCGACGTGTACCGCACGCCGGCCGGCTGGCTCATCAAGTTCGAGCTGGCCGGGGTGCGTGCCGACGACATCGACTTGCAGGTGCTCGGCGGACGGATGACGCTGCGCGGCGTCCGCCGCGACTGCGTGCTGGAGTCGCCGCTCGCCCGCGACCTGCCGCGACTCACCCATGACCGCATGGAGATCGCCTACAGCGGCTTCGAGCGGACGCTCGAATTGCCGTGCGACCTGCGCCGGGCCGACATCACCACCGACTTCCGCGACGGCATGTTGCTCGTCCGGATCATCCCCACTGCCTGAAACCGTCGGGAGGACGACCGCACTTCCTCCGTATCGAACCAGAGAAGGGAGCGACCCCTTGACCGATCACACCACCCCTGCCCTGCCGCCCGCTCCGTCCACCGACGCACCGCCGGCCCGAATGCTGCCGCTGCTGCCGCTGCGCAACACCGTGCTGTTCCCGCACCTGTTCGTCCCGCTGTCGGTCGGCCGGCCGAACTCCGTGTCCGCCGTCGAGGCGACCCTGGCCAGCGAGGAGAAGACGTTTCTTGTCTCCGCCCAGAAGGACGGCGCCAGCGACGCCCCCTCCTTCACCGACCTGCACACCGTCGGCACCCGCGCGGTCATCAAGAAGATGGCTCGCAATGACAATGTGATCGAGCTGATCGTCCAGGGTGTCGAGCGCGTGCGGCTGGTCGAGGTGGTGCAGACCGAGCCGTATTTGCAGGTCCGCTATGAGCCGTATCCGTTGCCCGAGGACGGCGGGACCGAGGTGGAGGCGACGGTGCGCGCCATCGTCGACCTGGCGGTCAAGGTGCTGGAGTTGGCCGAGGTGCAGGCGCCGATCAGCGTGCCGCAGCTGGTGGCGCAGGCGCAGGACCCGCTGCGCTTCGCCTTTCTGCTCGGCTCCATGCTCAGCCTCGACGTCGAACGCGAACAGCGGCTGCTGGAGGCCACCACCCGGCACGAGGCGCTGTCGCTGCTGCACGAGTACCTCAGCCACGAGGTGCAGGTGCTGCAGGTCCGCCGGCAGATCTCCAGCAAGGTCGAAACGGAGATGAGCAAGCAGCAGCGCGAGTTCATGCTGCGGCAGCAGATGCAGGCGATCCAGCAGGAACTGGGGGAGAAGAACCCGGAGAAGGCCGAGGTCGACGAGCTGCGCCGCCGGCTCGCCGAGGCCGACCTGCCCGACGAGGTCCGCAAGGAGGCCGATCGCGAGCTGAACCGGCTGGAGCGGTTGCCGCCGGCGGCGCCGGATCACCAGGTGATTCGCTCGTACCTCGAACTGATGCTGGAATTGCCGTGGAAAAAGGCGACGGTGGACGTCATCGACCTGCACCACACCCGCGCGGTGCTCGACGAGGACCACTACGGGCTGGAGCCGGTCAAGGAGCGGATTCTCGAAGACCTGGCGGTGCTCAAGCTGAACCCGCAGGCGCGGGCGCCGATCCTGCTGCTGGTCGGCCCGCCCGGCGTCGGCAAGACGTCGCTCGGCCAGTCGATCGCCCGCGCGATGGGGCGCAAGTTCGAGCGGTTCAGCCTCGGCGGACTGCACGACGAGGCCGAGCTGCGCGGCCACCGGCGGACGTATATTGGCGCCATGCCGGGACGGGTGATCCAGGCGCTCCGCCGCGCCGGAGTGAGTAACCCGGTACTGATGCTCGACGAGGTCGACAAGCTGGGCCGCGATCATCGCGGCGATCCGGCCAGCGCCCTGCTGGAGATCCTCGACCCGGCGCAGAACGGCACCTTCCGCGACAACTACCTCGACCTGCCGTTCGATCTGTCAAAGGTGTTCTTCATCATGACGGCGAACACGCTCGACACGATCCCGCGGCCGCTGCTGGACCGGATGGAGATACTGCGACTGTCCGGCTATAGCGAGGAGGAGAAGCTGCAAATCGCCCAGCGTTACCTGGTGCCGCGGCAGCTAAAGCACGCCGGGCTGACCGCCGAGCAGCTGCAACTGCCGCCGGAGACGGTGCGGCACGTCATCGGCCGATACACCCGCGAGGCCGGCGTGCGCGAGCTGGAGCGGACCCTCGGGCGCATCGCCCGCAAGGTGGCGCGGCAGTTCGCCGAGGGCCGCACCGAGCCGGTGCGGATCGACCTCGCCACGCTGCCCGACCTGCTCGGCCAGGAGCGGAATCGTCCGGAAAAGTCGCGCCGCGACCTGCCGGCGGGCGTCTCCACCGGGCTGGCGTGGACCGAGACGGGCGGCGACGTGCTGTACGTCGAGGCGGCGCACTCCGGCGAGCGGCGGGAGCTGCGGCTGACCGGCCAGCTGGGCAAGGTGATGAAGGAGTCGGCCAAGGCGGCGCGGTCTATGTCTGGTCGCACGCCGAGGCGCTGGGCATCGACGCGCGGACGATCCGCACCGACGGCGTTCACATCCACGTCCCCGCCGGGGCGGTGCCGAAGGACGGGCCGTCGGCCGGGGTGGCGCTTGGTGACGGCGCTGACGTCGCTGTACACCGGGGTGCCGGTGTCGCCGGACGTGGCGATGACCGGCGAGATCACCCTGTCCGGGCTGGTGCTGCCGGTCGGCGGCATCAAGGAAAGGTGCTGGCGGCCCGCCGCGCCGGTGTCAAGCGGGTGGTATTGCCGCGCGACAACGAGGGCGACCTCCGCGACCTGCCAGACAACGTCCGCCAGGAGATGCAGATCGTCCTGGTCGAGCGGATCGACGAGGCGCTGCGCGCCACCTTACCGGCAGTCGGCCACCGGCTCGAACCGGTCGCCGCCGGGTGAAATCCCTTTCGACGCCGTCGCCCGTCGCGCCTACGGTAGAGACTGCCCGCCCGCCACCGGGGCGCGGTCACACCCGAGGAACGCTTCATGTCCCACGACGATACCCCTGGGTAGAGCCGGCGCGGCGGCAGCCTGGCCCCACCTCGCCGCTGCTGCCGCTGCTCACCCTGCTGGCCGCCGTCGCCCTGGTGGTCGGCGGGCTGCTGGTGATGCGCCTTCCGCTCGGAGAACAATGGCCACGACCCCAACGCCGAGGCCCCAACGATCGCGCCGCGCGGCGACCTGATGGAGATCGAGAAGACCAACATCGCCATCTACAACGCCTGCAAGGCGTCGGTCGTCCACATCACCACGCTCACCGTCCGCAGCAACTTCTTCGCCCAGTCCCAGGTGCCCGAGGGCACCGGGTCTGGCTTCTTCTGGGATGACAGCGGCCACCTCGTCACGAATTTTCACGTCGTCCGCAACGCCAACGCCGCCCAGATCACGCTGTCGGACAAGACGACGTATCGCGCCAGTTTCGTCGGGGGGGCGCCGGAGAAGGACCTGGCGGTGCTGTGGATCGACGCCCCGAAGGACAAGCTTCGCCCGCTCAAGGTCGGCACGTCGAAGGACCTGCAGGTCGGCCAGGCGGTGTACGCCATCGGCAACCCGTTCGGCCTTGACCACACCCTCACCACCGGCGTGGTCAGCGCGCTGGGCCGCGAGATCGAGTCGCTGCTCAAGGGGCGGCGGATCAAGAACGTGATCCAGACTGACGCGGCCATCAACCCCGGTAACTCCGGCGGACCGCTGCTCGACTCGTCCGGCCGGCTGATTGGCGTCAACACCGCCATCTACAGCCCGTCCGGGTCGTCGGCCGGGATCGGCTTCGCCATTCCGGTGGACGAGGTCTACGCGGTGGTGCCCGAGCTGATCCGCAAGGGCAAGGTGGACCCGCCGCCGCGGCAGTCGCGGCCGGGGCTGGGGGTGCAGGTGGCGGCCGACCAGCTGGCCCGCCGCTACGGCGTGCCGGAGGGAGTGGTGGTGGCGCGCGTGCTGCCCGGCAGCCCGGCCGCTCGCGCCGGCCTCGTCCCCGCCCGCATCGACGAGGAGGAACAGGTGACGATCGGCGACGTGATCGTCGCCATCAACGACCGGCCGGTCCGCGCCGTCAACGACCTGTTCGAGGTGCTCAAGACGCACCAGGCGGGCGAAACCGTCACCGTCACCCTGATTCGCCAGGGCGAGCGGATTACCAAACAGATTACCCTGGCCCCGATCGATTGATTTCCCCCAAGGAAGACCGTTCATGACCGAAATCGAGCGCGAGCTGCTGGCACTGACGCAGAAGCTGCTGGAGAGCATCCCCCGCGGCGACTGGGCGACCTACGCCGAGCTGGTCGACCCGTCGCTCACCTGCTACGAGCCGGAGGCGCCCGGCCAGCTGGTCGAGGGCATGGAGTTCCACCACTTCTACTTCAACCTCGGCGGTGCTCGCGGACCGCACAACACGACGATGTGCTCGCCGCACGTCCGGGTGATGGGCGACGTGGCGGTGGTGTCGTTTGCCCGCATCGTCCAGAAGCTCGGCGCCGACGGCGTGCCGACATCGACGCTGAGCAACGAAACACGAGTGTGGCACCGCACCGGCGGCAAGTGGCGGCACGTCCACTTCCACCGCTCCTTCCCGTCCTGACCAGACCGCCCCTGTCCCGTCCTTTCCCGCCGGCCGCGAGGATCTCCCTCGCGGCCGACGGCGTTTCCGACTTGAGTCGAAATCGATTCGGCGACAACGATTCGCGAACCGGCCCCCGCACGACCGATACTTTCGGAGGAGGTGCGGCAGGCGGCCGCGCCCGGACGATTCGTTTCGGGGAGGCACCCATGTTCCGACACCTTCGGCGCGGCCTGACGCTCTCGCTGCTGGTGCTGACGGGGTGTCTGCATCCGGTGGCGGAGAAGATCGACGCGACGGTGTGCGAGCTGGCGATGAAGCCGCACGACCTGCAGCCGATCAGCCACCTGCACGACCCGCCGCCCCCGCCGCCGAAGCCAGACGACGGCAAGAAAGACCCCGCCCCCGCCACGCCCGAACAACGGCCGTCGCCCAACGGCATCCAGCCAATCGGCCACCGGCAGCCGGAGACGGACGATGCGGCCGGCGACCGGAAAAAGGACGACGGGTCCGCACCGTTTCGCCTCGACGTGCCGGCCGACCTGCTGCCGGGCGGGCCGGTGCCACCGCTGCGGTTGCCGCCGGCCAGCGATGACAACGAGGCCGCCCGCCGTAAGGCAATCGGCCAGCTGTACCCGGAGCTGCCGACAGTCGGCGACGAGCCGCCGCTGCCGCCCGGCCCGAAGGGTCTGCCGCTCACCCTGTCCGACCTGCAGCAGCTGGCGCTGACCAATCACCCGCGGATCAAACAGGCCGCGGCGCAGATCGAGGAGGCGCGTGGCCGCGCCATCCAGGCCGGCCTGCCGCCCAACCCGATCGTCGGCTACGAGGGCGACACCACCGGCACCACCGGCGGCGCCGGCTACCAGGGCGGCTTCGTCCAGCAGACGATCAAGACAGCGAACAAGCTGCAGCTGGCCCGCGCCGCCGCCGCCGTCGAGATCAAGAACGCCGAGCTGGCGCTGGTCGCCACCCGCAACGAGGTGGCCACCAGCGTTCGCACCAACTACTTCGCCTTCCTGGTGGCGGCGGAGTCGGTCCGCCTCAGCCGGGCGCTGATCAAGCTGACCACCGAGATCTACCAGGTGCAGGTGGAGCAGGTGCGCCGCGGCGGATTCGCCGCGCCGTATGAGCCGATGTACCTTCGCGCGCTGGCGACCGAGGCTCGCGCCGGCCTGGTCCGCGCCCGCAACCGGCGCACCGCCGCCTGGAAGCAACTGGCCGCGGCGCTCGGCCTGCCGGGCATGCCGCCGGTGCAACTGGCCGGCCGCCTCGACGTGCCGGTGCCGGCGTTCTGTTACAAGGACGTGCTCGCCCGCGTGCTCGCCCATCACACCGACGTGCTGACCGCCGCCAACACCATCACTCAGGCGCAGTACCAGCTGGAACTGGAGCGCATCACCCCGATCCCCGACGTCGACGTCCGCGTGATGGTGCAGAAGGATCGCACCGGCCTGCCGTTCCAGGCGTCGCCGAGCGTGGCAGTGTCGGTGCCGGTGCCGGTGTGGGACAAGAACCAGGGCGGCATTCTGGAGGGGCAAGCCCGGCTCATCCGCGCCAAGGAGGGCGTCCACCGCGCCCGCACCGAGCTGACGAACAATCTGGCCGAGGCGTTCGAGCGCTACGAGAACAGTAAGGTGTTACTCGGCTACTACCGCGACCGTATCCTGCCCGACCTGGTGCGGGTGTTTCGTGGGGTCTACGACCGCTACCAGCGGGAACCGGCCGCCGCCGGCGGATCGCCGCCTGGATTCACCGACGTGGTGGTCGCCCAGCAGAATCTCGCCCAGGCGGTCGGCAACTACGTCACCACCCTCGGCCAGCTGTGGCAGGCGACCGCCGACATCGCCGGCCTGCTGCAGACGCCCGACCTGTACGGCGTCGAGGGGCCGAGGCACGACGTGCCGCCGATCCCCGACCTGCACGCCCTGCCGCCGCTGCCGTGCTGCCACCCGTGCTCGCCGCTGCACGACGCTCACCACCACGTTCACGACGCCTTCTGGCCAAACGCCGACGCGCTCTCGCCAGCGCTGGTGCCGCACGCCAAGGACCGGCAGCCGAGCGACGACGGCGCCAAGAAGAAGGACGAGTCGCCCGCCCCGAACGGCAAGGGCGAGCGGAACGACCAACCGCCGCCGAAGGACGACGGCGCCAAGGTTACCGGCGTCCCGCTCCCGCCACTCGGTCAGCGATGACACACTCACGCGACCCGGATCGGCAGCTTTTCCTTCAGCCAGCGGTCGAGGAAGTCGTAGGCCACGCGCCGCACCTCGGGCGGAAAGGTGTGGCCGCAGTCGGGATAGTTGGCCTGCAGCTTCTCGCGTGCGGCGAGCAGCGTGTACACCGGCGCCGCCGCGGCGAGACAGTCGCGCACCCCGGACACCTCGAAGTTGCTGTCCTTCACGGGGGCGCTGGCGAGGAACGCGCCGACGCCAGCCGCCACCACCTCGGGGAAGTCGAACGGCATCCGCTCCGGCCGCTTGCCGTACACGGCAGCGATCCGCGGCATGTACCGCGCGCTCGTCCAGCCGGTCAGGTCGCCGCGGTAGTATTTGGGGAAGCTGTTGAACCCGCAGTTGGACACCACCGCCTTCAGCCGGGTGTCGAACGCCGCGGTGAACAGCGCGTTGTGCCCCCCGAGCGAGTGGCCGATCACGCCGATCCGTTCGGCGTCCACCTCCGGCAGCGCCGCCAGCAGGTCGACCGCCCGCCGGTTGTTCCACACCGCCTTCATGCTGCCGGAGGCAAACCGGCTGCGGGCGAAGTCATACGGGTACTCACCGAAGCTCGGGTAGTCCGGCGCCAGCGTGACATAGCCGCGCTCGGCGAGATGGTGGGCGTACTGCAGTTCCTCGTTGGTGCCCAGCCCGGCCGGCTCGTCCTTGCCGATCGCAATCGTCTGATGCAGGCACAGCACCGCCGGCACCTTCCCCGTCCGCCCAACCGGGACGAGCAGCCACGCCGGCACGCGGTCGCCCTTCTCGACGGCGAACGTCAGTTTGGTGCGGATGTATTTCGGCGTTTTCACCTCTGCTGTATAGCGGACGTCGAGCGGCACCTTTTCGCTATCGGGCGGGAGCGGCCCCATCGCCTCCTGCATGCCGGCGAGGATGTCGGCGCGCCGCTTCGCCCAGTCGGCGGGTGTGCGGACGGGGTGCGCCACGCCCTTGTCGTCCTTCCACACTAGCAGATCCGCCTTGTCCGGGTAGCGCTTGGCCATGTCGCCCATCGCCAGGGCGGTAAGCGCACAGATCGCCGCCATCATGCCGAAGAACGCCCGCATCGCTCGTCCCCCTTCGATTCGGTGTGCGAGGTATCGTACCAGCCCGACCGCCCACCCGCCATCGGCCGGCGTCCACCGGGAGGTTGTTCGCTCCAGGGTGCGGATGGTATGGTGTGGGGAACGACCCGCCTTCCGCGCGTCGCCCTTCGAGGAGCCGACCGATGGGCCTCAAGCCACCGCCCGCCCACCCGCCGAGCCTGCCGCCGCTGCTGGGCGAGTACGAGGCGAAGCGCCTGACCGCCGCCGACCTGGCTGCCCTGCCCGATGCCCTGCCGTCCGGCCCGGTCTGTTACGAGTTGCATCACGGGAGCCTGATTACCATGCCTCCGCCCGGCGACATCCACGGCGCCATCGAGCTGAAGATCGCCTCTGCCATCCTCATTCAGGGTGAGTACGCAGGGCACGGCAAGGCGCGGTGCGGGAAGGTGGCGGTGGTGCTCGGCCGCAATCCCGACCACATCTTCGCCGCCGACGTGGTGTTCGTGTCCAACGCCCGCCTGCCGATCCGCCGCTCGACCGAGGGTTACCTGGAGACGATCCCCGACCTGGTGGTCGAGGTGCGCAGCCGCAACGATACCCTGGCGGCGCTGGCGCGCAAGGCGGACGACTACCTGCGCGCCGGCGTTGCGCTCGTGTGGGTGGTCGACCCGGTCGGCCGTGCCGTCATCGAGTACCGCACCGGCGCCGCGGCGAGGACCTATGCCGAGGCCGACACCCTGGCGGTCGACGACCTCATTCCCGGCTTCGCCCTCTCCGTCCGCGACGCCCTGCAGACGTGACGGCAGCTATTTCGGCAGCTGCAGACAAAGAAGGTCCTTCTCGTCGCGGAAGTACACCTTACCGTCAACCAGCGCCGGGTGCGCCCAGATCTGTTCGCCGCGCACCACCTTGCTCCGCGCCAGTTCCTTGTACCCCGCCGGGTCGGGCTGGAACAGGACCAGGTCGCCCAGGTCGGTGAGCATCAGCATCCGGTCGTCGCCGGTCTTCAGCAGCGCGGCGTGGTACTTGCCGACGTTCGGCTTGGTCCACAGCACCTTGCCGGTGGCGGCCTCGATGCAGTGCAGCGCCGACGTCGGGAAGAAGCCGAGCGAGCCGGTGACGAGGTAGACATGCGCCGTTCCGACCGGGATCGGCGTCGAGAAGTAGCAGGTCAGCTGCGGATTCTTCCACACCTGGCGGACGGTCACCGCGCCGTCGGCCGACTTCGCTTTCTTCAGCCCAACCATGCCATAGGTGATTGAGCTGGCCAGGATCAGGTCGCCGACGACCACCGGCGTGGTCGAGCTTTCGTTCAGCCGGTCCACCAGTGGATAATCCCACCGCTTCGCGCCGTCGACCGGGTCCAGCCCGCGCAGCCCCTGCTGCGTCAGGAACACCAGCTCGCGGCGGTCGCCCTTGCCGGCGGCGATCCCCGACGAGTAGCTCGCCCGCTCATCCAGACTCTTCCACGCCACCTTGCCGCTGTTCTTGTCGAAGGCGACCACCGACGCCCCCTTGCCGCCGACGTTGACGACGACGTGGTCGCCGTCGATCAGCGGCGAGCAGGCGGCGCCGAAGGTGAGTGAGGGTGCCATGAACTCCTTTTTCGTGTCGACGGACCACCGGAGCGCTCCGCCGGCGGCGTCGAAGCTGGCGAGGATGCCGGTGGCGCCGAACGAGTACACCTTCCCGTCAGCGACCACCGGGGTAGCCTGCGGCCCGGTGCCGAACAGGGTGGCGAACTTCTCGCGCGGGTAGCTGGTCGCCCAGCGCACCTTGCCGGTGGCGGCGTCGTAGGCGGTGACCTCCTCGGCCTCGCGGTCCTTCGCTTTGGTGTGCAGGTACACCACTCCGCCGGCGACGACGGGAGAGCTATGCCCTGGCCCGACCGGCACGCGCCACACCACCGGCAGATCGCCAGTCCAGGCCGTCACCTTCTCGGTCGAGGTGCCGTCGCGCTTCGGCCCCAGCCATCCCGGCCAGTCGGCCGACCGGCCGAACGACGCCAGCATCACCAGGACGGTCAGCGAAGTCAACCAGCGCATACCAGACACTCCTCGTCAGACGGAAGAAGAACTCACCACAGAGGACACAGAGGAACACAGAGGAAAGACAGGAGAAAACGGGTTAGAAGAAAAGAGAGGACGGGCCAGCCCGTCGCCCGCGTGGTGCGGCACCTTTGCCTAATTCTCCCTTTTCCGATCTTTTCAATTCGTATTCTCTTTTGATCTTCTTTCTGATCTTTCTTCTCTTTGTGATCTTTGTGGTTCAAGCTTTTCAATTCTTGATCTTCTTTTTGATCTTTCTTCTCTTCGTGCTCTTTGTGATCTTTGTGGTTATCTTCTTTCAAATACTCATAGAGCGGGGCGTAGTGCCAGGGCAGGTTGTGTTCGTCGGCCAGGCGTTTCAGCCGGCGGAGGTAGGTTTCGCTGATCTGCTGGCCGGTTTCCTGATAATTCGGATCGCAGAAGTACACCCGGCATCCGAGCGGTCGCGGCTCGCGGGCGGTGCAGAGGGTGCCCTTCTGAAATGGGCAGAAGTCAGGCGTCACCGCTGCCGGGTCATACGGCGGGGCGGCCGCCAGCAGCACGTCGGCTTCCAGGCGGCTGACGAACAGGGTGTGCCCGTACTCCTTGAACCGGCAGCAGCGGCCGCTGGCGATGCACACCGGCCCGGCGGCGGCGACCTCCCGGTCGACCTCGGCGTACAGCTGGAGCACGGCCTGGCGGAGTGATTCGGTCACGGCATTGCCTCTCCGCCGGCCGCATGCTCGACGACGAGCCGGGTGATCTGGCCGAACAGCTCGTCGGGCTGCACCGGCTTGGAAATGTACACGTCCATGCCGGCCTCCAGGCAGCGTTCGCGGTCGCCCTTCATGGCGTGGGCCGTCAGTGCGATGATGGGGACGTGCCGGCCGGTGCCTGCTCGCGCTGGCGGATGATGCGAGTCGCCTCGTAGCCGTCCATTTCCGGCATTTGCACGTCCATCAGGACCAGGTCGAACCGCCGCGTTCCAGCGCCGCCAGCGCTCGCTGCCGTTGGCGGCGACGGTAACGCGATGGCCGCGCTTGCCGAGCAGGTAGCTGATCAGCTTCTGATTGACCGGGTTGTCCTCGGCGAGCAGGATGTCGAACCGCTCGCGGCGCGCGGCGCGGCCGGTGGTTTCGCCGCCGCGGCCGGGGCCGGCAGGCGCCCAGGGCGGCGAGCATGGCGGCGAGCAGCTCGGACTGCTTGACCGGCTTCATCAGGTAGGCGTTGATGCCGAGCAACCGGCAGCGGTTGCGGCTCGTCGGCGCCGGCGGTCGAGGTGAGCATCATCAGCCGGGTGCCGGCCAGCTCGGGCTGACTCTGGATCTGCTGCGCCGGCGTGTAGCCGTCGGTCCCCGGCATCTGGCCGTCGAGGAGCACCAGCGGGAAGCGGGCACCCCCGGCGGCCGCCTGCTTGAGCACCGCCAGCGCCTCGGCGGCGTCGCCGGCCGCCCGCGGCCGCATCTGCCAGCCGGTCAGGATCTGCTCCAGCAGCCGCCGGTTAGTCGGGTTGTCGTCCACCACCAGCACCGGCATCCCCTGCAGCGCCTGCGGAGCGGCGGCCGGCGGACCGCCCGGCGGCGGCAGCCCGAAGCGGGCGGTGAAGTGAAACGTGCTGCCCTGGCCGACGTCGCTGACGACGTGAATGCTGCCGCCCATGATCTGCACCAGCTGGGCGGAGATGGTCAGGCCCAGCCCGGTGCCGCCGTACTTCCGCGTCGTCGACGGGTCGGCCTGGGTGAACGCCTCGAAGATGGCTCGCTGCTTGTCCGTCGGGATGCCGATCCCCGTGTCGCGCACGGCGAAGTGCAGCATGACCTCCTCTGCCTTCGTTGTCTCGACCCGGACCGTCGTTTCCACCTCGCCCTTGTCGGTGAACTTGACGGCGTTGCCGACCAGGTTAACCAGGATCTGCCGCAGCCGGCCGGGGTCGCCGATCACCGTCGTCGGCACGTCGCGGGCGACGTGGGCGATCATCTCCAGCCCCTTTTCCTGGCCGCGCAGGGCGAGCGAGCGCAGGGTGTCGGCGATCAGGTCGCGGACGTCGAATGGGAAGCTGTCCAGGTGCAGCTTGCGCGCCTCGATCTTGCTGAAGTCGAGGATGTCGTTGATGACCGCCACCAGCGCGTTCGCCGACGACTTGACCATCAACAGGTATTCGCGCTGCTCGGCGGTCAGCTCGGTCTGCAGCGCCAGCTCGGTCATGCCGAGGATGCCGTTCATCGGCGTGCGGACCTCGTGGCTCATGTTGGCCAGGAACTCGCTCTTGGCCTTGCTGGCCGCCTCGGCCGCCTCCTTGGCCCGCCGCAGCTCGTCCTCCCAGCGCTTCCGCTCCAGCCCCAGGGCGATCGCGTCGGCCGTGGACGACAGCGAGGTGAGGTCAGCGTCGTCGAGGGGGTGGCAGGAGAAGGCGGCCACCACGCCGACCAGCCGGTCCTCGATCAGTAACGGGTAACCGGCGAACGACACCAGTCGCTCGCGCGTCGCCCACGCCTGGTCGTGGACGCGCGGGTCGCCGACCACCTGGTTGGTGACGTGCGGTTTCTTTTCGGCGGCGATCATGCCGATCTTGAACTTGCCGATCGGAATATGAGCGTGGCCGCCGTCTACGGTAGTGGACAGGCCGGCGCTGGCCTGCAGCCGCAGCACCCCGTCGCTCTCGTCGAGCATCCAGATGCGCGCCAGGGCGGCGTCGAGGTTCCGTACTACCGCCTCGGCGCAGCGCTGCAGCATCGCCGGCAGGTCAGTGGCGGCGGTCAGCGCCTCGCCGACCTCGGCCGCCAGGGTCGCCAGCCGCGCCCGCTGGCTGAGGGCCGCCTCGGCCCGCTTCTGCTCGGTCACGTCGCGGGCGACGGCGTAGATCAGCTGACGCTCCACCGCCGGCGTTGCCTTCCACGACAGCCAGCGCACCGAGCCGTCCTTGCACAGGTAGCGGTTCTCGAACGCCACCGTGTCGGCGCCGGTGTTGATCTGCGCCGCCTCGGTGATCGTCCTGGCGCGATCGTCGGGGTGGACGAAGTCGAGAAACGGCCGGGCCACCATCTCCGCCTCGGTGTAGCCGAGAGCCTGCTGCCACGACCGATTGACGCGCTTGAAGTAGCCGTCGAAGCCGGCGATGCACAGCAGATCGAGCGACAGGGCGAAGAAGCGATCGTACTCCTCCGCCACGCGCTTGTGCTCGGTCAGGTCGGCGATCACCCCGTCGAGGCGCAGCAGACCGCCGTCGCGTTCGCGGCTGACGGTGACGCTCTCGCGGATCCAGCGGACGTCGCCGTCTGGGCGGACAATGCGGTATTCGTCGGTCCGCGACTCGCCGCGGCGCAGCCGGGCCGCCATCTGCTCCCGCGCGGCCGGTCCTCCGAATGGACGATCTCCGCCCACCGGCCGCGGTCGGCCTGGAAGAACTCGGCCGTCCGCCCGGTGATCTGCTCGACCACCGGCGACAGGAACCGGAAGACGCACCGGCAGCCGTCTTCCAGGTCGGCACTCCACAGGCAGTCGGACACCGACGTTAGCACCCGCCGCAGCTCGGCCTCCGCCTTCTGCAGCTTGGCCAGCGTCTCGTGGCGGTCGCGGATGTCGCGGGCAGTGATCAGGGCGAGGGTATGCGGCTTGACGTGCAGCCGGGCGACAGTCAGGTTGACCGGCACCCACACCCCGTCCTGGCCGGTACGCAGGAAGAAGCCCTCCTGCGAGTGGAACACCCCGGTGCGCGACGCCGCCTGGCGCAGCCGGTGGGCGCCGCCCTGGCCGCCGAACCGGAACCAGTACGTCGCCGGCCGCGCCAGCATCTGCGCCCGCGGCACCCCGGTGAGGGTTTCCGCCGTCGGGTTGACGTCGAGCAGCTGGTCGGTGTCCGGGGACAGCAGGAACAAAGCGTCTCCCGCCTCCTCGAACAGCGCCCGGGACAGATCGACCGAATGCAGGGTGGTCATGACCGCGGCCTTCTTCACGAGGGCGTGCCGCACGCGCCGGTGTCCGGGAAGGTCGTCCCGGCCCGGCGGGGAGCGAGTCGAGGGCGGTCCGGCGAGGACGGGTTTCTCTAGCTTATACGGTTCGCCGGCCGGTGTGCAAGCGCCGCCAGCGTCCGCCGGCGGCGGTTGGAACGGCCGAGGGAACCTGCTACCCTGCATCGGTGTCCATCTCCACGGGACGCCGCCCGCCGTGGGTGGCCGTGGCCGCGGGGCCGAGGGAACCATGCCCGACATCGCCGAACAGATCCTGGCGCTGATCCGCCGCCGTAACTACCAGCCGCTCAAGCCCAAGGCGCTGGCGTCCAAGCTCGGCCTGTCCACTCGCCAGTACCCGGAGTTCAAACGGGCGCTGCGCACCCTGCTCCGCGACGGCCGTATTCAGGTCGGCAAGAACCACACCGTTCGCGCCGCCCCGCCGCACGGCACCGTCGTCGGCAGCTTCCGCCGCACCGGCACTGGGATCGGCTTTGTCCGCCCTCATCCGGTCGATGGACGCATCGGCCCCGACGTCCGCATCGGCGAGGCCGACGGGCTGGACGCCGCCACCGGCGACGTCGTCCTGGTGCGCATCACCCGCAAGCCCAACCGTCCCGACCAGCTGCCGTCAGGCGAGGTGCTGCGCGTGCTGGAGCGAGCCACCCGCCAGTTCGTCGGCACTTACTTCGAGCGCGATGGCGAGGGGCTGGTGCGCGTCGACGGAACCGTGTTCAGTCATAGCATCTCGGTTGGCGACCCCGGCGCCAAGGGCGCCCGCAGCGGCGACAAGGTGGTGTTCGAGATGGTGCGCTTCCCCAGCGCCGATGACCGCGGCGAGGGGGTGCTCACCGAGGTACTCGGGCCGCACGGCCAGCCAGGCGTCGACACGCTGTCGGTGATCCGCGCGTTCAACCTGCCTGAAGAGTTCCCCGACGACGCGCTGCAGGAGGCCCGCGCCGCCGCCGATGCGTTCGACGAAACCGACCTGGACGGACGCGACGACTTCACCGCCGATCTGGTCGTCACCATCGACCCGGTCGACGCCCGCGACTTCGACGACGCCGTCGCCGTCACCCGCGACCCGGAAACCGGCCACTGGGAGCTGGCTGTTCACATCGCCGACGTGGCCCACTTCGCCCCCGCCGGCGGGCCGCTCGACCGCGAGGCGCGCAACCGGGCCACCAGCGTGTACCTGCCGCAGCGGGTACTGCCGATGTTCCCGGAGCTGATCTCCAACCACCTGGCCAGCCTGCAGCCGCACAAGGTGCAGCTACGTCAAGAGCGTGTTCATCGCCTACAGCCCCGACGGCGTGAAGACGACCGCCCGCTTCGCCAACGGTGCCATCCGCTCGAAGCGGCGGTTCACCTACGAGCAGGTGATGGCACTGCTGGAACACGGCAACCCGGCGGGCGAGGCGCGATCGAACCGGAGATTTACGACCTGTCTATTGCGGGTACGCGAGCTGGCGATGATCCTGCGCGGCCGGCGGCTTCGTCGCGGCGCGCTGGAACTGACCATGCCGGAGGCCGAGCTGGAGTACGACGAGCAGGGGCGCGTCGTGGGCGGGCACTTCCGCAAGCACGACGTCAGCCACCAGCTGATCGAGGAGTTCATGCTGGCGGCGAACGAGGCGGTGGCCGAGCAGCTGACCCGGCTGGGAGCGCCGTTCCTGCATCGCGTCCACCCGGCGCCCGACCCGTTTCGTCTCGCCGCGTTCGCCGACTTCGCGCGCAGCCTCGGCTACCAGATGAAGACCGCCACCGACCGTTTCGCGCTGCAGCGCCTGCTCACCGAGTCGGCTGCCCGGCCGGAAGTGTACGCCGTTCACTACGCGCTGTTGCGCAGTCTGAAACAGGCGGTGTACAGCCCCGGCGACGAGGGCCACTACGCGCTGGCGAGCGATGACTACTGCCACTTCACCTCGCCGATCCGCCGCTACCCGGACCTGACCGTTCACCGCCAGCTGGGCCAGTGGCTGCGGACCGGCAAGGCCGGCGGCGACGTGACCGAACTGGTCGGCCTGGGCGACCACTGCAGCAAGATGGAGCGGCGCGCCGAGATGGCCGAGCGCGAGCTGGTCAAGCTGAAGCTGCTCACCTACCTGGAGGAGCGGCTGGGACTGGAGATGGAGGTGATCATCACCGGGGTCGCCGACTACGGGTTCTTCGGCCAGGCCGAGCAGTTGCCGGTCGAGGGGCTGGTCCACATCACCACCCTGCCGGACGATTATTACTACTTCGAGGAGGCGACGCACAGCCTGATCGGACGCCGATCGGGACGGAAATACCAGCTGGGCGACCGGGTGCGGGCGCAGGTGGTGCGCGTCGACCTGCAGCGGCGACAGCTCGACTTCCGCGTCGTCGTGACGGAGACGGAATCGTCACGCCAACGACGGTCGCGGTAAACGTGCCTCTCACGACAGCGGCTCGGGACTGCCGATCTCCTCGACACCGATGCCGATCTGCGGCAAGGGCAGGCCGAGCCGCGAGCACTCGTCGAGCACCCAGCTCTTGAGCGCGCCGCGCGTCAACGGCGGCAGGTCGGCGGTCAGCTCGGCCACCACCAGCGGCAGCGCCCGGTCGCCGCGGCCGGTCAGCTCGACGTCCATCGCCTGCGCCGTCAGGTGTTGCCGCAGCTCGTGCTGCTCCGGCAGGGCGCGGAGGCGGCCGAGGATCTCCGAGCGCGACAGGTGGCGCGCCACCGCCTCCACGAAGCGGGCGATCAGGTCGCGATAGCTGGCGTGGCTGCGGTCGTCGGCCCCCAGCGGCAGCAGGTCGAGGCCGACCGGCAGCTGCTCCAGCCGGTCGAGGAAGGTGTGCATCACCTCGCCGGTCAGCACGAAGCCGTGCTGCGGTGCGATCACCTCGACCGCCGGCCGCAGCGCCCGGATCTGCGCCACCGCGTAGGCCAGTGCCGTCCGCGCCGGCATGTAGATCTGGTGGAACTGGGCGATGCCGATCCAGTCGGTCAGGTCGCCGTCGCGGCCTACCCGCCCCGGCGCGTTCAGCCCGCCGAACAGGTCGCCGCTGAACAGGATGCGACTTTCCGGATCGTAAAACGCCATCGCCCCGCGGAAGTGGCAAAACGGCGTCGGCACGGCGCGGATCTGCTGCCCGGTCGGCAGCCGCACCACCCCGTTGTGCGCCTGGTCGGCGAAGTACAGGTTACGCGGCTTGACAACCAGGTGCCGCACCAACCGCCACACATCCTGCGTCGCCAGCCCGACCAGCCGATCGTTCGCCTCCGTCAAATAGGTCAGGTTACCGACCACGTCCGGATCCTGGTGGTTGACGCTGAACAGCCGCAGCGCTCGCAGGTCGCCGACGTGTGCGAGCAGGTGGTCGCGGACGTGCGGGTAGTCGATCTGCGAGCCCGGATCGATGCACCAGTGGACCGGCCCGCTGCCGTTGACGAACGTCCGCAAGTAGGTGTTGCACTGCAACAGCGTATCCGGGTTCCGGTGGCCGACCAGATAGCAGCCTTCGCGGATCGGTTTCTGCCACACCGCCTGCTCACCCATCACACCCCTCCGCCGGGAGTGGTCGCCCCTCCGCCGTCCGGTCGGCGGTTTTCCAGTAGACAGCTAAACCGATGGCCGTATGATTAGTCGAGGCTAATTTTAGAGATTAGTACGAACATTCGGCGGAAATAGCCATGCCTAACCTGCATCGTTCGTCCCACCTCCGATCACGCCGCGGCTTCACGCTGATCGAGCTACTGGTGGTGATCGCCATCATCGGCATCCTGCTCGGCTTGCTGTTGCCGGCGGTGCAGAAGGTGCGCGAGGCCGCCGCCCGCGTACAGGTGGCCAACCACCTCAAGCAGCTCGGGCTGGCGCTGCACAACCATCATGACACCCTCAGCCGGTTCCCCGCCGGCTACCTGGGCGACTACACCCACCCGCAGCGGCACCCGGTCACCTGGGACGGTCCGCCCGGCTGGGGGTGGGGAGCGCAACTGCTGCCGTATGTGGAGCAGGACAACCTGTACAAACAGCTGAACCTGACGCTGCCGTGCTGGGATGCGGCCAACGCCGCCGCCGTCCGCACCACGGTGAAGGCGTTCCTCAACCCGGCCGCGCCCGGCGGCGACGGGCCGATGCAGGTGAAGGACCCCGGCGGCGCCGTCCTCGCCACCTTCGGCCGGTCGCACTTCGTCGCCAACGTCGGCCACGACGAACCGTGGGCGCACACCGCCGGCGACCACTCGACCATCGCCAACGGCCCGTTCTACCGCAACTCGCGCACCCGCATCGCCGACGTCCGCGACGGTCTGAGTAACACCGTATTCCTGGGCGAGCACTCGGTCATCAGCGAGAAGACGTGGGTGGGCGTGGTGCCGTCCGCCACCGTCTGCCCGACCGACCCGAACCGCTTCCCGTTCACCACCTGCGACAGCCCCGCCACCCTGGTGCTCGCCCACAGCGGGCCGGCGAAGAGCGAGCTGGACATCATCCACCCGCCCAACGCACCGACCTGCCACGTCTGCCAGATGTTCTCGCCGTTCACCGGCGGGGCCTACATCACCCTCGGCGACGGCAGCGTGCGCTTCGTCTCGGCGCTCATCAACCACGACACCTGGGCGGCGCTGTGCAGCATGAACCGAGGAGAGGTGGTGACCGATGCGTACTGAGCGCGTTTTCGCGTACTGCGTGGCCGTCGCGATGACCACCGTCGCCGGCTGCGCCCGCTATCCGGAGGTGTCGTCGGCCGAGGGGCTGCGCTACATCGGCGCGCTGCGGACCGCCTGCTCGACGGCCAGCAAGCCGCGACTCGACAAGGTGGCAGCGGTGATCGACCGGGCCGACCGCGACGGCAAGCTGACGGCGGCCGAGCGGGAGGCGTTTCGCCGCATCCTCGACCGTGCCGCCGGCGGCCACTGGAAGGAGGCCGAGACGGAGTGCCTCGCCTTCCAGAAGGCGCAGGTGCGGGGCGGCTGGCTGGGGCGATGAGTCAGAATGGGTCGCGCAGCAGCGGGTCGTCGTCGTCCATGCGGAACGCCTCGATCCACTGTTCTGTGTCGGCGTCGGCGGCCTCCGGCTTGACGTCGTCCTCGGCCGGGACCGGGACCGGCGCCGCCGGGGTGCGCGGACGCATCACCTGTTGTTCGTAATAGTCCAGACAGGTCAGGACGTTGCAGCCGCGTCGTCGCGCGGCGGTCTGCAGGCGGTGATCGTTCGAGACGACGGTCAGCTCGCGCGGGCGGGCTTCGGCGGCGATCAGGTCTTCGATCAGGTCGTCGGCCGACTGTCCGCCGGAGAAGCGGATGCGCGCCTGCGTCCGCCGCTGCAACTCGCGGACCTCGTCGCCGGGGACAGTGCCGTCAAAGACGACGGTCACCACGTCGGAGAGCTGGTCGGCGAGCCATCGCCGCGCCGCGACGGCGGCAGCGCGGCTCGACCGCCGGGTGAGGCGGCCGAGAGCGTACAGCAGGTTGTAGCCGTCGATCAGGAAGGACATGAGGCCGGCGTCCGATGGCGGTGCTTACCTGTCGCCATTGTCGCACATCCGCCTCCGCCGGCCAAGGGTGAGCCGAAAACTTCACCACGGAGGACGCAGAGGGGCACAGCGGGAAGAAGAGGGAAATACGAAAGGGAGGGGCGGGAGGACTCTTGACTCGGTCACGCGGGGGAACGCAGAATAGGGCATCACTCGCCTGTCGCCGGGTCAGGGCCGCCATGACCGCCACCGATCGACCGAAGCTGCGTCCGCTTCTGTGCGCCACCCCGGAAGACGCTGGCGGGATGCACTACATCCTGCACTGCGGGCTGCGGCTGTCGCGGTCGTATCTCCGCGTCTCGGCGCTGGAGCTGGAATGGCTGCGGCTGTTCGACGGCCGCAACACGCTCCGCGAGGTGCAGGCCGAAGCGATGCGGCCCCTGGGCGGGCAGTTGCTGCCCTTGCAGATGTTCGCCGACCTGGCCGGCCGACTCGACGCCGCTGGTTTCCTCGACGGGCACCACTTCCGCGAGAAGGCGTTCGGCACCGTCCGCCAGGCGACGCACGCCGAAAGCTATGGGCACACCGCCGACGCGATCCGTGCCAACCTCGACGGGCTGTTCCGCCACCCCAACGGCGCTGGCGTGCCGTCGGAGCCGCGGCCGGACGACCGCTTTCGCGCCATCCTCGCTCCGCACATCGACTATGGCCGCGGCGGGCTGAGCTACACCTTCGCGTTCAAGGAACTGTACGAGCGGACCCCGGCGTCGCTGTTCGTCATCATCGGCACCTCGCACTACAGCCGGCACCGCTTCACCGTCACCCGCAAGCACTTCGAAACGCCGCTCGGACTGGCGCCGACCGACCAGGCCTATGTCGACCGGCTGGCGAAGCACTACGGCGACGGGCTGTTCGACGACGAGCTGATGGCCCACCTGCCCGAGCACTCGATCGAGCTGGAGGTGGTGTTCCTGCAATACCTCTACGCCGGCAAGCGCGCCATTCGCATCGTGCCGCTGGTGGTCGGCTCGTTCCACGACTGCATTTACACGCAACAGCAGCCCGCGGCACGACCCGACATCAGCCGCATGGTGGACGCGCTGCGGGCGGTCGAGGCGGAGACGGACGAGCCGATCTGCTACGTCATCAGCGGCGACCTGGCGCACATCGGGCCGGACTTCGGCGACCGGGGCCGGTTGCAGCAGCCGCAGCTCGACCACAGCCGCAATCAGGATCTGGCGCTGCTCGCACAGACAGAAAAGGCCGACGCGGCGGGGTACTTCAACCTGGTCGCCGGCGAACGCGACGGCCGGCGGATCTGCGGCCTGCCGCCAACCTGGATGGTGCTGGCGGCGACTCAGCCGAGCGGTGGGCGCATGCTGCACTACGACCAGTACGTTCACCCGGTCGGCAAGCAGAGCGTCAGTTTCGCGAGTGTGGTGTTCGAGCGATAAGAAGTGAAAGCACAGCGCAAAAAAATGCCCCGCCATCAGCAGCTCGGCGTCGCCCATCACCGAACACACATCAGGCGGGACACTCGTATTATGCGCGAGGATACCGAACTCGTCAATGCTGTCGTCGGATTTTTTTGTCTCCGATTCCGAACGCAGGTAAACGGATGACCCACCCCTCCCGTTGCGCCCCCCTCGTCCCGGCCGCCTGCGAGCGGGTGCGGCTGTCCGACGATGACGCGGATTTCGAGCGCGAGGCGCGGCATGGCCGTGTCGACACCGGCCGCTATCGGCACCGCCCTGCTACGTCTGGGGCGACGGGCCGCCCGCTGGTGTTCATCCACGGTGTGTCCGACGTCAGCCGGTCGTTCGTTCTGGTCATCCATGTGGCCGCCCACTTCCGCTGCATCGCCTACGACCTGCCGCTCGGCCACCGCGACGGCGGCAACATCGCTACGAGCACGGCCACCTCGTCGACGACCTGTGGGCGTTACTCAGCCATTTGCAGGTCGATCGCAGCTACGTCCTCGGGTCGTCGTTTGGCTCGACGGTGGCGTACGGCGGCGATGCGGCGGCAGCCGCACCGCGCATCCCGCGGGCGATTCTGCAAGGGCTGGCCCACCGCCCGCTGCGGCCGATCGAGCGAACGTTCACCTGGCCTATTCCGCCATCTCCGGGAGCAACCGCCCGGCTGCCGCGGCGACGAATGCTGGAACTGGCTCACCGCAAGCCGTTCGCCGACCAGGCCGACGAGGTGGCGGGCCTACGTTGCCTGGACCGGCGAGTCCCGGCTGGCGGCAGCGCAGGACACCAGGCGCGACTGCTGCACCGCGTCGACCTGCGGCCGGAGTTGCCCCATATCCGCCAGCCGGTGCTGCTGATCCACGGCGACCGCGACGTCGTCATCCCGCAGCCGGCACGCCGAGGTGCTGCTGAACGGGTTACCGGCGGCAGGGATGGTGGTGCTCGAGGATCAGGCCACGTCCCCGTACTACACGCACCCCGAGGCGATGGCGGAGGTGGTCCGCCGCGCTTCCTCACCCCGCCACCGTCCGACTGCCCCGGCGCCCGGCCCCTGCCCACGACTGGCGCCCGCCTGTACGGGCAATGGCCACTGTGGACACGAATCGTCCGCCCACTCAGGCGTCACTTCTTCGGCGGGGGTGACGACCGGCATGATCGGGTGGTTGCCCCACTCAGACCAGCTACGGTAGTAGTTGCGCGCCCGGCTTGCCGCTCAGCATCTCCAGCGACGCCATCACCGACGCCCGTCCGCCGGACTGGCAGTAGGTGGTCGACGGCCGGGCCGGGTCGATCCCCGCTTCGCGGAACGGCCGCGCCCAGCTCGCTCCGCCGCCGGCTTGAACTTGCCTGTCCTGGCGTCGATCAGGTCGACCCAGTCGAGGTGTTTGGCGCCCGGGGATGGGCCGCCCCGCACAGCCCGGCTTCTTGTCACCGCAATGCTCCTCACGCGAGCGGCTGTCGACGATCTGCCCGGCCTTCTTCGCATCCAGCTCCCGCTGTAGCTCGTCGAGGATGGTGAGCCGGCCGGCCTCCTGCTTCAAGGTCGGCGCGCGCGGCGCGGCTTCGCTCGGCTGTGCGCCCGGTCTTGCCGCCGGCTGCCTGCCAGGAGGCGAACCCGCCATCGAGCAGCCGCACATCCTTGACGCCCCAGTAACGCAGGATCCACCACAGCCGGGCGGATTCGAGCGGTTTGCTCGCCCCATACACCACCACCGCCGTGCCGGCGTCGACGCCGACGCCGCCGATCCGCGCCTCCCAGGCCTTGCGGTCATCACCGTTGTTGACCGCCTTGCTCCAGGCGTCCAGATCGACCCAGCGGGCGCCGGGGATGTGGCCGGCCAGGTAATCGGCTCGCGACCGGGCGTCGAGGTACACCAGGCGGTTCGACGGCCCGGCCTTCACCAGCGCCGCCGCCTGGGCGAGCATCTCCGGTTTGGCGACCTTCGCCGCCCCGACCGGGTCCGCCGCCACCATCGCGCACGCCATCAGCCACACTGCGGTCATCGCTCCCGCTCCTTCACCACGCCGGTCCGGGCGAACCTTCCTCTTTTTCCTTATGAATCGTACCAGGACATGACTATGCGTCCGTCGTCGGGTCATTTCCGGCCGAAGCCGGCCATGCGGGCGGACGGCGAGGCGCGGCGTCCGTATATCAACCGCGCCGCCCCCGCACAGAGGTTTCGTCGTGAGCACCCCCGACGCACGCATCCACATCATCGGCATCGGCAGCGACGGGCTGGCCGGACTGACCGCCCGCGCCCGCGAGATCCTCCTCGCCGCCGACGTGGTGTTCGGCCCTGATGCCGTCCTCGGCACGCTGCCCGAATGCCGCGGCGAACGGCGGACGCTCGGCGGCGACTTGCAGGACACCGTCGCCCAGCTGGCGGCGCTGCTCGGCAAGAAGCGCGTGGCGATCGTCGCCGGCGGCGACCCGCTGTTCTACGGCGTGGCCCGCTACCTGTGCGACCGCATCGGCAAGGAAGCGTTCGAGGTACTGCCGCACGTCTCCAGCATGCAGATGGCGTTTGCGCGCGTGAAGGAGACGTGGGAGGAGGCGTACCTGACCAACCTGGCGACGCACCCGCTGGAGGAGGTGCTCGACCGGATTCGCATCGCCGAGCGGGTCGGGCTGTTCACCAGCGAGCGCGAGGGGCCGCGCGAGGTCGCCCGCGAGCTGATGGCGCGCGGGCTGGACTACTTCCGCGCCTACGTGTGCGAGAACCTGGGCGGACCGGACGAGTGCGTTACCCAGGGCGAGCTGGCCGAGATCGCCGACATGGAGTTCGGTCCGCTCAACGTCGTCATCCTGGTGCGCAAGCCCGGTCGGCCGGACCGCCCGGCGCACCGTGTCCGCTTTCGCCGCTTCGGCAACCCCGACGACGTGTTCGCGCAAAGTCGGCCCAAGAGCGGACTGATCACGCAGGGCGAGGTCCGCGCCCTCGCCCTGGCGCAGCTGGCGATTCAGCCGGGCGGAGTGGTGTGGGACATCGGCGCCGGTTCCGGATCGGTGGCGATCGAGGCGGCCCAGCTGAGCGAGCCGGGCATGGTCTACGCCATCGAGCAGGACGCCGCCGACTACCACCTGATCCTGGCCAATGCCGAGACGTTCGGGGTGAAAAACCTGAAGGCGGTCCACGGCACCGCGCCGGGCGTGTTCGCCGAGCTACCGCACCCCGATGCCGTCTTCGCCGGTGGCGACGGCCGCGAGGTCGCCCGCTTCCTCGGCGCCGCGTGGCAGCGGTTGCGGCCAGGCGGGCGGATGGTCATCCACGTCGCCACCCTCGACAACCTGTCCAGCACCTACGCCGAGCTGCGCAAGGTCGCCGGCCGCGTCGACGCGCTGCTGGTGAACGTCGCCCGCGGCGTCGAGCAGCTGGAGTCGTTGCGGTTCGAGTCACTCAACCCGTCGTTCATGCTCACCGTCGGCAAGCCGGCGAGCGACGGGCCGTGAGGGTATCGCCCCGGTCCTGAATGCGGAGCCTCGATGATGATGCACACCCACCTCCCCGTTCGCCTGTTCGTCGCCGCCTGTCTGCTGGCCCTGAGTGGGACGGCGACGGCCGACGAGAGCCGCGCCAGTCAGCCGCTCCAGCCGGTTCACCTGCAGCGAGTCAAGATCAACGGGTTCTGGAAGCAGCAGGTCAAGCTGCTGACCGAGAAGTGGATCCCGCACTGCGTTCGCCAGATGGAGAAGGGCGGACGGGGACAGGAGCTGCTGAACCTGATCGAAGCGGGGCGGGTCCTCCGCGGCGGGGAGAAGGGCGAGTATCGCGGTCCGCCGTGGTGCGACGCCTACATCCACAACACTGTCGAGGCGATCTGCCTGGCGCTGGAGGTCGACCCCGACGGCGACGCCGCGCTGGCTGCGGCGCAGGCCGACCTGCGCGCCAAGCTGGAGGAGTGGATTCCGATCATCGAGGCGGCCCAGGAGAAGGACGGCTACATCCACTCGTTCCACACCGTCAAGAAGCGGAAGCGCTTCACTGTCATCGGCGATCACGAGTTGTACGTAATGGGTTACTTGATGGAGGCGGCGGTCGCCCATCACAAGCTGACCGGCGGCAAGGATCGCCGGCTCTACCGCGTCGCCACTCGCTGCGCCGACCTGCTGTGCGACACCTTCGGCCCGGCGCCGAAGCGGACGTGGAAGAACGGCCATCCGGGGATGGAGTACGCGCTGTGCCGGCTCGGCGTGCTGGTGAATGATGCCGACGGAGCGGGCAAGGGCGACAGGTACATCGCGCTGGCGAAGCACTTCCTCGACCATCAGCACCAGATCCAGCCGAACGGGTATGACCAGTCGGATCGGCCGGCTGTACGGATGACCGAGGCCACCGGCCACGCGGTGCGCGCGACCTACTTCTACACCGCGATGGCCGACATGGCGCTGCTCCGCGATGACGCTGCCTACCGCACAGCCATCGACCGGCTGTGGGCCAATGCCATCGGGCACAAGTATTACCTTACTGGCGGAGTCGGCGCGACGGCGGAAGGCGAGGCGTTCGGGCCGAATGACCTGCTGCCCAACAACGGTTACCTGGAAGCGTGCGCCGGCTGCGGGCTGAGCTTCTGGGCCGATCGCATGCACCGCCTGCACGGCCGGGGGCACTACGCCGACGTGCAGGAGCGCGTGCTGTACAACAACGTGCTCGGCTCGGTCGGCCAGAGCGGCACCGTGTTCTACTACCAGAACCCGCTCACCGGCCGGACCACCCGTTACCCGTGGCACGGCTGCCCGTGCTGCGTCGGCAACATCTCGCGCGCGTTGCTGGCGATCAAGGATCTGATGTACTCCGTCAGCGCCGGACGCGACACGCTGTTCGTCAACCAGTTCGTTGACAGCGACGGCGAGGTGGCGAACGTGGCCGGCACCGGCGTCCGGCTGCGGCAGGAGACGCGCTACCCCTGGGACGGCGCCGTCACCGTCACCGTTCGCCCGGCTGCCGAGGCGACCTTCACGCTGGCCGTCCGCATCCCCGCTCGCGCCGAAAGCGGCCTGTACCGCGTCACGCCCGACACCGACGGCAAGTTCACTCTGACGGTCAACGGCCAGCCCCAAACGGCCGACGTGAAGGACGGCTACGCCCACATTCGCCGCACCTGGCGGGCGGGTGACCGCGTGGCGCTGACGCTGCCGCTGGACGTGCAACGGGTGCGGTGCGACAACCGCGTCGCCGCCAACCGCGGGCGGGTGGCGATCCAGCGCGGGCCGATCGTGTACAACTTCGAGGACGTCGACCACAAGCAACCGCTGCGGCAGGCAGTGCTGGCGGCCGACGTGCCGCTGAAGTCCGTCTGGCGCGCCGACCTGTTCGGCGGCGTGACCACCGTCGAGGGCGGCGGGTTCGTCGGCGTGCCGAACTACACCCGGCTGAACCGTGGCGGGTCGTCGCAGGTGTGGATGCTGGAGGACCGTGCGCGGGGAGGGCTGACCACGCTGGCGGCGCAGGCGGACCTGACGGTTTCCTATTGCCGCGACGGCATGGACCCGTCGGCCATCAACGACCTGGCCGCGCCGCGCGATCGCAACGACCACTCGGCCAGCAATTTCGACTTCTGGCCGCACAAGGGTACCGCCGAGTGGATCCAGTATCAGTTTACTCGACCAGCGGAGGTCAAGAGCAGCACCGTCTGGTGGTTCGACGACACCGGCCGCGGCGAGTGCCGGCTACCGGCGTCGTGGCGGCTCGTCTACCGCGTCGACCGGTGAGTGGAAGCCGGTCGAGGGGGTGAAGGAGTACCCCGTCGCCAGGGGCAAGCCGGTGACGGTCACCTTCACCCCGGTGACGACGACGGCGCTGCGGCTGGAGATCCAGCTGCCGCCGAAATACTCCGCCGGCGTGTACGAGTGGGAGGTCCGCTGACGTGGCTCGCTGCAGCTCGCGTAGTAGTAGCCGTAGTAGGAAGAGCGGCAGACAGACGTCGCCGGTCACACTGGCGAGGCGAGCGGGAGTACGTAAGTGCCCCGAGGGAGCGCGTGAAGCGCCGACGTCGGCTCCGGCTCGCACGTTGTGGCCTGGTCTCCTGACCGGGCCACTCTGGCCGACCGAAGGTCTCCCGGGCGCGGAGGAGACCTGTGGTCCGTAGAGTGGCAGGTCGGGAGACCTTGCCACAACAGCCAGTCAGCGCCCGATAGCGCGACGTCGCGCCAAGCGCGTTCTCCTCCCGGCACTGATGTGCTCGGGCCTCGCCAAGACACGGCGCGCGAAGACGCCCACGGCGAACGCCGTGGGCGTCGGGGTACTTCGTGCCGGCCAGCTCGTTGCCGTTTCGCGTGGCGGCTGGCTTGACGGCGTGCGCTGCGGCGCTCGTGCGGTTCGTGCTGCTCCTTCCAGAAGCAGGCCGGCGGGATCTGGCCACACCGCTCCTGAAACTGCGCCGGCGTCTCCTGCAGGTCCGGGTAGCGGTCGACGAACTCCAGCATCTTGCGGTACTCGTCGGGGTACTCGCCGAGGATCCGCTTCGCCATCCGCTTCTTGTCGTCCGGCTCCATGTAGGTCAGCTCGACTGCCTTGTCGATCCGCCCGGCCGCGTCGAGATGAACTCCAGCGTGCCGTCCGGCAACTTGCGCGGCTGACCCAGCGCCGCATCGATCTTGCTGATGTCGTTCGTCGTGATGATGGTGAAGATCCCATCCGACCGCTCGACGCCGTCAAGGCAGTTGAGCAGGCAGTCGAACGTCAGCGGCGTTTGCGGCGGAGCGGCGTGGCCGTCGTCGTCCTTCCGCTGCGGCATCAGGAACGGCATCGGCATGTTCCGCCGGGCGACGTTCTCGCGCCCGTGGAACACGTTGTCGATGTCCTCGATCAGCGCGATGCATGGCACGTTGACCTGCATGTCGGCCCACGCCTTCATCAGTTCGTGGTTACTCATTTGCGCGAGGTTGAACACATAAATCGGCATATTCAGGTCCTCGGCGAACGCCCGCGCCAGCGCCGTCTTGCCGGTGCCGGGCGGGCCGTAGAGCATCCACCCGCGCTTCCACGGAATGCCGCGCGCGCGATACCAGTCGCGGTTACTCCGCCACAGCTCGATCTCCTGAATCAGCTTCTTCACCCGGCCCGGGAAGATCAGGTTGTCGAGCGCGCGGCCGTCGTACAGCGGCGCCTTGCCGAGCTGCTCCGGCTTGTGGGCGAGCAGGCGGTAATAGTGCTGCCGGTACCACGGCAGACCGTTGGCGCCGGTGTCCCAGTCGTCCTCCTGCTCCTTGTGCGCCGGGATGTGGTGGATGACAAAGCGGTTGCGTGCCTGCTCCTCGGCCGAATTCACCTCCCAGGTGAGCCGGTTCGACTCGGCGCACGCCTCCATCATCAGCCGCTCGAAATCGACCGTGCCGCGCAGGAAGGTGACGGTCGAGTACACCTTCATCGGCCCGCCGGACGATTCGTGCTGCTGTTGACCGCCGCCCTTTGGCCGACCCTCCTGGGCGTTGCTGAACACGAACGGCCACCAGCCGTTCCAGAAGACGACGGTGCGATTGCCGAACTGTTCGTAGGGGATCAGCCCATAACGGCCGTCGCGCTGGTGCTCGTAGTCAGCACCGTACATGCTGTCGTAGTTGCGATAGCGGGGATAGTGCTTGATCAGGAAGCTGATGAGCGCCTGGTGGGCGGCCTCGCTGGGGATCTCGATCCGCCGGATGAGCAGACCGATGATCCGCCACGAGAACGTCTTGACGTGTTCCCAGCAGGCAGCGAGCACGCCGAGGGCGGCCCCGCCGAAGACGAGGTTGCGCAGATCCACGTCCTTCCTCCTCCTCGCACTCCGAGGTGAGAATGGACCCCACGAGCCTTGCGGGCAAGGCCCGGGGTTGAACTCCTCTCCTGTGTCTCGGCGGAGACCGCGCTTTCAAGGGTGACGGAGTGGGAAAAGCCGCCCGCGCGGTGAACGAGTTGTCAGAAGCAGACTGACCTACCGATCGTGTAGCTCGGTCGTTCACCCGGATTGTACTGCCTCAGTCAAGAGGCGCTGGTACAATACCGCGGGAGGTAGGCCCATGCCGCTTCGCGACCACTTCCGTTCTCCGATCAAGGACAAGCACGGCTGGACCAAGGTTCACGGTGGCTGGCCGATGATGATCGTCCGCCAGCTGTTCGACCTCCTGCCGCCCAGTTACTCGGCCGGACCGACGGTCCATTGGGACAGACCTTCGAGATCGACGTCGCCACCTACGACGACAATCCGATCTCAGGTCAACCCGCCGGGGAGACAGGGAACGGCGGCGGCCGCACGGCGACGGTCCTCGCACCAACGCTGACGCTGGAAACCGATCTGCCGGAGCAGGATGAGTTCGAGGTGCAGATCTACGATACGGAGCGAGGCGGGCAGCTGGTTGCGGCGATCGAGCTGGTCAGCCCGTCGAACAAGGATCGGCCAGAGAACCGCCGCGCGTTCGTCGCCAAGGTGGCGGCGCTCTTGCAGAACGACGTCTGCGTCTCGATCGTCGACCTGGTGACCGTCCGCCAGGCGAACCTGTACGCCGAGCTGCTGGAGCTGATCGGCCGCAGCGACCCGAAGCTCGGCGCGCCCCCGCCGCATCTGTACGCGCTGACGCTGCGCACCCGCAAGCCACTCCACAAGCGGCCGATGCTCGATGTGTGGTTCTACCCGATGGCGCTTGGCCAGCCGCTGCCCACGCTACCCCTCTGGCTCAGTGCCGACCTGCACGTCCTGCTGCCGCTCGAAGCGGGTTACGAGGAAACCTGCCGGCTGCTGCGCATTCAATGATCGTTACCCCGCTCGGACCCGACCGCACGGCGTTCAACGGCAGATTCGATCTGCCGGAGGAAAGCGGGCTGGCTGGATTGCAGCCGCACCGCCAGCGTGCCGGGTTTCTCCCCCGTCAGCTGCGTGGCGACGAGCTTGATGAGAACGTGGTTCCAGCCCTTCTTCAGCGGCAGGCCGTCGAATTGCAGCCGGGTGCGGTAGTCGGCCGGCTCAGTGTGCGCCGGCGGTAGCTCGCGGCCGTTGAGGAACACCCGACAGCGCTGGGCGACGTAACAGGCGAGCGTCAGCCGTGGCACATCGGGACCGGCGAGCAGCAGGTCGTCGAGGGCGCGCGGGCTGTGCAGCCAGAAGCTGAAATAGACCGCGAACGCATCCGCTGGCCCCTCCTGTTTCAACTCCCCCACCAGGAAGCGATCCCGGCTCGGACAGGTCACGGCGGACCAGGTCCGCCCCTTCGCCTGCACCCCCGAACGCGCAGCCGTGCGGCCGAGAAAGTCGGTCCGCAGCGCCGTGTCCAGGTCAGTGGCCCCGAACCGGCCGATGCTGAGGGCGCGGACCAGTACGCCGTGCTCGTCGAACGCCGGCGTCCCGCCTGGCGCTGCGGCGCGCAGCGCGACGCCCAGCCGCGTCAGCAGCATCCGCCAGAACCGCTCGGCGAGGCGGTAGTCGAGCGTCGACACGACGATGCGGCCCTTGCCGTGACCATGCTCCACCAGCGCCGCCCCGTCGGGCTTCCTCAACTGCTCGTACAGCACGACGGCCCCGGTCTTGGCTACCTCCGGCTCGTTGTTGAACAGCGACCAGTCGGTTTCGCTGGCACGCAGCAGGACGCGGCCGCGCTCGACGAACGGGCCGGTCAGGCCGTGCCGCAGGATGAACCGTTCGGCGCCGTCCTCCGCGAAATACAGTTGCGGCGAGTCAGCCCGGTCGTCCAGGGGTGCTTGCGATCGGGAACCAGCGGCCGTCGCGGTACGGTCGGTCAGCTCGGCGTCTCGCCGGCAGCGTTCCGGCAGGGATACGGTTGCCGACCAGCACCAGGGCGACCCCGCCGGTGGTTCGGATCGTCTCGAACGCCCGCCGCATCTGCTCCGGCGTGGCGCGTCCGGGTCGACGATGACGAGAGCATCACCGCCGTCGGCGACCACCGGCACGCCCCAGGCATCCAGCCGCCGGCCGAGCGCGCCGGTGCGGTCGCCAACGAACCCGACCTGCCGGATGGTCGGGGACGGCGGGGCCGGTGGCGTGGCCTTACGGCGGCGGTCCCACGGACACGGTTGCGGCCCATCCGGGGCGAGCCGCCGCCTTCATTGCCTGGAACATCGGCAACGGCCGGTACAGCGGCAGCGACGAATCCCAGCCGGGGTTGAGCGTGCTGCAGTACGGCGGCAGCCGTTCGGGCTGTACCCCCTGGCCGGCCGTCCACCGGCGGGCCGAAGAACACGCCCTCGGTCCGGGTCGGCAGCTGGCGGAAGTCGGACCTGCCGAGCGGCAGCGGTTCCAGTCCGAACTCAGACCAGCTCGCTCGGCGAGAAGTAGGCCAGTTTGGGCAAAGCGAGCTTCACGAGGTTCTCGTACAGGTCGATCGCCAGCGCCTCGTTGCGGCCGCGGTAACTCTCGTAGCGCGGTCGCCATTGAACTCCGCCAGCTGGCCCGGGCGTGGCGTAGTAGGTGCCGCCGGACTCGCCGACCATCTGCGGCTTGTCGACCGCCGGCAGAGTCGGTACGCCGTGGCCGTGATGCTTGCTCCAGACCGGCAGCTTGCCGCCGAGATCCTCGTCGCCGTCGCACGAGATCCACGCCCGCGTCGGGTCGAGGTCGCGGCCGCGCAGCCCGACGGCGGCGAGCCGGGCGTAATAGGCGGCGGAGTCGGCGGGCGACATCTTGTTGAGCAGCGGGATGGCGAACATCTCGTTGCCGAAGCTCCAGCCGAACACGCACGGATGGTTGCGGTCGCGGCGGATCAGCCGTTCGTAGTGGGCCTGATAAGCGCGTCCAGAACTCCGGCGCCTCCGGGTTGAGCCGGACCGAGCTGCCGAACACGGCTGTCTCGTCGAGCACCAGCACGCCCATTTCGTCGGCGACGTCCAGGTAGTAACTGGGGAATGGCTGGGCGTGTGGTCGCAGGGCGTTGCCGCCGCAGTCCTTGAGCATGCGGCACCACGCCCAGGCGAACCGCCGCGACAGCATGAACGGCCCGAACGGGTGACAGAGGTCGCCGACCATGCGGATCGGCTTGCCGTTGAGCCGCACCTCTCGGCCGTGAATCGTCAGTTGCCGCCAGCCGAACCGTTCGTAGTGCGTGTCGATCACGGCGTCGTTGTCGCGCAGGGACAGCACCAGTCCGTACAGGTTCGGCGCATCCGGCGACCAGGTCTTCAACCGCCCCGCCGGTCGCACCGACAGCACCACCCGTGCGCTCGCCCCCGCCGCCACCTCGACCCGCTGGGGCGGCACGGTCAGGATCGTCTCGCCGAGCTTCCAGGCGACCGCGGGCGTCGTGCCGCTCCACGGCCGCACCACCCCTGACACCTCAACCTGGCACGGCCGCGGCCCGTCATTCTGAACCGTCGCCACCACGTCGAGCCGGTCGTCGGCCACGTTCGGCTGAACGAACACGTCGGCGACCCGCACCGGCGGCAAGCCGAGCAGGAACACGTCCTGCCAGATGCCGACCAGCCCGTCAGTGTTCGAGCCGGGCGGGTACGGCGCAGCGAAACGCTCGTAGCGGCTGCTGCGGCGGTCGAACAGGTGCGGGTGGCGCACGCCAACCAGTAATTCGTTATCGGTTTCAGGGCGGACGAGGTCGGTGATGTCGAACTCGGCCGGCAGGTGGCTGTCGAAGTGTTCGCCGGCCTTGCGGCCGTTGACGTGGACCTCGAATGCGCCGGCCACCGCCTCGAAGTGCAACACGACGCGGCGGTCCCGCCAGTCCGCCGGCACACGAAAGGTGCGGCGGAGCCAGCCCATCGCCACGTCGTCCCACGCGGGCGGGTAGCTGGGGTAATACTCGGAGTCGGGTCGGTACGGATGACGTGTCCCCGCGCCGACATCCCGGCCCAGGCGTCCCGCCCCCCAGCGGTTGACGTTCCACGGGGACGGAACGTGGATCGGCGTCGTCTCCCACTTCCCCGCTTGCGGCGCCGGCAGCATCGGCGGTGCGCTTTCGCCCCGCCGATGGCCAGCCGGCACGGCCACCGGCTGAAACTGCCACCGGCCGTTGAGGCAAACCTCCGCTCGATGCGCCCGCTCGGGCGGCTTGACGATCCCCTCCTGCGGGGCGAACACCTCCGGGCACCGAACGCCCGCCGCGGTGGTGCCCGCCACCATTCCCCACGCCAGCAGCAGGACAACCGTTCCCATGGACACGCCCCTCCGCCCCGTACCCGTTAACGGTGACTGGTCCTATCGTAGATGAAACAGTCGTTCGAGGCAGACCCGCAGGCGTTGTGCCACCCCCGGCCGGAGCAGCCGGCGAAGCGATCAGAGCATCTCGTGGATCGCCTCCGCCACTTTGTTCCACTTCCGTTCTCGCTGGAAAGGGATGTCAGCATGGTGAAGCAGTGCAGTTTCTGCCTGGTTATCCTGGCGATCCCCATCGGCGTCTTCGCCCGGCAACCGCCCCAGAACAAACCGCCGATACCGAAAATCGGGTTGTTCCGCGCAACCCCTACCGTCTCCCTCTACTCGGCCTTCTACCTGAACGACCGGGGCCTGCACAAGGAACTGGGCCTGAAACCCGAGCAGGTGAAGCAGCTGGCGCCGCTGGTGGCGTCGTCGTTGGAGAAGATGAACGAAGGGGGCTGGGATCGAACACGCCGGGACAAGGTCGATCGCCAGACGACTGCAGCCCTGGCGGGCGTGCTCACCCCCGAACAACAACGGCGGCTGCGGCAAGTCACCCTGCAGCAACTCGTGAGGCTGCGGACGGGGCCGCTCACCCTGGCCGAGGATGTCGGCGTCGGCGAGGCGCTGCAATGGACCGCGGACCAGAAGAAGGAGCTGGGCCAGCGGAAACGGCCGGCGGAAGTCCTGACGGATGAGCAGAAGAAGATCTGGGAAACACTCCTCGGCAAACCGTACCCGGCGCGCCTGCACGCCCGGAACGTCAAGAATGCCAACTCGATCAAGCCCTACGAAACCCTGTTCCCGCTGCTGGGCATCCTCCTGAGTGTGCCGTTCGAGGAGGAGTTGAACCTCACCGGGGAACAGCTGCGCCGGCTGGCGGTCATCCTGGAGGGTTGGTACGACTTCTTTCCCGATTGCAATTACTCAGAGCTGAATGCGGCTGAGAAGGAACTCCTCGCGGCCTGCGAGACCGTCCTGACGGAGAAGCAGCGTCTCCGCTACCGGCAGGTACTCCACCGTCTGCACCTGCAAGGGCTGCAACTGTTCATCCCTGGTATTGGGGCTACCGACGTCGTCCTCTACCAACCTCTGGTAGAGGCCTGGAAATTGACCGGGTCCCAGAAGAAGCAGCGCGAGGAGCTGCTCCAGGCATACCTCGACGGCATCCGCAAACTGGCCGAGTCGGATATCCCCTTCCGCGACCTCCCGGGGCACGGCGGGAAGTTGTGGGCCAGGACGGCTGGCCAGCTCGAAGCGCTGCTGACGGCCGAGCAAAAGACGGTCACGGCGGAGATGCTGGGTGAGCCGCTGGGGCCGTCCTTCCACAGCCCCTTCTACCGACCCGCCCGCCCCGAGGCGACCCGCCTTCCGCTGCCGAAGTCGTACCTGGCTCGCAATGTGCTTGCCTCCGCCTTCTCCCCCCTCTTTCCGGACAATCTGAAGGTCACCGAGGAACAGAAGAAACAGCTTCGTGACCTGGCCGTCCAGTTCGTGCCCCAGCCGTCCGTTCGTGACGAGTTCGTCCCGGAACCGGACGACGACACGCGCAAGGCGAACGCCGACGGCCTGGCCAGAGGGTTGGCGACGATTCTCAAACCCGAGCAGCTCCAGCTGGCGCGGCAGTTCGCGTTCCGGCAGTTACTGTCCGGGCTGGACACGTATCTGCCGATCGAGGTGCTCAACACCGACGAGCTGATCGAGCCGCTCGGGCTGAGCGCGGCCCAGAAGGCCCGGCTGTATCGCGGGGCCATCTTCGGCAAGGTCCTCCAGCCTGCACAGCTGGAGCTGGTGAAGAAGCTCACCGGCCCAGCCCTGCAGGCGCCGAAGAGGCCCGTCGTGCTTTCGCCCACCACCCCCCGACCGGCCGCGGACGATTATTCCATCTCGGCAATGTACGGCAGTGTCCGGCTGATGCAGATGCGGTTGATCGGCCACTACGCCATCCAGAACGAGCTGAAGCTGACGGCCGAGCAGAGGAAGGCGATCGCGGAACTGGCCACCAGGTCAGCCGGCACCCTGCCGAAGAGGGGAGGCGATCGCGCCGCGTTCCGGCAGCAGGCCGAGAAGCACGCCGAGACGTATTACGGGCCGGTGTCAAAGCTGCTCACCGAAGCACAGAACAAGCGCTGGCGACAACTCGCATATCAGAGGTATGACGCGGGAGCACGCGGCCTCGCCGGGCTGCTCGAAGTCCGGGTGGTTCAGGACGCACTGAAGCTGACGTCGGAACAGGTCAAGCGGGTGACGGCGCACCCCGGAATGGAGGCGACGCTGGTCATGCAGTTCCTGAATGACGCCGCATTCAAGGTCCGGTCCAGGACCGGACCACCGGCGCGCCTCCTGTCCTACAGCGACATGCGGCCCATCATGGAGGCCCGGCTAGGCCGGATGCTCACCAGGGAGCAGCAGACCGCCCTCAAGGAACTGTTGGGGGAGGAGATGAAGTCGAGCGGTTATCTCCCGCCGGGCAGCGCCTTTGCCCCGCAGCCGTACTGATCCACCAAACGTCCCCGGTCACAGCAGCTCGTGGATCGGCGTCGGGTCGTCGCAGATCGGCGTCGGCCGGCCGGTCGGGTCGATCACATGCAGCTTCAGGTCGACGCCGAGCACCTGGTACATGGTCGCGTGGACGTGCGTCGGCTTGAGCGGGCGCGTCGCCGGCCGCAGTCCGAGGCGGTCGGTCGAGCCGACCACCTGTCCGCCCTTGACCCCGCCGCCGCCCATCAGGCAGAACATGGCGTCGCCCCAGTGATCGCGTCCCGGCGTTCCCATGCTCCGCGGCGCCCCGCCGTTGCCGCCGTCGTTCATCTTTGGCGTCCGGCTGAACTCGCCGCACAGCAGCACCAGCGTGCTATCGAGCAAACCGCGGTCGTCCAGGTCGGTGAACAGCCCGTGGACCATCGAGTCGACCATCGGCAGGTAGTTCTCCATCCCCTTCTGCAGATCCCAGTGGTGGTCCCAGCCGCCGAGGTGAACGGTGACGAACGTCGACCCGGCCTCGACCAGCCGCCGCGCCAGCAGGGCGCTCTGGCCCCAGCTGTGCCGGCCGTAGCGATCGCGCAGCCGCGGGTCTTCCTTGCCCAGGTCGAACGCCTTGCGCGCGGCTGGCCCGCTCACGAAGTCGAACGCTTCCTGGGCGAAGCGATCGATCGCCCGCGTCTCGGCCAGGGTGTCGATCGCCTGGCGGGCGGAGTCGAAGTGCTTGACCAGCGACCGGCGATCCTCCAGCCGCTCGACCGACAGCCCGGCGGCCAGGTTTAGATTTTGGACCTGGAAGTTGGGCGTGTTGGCGTCGCCGACGGTCTCGAACGGATTGTGCTGGGCGCCGAGGAAGTTGCCGCCGAAGTAACCCGGTCGCAGCCCGATGCTCATGCCGTAAGGCACCGCCACATACCCCGGCATGCCCGCCCGGCGCGGGCCGACCTCGCGATTGACGATCGCCCCGATCGACGGGAACTTGCCGGCGTTGTTCGCCCCGGAGACGTTCATGTCCTTGCCGGTGAGCATGCGGTGCCCGCCGGCGAAGTGGTCGCCGCTGTTGACCTGCAACGAGCGGACCATGCTGAACTTGTCGGTGATCTTCGCCTGTTTCGGGAACAGCTCGGTGACGTCGAAGCCGGGCACGCGCGTGCGGATCGGCTTCCACAGCCCGCGGTACTCCTCCGGTGCCTCCGGCTTCATGTCGTACAGGTCCATGTGGCTCGGGCCGCCGTCGAGCCAGATCAGGATGACGGCGGTGTTCTTGCGGTCCGCACTGGCGGCGCGGGCGCGGAGCAGATCGGGCAGCGCCAGGCTACCCAGGCCGGCGACGCCGAGTTGCAGAAAGCTGCGACGCGAGAAGCCGTCACAGTAGCGGCCGGTCGATCCGAGATGCAGTCGAAACACGGTAGGCCCCCCCAGGCGTGAACGTGTCGTGCCGCGCTCTTGAGGCGCGGGCGGAGTTCCCGTATCTTACCCACCTCCCGAACGCCCTGCCAGCGGCAATCGCGAATCTCCCTGCCGGCATCGGCGCTCGCTCACCGCCTGTACAGGTATTCATCTCGATGTAAAGTTGGCCTGATTGTTACACTCCAGCAACGGGTGGCCCCGACCGGACGGGGAGTCGGCGGGAGGATTCGGTCCTCCGCCCCCCAGGTGGCCGAGGTGACATGGAATCGTCCTGCCGCGACATGCAGCCGCGGCAGACCGGCGTAAAATAGCAGATGAGGATCGCCCGTCCCATCTCGCTCCCCGGAACACCCCTCCAGGAGGGTCAGGCATGTCCCGCGATTCGATCGACGCCGACAACGACGAGGTGGGCCTGCTCATCCCCGAGGTCGCCAGCGGTCACGAGTCGCTCCCCGTCGACCGCTGCCTGCAGATCTACCGCCTGATGGTGCGGACGCGCACCCTCGAAGAGCGGATGATCAAGATGAGCAAGTCCGGCCAGGGCTATTTCTGGGTCGGCGGACCCGGCGAGGAGGCGTTCAACACCTGTTTGGGGCTGCAGGTGAAGAAGGGGCAAGGACCGCACTACGACTACCTGCACCTGCACTACCGCAGCGCCGCCACGCTGGTGGCGATGGGGATGCCGCTGATCGAGCCGATCCGGCAAATGGCGATGACCGCCACCGACAGCCACTCGCTTGGCCGTAACTTCATCAGCCACTACAGCAAGCGAGCCTGGAACGTCCTCCCGGTGACCAGCGTCATCGAGATCCAGTACACGATGGCGCCGGGCACGGCGCTGATGCAGAAGCGCGTCAGCTCGGACAGCCTGTCGATCGTCACCGGCGGGGACGCCGGCACCGCCGAGGGCGACTTCGCCTCGTGCATGGTCTGGAGCAGCCGGCCGGGCAACGAGCTGCCGGTGCTGATGGTGGTGGCCAACAACGGCTGGGGTATCTCGACCGCCGCCTGCACGCAGCACGGCGAGCTGAACATCGTCGACCGCGGCCGGCCGTTCGGCATCCCCGGCGAGGTGGTCGACGGCAACGACCCGATCGCCTGCTGGCACGCCATCGCCCGGGCGATGGCCTATGTGCGCTCGGAGCGCCGCCCGTACCTGCTGGAAGCGCATGTCTCACGGCTGTTCGGCCACTCGTCGTCGTCCGGCGCGCTGCGGGTGAAAAACGAGCCAGATTGCGTCGCCCTGTTCGAGCGGCGGTTGCGCGACGCCGGCGCGCTCGACCCGGCGATGGCTGAGCAGGTCCGCGAGGAGGCGCTGGCCGAGGTGGATGCCGCCGTCGCGCAGGCGCTGACCGAACCGCAGCCGACCCCCGCCGACGTTCACCGCTTCACCTACGCCCCCAGCGGGGTCGACGCCGTCTACCCGGCCGACTATACGGGCCTGCCGCAGTAAGGACTTACTCCGCCGGGAGGGCGGTCGCACATGGCCACGCTGGTTCAGGCGGTCCGCCTGGCGCTGCACTACGGCGAGGAGCACCTGGGGGTCACCGACGTGTTCGGCGAGGACGTCGGCCCGCCGCTCGGCGGCGTGTTCACCGCCACCCAGGGATTGCGGACCGCCTGGAACTCGCCGCTCGACGAACGGGGGATCATCGGCACGGCGATGGGCATCGCCTACGCCGGCGGCCGGCCGGTGGCCGAGATCCAGTTCTGCGACTACGGCTTCAACGTCATCGACCTGCTCAAGGTGGCCGGGAACCAGTACTGGTCCGGCGCCGGCCAGTTCCCGATGCCGATCGTGGTGATGACGCCGTCCGGCTCCGGTATCCGCGGCAGCCTGTACCACTCGCACAGCTTCGAGAGCTGGGCCAGCCGGTTGGCCGGCTGGAAGGTGGTGATGCCGTCCAACCCGCTCGACGCCTACGGGTTGATGCTGTCGGCGATCGCCGATCCGAACCCGGTGCTGGTCCTGCTGCCCAAGGCGCTGCTGCGCATCAAGGGCGAGCAGCGGATTCCCGGCGAACCGGACGACGAGGCGGAGCTGAAAGACCGCATCGACGCCCCGGTGGTGGACCGTGGCGGATGGAAGCCGCGCTGGCCTGACGTGCAGCCGTACTTCGTCCCGCTCGGCACCGCCAGTCGCGTCCGCGAGGGGGCCGACGCCACCGTCCTGAGCTACGGCCGCACCCTGCCACTGTGCGTACAGGCGGCCGACCAGGTCGCTGCCGAAACCGGCAAGACGTGCGACGTCCTCGACCTGCGGACCATCTTCCCCTACGACTGGAAGGCGATCAGCGCCAGCGTGCAGAAGACCGGCCGGGTGCTGATCGTCAACGAGGACACCGAGGTGACCAACTTCGGCGAGCACCTGCTGCGGCGGGTGGTCGATCACCACTTCTACGACCTGCTGGTCCGCCCGCGGCTGCTGGCGGGCCGACACCTGCCGGGGATCGGGCTGAACCAGGTGTACGAGCAGAACACGGTTCCACAGCTGGGATCGATCAAGCAGGCGCTGTTCGAAGTGGTCACCGAGGCGGCGTGAGGAGGGCGTGATGGAGTACGCATTGCCGCACATCGGCGAGGGGATTCAGGAGGTCGAGCTGGTCCGCTGGCTGGTGCAGGTGGGCGATCAGGTCCAGCCCGGCCAGCCGCTGGCCGAGCTGCTCACCGACAAGGCGACGATGGAGCTACCCGCCCCGTTCACCGGCGCCATCGTGAGTCTGCACGCGACCCCCGGCCAGACGGTGAAGGTCGGCCAGCCAGTCCTCGCCTTCACCCGCTCCGGGGAGCCCGCACCGGCCGAACGAGCCGGCGAGCCGACGGCGATCACACCCGCCGCCGTCCCCCTCAGCGTGAACGGCACCACGCACCCCACCCCGCTGGGGGTGAAGGCGGCGCCGTCGGTGCGGCACCTGGCGCGGAAGCTGGGCGTCGACCTGGCGACGGTGGCCGGGTCCGGGCCGGACGGCCGCATCCTGCTCGACGACCTGACTCCTCTGCTGCAGCCCACGACCGCGGCGCCCGTCGCGGCGCGACCGGCGCCGACGTTCAACTTTGGCCGGCCGGGCGACCGTATCCCGCTGACCGGTCTCCGCCGCAAGATCGCCGAGCGGATGGTTCTGGCCACGCACACCGTCCCGCATTACAGCTACATCGACGAGTGCGACGTGACCGAGCTGGTGCGGCTCCGCGCCGGGCTGAAGCCCGTCCTCGCGGCGGCGAACCTCAAGCTGACCTACCTGCCGTTCATCGTCAAGGCGGTGGTGACGGCGCTGCAGGCGGTGCCGCTGGTAAACGCCACGCTGGACGACGAGCACGGCGAGATCCGCCTGCACGACGAGTATCACATCGGCGTGGCGGTGGCGACCCCGGCGGGGCTGGTGGTGCCGGTGATCCACGACGCCGACAAAAAAGATCTTCTAACACTAACAAGAGAGATCGACCGGCTGACCACCGAGGCCCGCGCCGGCAAGGCGCGGCTCGACGATGTGCGCGGCGGCACGTTCACCGTCTCCTCGGTCGGCAACATCGGCGGACTGATCTCGACGCCGATCATTCACTATCCGGAAGTCGGCATCCTGGGGATTGGCAAGGTGGTGCGGCGGCCGGTATACGACGACGCCGGCGCGATCCGGCCGGCCGACCTGATGTACCTGTCGTTCTCGTTTGACCACCGGGTCGTCGACGGCGCCGTCGGCGCAGCTTTTGGCAACGCGGTGATCCGCGCCCTGCAAGCGCCGGCGGCGATGCTGCTACCGCCCGAACTGGGCTGACGGCCACCCCACAAGAACGATCAACGGTCTGTTGTTAGGCCCCGGTGAACACACCGGGGGCGGATGCGGTTCGCCCCGAAAGGGTGATCGTCGACCCGCACTCAGGTAGGGCGCCGGACGGCGGTGTGCGAGAAAAGGCCGACGCCCACCCGCATGAATCGGGTGGGCGTCTCCGCAATGGCACTCGTTTGGACGACAGGGCCGGTCGATGGACGTCGATGCGGTCAGCGGTCGCCGAGGTACTGGACCGTCAGCGTGCTGCTGAATTTGCAGCTGGAGTTCTCGCCCTGGTGGTTGGCGAGGTCCTTGGTAATCGTCAGCCGGGCGCTGTGCAGCCGGCCGTTCTTGACGTCGATCACCACTTCGCCCTGCGGCATCATCTGCCACAGCGGCACCGCGTCGGCCGGCGCCTTCGGGGCCGTTACCAGATCGGTGGTGAACTGCACCGTCGCCGCCGTGTCGGTGACCGCCTTGCAGGTGTACTTCTGCACCGCCTCGTACTTCTCGCCGGTGCCGAGCGGCGGGGCGAGGGTGATCTTGAACGCCCGCTCCCAGCCGGCCCCGGGCTTCATCCCGCCCACCGGGAGCAGCACCAGGAACGGCAGTTCGTTCTCGTAGCTGGAGGCGTCGGACTTCGACTCCTTGACCTCGACCACCCGTCCGGTCGCGTCGACGCGGATGGTGGCGAGCGGGGTGTTCAGGAAGCGAGACATCGCCTCGCGGAGTTGCGGAGTACTCTTGTCCGGGTCGGCGGAGTCGAACCGGATTACCTCGCCGCTGGGGGTGGTCCGCTCCTGAGACATGGAGGTGAGCGACAGCTGCAGCGTGGCGACGCCGGCGGTGTCGACGCCGATCACCTGCCAACGCTTGGTGACGCGAAGAACGCTCTTGGTGTCGCTCCGCGAGTCAGCGACCACGTCGCTGGCGTCGGTGACGTGATCGACGCGATAGGTCAGGACCTGTCCAGTCTGCCAGCGGTACTTGACCTCGGTCTGGGCCGACGCCCACGATCCGAACAGCACCACCGCCATCAGGGATGCCAGCAACCGTCGCATACTCGCCCCTCCTGCGTCGAACGGCCAGCGCGGTCCGCCGGCCGGGTGGCTTCAACGGCACGGGGGATAGCAAAACGGGCCACGACGAAAAAGGTCACTTCGCCGCAGCGGGGCGGAGAGAAGCGGGGCGTCTATCGTCGTGCTTGTGCGGTCTGCTGGGTGCCATGCCCACGCTTGCGTGGGCATGCCGCGTTCCACCGACCGGCCCCGTTGGGTGATGGGTAACCGCATCACATGGCCACGAAGCGTGGCCATGGCACCCGTCGTGAACGATGGGTCGTGGGTGACACGCCTTCACGCCCGTCGCTGCGCTCCGAGCGTGCCACCCGGCGGAGGCGCTGTTCTGGGTGGCACGCCCTGAGGCTTGGCGAAGGGCGTGAGCGTGGGGGTGAGCGTGACGCGCATCCACGCCCGTCGCTGCGCTCCGAGCGTGCCACCCAGACAGCACCGGCGAAGGCGTTCCGGGTGGCACGCCCTGAGGCTCTGCGAAGGGCGTGAAACCCTCCCTCAGCCGTGCGACATCACTTCGCCGTCTCCTTCAGGAAGGCGTTGACGGCGGCGAAGAACGCCGGGGTGCGCGGGTGGCTGTGCGGATGGCCGGGCAGCGACAGGAACCGCTTCGGCTCGGAGGCGGCGTCGAATAGCCGGCGGCCCTGCGCGTAGGGAACGACCTGGTCGGCCTCGCCGTGCGTGATGAACACCGGACAGCCCACCTCCGGTAGCTTGCCCAGGTTGTCGAACTGGTTGCGGACCAGCCAGCGCGCCGGCAGCCACGGGAACCGCTGCTGCGCCATGTCGGGAAACGACGTGAACGAGTTGACCAGCACCAGCATCCGGCAGCGATGCCGCGTCGCCAGCTCGGTCGCCATCGCCCCACCCATCGACGAGCCGAGCAGGATGATCTCCTCCGGCGGCACTTTCGCCTCGTCCACCAGCCAGGCATACGCGGCCTCGGCGGCGGCGTAGCAACTCGCCTCGTGCGGACTGCCGGTCGACTTTCCGTATCCGGGATAGTCGTAGATCAGTACCGCCCGGCCGGTCGCGTCACGCCAGCGGACCACCCCGCCGGTTCGCCACGACAGGTTGCCGCCGTTGCCGTGCGAGTACAGCACCGCCCCGCGTTCCCGCCGCCACCCCGGCGGGGCGGCGAACCAGGCGTGGATGCGGTTGCCGTCGGCGGTGGACAGCTCCACATCTACCACCTCCGGCCCCGGTTGCCGGTCCTGCCAGGCAAACGCCAGCGAGCCGGGAAACGCCAGCCGGTTCTCCAGCGCGAGCAGCACCCCGAGCAGGGCGACGTACAGGTAGACGACTGCCAGCAGCAGCCGCCCGACGCGCCGACGGCGACTCCGCCGCCAGAATGAGGCGTCGCGCAGCAGCACAATCGATAAGAGGTTACTCCGCCGTTCACCGATCACGGCGGTGTCGCCCGTCGGCGGAATCGGCTCGCGATCAGCAGGCATGCTACCGTTCCCAGGGTGAGCAGGGCGAACAGGTCGCCGCGGCGAGCGTAGAAGCTGACGCGGTTGTCGAGCGGGACGCGGGCGAGCAGCACCCCGGCCGTCTGCTTGAACTCGTGCCACTGCCAGACCGGCAGCGGGTCGGCGGCGTCCGGGATCTCCCACAGGTGGACCCCGTCCACCTCGCTGACCAGACGCGGCGCGAGCACCCGGCCGACCGGGTCCACCACGGCCGAGATGCCCATGTTCACCGACCGGGCCAGTGTGCGACGGCACTCGATGGCGCGGAAGCGGCAGATCGCCAGGTGCTGATCATGCTCGCTGGAGCCGTCGAACCAGCCATCGTTGGAGATGTTGAGCAGGAAGTCGACCGGCCGTCCATCGCCGGACATGTAGGCCCGCGCCATCGCCGGGTCGGTGTCCTCGTAACAGATCACCACGCCGAACGTGGTCGGCTCGCGCGCACCCGGCAGCGTGAAACGGGTGAACTGCTGGCCCGGCTCAACCGAATACTCGTCCTCGTAGGGCGCCAGGCGATCGAGGAACGGCAGCCAGCGGCGGACCGGGATGTACTCGCCGAACGGCACCCGATGCACCTTGTCGTAGCGGCCCTGCCACTCACCGGCCCGGTCAACGAGGACGGCCGAGTTGTAGCCGCGGCTCTTGCCGTCGGCCTCGTAGACGAACGAGTTTAGCCCGAGCAGCACCGGCGCGGCAAAAGCCCGCGCCCGGTCAACGGCGAACTCGCGGCTCGGGTCGGTCGGCCGGCCGGGAGCGAACTCGCCCCAGGTGCCGGGGTAGCTGGTCTCCGGGGTGACGACCAGATCAACGCCGCGGCCGGCGGCCAGCACCGCCACCTCCTCCACCTGCCGCAGCAACCGCTTCCGCGCCGTCGATCGGCTGTCATCGTCGCCCAGGCTGCTGGCGTTGCGCAGCCGCTGGTCGACGTTGGTCTGCAGCAGCGCCAGCCGCGGCCCCTGTTTCAGATCTTTGATTTCGCCGATCCGAAAAGTGCCGTACCACAGCGTGCCGAGCAGCAGCGCCGCGACGGCGACCGCTTGCGCCAGCACCGCCGACCGCCGCCAGCGTGGCGAGCCGCTGTCGCCGAGCAGCCGGCGCACCGCCGGCCGCCCATACAGCGCCTCGAACAGCACCGCGTTCGCCGCGGCCACCAGGAAGCTGACGCCGTATACCCCGGTCAGGTCGGCGACCTGGATCAGCTCCAGAAAGGCGTGCTGCGTAGTGCCCGAGCAGATACCAGCTGAATCCGCCAGGCACGTCGTGCTGATGCGACCCGGTTGCCAGCGACACGAAGCTGCCGAACAATCCCCAGCGGATGAACTCCAGTGCCACCCACACCAGCGGGAACAGCAGTACCAGCGGCAGCCGCGTCCGCCGCTCCAGCGATCGCAGCATCGCCAGGCGGCGACGACGTAACCGGGCGCAGTAGAACGCCAGGGCAATCCAGGTGGCGTACATGCGTGGGTCGGCCACCCGCGCCCACTGCAGCACCGGCAGGAAGAACGCCACCGCGCCGAGATAGGTCGCCAGGTACAGTCGCTTCGGCCGGCCCGGCAGCCGTACCAGCGCCCAGCCACGGCACCAGCGCCACCCACCCCAGCCACCCCCACCCGACCGGGAAGTAGCACAGGTACAGCAGCCCCGCCGACGCCAGCGGCGCCAGCCACAGGCGATGCCGCCGCCGGCGGCGCGGCAGGGGCCGCTTCCGCCGAGTCGCCTGGTTCCGTCACACTCGCCATCCGTGCCCCCGTTCCCGCTCACTCCAGCCGCAGCACCTCGACCGACCGCCCGGCGAATAACTGAAAGTCGCCGGCCGGCAGCCGCAGCAGCGCGTTCGCCCGGAGGAACACCCGCAGGTCGCCCGACCCGAGCCACGGCAGCGGCGACACCTCCCACCGATCGACCGCCTCCTCCAGCCGCGCCGGGTAATACGTCGGCCGGTCCGACTGGTAGGGGAAGTCGACGTCCAGCCGGGCCAGCACCAGCGGCAGGTCGATGTCGGCGTACCCGGCCAGCTTGCGAATCGTCGGGCGGACGAACAGCTCGAAGCACACCAGCGCGCTGACCGGGTTGCCCGGCAGCCCGAACACCAGCCGGCGCTCCCCGGCGCGCTCCGCGGATCCAAAGAGTAACGGCTTACCCGGTTTCATCGCGACGTGATGGAAGTGGACGGTCACCCCGGCCGCCGCCAGCGCGTCCGGCACCAGGTCGAGCTTGCCCGCCGACACCCCGCCGGTGAGGATCAGGACGTGAGAGGTCTGCAACCCTTCCTCGATCAGCGGCCGCAGGCTGTCGGCTCGATCGCGGGCGATGCCGAGGTAGCGCGGCAGCCCGCCGGCGCGGTGCGCCTGGGCGAGTACCATCGTCGCGTTGCTGTTGCGGATCTGCGTCGGCCCCGGCATCATCGCCGGCTCGATCAGTTCGTCGCCGGTCGCCACGATCGCCACCCGCGGCGGGGGGACCTGGCGGACCGCCGACCGGCCGACCATCGCCAGCACGCCGAACTCCTGTGCCCGCAGGACATCGCCAGGCCGCAGGACGACGTCGCCCTTCGCCAACTCGCGGCCTTGCGGCTGGATGTGCTGCCCCGGCCGGGGCGGCTGGTCGTCGATCGCCACCCGGTTGCCGTCGTCCGATCGCGTCCGTTCGAGCATGATCACTGCGTCGGCGCCCGCCGGGATCGGCGCCCCGGTCATGATGCGGACTGCCTGTCCGGCCTCGACTCGACGGGTCGGCTGCTGGCCCGCCATGACCTCTTCCACCACCTCCAGCACGCCCTTGCCGTCGGGCAGGTCGGCGGAGCGCACCGCGTACCCGTCCATCATCGCCTTGTCGAAGGGCGGCATGTCCAGGTCGCTGGCCACCTCCTCGGCGAGTACCCGCCCGAGCGACGCCGATGACAGCGGCATCAGCTCCGGGGCCAGCGTCCAGCACTGTTCGAGCACCAGTTCGCGTGCAGCATCGACGGAAAGCATGACGGAGAGCCTCGATCGGCAGGGCGGCCAGCGGGTGGGAACGTGGCGCGGGTGCCGTCCACCCGCGTCCGCCCCCGGGATGGATATGTTAGCAAGCCACGGGAGGATCGGGCCAGTCCCCTCGGCGAGAGACCACCCGAGCAACTTGAGCGAAAACCGCCGGATCGCGATGCATTCTCGCCGCCGACCGCCGAGTGACACCGGCTGGGGTCGCTCGGAGCGATGTGTCACCTGTCCCGCCCCGCAGGCGGTCGGACAGAGCCGTTTTTGTCTCTGAGCGGCGTCTCGCCGAGCGTCCGGGGGGTATGCTGCTTCTGAGACATGAGGCTCGCGCGGCTATCAGGAGGATCGCCGGAAGCCGCGCGGGCGAAGACCTCAGGAGTACCTCATGAAGCGACTTTGGGTGATGGCGATCTTGGCGGTAGTCGCCTCCGCCGGCATGGCGACGCCGCTGTTCGCCGGTGCGTTCGGCCTGTTCTACTGGGGCAGGCACCGTTGTACGTCGTGCTACTGTGGCCAGTCGTGGAACGCCTTCTCGCCGTTGTGCTGCCCATGCGAGGGTGGCTGCGGCGGCTGTGGCGGCGGCTGCGGCTACGGCTGCAAGGGTTGCGGCTGGGGCGGCGCCTGTGGCGGCGCCGACTGTGCGACGTGCAAGCCGAAGTTCCTGTTCCACGGCTTCAAGCACGGCTGCACCACCTGCGGCCTCGACGCCCTCGACGGCTGTGCCACCTGCGGCCACAAGTTCCACGGGTTGCGGCACCGCCTGTTCGGCAAGCACTACGGTGGAGTGGTGAGCGAAGGCGTGGTGGAGGGCGGCGTTCATGACGGCCAGGTGATCGATACCACGCCGGCGATGGAGTCGGTCGCGCCGGTGGCGCCGGCCAAGCCGACCACGGCGGCCCCGCCGCTTGCCCCGATCCCGCCGTCGGATAGCAAGCAGATTCGCAGCGGTATCCAGTCCGCCGCCGTCGACCCGCGCGTCAACGGCACCTATTACTGGCAGCCGGTGTCGTATCAGACCGGCTACCCCGTCTACCCCTACGCCATGCCGAACGTCCCGATGTACGGTATGGGCAACTACTACCCGATGCCGGCGGCCTACTACCCCGGCTATAGCATGCCGGCGATGTACCCGATGGGTTACTGAGCCGTTTACCATAGATGCCCGCGCAGCCGGCCGGCGACTCCTTGAGGTCGCCGGCCGGCTCGCGTTTTCGGAGAGTAGTCAGTAGCCGAGTAGAACAGACAGCACACTGCGGTGGTCGTCGCCTCCCACACTTGCCAGGCGAGCGGGAGTACGTCAGTGCCCCGAGTCAGCGGCAGCACCCGTAATGGCGCGCTGAAACACCGCTGGGTGCCATGGCCACGCTTGCGTGGCCATGTAGTGCGGAAGGCGGTTTACCCGACAGGGCCAGTCGGCGAAACGCCGCATGCCCACGCAAGCGTGGGCATGGCACCAGGCACCAGGCGTGACGCGCGACGTAACGCTCCAGGCGATGCACTCGGGACGCACGTATTGTCCGGGTCTCCTGACCGGGACAATACGGCCGACCGAAGGTCTCCCGCACGACCCCGGAGGAGACCTTCGGTCCAACACGTTGGCAAGGTCGGGTGACCTTGCGACAACAGCGCAGCTCACTCCTAACGCGACGACTCGGGACCCTCACGGAACCCCGCTCGCCTGCCGCACGGCCTCGGCGGCTGGCAAAACGAGCGTACCCGGAGCGACCGAGGTCGATCCGGGTACGGTATTACTCAGAACAAGCGATCGGCGCCGATCACGCCTTCGGCGTGACGATGATCGACCAGCTGTTGACGGTGGCGCTGTACACCCCGCCGCGGTCGGTCACCCCAGCTTCCAGGTGCCCTGGGCGTTCTTGCCGTTGAGGCTCGACAGCGGGACCGACGGCTGGAACGAGCCGGTATACGGGCCGATACCATTGGCGATGAACGTCTTGCCCGAGTCGTCGAAAACGGTGTCGATCAAATTCGCCGACGTCCCGCCGTAGCGGTTGAACAGCACGATCCCGGTGCCGTCCGGCGCCTGGAGCATGATGACCAGGTCGCTGTTACGCGGTGAGGTGATGTTCACCTTCACGTTGATGTCGGCGATCGTCACACTCTGGCCGACGGTCAGCAGCGATACGCCGCTGGTCCCCTTCGCCACCTGTACCGCGGCACTGGTGGCGAAGGTACGAACCGCGTTGATCGGCAACGTGGTCGAGTACGTGGTCATGCTGACGCCGGCATAGTCCTTCACGTCCGGGCCGACCTTCAGGCTGTACGTCCCGCCCGTCGTCTGGGTGGCGAAGGTGATCTCGAATACCTTGTCGCCCGACCCGGCGACCACTTTCACACTGTCGATGGCGATGCGCCCGCCCGCCGGATTGGTCAGGACGACGTCGTAGGTGGTGAACGTGGCGGTGGCGATGGCACGGTCGAACGTTACGCGCACTTTCGACAGCGTGTTGGCGGCCGGCCCACCTGGCACCGCACTGACGATCCGCGGTGGGTTGGCGAGCGACCGCGTGGTGGTGAACGTGGTCATTGCCACACCGCTCAGATCCTTGACGTCGGGACCGACCTTCAGGGTGTAGGTGCCGACCGCCGTCTGAGTTGGGAAGGTGATCTCGAACACCTTGTCGCCCGACCCCGTCACCACCTTGACCCCGCTCACGGTGATCTTCGCCCCGGACGGGCTGGTCAGCACCACGTCGGCGGTGGTGAACGTGGACAGGGTAATCGCCCGGTCGAACGTCACCGTCACCTTGGCCAGGTTGGTGGCCGCCGTCCCGCTCCAGGTGGCGGTAACGATCCGCGGCGGAGCCACCAGGCGGTAACTGCCGGAATAGGCGGTCATCGTGACGCCACTGTAGTCCTTGACGTCCGGGCCGATCTTCAACGTGTAGTTGCCCGCGGCCGTCTGGGCCGCGAAGGTGAGGTCGAACACCTTGTCGCCGCTGCCGGCCACCACCTGCACCCCGCTCAGCGTGATCTTCGTCCCCGACGGGTTGGTCAGCACCACATCGGCGGCGGTAAACGTCGCCGACGCGATGGCGCGGTCAAACGTTACCCGCACCTTCGTCACATTGCCGGTCGCCGTGCCGCTCCAGACGGCACTCGTGATCCTGGCCGGTGAGGCCAGCTGGTAGCTGGCGGAATAGGCGGTCATCGCGTTGCCGCTGTAGTCGGCGACATCCGGGCCGATCTTCAACGTGTAGCTGCCCGCGGCCGTCTGGGCCGGGAAGGTGAGGTCGAACACCTTGTCGCCGCTGCCGGCACCACCTGCACCCCGCTCAGCGTGATCTTCGTCCCTGCGGGGCTGGTCAGCACCACGTCGGCGGACGTGAAGGTCGAGACGGTGATGGCGCGGTCGAACGTCACCCGCACCTTCGTCAGATTGCCGACCGCCGACCCGCTCCAGGCGGCAGCCGTGATCCGCGGCGGAGTGGACTGCGCCTGCACGGCGCCGACGGCGTTGCCGATGTCGAGGCGACCGCCGGTGATCGTCTTGCCGGCCAGGCCGGTCACCTTGTCGACGGTGCTGAGGATCTGGGTGATGACCTGCTTGTACGTCCAGGTCGGGTGCTGCGTCCACACCAGGGCGGCGGCGGCGGTCACGAACGGCGTGGCCATCGAGGTGCCGCTGTTCATACCAAACTTCCCACCCGGCAGTGTGCTGTAGATGTCCGAGCCGGGAGCCGCCAGGTGGACCGACTTATCGCCGTAGGCGGAGTAGCCAGCCAGCCGGTCGTAGCGATCGGTAGCGGCCACGGAGATGACATTGTCGATCTTGAAACTCGCCGGATACACCGGCTGCACGTCGTTGTCGGTCGTGCCGTTGCCGGCGGCGCCGACGAAGATCTGGCCGGCAGCGCGGGCGCTGTTGATGGCGGCGATCAGGTCGTCGTCGTAGTTCGCCCCGGTCCAGCTGTTGTTGGTGACCTTCGCCCCCTCCTTGACGGAGTAGTTGAGGGCGGCGATGTAGTTGGTGATGCTACCGTTGCCGCTGCCGTCGAGGAACTTGAGCACCATCATCTGGCAGCCGTCGGCCACCCCGGCGCCGCCGAGGTTGTTGTCGCGGATGGCGCCGATGATGCCGGCGACGTGGGTGCCGTGGCCGTAGTCGTCAAGCGGGTTGTTGGTGTTGTTGACGAAGTTCCAGCCGATCAGGTCGTCGCGGTAGCTGTTGGCGTCGGCGTCGGTGTTGTCGTCCCAGCCGCCCTGGCCGTTGTCGCGACCGAAGGCATCCCGGCCCATCGGTCGGATCAGGTCGCCGCCGTCGATGTAGCCGTTGCCGTTCAGGTCGGTGATCTTACCGACCCCCTGGTTGCGGGAGTCGTTCAGGTCGCGGAAGGTGATAAACCCGTCGCCGTTGATGTCGATCAACCGGGCCTTGCGCGACGCCGGAATTTCGCCCTGGTTGATCCAGATGTTGAGGTACAGGTCGGGGTGGGTGTAGTCGACCCCGGTGTCCATGATCGCCACGGTGGTGCGTGCCGACCCCTTGACCACGTCCCAGGCGCGGGTAGCGTTCACGTCCGCGCCGACGGTGCCGCCGCCTTGCCCGGTGTTCTGCAGCGCCCACTGGTCGGTGAACCGGGGGTCCGTCGGCACCTGCGCGACGGTGACGGGAGAAGTGGCGATGGTCGGGATGAACGGGCCGACCGACACGCTCAACGACGAGGCGGAACTGAGAACGGTGCGGTCTTCGAGCGATTCCACGGAAAGCCGTTTGCCCTGCCGCCGCGGCTGAGGAGTCCGTCCCGGCTGAAACGAGAACGGGGGCATGGGAGCTTCCTCACGGTTGATGGGTCGGGATCAGGAACCGGACGTCCGGAGGCGGGGCGAGGGTGACCGGACACGGTTCACGCCAGGGCGAGACGAAGCATCAACCGCGAGAAGGGGGGTCGTCGAGCCGGGAAACGGTGGGCGTTTTCCGGCGCCGCCAGCGGCGAATGGAGGTGTCTGACCAGTGGGGCACGGTGGTGTTCCTCTGTCCTTGTTGAAGGGAGCCAGCGAACAGCAGCCGGGCAATCCGACCCGGAATCCGTTCCGTCCGAGTGACGCCCCTCCCTGGGGTCCGTCAACGAGCGAGGCTCCGCCCCGCCTGGCAGTCGGTTTCTGTCTTCACCTTCCCTATCGGCAGCGAGCGGGCGAAAGGTTGAGAAAAAACGTCGGCGTGAGCCAAACTTTTTCCCGGCCGACGGCAAGCCGGGGCAACCGGCGGGAGATGGGACGTCAACCGGCAATACCCTCCTGCCCCATCCGCCGACTCGACCCAGAGCACGCCGCGGCAGCGTCGCTCGGCATCCGCCGGATCGCCGCGGCGACAGGCTGATCGACCTTCGGCCCATCCGGCAAGCACGAGCAGCTTGTACTGGCTGGCGAAGAAGCGCGCAGGAAGACGATCAACCAGTGACGGTGCTCGTCGGCGGGGTAGCTGCGCGCTTGACGCCTGCGCCGCGAGGAACAGGATCTTTTCCGGCGACGAGCCGAAGCGGAGGAAGTGATAGAGAAGAAGTCGTGCAACTCATACGGCCCGATACTCCCCCTCGGTCGCCTGCACCGCCTTGCCCTCGCGGTCGGTGGGCAGCAATTCCGGGGAGATGAGGGTGTCGACGATGTCGAGCAAGGTGGCGCGGACCTCGCCCTCGAACTCGTTGCGCGGCCCAGTCGACCAGGAACTTGACCAGCGTTTTCGGGATCGACGTGTTCGGGTTGTACATGCTCATGTGGTCGGCGTTGTAGGTACACCAGCCCAGCGCCAGCTCGGACACGTCGCCGGTGCCGACCACGAACCCGGTGTTCATCAGCAGGCTGGTCCGCATCCGCGCCTGCACGTTCTCGAACACCAGGTCATGGCGGTTATCAGGCGGCAGCGAGCGTAACCGTTCGGTCAGGTCGTCCACCGACAGCCCGTCGAGTGCCAGGCCGACGGCCGGTGGCCGAGCAGCGCATCGTAGCGGATGTCCACCTCGCGGGCCGACACTTCCAGCTGCCGCATCGGGGCGGGCGTTGTCGCGTCCGGCTGGTGGTGCCGAACCCTGGCAGGGTGAACGCTGGATACGTCCCCGCGGCACGCCGAGCAGGTCGAACGTCTTGCACGTCACCAGAAGCGATAACGTCGAATCGAGGCCGCCGGAAACGCCGATGGCGACCGCCGGCCGGCCGACCTACTCCAACCGCCGCGCCAGCCCGGCCACCTGCGTGCTGAAGATCTCCTCGCACCGCTCGCGCACTTCCTCCTGACCACGGGGACGAACGGGTGGCCGTCGACGAACCGCCTTAGCGGCAGGGCCAGCGAGTTGCGGCGGTTCTCCGCCGAGCCGGAACGGCACCTCGCGGAACGGTCGGTACTCCTTGTGATACAGCGGCCAGACGCTCGCCGAGAAGCTGTTCATCCGCAGCCGGTCGATTCGTAGCCGATCGAGGTCGATGTCGGCGATCGTCAGCGTCGGCTGCCGCTGGAAGCGGCGCGACCTCGGCGAGCAGAGGGTGCCGTTCTCGGCGACCAGGTTGTGCCCGCCGAATACCACGTCGGTGGTCGACTCCCACACCCCGCACGAGGCGTAGACATAGGCGGCGACGCAGCGGGCCGTGCAACCGGTGACCAGCGACCGGCGATACGCCGCCTTGCCGATCACCTCGTTGCTGGCCGACGGGTTGAGGAGCAGCAGGGTGGCGCTTGGCGACCGCCTGGAAGGCGGCTGGGAGGCGTCGGCACCCACAGATCCTCGCAGATCTCGACGCCGGGGATCAGCCCCGTCGACGTCGGTCGGCCGGAACAGCAGGTCGCTGCCGAACGGCACTTCCTCGCCGTAGAGGTGCAGGGCGGCAGCAGGCCGTCGCCGCCGGCGCTTCGTAGAACTCCTTGTAGTTCGGCAGGAACGACTTGGGGACGATGCCGAGCACACGCCCGCGGCACACCACGGCGGCGCAGTTGAACAGCTGGTCGTCGACCGCCATCGGCAGACCGACGACGGCGACCCCGTGAAACGCGGTCAGGCTGGCCTCGACGAGCGTGCCGAGCACCTCGACGGCACCGCGCAGCGGCGGTACTCTGGGGGAACAGGTCGGCACAGGTGTAGCCAGTGACCGCCAGCTCCGGGAACAGCAGGACGGCAACGCCGTCGGCCTGCGCCTGGCGCATCTGCGCGACCAAACGGGATACGTTGAACGCCGGGTCGGCGACGCGCAATTCGGGAGTGGCCGCCGCTACCCGCACGAAGCCGTGATGAATCATGGCCGGAGCTTCCCAGAGGACGAAACCATCCGGCTATCATACGACCCGCTCCGCCGGTTGACGGCCGCCCACTCTGGAGGTAGGATCTACGTTGTATATACAGGAGACGAACCATGCAGACCCGAGTGAGTCAGTGGGGCAACTCTGGTACGCATCCCCTCGACCTACGCGAAGGACCTCGAGCTGTGCGAGGGGATGGAACTGACGGTGTCGGTTGTCGACGGCGGCTTGCTGCTGCGGCCGGAGCCGCGGCGGTTCACCCTCGACGAGCTGGTGGCGCGCGGATCACGCCGGAGAACGTCCATGGCGAAACGGACTGGGGGCGGGACGAGGGGCGCGAGACAGTCTGACCGGCCGGCCTACGTCCCGGATGCCGGGGACCTGGTGTGGTTGTCGTTCACGCCCCATGCCGGCCGCGAGCAAGCGGGGCGTCGGCCGGCGCTCGGTGCTGTCGCCACGCGGCTACAACGAGCGGGTCGGCCTGTCCTCGTCTGTCCCGTGACGGCGCAGGTAAAGGGTTACCCGTTCGAGGTGCTGCTGCCCGACGGGCTGGCCGTCGGCGGGGCGGTGCTGAGCGATCACCCTCCCGCAGCGTTGCCCGACTGGGCGAGGTGGGCTGACCCCGCCGACCGCGTGCCCGATGCCGTTCTCAACGAGGTTCGGGCGAAGCTCCGGCCGCTGCTCAGGGTCTGACCCGTCGTGCAGGCGCGACGATCAGCAGCCCCGTCGCCTGCGGCGGCGAGCCGCGGCGACTTCACTCGCCCGCATCGCCCGGAAGCGGTCGGCCCACTCCTGCACTTGCGGCGACAGCTCCAGCGGCGATAGCGCCCCCAGGTGCGATCGGCCCGGTCGGCCTGTTCGTCGAAGCTCTCGCGATAGATTATCTTGCCCTGCTCCACCAGCTTGACGAACAGCGGTTCGCCTGCCGGCCGCTCGGACACGTCGGCAACCACCAGAGTGTCGTCCCGCCCGTAGATGCGCAGGTAGCCGGGCAGCGATTCCTTGCCGGGCGAGTTGGAGAACTTGACGTTCGGGCGGTCGTTGGTCGCCGTCCGCTTGAACGCCGCCGCCAGCGTATCGCGGTGGACCAGCCGCCACCAGTACCCGCCGGCGCCGGGGAACAGCATCGCCGGCTCCAGCCCGGTCACCTCGCGGAAATGCTGATAGACTTGCCGCACCGCCTCGGGGTTGACCTCGTCCTCGAAGACGATCGTCCGCGTCGAGATGCCGGCCTCCTGCATCTTCTGGTGGTACAGCACGCACTGTTCAGCAATGTCGCCCGAATCGACGCGAATGCCGACGCGCGTCGTCTCGGGGTGTGCCTGGATCACCCGCAAGGCGTTTTCCAGCCCGACGCTCTCGGCGTCGACCAGGTCGCACAGCAGCGACGCCTGTCCGGTGGCGGTGATGAACCGATCCATCATCTCGTACTCGGCCTCGGCCAGCGTGCGGTCGAACGACTGGCCGGCGCACATCATCTCATGGCCGATGGTGCCGACGGAGCGAAACAGCTCGGGGAACAGGAATTCGGCGGTGTCGTTGGACGTCAGCCGGCCGCGTCCGCCGACGTAGCGGGCCAGCAGCAAAACGAGGTTGGTCAGCTCGTTCGGCGCCGCCCGGAGGCCGAATTCCGCGTCGCGCGGGGTGGCCTGTTTCATCAGCCGGCCCTTGGTCGCCTGGATGATCGGCGCGAAGTAGCGGCACATCGCCGGCTCGAGGTACGACACCAGCCCACCCATGCCCTCGAAGAACAGGCACGGCACTCCCGGCAGAAACGTCTGCCCGCCGGGGAAGCCCCACACGTCGACCGGCAGGGTGATCGCCTCGCTCTCCGGCTGGGCGTCGAGCACCGCCTGCCACACTTCTTTCGGGTAGGCGCGGGTGGCGGCGCGGCTGGCGTGCCACTGGCCGGCCAGCTCGATGTCGCGACGGCGGAGCGGGCGGTGGAACCACTGGGCGAGCATCGCCTCGTGCCCGGCCATGATCAGGCCGTGCTCCGCACCCGGCTCGGGCAGCCCCTTGCGCATGGTGAGCGAGTAGCCGGCGCGGGCCAGCGCGACGTCGGGGACCGCCGCCCACATGGTCCGCTTGTACGTGTCGGTTCCGCCGGGCCAGCCGCCGAGCAGGAAGTGCCGGGCATAAAACTCCTCGCGCAGCTCGGCCCGTCGTTCGGCGAAGGGGTCGGAGGTGGTCACGCGGGTCGTCTCCGGTCAAGCGTGGAAAGGACATGCCTGGTGGGCACTATAGTTCGCTCGCTGCGCTCGCAGTAGTCAGTAGACAGTAGTCAGTAGCCAGTAGAAAGACAGGGCCGGTTGCGCTGGCAGGGCGAGCGAGAGCACGTCAGTGCCCCGAGGGGTTACCGTACCCGCGACGTCACGCATCAGGCAACGCCGGCTGTTGTGGCCCGGTCTCCCGACCGGCCCACCGGCGGCGACCGAAGGTCTCCCGCACTTTCCCGAGGAGACCTGCGTCCAGCAGCTCTGCCGCGGTCTCCCGACCGCGGCACAACGAGTGTTCGTTGGGAGTATACTGTGATCCGTCCGGCATCGGGGTTGCTGATATCATCTCTTCGGGGGTCCGAGTATTCCCCTGCCTCCGTCCCGGAAAGCTGAACACCAGCGTTGGGTGATCGGCGTGGACGGCTGAGAAGAGGCACACCGACGATGGGTGAACGGGCCAGCATCGTCTGGTTTCGGCACGACCTGCGGTTGGAGGACAACCCGGCGCTGCGAGCCGCCGTCGACCGCGGCGGACCCGTGGTACCCGTGTTCCTCTGGTCGCCGGGCGAGGAAGGAGCGTGGCCGCCCGGGTCGGCGTCGCGGTGGTGGCTGCACCAGTCGTTGCAGGCGCTCGACGCCCAGCTGCGAGCGATCGGGTCGCGGCTGATCCTCCGCGAAGGCCCGGCGCTGGCGGCGCTGACGGCACTCGCCCGCGAAACCGACGCCCGCGCCGTGTTCTGGAATCGGCGCTATGAACCGGGCGTCATCGACCGCGATCGCACCGTCAAGCAGCATTTGCGCGAAAAAGGATGTATTGTCGACAGTTTTAACGCCGCCCTGCTGTTCGAGCCGTGGCAGGTGCAGAACCGGCAAGGACGGCCATACCAGGTGTACACGCCGTTCTGGAACGCCTACCGGGCGATGCAGCCATCCCGCCCATTGCCCGCTCCACCCCACCTGCCGCCGCCGCCGGTTTGGCCACATTCGGTGGACCGGGAGGCGTTCGGGCTGGAACCGACGATCGACTGGGCGGGCGGGCTACGCGAGACGTGGCAGCCTGGTTCCGCCACCGGGCAGGAGCGGCTACACGAGTTCGTAGCCACACGGCTCGACAGTTACGCCGATGGGCGCGACCGGCCGGACGAGGACGTCACGTCGCACCTGTCGCCCTACCTGCACTTCGGCGAGGTCAGTCCGCGTGCGGTGTGGCATGCGGTCATGGACCGGGTCCACGAGCGGGGGCTGTCGACCCTGCCGCGCGACGCCGAGGTGTTCCTCAAGGAGCTGGTGTGGCGGGAATTCGCCTTCCACCTGCTGTACGCCTTCCCGCACACGGTTGACCAGCCGCTGCGCAGCGAGTTCGGCGAGTTTCCCTGGCGCGACGACGTGCCGGCACTGCGCGCGTGGCAGCGCGGCCGCACCGGTTATCCGCTGGTGGACGCCGGACTACGGCAGCTGTGGCACACCGGCTGGATGCACAACCGCGTCCGCATGGTGGCGGCGTCGTTCCTGGTCAAGCACCTGCTGCTGCCGTGGCAGGTCGGCGCGCGGTGGTTCTGGGACACGCTGGTCGACGCCGACCTGGCGAGCAACACGCTCGGGTGGCAGTGGACCGCCGGCTGCGGCGCCGACGCGGCGCCCTACTTCCGCATCTTCAACCCGGTCAGCCAGGGGGAAAAGTTCGACCCGCACGGTGCGTACGTTCGCCGGTGGGTGCCGGAGCTGGCCCGGATGCCCGACCACCTGATCCATCGCCCGTGGGCGGCGCCGGCGGCCACTCTGGCCGCTGCTGGCGTCGAACTGGGCAACACCTACCCGCGGCCGGTGGTCGATCACGCCTCGGCGCGGGCGCGGGCGCTGCAAGCGCTGGCGTCGCTCAGCCGGTCGGCGACGTGACGACTCACCGCCGCCGGAGCAGGAGCAAGGTCTGATCGTCCTGCAACTCGTCGTGGCCGCTGAACCGGCGGATCGCCGCGTTCACCCGGACCATCGTCTCCTCCAGCCCGAGGTGACTGCCCGGTCCGCCGAAGGCATCCTTCAGGCGGTCGATGCCGAACTCGGTCTTGCCGTCGGGGGCAGTCGCTTCCAGGTAGCCGTCGGTGTACAGCAGCAGCGTGTCGCCGGGATGCAGCTCGACGCGGGTGTCGCTGACCCGCAGCGGGATCGGCGCCGAGCCGAGCAGCATGCCGGGGCGGAGATTGAGCACATGGACGTCGCCGGCCGCCTGCCGCAGCAGCGGCAGCGGGTGCCCGCCGTTGGCCAGTGTGACCGACCCATCGGCAGGGTCGTACACGCCGTACATCATCGTCACGAACAGGTGCGTCGGGTTCTCCGTCGCCAACGCCATGTTGAGCCGCTGCAGGAAATCGGCGGCGCCGGCGGCGGACGGTGCCAGGTAGCGGGCCAGGGTGCGGACGGCGATCATGAACAGCGCCGCCCCCATCCCCTTGCCGGATACGTCGCCGACGTAGAAGGCGAACCGCTTATCGGGCAGCGGGAAGAAGTCGTACAGGTCGCCGGACACCTCGCGAGCCGGCTGGCAGTGAGCGAACAGCTCGGCGGTCGGCCCGATCACGTCGAAGTCGGCCGGGAGGAACTGCTGCTGAATGTCGCGGGCGAGCAGTACCTCCTGGCGCAGCCGCTCCTCGCGGAGCCGCTCGACGTGATACGCCGCATTCTGCAGGACCACCGCCGCCTGCAGGGCAACCGCCGTCAGCAGCTCCAGATCCTCCTGCTTGAACACCTGGTTCGGTCGCAGGCAGTCGAGCTGGATGACCCCGAGCCGTCGGTTGTCCCAGCCGAGCAGCGGCACGCACAGGAACGACCGCACATTCAACTCAATGATACTATTCACCAGGTTGATCTTCTGATCGCCGCGGACATCTTCGCTGAGCAGGCCAACCCCCTCGGACAGCGCGCGGCGGACAATGGTGCGGCTGTACGCGAAGTCGACGGTCGCCCCGCCCTGCCGTGCCCACTGGGCGCGGACCACCAGCCGGTCGCCCTCGCACAGGAGCACCATCCCGCGGTCCGCCTGGGTGAACAGCGCGAGCAGGTGTTCCAGCAGGCGGATGAGCAGTGGATCGAGGTCGAGGGTGTGCCCGAGGTCACGAGTGATCTCGAGCATCGCCTTCAGCTTGACGCCGGCGTTCTGACCGTAAAGCGTAAGGTTGACCGACTGGGCATCCACCGTGCCACGGACGATCTGCGGAAGGTCCGACGGGATCGGCGGCCGCTCGACCAGCAGGTTGAACTCATACGGTCCGATCTGCAACGTGTCGTTCTCGTTCAGCGCCACGCGCTTGCTGATCCGCTGGCCGTTCACCCAGGTGCCGTTCGCCGACCCGGTGTCCTCGACGAAGTAGGCCCCACCCTCATTGATGATGCGGGCGTGGTAGCGACTGACCGCAAGCGACTCCAGGTGAACCGATACCCCGTCCTGCCGCCCGATCACCGACGACCTGTCGGTGAGGGGGAACCGCTTACCAGGGTTGGGTCCGCGGACAGAGATGAGGGCTGCCATACCCACTGTTTTACCGCACGCGGGCAGGCGGTGCCAGAGGGTGTCAGCCGGCTGCGGCGCTTGCAGTTCCTTTCGACTCGGTGCATGATAACACCGCCCCGGAGGACTGTGCGTGGCGGACATGCATCAGGTGGTCGGGAAGATGAACGTCCTGTTCGTCACCGTCGACTGTTTGCGGCTCGACGTGGCGCGGCAGGCGCTGGCGGACGGCCGCACGCCGACGCTGGCGCGGCACCTGGGGCCGGCGGGGTGGGAGGCGCGCGAGACACCCGGCACGTTTACCCTGCCGGCGCACCTGGCGTTCTTCCACGGCTTTCTGCCGACCCCGCTCGGCGAGGCGCCCGACGCGCGGCTGTTCGCGCTGGCGTTCGACGGCTCGCTGACGACCGGGCCGACCACCTACGTATTCGACGATGCCCCGAACGTGATCGCTGGCTTCGCCGCGCTGGGCTACCGCACCTTCTGCGTCGGCGGCGTCGGCTTCTTCAACAAGCGAAACCCGCTCGGCCGCGTGCTGCCGGGGTTCTTTCAGCAGAGTGTCTGGTCGCCGGCGCTGGGAGTGGCGGCGAAGGAATCGACGGCAGCCCAGGTAGCGGCGGCGCTCGACTGGCTCGACGGCCTGTCCGCCGGCGAGCGAGCGCTGCTGTTCGTCAACGTCTCCGCGACTCATCCGCCGCACGCCCACTACCTGCCCGGCGCGACCGTCGATGGCGTCGACTCGCAGGCGGCGGCGCTGGCCCACGTCGACCGCCAGCTGCCGCGGCTATTCGCCGGGTTGCGGCGCGCGGGCGCCTGGTTCTGCCTGGTCCTGGCCGATCACGGCGAGGCGTTCGGCGAGGATGGCCGCTGGGGCCACCGCATCGGCATTCCGACCGTCACCACGGTGCCGTATGCCCATTTCTTCCTCGACTGACGTCCGGCAAGTGGAGCGCGCTGGTGCTGGCGGCCGATGCGTACCCTGGCTACGTCTACGGCTACCCGCACAAGAAGGCGTACCGCCCGCTTCGATCCTCATCGCTGCGCTCGCCGACGCCTGGCGGGATGAGTGCTGGGTGATCACCAGTTCTGTTACGTCCACTCCGCCGTTCTGCACGCAGCGGTGCTCGTTCTGCAACCTGTTCACGCAGGTGCCGGGCGGCGATTCGCCGGTCCCTGCTCTGCCTCGACGCGCTGGCCATGAGATGGACGCCTACGCCGCTGTCCCGGCACCATGCGGTTCCGGTGGCCTTCACGTCGGGGTGGGACCCCGACGTACCTGGTCGCGGACGAACTGTCGCACCTGGTCGCGTTGTGCCGCAAGGACACGCTCGGCGTCGATCCGGCGTCGACGCACGGCTGTATCGAGGCCAGTTCCGACACGCTCGACGCCGACAAGGTCCAGACGCTCATTCGCTGGGATTCCAGCGGCCTGGGCCTGGGCGTGCAGTCATTCGTCGAGGCGGAGCGCGGGGTGAATCGCCGGTTCCCGTTCGACAGCCACCGCCGCCATCGGCTGGATCGGGGCGGGCGCGGTTCCCGCACTTCAATGTCGATCTGATCTACGGCTGCCCGGCCAGACGCTCGCGAGCTGGGCGCACCTCGCTCGACGCGGCCGTCGACACGCCGGCGACCAGCCTGTTTCTTTACCCGCTCTACGTCCGGCCGTTGACCGGGCTGCGCCCTGCACGTACCTCGATTACCCGCCGTCACCCACACCGCACCAGATGGCGGCGATGTACGATGCGGCGGTCGAGCGGCTGACGGCGGCGGGGTTTCGCCAGCGGACGATGCGGCAGTTCGTTCGCGGTGCGGCCGGGCCGGACGACGAGTACCGCTGTCAGGAGCATGGCATGGTCGGCCTGGGCGCCGGGCGCGCGGAGCTATACCACCGCCCTGCACTTACCGACGCCGGCGGATGGTGGCGCAACATCCGTGCCGAGATCGCCGATTACCAGCGGCGGATGACCGAGGGCGACACCGCGGTGCGGCACGGCTTCGCCCTCGACGCGGACGAACGGCAGCGGCGATACGTCATACAGTCCTTGCTTTTTCGACGGGCTGGACACCGAGGCATTTGCCGCCCACTTTGCCGCTGATTGCGCGGCGAGCGGTTCGGCTGTGGAAATGCTCGACGCCGAGGGCTGCATTGTCGACGACGGGCCGCGTTTCCGTCTGACGCCGCGCGGCCGGAAGCACGCCGACGTGGTGGGCGGGCTGTTCTTTCGCCGGTGGGTCTCGCCCTGGTGGCCGCCTACGAGTACGACGCATGAGCCTGCTCGGTCCGTTTTGCGCACCCGCCTGGAGTGGTGCAACTATGCTTGCAGCTACTGTCCGTGGAATGCCACGCTCACGCGTGTCGACGCCGACGTCTTCCGCCGACGCCGCGGACTGACACGCATCATCGACCGCGTCGCCGAGTTACCACGTCCGGTCGAGTTCTTCATTACTCCTGCTGGAATATCTGGTATTGCCTTACTGGGCGCGAGGCGGCCAGCCGGCCGTTGCCGCTGCCACAGGTGACGCGGGTGACGGTGCAAACGAACCTGTCGTTCGACGTGGCCACCTTCCTCGACGCTGTCGATGCGGCGAAGTTGGCCCTGTGGACGACGTATCACCCGAGTGAGGTCGATGGTAACGAGCGCTGGTGGCGAAGTGGGACGTGCTGCCGCCGAGCCGTTCAGCGTCGGCGTCGTCGTGGACGCCGGCGAGAATCCGGCGCTGCTGGAGACGGTCCGCGCCTCGATCCGGCGCGTCTACCTGTGGGTGAACGCCTACAAGCCGCGAGCCGGACACTACACCGCTGACCGTACCCGTATCCGCGCGATCGACCCGTATTTTGAGTTGAACGATCTCGTTTATCGTAGCATGTTTGCCGTGGCCCGCCGGGCAAAGGGCCGTGTACCTCGACGACGAGGGCGACCTATGCCGCTGTTTTTGTCGACGACGTGATCAGCAACCTGTTCCGCGACGGCTGGATGACGCTCGACGAGGTGGCCCCGTGTCCCCAACCGAGGTGCCACTGCTACGTCGGCAGATGCACGCTGTCGAGCTGGACTTCGCGGCGTCTATGGCGACTTCCTGGCGGCGATCTCCGCGTGCCTATCACCGCTGGCTGCGCTTGCGCGCGGCACTCACTTGAGCGAGCTGGCGGGGACGAACGGTCCGCTCGCCTTGCCCGGCACCCACGCCTTGACGGCGTTGATGATGGTGAGGCGGAACCCCTCCGGCTCGGGTACGCCCGGCAGCGTCAGCACCACCTGCTGCTGATCACCTGCGCTGCGTGCCGGAGATGCAAAAGCGGTCGACCCCGTCGGCATGGAGTGCCGCACGTCGTCGATGGGCCGAGGAAGCGGCACCTCCTGCACGGCCACGTCATTTCCAGTCGTGCGCCGCACCATCAGCCGCCGACAATGCGCAACGCTTGCACACGAACGGGCGCCAGCTTGAGCAGGAACGCCGGCAGGATGACGAGGAACCCGAGCGGGCAGGACAACTGCATCAGCCCCTTGCCGAGCGTCGCCAGCGCCGGCGCGATGCCGAGCAGCGTTGGCCAGGCCTCGCGGATCAGCCCCTCGCCCAGCTGCGGCGGCACCACGCCGGTCACCGCCGGGCGGAAGCGCCGGCGGCGGGCGCCGGTGCGGAAACGGGAGCAGTGATCGGTTCCTGCGTCATGGTAGGTGGGTGCCTGGGAAGAGTTCGCTGCCCGCGGACAACACGCTTCCCTGTTGTAGCGTTCGCCACCGCGGCGCCAAGGGGTTAACGGCCGGCGGCGGAGTCGAAGAAGGCGAACACGTCCGGCAAGGCGTGCTGCACCACGGTGAGATGCTCGACGTCGGGGTAGGTGCCACCTGGCCCCGGCTCACCCCTGCTGCTCGAGTACGCTTGGTGCAACGTGCGTGCGCCGCCGAGGGCGAAGTCGCGCTCGCCGACGCCGACGAAGAACTGCACCGTCTTGAGCCCGTCCGACACCTTGAACCCGCCACCGCCGCCTGCGCCGCCGCGACCGCCCGAAACCGCTCCGGTTGCCGGCCCGCGTTGCCGACCACCCGCGCCGCCCTCATCGAGGTGGCTGACGAGGAACACCCGCGTGCGGTCGACCGGGGTACAACTTCGCCAGCGCGTCGACGACGGCGGGCGCATCGACGCCCGAAAAGGCGAATAAGGGTGACCGCGTCGTCACCAGCAGCCAGCCGCGTCGGGCGCACAGCCGGGCGATCAACCCGTCGCCGTAGCCGTCGAAGAACATGTTCCTCGCGCCGCCGGCGCCGTGGTTGCGATCACCAGCGGCACCACTTTTCGCCGTGCGGACCGCCGGCGCGGCGGACGCCAGCACGCGGACCGGGTAGGTGTCGCCGTCACCCTGTAGCGTCAGCCAGTGCTCGCCCGGCCGCTCGCGTTCGTAGCCGCCTCGTTCGACAAGCGCGAGTGCCGCCTCGGCCTCGGCCAGCAGCCGCGCCGCCGGATAGTTCGCCCAGAGGGCGACGCTGCTCCAGGTCCGCCAGCAGCCCGATCAACCGCGCCAGCGTCGCCCGGTCGGTCGTCCGGCATCTTCTCCAGCGGCTTCGAGCGCCTCGCTGCAAGCGCGCAACCGAGGCGAGAGGTCGGTCACCAGCGACACCGTCTGCTCCCAGCTCGCCAGCGGCTTGCCTTCGGCGGACAGCACCTCGGACCGAAGTCGATAATCGCCCTCCGGAATATCATTGAAGGCTAGGGTGGCTTGCCCGGCAGCGTCGTCAGGTCGGCGGTGACGGTGGCCGCGGCACTTATCGCCGATGCACAGGGTGTGCTGCACGCTGCGTCGATCTGGTGGCCGGTCTTGACCGGGTATAGGACATCGGTCGTCACCTTCAGCTCGTCGAGCAGCGCGATCGAGCAGGCGCGTCGCCGGCCGGTGGGCCGCTGCCTCGGCCCAGCGAACGGCGTCGGGCGGGGCGTCAGCCGAGCCGCAGGGCGAACCGTGCCTCGTCGAGCAGCCGCGCCGCTCGGGCAGCTGGCCGCGGAAGAATCGTCGGCGTGACGCGTTCTCCAGCGGGTCGATCGCCCGTTTCGTGCCGCCGCTCGATCGTGGTGTTCCGCCAGCGTCCGCTCCATCGCTCGCAGCCGCTGACCCAGCTCGAAGCGGATCTCCTGCGTCGAAGCGACAGTGGCGACGACGAGGGCGACGGTGACGGCGTGAAACGGTCGGTGCGACATGGTCCGTCCTGGAGCGTCGTGGTCGTGTCAAGGCGTTCGCGGCCGATCGTCCACCTGTGGCAGTGGTTGACGGACGCGCGGTCGGGCGCCACAGCCCGACGGCTGACCGGGTGAATCCGTTGACGCTCAGCTCGCCGCCGTGCAGGCGAATCTCCAGCGTGTTGGACGTCCGCCACTGCTCATCGTAGTGGTAGCGGTCGGTGAGGAAATGGATCCGCTGGTTGGTCGAGCCGATCCATCGGCGGGTAGAATCGCACCTCGATACGCCCGCTCGACGAGGATGCCGCGGCGTTGCGCGGCTCAGTCGATCGGCTGCACGCCTTCGCCCGGGTGCTCTTCAGCGCAGTCCGCTGGAATGTTCATCAGCGCCCAGCCCCTGGTTCGTGCACCGCTCAAGCGCCAGCACCGCCGCGCCGGCGGCGTGCGCCAGCGGCTCACCGCCGAGCAGAGATGCCCTGGCGACCAGTCCGCTGCATTTGATGCGGTCGACCACCAGCACCGCCGCTACGCCGACAGCGGCTCTGCCGGAACGGCATTCGAAGGAAGAGCCCTGGACAGCAGAGCGGATGTTCTGGAACCGAGCAGCAGCAACGCCGCCCGCCCCTCCGCTTCGGTGACGGCATTGAACGAAGATGACAGCAGATGGCGGCCTGGCCGTCGGCGTTGCATCGCGACGGTCCTCGTGCTGGTCGGCAGATTACCACGAACACGGCATCAGCGCATGCGGATGCCGACGACGATGGTGACCGCCTCGGCGTAGTTCATCTTGCCCATGGCATCGATCGGTCGAGGAACCGGCCAATAACGGCGATGTTCGTCGTCAGGTGCAGAGTGACTGCCGACACCGTGTACCCGACGGGCTTCTCCGCCAGCGCCGATGCCAGCGGCAGTACAATCTGGTCGCCGCTGTGCGGGTCGACGGCGGCCGGACCACCTGCATAGGCGAGTAGTTCCTCGGCCGCCTCGTCGGCGACCGTCTCGGCGCGCTTGCCCTGCTCGCCCAGGTTGACGAACGGGTCGCCGGCACCCGCCGCCGGTCGCCTGCAGCACCAGCACCGACCCCGGCCCGCCTCCCACGTCTCCTCGGTCAGCGCGCCGGCAGGTCGCTCGCCTCCAGCCGATAGCGCGCCTGGCGAGCTCGTTGCTTGCGATGCGGTCCAGCCCGGGCGACGCTCAGCCCCGTCACGGCGAGCGGCCGCGGTCGCGGTAGACGACGCCGCAGACGCTGGCACGGCGGATGCGCCCGCACCACCCCGCCGCCGCGCGGGTAGAACCCCGGCCGCTCCAGCCGCAGCGACAGCCAAAGTTCTATCCGCTCCAGGTGGGCACGCTGCGGGTGCGGTCGAGGAAGTGAAACGACGGACTGGTGCGGACGTGTGTGCCGCCGACCAGGAGTCAGCTCGCTCGGCTGAGCGTCTCCGCGCGCCGCCAGCGGCAGATAGACGGTGTGCAGCACCAGCCCGGTGCCGCCAGCGGTGCTGATGTCGAAGCGGTAGCTGCCGCCCACAACCTCACCGGGGACGAACGTCAGGTCGGTGCTGCCGGATCGCCGCCGCGAGCTCCGCGTCGCCTGGCCGACCGTCGTCGCCGCGATCACGCTGCGCAGGTGCTGCGGCTGCAAGCCCGGCTTGGCCCGGTCAGCGCGGACGTTCGCCAGGTGGAACCCCTTGCCAGTCAGCAGCGCTGCCGCCAGGCTGGTCCGCAGGATCTGCCCGCCACCCTCTCCGAACGATCCGTCCAGTTCGATCAGCTCGCCGCTCATGCGCCCCCTCCCCCACGCTGAGTGCCGTCGCCGCAGGTTCACGGGTTGGCTCCGGGAAACGCCGTGGTCAGATAGGCAACCACCTTCTTCTCGTCGCCGGCGGTCAACGGCGCCTTGTACATCGTCATCATCTTCTTGACCACCGCTTCCCACTGCGCTGGCTTGAGGGGCGGCTGCGTCAGGATCAGCCGCGTCGAGTGGCAGGCGCTACACTGGCGGTGAAAGTCGTCACTGTTCGGCCCCGGCGGCAACACCGGGTCATCCGATGGCAGTACGATCGACACCACCGGCCCGCTCATGTCGACCCGCTGCACCGCCGTCGCGTCGACCTCCTCGCGACCGGCCGACGTGACCAGCAAGCGCGGACACGCCGCCGATGATCGCCAGGCCGAGGATCGAGGGTGGCGAGCAACGCCGGCCGCGACGGGCCGGCGGGACGTCTGTTCGGGGCCGTCATCCGCGCACCTCCACCGCCAGTTCCTCGACTACTGTTGCGCATGTAGCCGGCCCGGTTCCAGCCAGCCCTGGTCGGCTGTACGTCTCGCCGCCATTGGTCGTCGCGCACCAGTAATGTCTTGACTGCCAGCCGCCGACGGTCGGTACGACATCGACCAGCGGCGGAACGAGTAGCGTCCCAGGTCGTTCCCCAGCGCGGCCGGCTGCCACGTCTGGCCGTTGTCGGTCGACACTTCCACTCGTTTGATCCCGCTGCCGCCGTCGAAGGCGATGCCTGACAGGTCGACCGGCTGGCCGACGCGGACGCCGGCGCCGGGGGCCGGGGCGGTGAAGAACGAGCGCACGTTCATCCGGGTGATCGGCGTCGTCGTCTTGCACAGGTTGCCTGGCTCCTCGACCGCGTTCTCGGTGGTCGGGATGCGGTAGGCGGTGTTCATCCAGTAGCCGGTGAACGGTTTGTCGAGAACGGCGATCCGCTCGATCGCCTTGACCCAGTAGGTGGCGAACCAGCCGGGCACCACCAGCCGCACCGGGAAGCCGTTGAGCACCGGCAGCGGCTCGCCATTCATCTCGTAGGCGAGCAGCACCTCCGCCCCTCGCGCCTCATCGAGCGGCAGGGTCTTCTCGAACTCCGGGATGGTCGGCATCCCGCCACGGTCCATACCGAGGAAGCCAACCTCGACACTGCCGGCCTTCAGTCCGGCGCGGTCGAGCAGCTCGCCCAGCCGCACCCCTTTCCAGCGGGCGTTGCCCATCCCGCCGTTGTACCACTGGGCGCCGGGGATGCGCGGCGTGAACATCCCGCGCGAGTTGCCGGAGCACTGGTTGACCGCCACCACCTCGGTCGCCGGCAGCTTCTTCAGATCGTCGAGCGCATATTCCGCCGGCTTCGCGACGTTACCGACCAGTTTGAGCCGCCACGTCCGCAGATCGATGGTGGTCGGCACCTGCGCCAGATGCCAGCGGACGTAGAACGCCTCGTTCGGCGTCAGGTCGTGCTGGAAGTACGACCACGGGGTTTCCAGGCACGGCGGGCGGGTGTTGATGACGCGCAGCGGCACCTTGCCGGGGAAGCGCATCGGCGCATCGGCGGCGCGCTTCTCCTCGACCGGGGCCGGCCGCGACGTACAGCCGGCGTGCAGCGCCAGCAGTCCGGCGGCCGACGCGGCCAGCGCCTCGCGCCGGGTGATCGGCGGGTCGTTCGAGCGCGGGGCAAGCGGGTGACTCATCGAACCTCCTCCGGGCGGGCCTGTCGTAACGCAGCAATCAGTCGGTCGGCGGCGGGCCGGTCCTGCGGGTCAGCGCTGCGGTGCGCCAGCAGCAGCCGCCGGTCGGCGTCGAGGACGAAGTCGCCGCCAAGCTGGAGCAGATCCTCACCGCCAGCGGGCCGACGGAGCGCCACCCCGACGCAACCAGCCGCAGGTAGTGGGCCAGCACACGCGGTCGGAAGAACATCGCCCACCCGCCGCGTTCCAGGCCGAACCGCCGATACGCCGCCCGATCCGGATCGCACACGACCGGGAACGGCCGCGGGTCGGTCTGCAGATGGACCGCCAGCCGCTCGGGTCGCGCCTGGCTGACCGCGATCAGCTCGCCGCCCAAATCGCGCACCTCCGCCAGCCGACGTTCCACCTCGCCGAGATGGGCCAGGCACGGCAGTCAGCCCAGGTGGCGCAGGAACACCAGCACCACCGGCCCGGCGTGCAGCTGCGACAGCCGATGCGTCACACCGGCGGCGTCGGTCAGCTCCACGTCCGGCACCCGCTCGCCGACCCGCACCATGTCCGCTCGCCCTCCGACCGCATTTTACGGCCGATGCGCGACAATGGGTAGCGGGGTATGCGCGGTCACCGCGACACTCCTCGCGGCGTCCATGACGCCTGCAGTGCCAGCGGGGGCGTCTGCTCCAGCTTGCCGTCCTCGGGCGTCCCGCCGCCGAGGCGCGTGGCTCGCAGGACCAGCAGCTTCTGAACACCCCCGGTCACCCCGTCGGGCAGGAAGTAGGCCGGTCCGAGCGTATCCGGACAGTCCAGCCGCGCGCCGACGAGGACGTACTCCTCCGGCGTTACCGTCAGGTCCCAGGAGAGCGGAGTCAGGTCCTCGACCGCCTCGCGTGGCTCGACTGCCCAGCGGAGCGACCCGTCTGCCTCGCGGACGACGTGCGTCTCCAGGCGTGGGTCGCCGTGCCGAATCCGCGGGGCGAACCGCAACCGCACCCGGCCGTCCTTTTCCACCGTCGGCGTCACCTCGAAGAAGCAGAACGCCCGGGTCACGTCCACCGTCCGCTCGCCGTCGGGCTGGACGAAGCGAAAGCGGCAGCGGGGCCGGCTGGCGCTGACCAGCACCGGCGTCGGCTGTTCGGCCACCGCGCGCAGGCGGCGCGGGTCGGGACAGCTCTGCTTCGAGCCGAGCAGCCCCTGGAGCCGCGGCGGCAGTAGTCCGCCGATCTGGCCGACGCGCAGGCCGTTGTCCTCCAGGGCCGGCTTCGCCTCCAGCGGCACCCCCTGCTCGTCGCCGCTCTCCCAAAGCTCATGATTCAGAAAGCGATCGCCGGTCGGCCGCTCGACGAGGGCAACGTCGAGGAAGACCACGTCCGGCGCGTCTGCCGTCTCCGTACCCGTGCGCGCGTCGGCGACTGGTCGACTGGGTGACAGCGGAGCCGTCACCGCGCAGCCGCCCAGCGCTCCCGCGATCAGCACGAGTACCACGGCGTGCCAGTGCCGCATGATACTCACCCCTGATCGGGATCGAGAGTTCCGAGTGTAGTCCGTCGCGAGGGGGCGGGTGATACCGGCGCGGCGATGGCCTGTCAAGCGCAGGTGGCCAGCCGGCGACTGGCCACAGTCACTACATTGCTCCCGGAGAGATCTTTATGCATGCCTGATGGAGACTGCCATGACAAACCCTCTCTTCGACCTGACCGGCAAGGTCGCCCTGGTGACCGGCGGTAGCAAGGGCCTCGGCAAGCAGATGGCGCGGGCGCTGGCTGTCGCCGGCGCCGACATCGTCATCGCCAGCCGTCACGAGGCTGAGTTGAAGGCGGCGCTGGCCGAGGTCCTCGACGGCACCCGTCGCCGCGGCGAGTATGTCGTCGCCGACCTGACCAATCGGAAGGAAGCCGACCGGCTGGCGCAGGAGACGATCGCGCGGATGGGCCGGGTCGACATCCTGGTGAACAACGCCGGCACCAACAAGCCGCAGGCGATCGACGCCATCACCGACGAAACCTGGGACATGGTGATGGACCTGAACCTGAACTCGATCATGGCGCTCACCCGCGCGGTCGTGCCGGACATGAAGAAGCGGCGGTGGGGGCGAGTCATTCACCTGTCGTCGATCATGGGGTTCGTCTCCAAGGAGGGGCGCAACGTCTACTCGGCGACCAAGTCGGCACTGCTCGGACTGACGCGGGCCAGCGCGCTCGACCTCGGGCCGTTCGGCATCACGGTCAACTGCATCGCGCCGGGGCCGTTCCTGACCGAGCTGCCGGCGTCGGTGCTGTCGGAGGCGGAGAAGAAGACGTTCGCCGACCGCACGGCGCTGGGCCGCTGGGGCGACCCGGCCGAACTGATGGGGCCGGTGCTGCTACTCGCAAGCGATGCGGGCAGTTACATCACCGGCACCGCGGTGGTGGTCGACGGCGGCTATCTAGCGCGGTGAGGGGGACTGGGCGGCGGGCGCCGGTCGAAGCGGTTCCGGCGGGCCGGCCGACTTGAATGTGTGTGGAATTGGCGATACTATGATTTGGGTGCAATTAGGACGCACCCTTGGCCGAACTGGATCTGTGTCCCAACCTGCAAGGCGCGGTGCGCCGCGTGAACGGTGTGTCGGGCCGACGTGAGAGGTGCATGGACTCATGGAAACGTCCAGCGTTTACGTCGACGGGGAGCAGGAAGCTCTGCGGTTCAAGTGGATCGAAAGTGAGAAGGCCGGCCACGACCTCGGAGAAGCCGCCATCCGCCGCTGGGTACAAAACCACTGGTGGGGCTATCTGCGGGCTCGTTGGCTGGAGCACCTTCAAGGCAAGAAGTTCTGGGTCGAGCTGGATCGGGGTGACTTCGGGCTGCTGCAGCGCAAGTTCCACGACAACACGCTACTTCTCGACCGGATTCTCGACCGGCTGAAAGTAGGGCAGGAGAACCTGGACATCATCTGCTGGGCCCACAACTGGGGCATGCCGATGGACGCTGTTCTGGAAATCCTCGAAGCCCTCGACATCAACAGCCGGCGCCTGGCACACCGCTTCGATCCCACGCCTTGACTCGCGCTTCTCCCCCGGGCGATTGATTCGCAGGCCAGGTATCCTGGCCCGGTGGGGTTTTCGCTCACCGCACCGCCCCGCCGTTGATTCGCACGATCTGCCCGTCGCAATACGCCGCTGCCGGTGACACCAGCCAGCGGGCCGCCGCCGCGATATCTTCCGGTTTGCCCCACACCCCCAGCGGGGTTTCGCGCCGCACCCGTTCCTGCCACGCCGTCGACGCCTGTTCCCCCCACGCGGTCTGAATCCAGCCCGGCGCGATGCAGTGGACCCGGACCGCGGGCGCCAGCGACACCGCCAGGCTGCGCGTGAACGCCATCACCGCCCCCTTCGTCGCTCCGAACAGCTCGCCGCTATCGCCCTCCATCCCCGTTTCCGCCTGGTCCCAGCCGATGGTGACGATTGTCCCGTGGCCCGCCTCTCGCATGGCTCCGCCTATTTGCCGGCTCAGGTGCATCGTCGCCCGAACGTCCACCGCCCACAGCTGTTCCAGCTTGCGCTCGAACGGCCAGCGCGCGGCGGCGCCGGTCAGCGTGTCGGCGCCAGCGTTGTTCACCAGCACGTCCAGCCCACCCCACACTGCCCACGCCTCGTCGGCCAGCCGGTCGCACGCCGCCGGCTCGCCCAGGTCGGCCTGCAACACGGCGCTGCGGACTCCCCGGCGGCCGACCGCTGCCGCCACAGCGTCCGCTGCATCGCGCGAGCGGCGGCAGTGAATGAGTACGTCGCACCCGCCGGCAGCCAGTTCCAGGGCGATCGCCCGGCCGATGCCGCTGCTCGACCCGGTGACCAGCGCTCGCAGTCCGGACAGCTCGCGGCCGGGGACCGGACCGAACGGCGCCACCCCGAGCAGGTCGGCGCGCAACTGGCCGACGGCCCGACCGAACCGCGGGTGAACGACGCCAGGGCGCGGATCTCGGCGAGCGGTTCGAGGACGAACAGCCGTCAGCAGCCGCGGGTGCGGCAGCCGTACTGCGGGTCGTCGCGCACCTGGTCGTCGACCAGCAGGTCGAGGTCGATCGTCCGCGGACCGTCCGGCACGGTGCGGACGCGGCCGAGGTCGGTTTCGATGGCGAGCAAGCGAGCGAGCAGGTCCTCGGGAGACAGCGTCGTCTCCAGCTCGGCGGCGGCGTTGAGGTAGCGGCCCTGCCCGGCTGGCCCGCCGACCGGCGCCGTCTCGTACAGCGACGAGCGTCGCACCGCCGTCACGCCGGGCGTGGCGCGGAGAGCGGCGACGGCGCCGTCGAGGGCCGCCACCCGGTCGCCCAGGTTGCTGCCAAGTCCGACATAGGCCGTCATTTGCGGCCCAGCCAGTGCAGGATGATCGAGGCGAAGTAGGTGCCGCCGACCGTGCTCTCGGTGCCGGGCGTCACCCCGTAGCCGCCGTCGGCGTTGCGGCAGCGGGCGACGAACCGCCGCAGGTCGTCGGCACGCTTCGGCTGGGCTTTCAGCATGTGGTAGCTCCGCATCACCCGGTAACTCGTCTCCAGGTCGGAGCCGTCGGCCGTCGCCGTCCCGAAGCCGCCGTCGGTCCGCTGCCCGGCGTCGAGCGCCTTGAGCACCGCGTCACGGTCGGCGACCGCGCCGCCCAGTCGCAGCAGACAGGCGACCGCTCCGCCGGTCTCGCGTGCCTGCCCCTTGCCTTTGCCGAATGTGCCGTCCTCGTTTCGCATCTTCCCCAGCTTCGCTAGCCATTCGTCCCGCCGCGGCGACGGCTTGCCGATCGTCTCCAGTCCGGCGGCGGCCATGCGCACCTGCTCGAACTCCTTCGCATTACCGGCCATGAACGCGACCGCCCGCTTCTGCACCGTCTCGGTCGGCAGCTTCAGCTCGACCATCGCCATCAAGCCGACGGCGGTGAGGATCACGTCGGCTTTCCCGCCCGGCGTGTCGGCGAAGCCGCCCGTTTTCGCGTCCAGGCATGACAGGACGAACTCGCGGGCCGCCGCCTCATCGCGGGCCTTGCCGCCGAAGTACCTGAGCGCCCGTAGCGCCGCCGACGTGCCGCGGAGCGACGCGGCCGGCGCCTTCGCCGACGGGCGAAAGCCGCCCTCCTTCGTCTGCAGCGCCTGGACGTAGCGGATCGTCGCCAGGGCTTGATCGACGGAATCCTGGATCTCCGCCGTCTGGGCGGGGGCGGCCAGCGGGAACAGCAGAACGACGGCGAGGGATCGCATGCGGTGCCTCCGAGGGGGTGAACGGTCGTTAGACGTGCAGCTCGACGATGTCCTTGTCGTGCAAAACGTGATCGCGGGTGACGCTCTGGCCGTCGAAAACGCCGGTGCCCCAGATGCGCGCCGACTTCAGCTTGTCGGCGAAGTCGCGATGGACCTGCTCGGCCATCTGCCCGATGGTGCTGCCGGCCGGGCAGGTGAAGGGCGCCTGCATGTCGGCCGGCTTGCCCGGCCGCTTGCTGTACACGCGAATCACGTTGAGCATGCGGTAGATGGCGTTGCGCAGGTCTTCGAGGTGCGCCCCGCTCTCGGCGTCGAGTACGACGATCGGGAATCGCCCGGCGAACATCTCGCGGACGATCTCCAGCCGGTCGGCGGCGCCGTCGGCGCTCACCTTGTTGGCGGCGACCAGCGTTTTGCAATACTCGATCGTCGGGTCGTCGGGGTCGGCCGGCGGCTCGCCGACGAGGACCGTCTTGACCTGACTCAGCCGGTCAATGACCGCCTCGGCGCCGAACGGCCCGTCGTCGTCGCCTAGGTCGACGACCAGCACGCATCCATCGGCCGAGCGGACCATGCTCGACAGGTAGCTTTCGAGGTAGTCGGCGGTGATCGGCGGGGTGTCGACCAGCTGCACGCGGACGTCCTCCCACTCCATCATGCCGGCGGCCGGCTCGCGGGTGGTGAACGGGTACGGCGCCACTTCGGGGGTAGCCCGCGATAGCCGCGACAGGATGCGGCTCTTGCCGGCGTTTGGCCCGCCGAGCAGCAGTACCTGGCCGGCGCCCTGGCGCGGCACCTTGTAGCTGACGCCGGTCTTCTTGGGGTTCTTGCGATCCTTCTCGACCTCGGCGCGCGTGTCGCTGATCTTCGTCTTCAGCTCGGCCTGCAGTTTTTCGCTGGCCTTGTGCTTGGGGATCAGCGCCCACATCTTGCGCAGCCACTCCAGCCGCTCCTCGGCGGTCTGCGCCTTCTTGTACTCCGCCTCGGCTTCGAGGTACTGGGGGGTGAGATTGGCGGCCATGCGCAGGCTCCTGACGATCGATCGGTTCGACGGTCATTGTACGCCCCGGTCCGTCCCCGTCAGGTCTGGTCGTGCCAGGATCGGTCCATAGGACAGGACTGCGTCCCCCGATTGAGTGCCACGAGGAGCCGTCATGCCGGAGTTGTACGACCAGATTCAGGAAGCCGCCCGTGCCATCCGCGCCCGCTGGGTGCGAGAGCCGCGGATCGGCATCATTCTCGGCACCGGGCTGGGCGGACTGGTCGAGGAGATCGACGCCGAGGCGGTGTTCCCCTACGGCGACATCCCGCATTTCCCGGTGTCAACGGCCCCGTCGCACCGGGGGCAGCTGGTGTGCGGCAAACTCGGCGGCAAGAGCGTCGTCGCGATGGAGGGGCGGTTCCACTCCTACGAGGGGTACACGCCGCAGCAGGTCACCTTGCCGGTGCGGGTGATGAGAGCGCTGGGGTGTGACACGCTCATCATCAGCAACGCCAGCGGCGGACTGAACCCGCAGTTCCGCAAGGGCGACATCATGGTGATCGAGGACCACATCGGGCTGTTCATGGACAACCCGCTCCGCGGTCCGAACGACGACCGGCTCGGCCCACGGTTCCCCGACCTGTGTCACCCGTATGACCCGCAGCTACTCCAGGCGGCGCGGCGGATCGCGCTGGAAGAACAGATCCCCTGTCAACAGGGGGTGTTCGTTGCCGTGCCGGGGCCGAACCTGGAGACGCGCGCCGAATATCGCTTCCTGCGGCAGCTCGGCGCCGACGCCGTCGGCATGTCGACGGTGCCGGAGATTCTCGTCGCCGTTCACGGCGGGATGCGGAGTCTCGGGCTGTCGATCGTCACCGACATGTGCCTGCCCGACGCCCTGGAGCCGATCAACCTGCCCGACATCATCGCCACCGCCAACGCCGCCGAGAAGAAGCTGCGGGTGATCGTGCGGCGGGTGGTTGCCGAGTCCTGAACGAGACGGACCATGCGCTCGCGATCGACCGTCGCCTTCTCCCTCGTCGCCCTGGTGCTGCCGACGGCGGTGGCATGGGTCTACTTCGTCGCGCTGGCCACCGGCGGAGAACCGAATCCACGACAGCAGGCGGTCTACGCCGCCGGCAAGGTGGTTCAGTTCGGTCTGCCGGTGGTGTGGCTGCTACTGGTCGCCCGCGCCTGGCCGCGGCCAGACGGGTCGGTGTGGAAGGGAGTGCCGCTCGGGGTGGCGTTCGGCGTGCTGGTGGCGGTGGTGATGATCGCCGCCTACCGGCTATGGCTGGCGCGGACCGCGGCGTTCGCGACGACGCCGGCGAAGGTGCTGGAGAAGGTCCGCGAGCTGGGTGTCGACACACCGGGCCGGTTCCTGGCGCTGGCGGTGTTTCTGTCGGGAATGCACTCGCTTCTGGAGGAATACTACTGGCGGTGGTTCGTGTTCGGCCGGCTGCGCGAATGGCTGCCGCGGACGGTGGCGATCGTGGTGTCGGCGGTCGGATTCACGGCGCACCACGTCATCGTGCTGGGGGTCTATTTCCCCGGCCGGTGGCTGCAAGCGGTGGTGCCGTTCGCGGCCGGGATCGCCGTCGGCGGAGCGTTCTGGGCGTGGCTGTACGATCGCTCCGGCTCGCTGCTCGGCCCGTGGCTGGGACACCTGCTGATCGACGCCGCCATCTTCGTGATCGGCTGGGACCTGCTGCTGGCAGCCAGCCGCTGAAGACAAACCCCCGCGTGCTTTATTAGCCCCCGGTGAACACACCGGGGTCGACCCGAGCGCATCCGCCGGTGTGTTCAAAGGGGGCTAATGACGGGCGGGGAGCTTACTCCCCGCCCGTAAACGGTTGCTGTTCGTTCGCCCGTGATTAATCGTCGTCGCCGAGCAGGAAGCGGCTGGGGTCGAATCCGCCACGGGACCGCTTGGGGTCTTCTCGCTGCATCTTCTGCAACCCAGCCTTCTCCAGCAACGACTGGCTCATCACGTCTTCCTCGACGTCCTCTTCCAGCCGCCCCATGTGGTCAGCGGGCAGCTCGTAGGCGATGGTGTAGTCCCGCTTGCCGATCGTCAGTCGGTCCGTCGGGTACAGCATCTTCTCCAGCACGCGAACGCCGTTCACCTTGATGCCGTTGGTGCTGTTGCAGTCGCGAACGTACCAGTAGCCGGTGCGGAAGGAGAGTTCGGCGTGGACGCCCGAGATGTTGGGGAACTTCAGGCAGATGTCGCACGACTCCCGCCGGCCGATCGACATTTTATCTCGGATGAGCGGGATGTTGTCGCCGCCGCCCGTCGGCCGCAATTCGCCATTGGCCTCAAAACTCATCGGAGCACTCCTGGGGACAGACGGCAGCGGACGCGGGCGGAGACCAGGTAGCAACGAAAAGAATGAGTTCTCGCCCGGCTGCGCGACTGGACCTGACCACCAACCATTTTACCGTCGTCTCGGCGGTGGGGAAGGAAAAATGAGAGAGAAATGAGGCGCCGGCGGCCTCCCGACCGGCCTTGCTTGACACCCGGCGGAACCGTCCCCTACGCTGAGGGCGTCCCGCCCCGTCCCACCGGAACCATCCATGACCGCCGACCGCCCCGCGTTCCCCGCCGGCCGTCGTTACCGGGCGCTGTCGGCCTACCTGCGCGAGCGCTACGGCGGCAAGGTCCGCAGCGTCACCATCGATGCCGGGTTCACCTGCCCAAACGTCGACGGCACGGTAACGACCGGCGGTTGCGTTTACTGTGACAACCGCAGCTTCTCGCCCAACCGGCGGCTGCCGCGGACATCGGTGACCGCCCAGATCGACCGTGGGGTCACCATCCTGACCAAGCGGTACGGGGCCGAACAGTTCCTCGCCTACTTCCAGGCCGGCACCAACACCCACGGCAAGCTCGATCGGCTTCGCCGCGTCTACGAGGAGGCGGTTGCCCACCCGCGCATCCTCGGCCTGACCGTCGGCACCCGGCCCGACAGCCTGCCCGACCCGGTGCTCGACCTGCTGGAAGAGTTCGCCCGCCGCAAGCCGGTGTGTTTGGAGCTGGGGCTGCAGACGATTCACGACCGATCGCTCGACTGGATGAATCGCGGCCACCATGTCGACGCCTTCTACGACGCCGTCGACCGTTGCCGGGGCCGCGCGCTCGAGCTGTGCGCCCACGTCATCCTCGGTCTGCCGGGGGAATCCCGCGCCGACATGCTCGCGACCGCCGACGTGCTGGCGGCGCTGCCGGTTCACGGCGTCAAGATCCACAACCTGTACGTGGTGAAGGACACGCCACTGGAGCAGATGGTACGGGCCGGTGAGGTGCGGACGCTGGAGCTGGCGGAGTACGTCCCGCTGGTGTGCGACTTCCTCGAACGTCTCCCGCCGGCGATGGTGGTTCATCGGCTGAGCGGAGACGGCCCGCCGCCCTTCCTGGTCGCGCCGGCCTGGTGCCTGGACAAGCCGCGGCTATTGCGGGCGGTCGATCAGGAGTTTGTCGATCGCGACAGCTGGCAGGGGAAACAGTTTTTGCCCGGTCGGGCCGTCGGCCGACCAGGCGAACGAGCGACGCGGACAGCGTTACCGCTGCTGGCGTCTGCGAAGACCCGGGACGTGGGGGTCGGGGCAAGCCAACCCGACTGACCGCACGTCCCGGACACAGGATCGTCGCGTTAGCGGCTCTGCCAGTTCGGATACTGCATGACCGCCGGTCCGCGCGGCGCATTCGCCGCCGGGGCCGCGGTGGGGTACGGCTGGTTGGCCGGCAGCGGCATCATCCCCGGCATCACGCCGGGATAGCCCATGCCAGGCATGCCCATGCCCATCATCCCCGGCATACCCATGCCAGGCATCGCCATCGGGGGCATCCCCATGCCCGGCATCGCCATGCCAGGTATACCCATCTGCGGCATGCCCATCTGCGGCATACCCATCTGCGGCATGCCCATCTGCGGCATGCCCATCTGCGGCATACCCATGCCGGGTATTGGCCGCCGGGTGGCAGGGTCATGCCGTGCCCACCTGGCGCGCCCGGGCGCTCCCCTTCGGCCGGGCATGCCGACCGGGGTCGCTGGATACGCGCCGGCGGGCGCCACCGGCAGGGTCATCGGCTATGCCCCAGAACAGGGTACTGCGGCACCGCCGGCACCTGGAAGTGCCTCCAGCGGCCAGTAGTTGTACCACGGGCCGACCGAGAACGGCCCTGGCCGTTGTTGCCAGCGCCGCCCCCTTTTTTTGTCTTTATTGAAGTTGAGTAACCGGGCGGGCGCGGGGCCGACCAGCAGGGCGAAGGAGAGCAGAGGTCAGGTAGATGCGGAGTTTCATGACAGTCCTCTTCCCTGGGGGATCCCCGGCCGCGTGCACGCCGGCCGGTGCGCTCTGTTCGGTGTTCCGTGCGTAACGTGTCCCGTCTAGCGGCCTGCGGCTCGAACGGTCGTCCCGCCGTCCGCGTGGCACAATCGCCCGGTCGAGCGGACAGGACGGACAACCCCGGGCGTGCTCGAAGGAGCCGGTCCTGCGGCTGACGGGAGTCAGGACGAGGGTCACACGCGGCGACCCTCGGTACTCGCGGGCCAAGGAGAGTGCGCGGATCGCGTGCGTCTCAGGTTGGCAGCCCGAAACCCGCCCGGCGGCTGGCCGACCCACACCCCGGCGGCCGGAGGACCGGGACACCCTCCCGAAGTCCCCGCGCCGCGAGTCGGTCCCAGCGGTCGGGCGGTTCACTCACTTGCCGACCGGGAGCGGGTTGGCCACCGGCGGATGGGCCGGCTCGACCTTCGGCGAAGGCGGCGGAGGGCCGAGCGGGGCGGGCTGTGCCCCGTCGAAGCCGCCGAAGCTCGGGTAGTTCATCGGGTAGCCGCCGAAGGGATACGCGCCGTACATGGCGGGCGGGCAATAGAACGGGCTGAACCCGGGCGGGTAGCAGCACGGTCCACCGGGACCACACGTCGGCGTCTGCGTCTTGTACGGACCCTGGAAACTGAAGTTGAGGCCGAGGCCCATGCCGAAGCCGAAGCCGCCGTTCGCCTCACTCCGGCCCTGACCGGCGGCCAGCAGGCCGACCGCCAGAAGCCCTGCGATTAACAGACGCTTCATCTTCCTTCCTCTGTCCTTGCGAGCGTGTAGGTTGCCACTCCCTGTGAGAGCAACTCCGTTTTGCTCACAGGTAAAGTGCCTCACGAGGCGCGGGTATGCCACCCGTGACAAGACCAGTCGGAAGGAAAACGGATGAGGGCGGACGTTTCACGGTGCGCAACCGGCGTAGTGGGTACGACGCGCCCGGGCGCCGGGCCACAACGAGGGGTGCGCCGGCCGGTGCGGTCAGCTGAACTCGACGCGCAGCTGCAACAGGTCGTTGGCGGTGACCTCCAGTTCGACGGCGTCGTCGCGGATGGTCGGCTCGTAGAGCGTATTGCCGGCCAGGTCGAGGACGGCCGCTCGCATCGGGTTGCGGACCGTGCGGAACTGAACGGTGGTCCCGACGCCGCCGGTTTCCAGCAGCGTGGCGATCACGGCGTCGGGGTGGTCGACCGCCGGCCGCAGGCTGGTCAGCAGCACGTTGGCGGCGTCGAGCAGATACAGCCAGCCGGTAACCCCGACGTGCGGCGGACCCTGCGTCGTCGGTACGACCGCCACCGGGCTGACGAATCCATGCGCCGTCTGCATCGGCTGTTCCCGCTCCAGCCCGATGCCCAGGTCGAAGGTGCGCGCCGACTCGTTCTCGCACACCAGCAGCACGTCGAGCATCCGTCCGCCGTTGCGCTGGTGGAACGGCAGCCCGCCGGGCAACAGCACCGTGTTCGTCCGCCCGATCCGCAGCTCCAGGTAGTCCGGCGTGTCCGGCCGGTTCTGCGTCGTCGTCGTCCGCAGCCCGGACGACCCGCGCAGCAGCACCGTCCCCTCGTCTCGCCAGGCGAAGCGGGCGGCATAGTAGGCGTACCACGGGTAGCCTTCGGGCGTCTTCACCGGGTCGATCTCGATCGACAGCTCCAGCACCGGGCGGCCCATCCAGGCGCGAAACCGCTGCCGGAACCGGGCGATTGTCTCCTGGGAATCGTCCACCAGTACGCCGGTGGTGACGACCTCGCCCAGCGCCGGGCCAGTCGAGTTCACGCTCACGCTCTCGGCGCGCATGCTGCTGCCGGGGTTGAACACCAGCTGCTGCCCGACCCGACCGATGCGCAGCCGCTGGTCGCGAATGCCGCGCAGCCCGCCCGTCTGCGGGTCGATCTCGGCCTCGAAGAACTCGTTGCGAACCGCCCGTTCGTCGGCCAGGCGCATCCGCGCGCGGCGAGAGCAGGACCTGGCGGCGGGTTCTTCGGCAGCCAGGTGAAGCCGAGCGGCGGTACCTCGACGACGGCACGGGTGACGGCGCCGTCCAGCTGCGCCGCCTTGACCGGCCCGCCGGTCGGCAGCGGCGCCGTGATGCCGGGAATCTCGACCGTCACACGCCGTGGGAAGCCGCACGGATTGAGGAGCAGGTAGCCCGGCGCATCGGCCGGCCCGCGCGCCACCAGCCGCGCCGTCAGGGCCGCCGCCGCGTGCTGCTGCAGGTCGAGCAGGCGCTCCTGGGTCGTCTCGCCCGTCGTCTCGAACCGTCGCTCCTCGTCGGCGAGCAGGTCGAGGAATGGCCGGCCGTCGAGGTCGTCGGGCTGGCCGCCGAGCGAGCGCACGACAGCGGTGAACGTCCACGCCGCGTCGAGTCGCCGCCGCCCGCGCGCCTGGCGGGCGAAGCCGCTGATCGGCGCCGCGCCGGCCGTCGTCCGCTCCGAGAGATAGTCGGCGCTGAACTCGTCAGGCGACGAGGCGGCGGTGTAATCGCCCGAAAACACCTCGTTGAAGTAGCCAGTCAACGTGACCCACCGGCCGAGCACCGGCGCCAGCCGCGTCAGCTCGACCCAGTCGCCGTACCACTCCGCCGGTTCACCGCGGTGCAAAAGGGCGAAGGTGGCTGCCTGGTCCTGCATGATCGTCTGATGCAGGTAGTGCGCCAGGTGGAAGAACGTCTGCGGCGAGTCGGCCGGCTGCGGCGCGCGGGTGAACGCCGTCACCTGCTTGCCGTCGTGGCTTGGCCAGCTGACGACGATGCTGTGGTGCGACGGGGTAAGCGCCTCGTCGAAGCTGACGAACAGCGCGTGGCTGATGCCGGCGCTGTGGAGCAGGAGTGGCGTCTGCGCGTGGAAACCGAACTGCCGCCGCGCGAACACGCGCACCTCCTGGCCGAGCACGCGCCGGTACGCCGCCTGCCCTTGCACCAGGTTCCACAGCTGCGACTCGATCGGCAGCAGCGGGTCCTCGCGCTCCACGAACGGTCCGCCCAGTACCTCCGCCAGCCCGCCGTCGAGCCGCTCGCGCAGCTCGGCCACGCGCTCGGGTTGCTCGGCCCCCAGCCGTTCGACCAGCGACGCACAGCCGATCACATTGAACGGCAGCCCGGCGGCGACGGCGGCCGGCCACGGGACGGTCAGGTCCGCCGGATCGAGCAGGAACAGGTCGACCAGGTAGAGCGATGCCCCGTAGATCACCTCGCGCGCGGACATCAGCCGTTCGGCGGCCGTCTGCAGGTGGCCGCGGTGGGCGGCCGGGTCGTCGCCGAGCAGTGCCTCGACGGCGGCGGCCAGGTCGTTCCGCACCTCGTCGTGGGGGATGGCGTTCTCGTGCGACATCGCCTCGAAGATCGCCTCCAGCACCGCGCAGCCGAAGCCGATGCCGAAGAACGCCCGCACCACCTCCGCCGGCAGAGACGCCAGCCGGTCGAACGCCGGGTCGTCGGCGTGCTGCGTGCGGAGCGCGTCGAGCAGGGCGGCAACGGTCTGGTCGCGGTCGCTGGTCGCCGGGACGACGACCGCCCCGGCGGCCCGGGCGCGCTCCTGCCAGTCGTCAGCCAGCATGAGCGGCGGGTTGTCCGGCAGGACGTAGACGGCATCGCCCGCCGGCGTCTCGACGTCGTAGGGCGGGATGAGCCGCGGCAGAGCGGCGGCGACGCGGAGGGCCGCCGGGTGCCACAGAGCGGAGTAGCCGTTGAGGATGGTGGCGACCTCCTCGTCCCCCAGATAGAGGGTCGACTCGGTCGGCAGGCGGTACGGACTGAGGACGATAAGCTGTCGCGGGTTCATGCAGAGGATGTAGCGATGCGCCGGGCGAAAACCAGGGGCGGACGATAGGTGCATCGACCGGCGTTTGCGCGACGCGGTGGCGTCCGCGATCGCCATGTGTGTTGGCGCTCCTTGACCCCACTGTTTGGCGGCCCGGTTCTCGCTTTTTGTCCCCTCACCCGCTACACTGAAACGAGTTGTTTCCCAGTCGCGGCGGCTGTTCCGAATGAGCAAGAACCGAACGCATCCGACCCCCATCGCCGACCTCAGGGCGCGGTGGGAACGTGCGCGGACCGAGGGACGGTTCCAGCAGGCGCTCGAGGTCGGCAAGCTGGTCTACGCTGCGGAAACCACGCCGGACAACCTGGAGCGGCTCAAGGAAACCTACGTCGGGCGGGCGACCCAGCTGCGCACCCAGGGGCAGCCGCGCGACGCCGCCACGGTGCTGGAGGTCGCGGCGCGCTATGACGACCGCAACCCGACGTGGCTCGGCCGCCTGGCCCGCGAGATGGCGGCGTGCGGCGACACGGTGCGGACACAGACGCTGCTGGAGCGGGTGCGCCAGCTGGGCGGCGCCACGCCGACGGACGGGCTGCAGACGGAGGTGCGCGGACGGCTGGCGGACGGCGCGTTTCTCGATCCGAAAAGGGGACGAGACACCCTGCCCGCCGACCTGCGGGGCGAGTACGACCTGATCGTCATCGCCTTCGGCCGGCTGCACGCCGGCGACGATGCCAAGGTGCTGCCGACGGTGCAGTCGATCGGCATCCGCTCGCCGTTCGCCGAGTGGAAGCTGCTGCTTCGCGGGCTGGTCGCGTACTACGCCAGAGACGACGCCCGCGCCATCGAGAACTGGTCGCGGCTCGACCCGGCCCGGCTGCCGGCCCGGCTGGCCGCGGCGTATCGGGCGGCGATCGATCCGGCGTATCAGCAGGCGCAGTTGCCGCAGACGCAGCAGGCCCTGCGTGACGAGCTGACCCGGCTGCAGGGGACGTCGCCAGAAGCGGTGTTGACCCGGCTGCAGCAGGCGATGCACCACGGCGGGCGAGGCCGCCGGTCGCTGGCCGAGCCGCTGCGGATCGTCGAACCGCTGATGCGTGATCTCCGCGTCCGGTCGCCGCGGCTGGCGCAGCGGCTGGCGAATCTGTTGTACTGGGCGATCCTCGACACCTCCCCCGACGACATCAACCGCTACCGGCGGGTGCTTGGCAACCCCGCCGACGACCCGACATTTGACCGGCTGATGGCGATCGGCTTCGAACGGGCCGGCGACCTGACCACGGCGCACGAGCACTGGAACGCCTTCCAGGATGCGATCACCCGCCATCCGCATGCGTGGCCTGGCGACACCGCCACCCTGGCGCGGGCGCTGGTGTGGGTCCACATGGGCGAGCTGGCCGAAAGCGTGCCGACCCGCGAACAGCGGCAGAACATGCCGCGGTTCCTCCGCGAGCTGGAGGAGTTACCGCAGCCGTTGTCGCCGCCCGCCCGCGTCTGCTTCCAGGAGGCGCTGAAGCTGGCCCCCGACCTGCTCGAAGCGCACGAAGGGCATTTCCGGTTGCTGGCGCACGAGGGCAAGTTCACCCCGGCGGTGAAAGCCGGCGAGCGCTTGCTGGAGCTGTTCCCCGATCACGTCGAGACGCTCCGCGAGCTGGCCGAGCTGTGCTACCAGCGGAAGAAGTTCGCTGCCGGGTTGACCTACCTGGAACGGGCGATCCGGCTGCACCCGCTCGACCGGGCGCTGCGGTCGCGCCTGAAACTGTTCCAGCTGTCCGAGGCGCGGCAGCGGACCGAGGCCGGCCAGTTCGACCAGGCGACGGCACTCTACCGCGCCGCGCTGGCCGACGCGCCGCCCGCCGAGCAGTGGTCGATCCAGTGCCGCTGGGCCGCCAGCGAGATCAAGGCCGGCAACCGGCCGCACGCCGACGAACTGCTCGAAAAGGCGGGCGCGACCGCCGCCGGCTCGCTGCCGGTCGTCTACTGCATGCTGGTCGAGTGCAACCGGCTGGCACTGCCCGGCACGCTGAAGACGCAATACACGCGACAATTCAACCAGGCGATCGGCGGAACGCCGACGATGGCGGTGGCGCTGCCGCTGCTGGAGTACGCCGCCGGGCTGAACCAGGGCAAAGTCGACTACCACGGACGGCAGACGCACTTCAAGAAGATCCTCGCCTACGCGACCAAGCTGGACGCATCGACGCTGGACGAGCCGACGTTGCTGCGCTACCTGGTCTGCCTGGTGGGAATGGAGGCGTCGACGCGGGTGTTGCCCCGGCTGTTTCGCCAGGCGGGTGATCGTTTCCCGACCAACCCGCGCTTCCCGTACATGCACGCCGTCTACCTGATGGGCGACAACCCGGAGGACGCCGGTCCGTTGTGGCAGATCGACCAGATGCTCCGTGATGCGGAGCAACTGGCCCGCAGGCGGCCCCGCGAGGAGCCGGGCTTGCCGGAGATGCTGGAGGACATCAGCCGCCGGCGGCGGCTGGTGCAGGCGGCCAACCCGTTCCTGGGCGGGCTGGACAGACTGTTCGGATTCCCCGGCACCTTCGACTTCGAGGACGACCTGCCGTGACCGACCCGTATGAGGTGCTGGGACTGCCGGCCGACAGTGACGACGAGACGATCCGCCGCCGCTACCTCGAGCTGGTCAAGGAGTTTCCGCCGGCGCTGCACCCGGAGCGGTTCGCCGCCGTCCGTGCCGCCTACGACAGCCTTCGCGACCACAAGACGCGGGTGAAGCTGCGGCTGTTCGAGCCGGCGCACGCCGACAGCCTGGAGAAGATCGTCGAGGAGATCCGATGTCAGAGTTCGCGGCCGCGGGTGTCGCTGGAGACGCTGCTGAGCCTGGTCCGCAAGGGGTAGCGACTGGCCCGCTCGACCGCGCCGTCGCCGCCTTCCGCGACTGGTTCGCCGCCAACCTCCAGGCGGACAATGCGGATCTGCCAACGAGCCAGGACACCCCGGCGATCGACCTGCACACTTTGCTCGGCCATTTCGTCGCGCTGCGGCAGGAAGTGAACCTGCAAACCCGTGCCGTCCGCGGCCAGCAGGAGCAGACCGCCGAGACGGTGCGGACACTGCAGCAGGCGGTCGACGCCCTGACCCGCGCCGTGTCCCGCGGCGAGCAGGCGGACGAGGCGTCGGCCGACGATGCGGTTCGTCCGCTGCTGACGTCGCTGGTCGAACTGTACGACGCCCTGGCCCGCGCTGGTCGCGAGCTGACCCGCACCGCCGACGCCCTGCCGCCGCTCGACGAGCCGGCCGACGAGGAACCGGAGCCGGCCGCCTGGCCGCCGCTGTCCGAGGCGGCGCGGCCGGGGCTGTTGTCGCGCCTGGTCGGCCACGGGCACGACGATGCCGCCGTGCGCCGGCTGCACGCCGAGGCCGCCGCCGTCATTGCCCGGCTGCAGCAGGAACGCCGCGAGGCGCGGCAGCAGGCGGCCGACGCAGCCCGTCACCTGCGGCGGACGGCCGAGGCGCTCGACGCGGTCATCACCGGCTACGAGATGAGCCTGGAGCGCGTCGAGCGGGCGCTGGAGCGACACGGACTGGAGCCGATCCCCGCGGTCGGCGAGCCGTTCGATCCGGAGACGATGGAGGCAGTCGAGGCGGTGGCCGACAGCGGCCGGCCAGCCGGCGAGGTGCTTGACGAGGTGCGGCGAGGGTATCTCTATCCGGGGCGGGTGTTTCGCTACGCCCAGGTGCGCGTGGCCCGCGGCGACCGGCCGCGCTATGAAGGAGTTTAACGATGGAAATCGTCGTCGGCATCGACCTGGGCACGACCAACAGTGAGATCGCCATTGTCCGCGACGGCAAGCCCTACGTGTTCGCCGAGAACGGCGACCCGATTTTGCCGTCGTTCGTCGGATTGAGCGAGGACGGCCGGTTGCTGGTCGGCCGCGCCGCCCGCAACCAGTGGGTACTGGCGCCCGAGCGGACGATCAAGTCGATCAAGCGGAAGATGGGGCAGGACATCAAGGTGCGCCTGGGCGACCAGGAGTATCGCCCGCAGGAAATCTCGGCGATGATCCTGCGCAAGCTCCGCGACCGCGCCGCCGCCGAGCTGGGCACCGAGGTCCGCAAGGCGGTCATCACCGTGCCGGCGTACTTCAACGACTCGCAGCGGCAGGCGACGCGCGAGGCCGGCGAGCTGGCCGGGCTGGAAGTGGTCCGCATCCTGAACGAGCCGACCGCCGCCTCGCTCACCTACGACCCGTCGCACCGCAACCTCCAGCGCATGCTGGTGTACGACCTGGGCGGCGGGACGTTCGACGTGTCGATCGTGCAATCGCAGGATGGGGTGGTCGAGGTGCTGTCCAGCCACGGCGACACCCAGCTGGGCGGCGACGACTTCGACGAGCTGCTGCTTGGACTGGTGTGCGATCGGTTCCAGCAGGAGCACGGCATCGACCTGCGCGCCGACCTGGTGTCGCGCTCACGGGTGCTGCAGGCGGCCGAGGCGGCCAAGAAGCAGCTGTCGTTCCATCCCTATGCCCGGCTGCAGGAGGAGTTCGTCGCCGAGAAGGACGGCCGGCCGCTGCATCTCGACCTGGAAATCAGCCGTGAGGAGTATGAAGATCTTATTCGTCCCTTTATTATGCGAACGATGGACTGTGTGCAGCGGGCGCTGACCGACGCCAAGGTGACGGCGACGGCGATCGACCGGGTGGTGCTGGTCGGCGGCAGCACGCGCACGCCGCTGATCGGCGAGCTGCTGGAGGACCGCCTCAGCCAGACGCCGCATCAGGAAGTGAACCCCGACCTGTGCGTGGCGATGGGGGCGGCGATCGAGGCCGGCATCCTGGCCGGCGAGAAGGTCGGCGCCGTGCTGGTCGACATCACCCCGCACTCGCTCGGCATCAAGTGCCTGAGCTACAGCGAGATGGGCATGGACTTCCCGTACCAGTTCGCGCCGATCATCCGCCGCAATAGCCCGCTGCCGGCGTCGCAGAGCGAGGTGTTCTACACCCAGATGGACAACCAGGCGCAGGCGGAGATCGACGTCTACCAGGGGGAGGACGACGACGTCCGCAACAACCACCGGGTCGGCAAGTTCATGGTCGAGGGGTTGTCGCGGGTGCCGGCCGGCAATCCGCTGGTGGTCAAGCTCGACCTGACGCTCGACGGGGTCCTGCGCGTGTCGGCCCGCGAGCGAGCCACCGGGCTGCAGAAGGACGTGACGATCGAGAACGCCCTGGCCCGCTTCCAGCGCGACGAGAAGGCGCTTGCCCAGGAGCGGCTCGAACGGCTGTGGGAAGACGAGGAGGCCGACGCCGAGGAGCCGGCCGACGAGTCGGCGGGCGACGAGGAAGCGATCCCGGTGGTGCCGGTGACGGAGCTGCACGCCGGACCGCGCGACGGACACCGCGAGACGGTGCAGGCGCGGGCGCTTCTGGAAAAGGCCGAACGGCTGATGGAGAAGGCGGCGCCGCAGGACCGCGAGGAGATCGAGGGAGCGATGGGGCGGATCAAGCAGGCGCTGGCCGACAAACGCTGGGAGGCCGTCACCGCCGAGTGCAACGCGCTGGCCGACACGCTGTTCTACATCGAGGACGCCTGATGCCGATCCGCTGCCCGGTGTGCAAGGCGGAGAACGCCACGACGCCCTGCCGGCGCTGCAAGGCGGACCTGTCGCCCGTATTCGCCCTGGAGGCGCAGCGGGCGACGGAGTTCACGGCCGCGCGCCGCGCCCTGGTGGCAGGACGACACGGCGAGGCGCTGGCGCACGCGCGGCAGGCCGATCACCTGCGGCGCGACGACGAGTCGCAACGGCTACTGGCGGTGGCGGCGCTGCTGGCCGGCGACCCCGCCGAGGCGTGGCGGTGCTACCGGCGGGTATCAGGGGAGTGACACCCCGTCCGTCGCCGTGTTCCGGGTGCCTGGTGCCATGCCCACGCTTGCGTGGGCATGGGATGCGGTTATCCCTCCGCCAGACGAGGCCAGTCCGCGAACGGCCGCATGCCCACGCAAGCGTGGGCATGGCACTCCGCGGCGAGGTGACGGGCTGACGAAATCAGCGGCGGACAGACCGTTGCCGGTTTCCGATAATACCGAACACGCGGGAGCGGCTCGCTCGCGCGCCCGCCTCACACCCCACCTTCGAGAGACGAGAACGATGATTCGCATCGGCATGGTCGGCGTCGGCTTCATCGGCATGATCCACTTCCTCGCCTACCGCAAGGTGCAGGGGGCGAAGGTGGTCGCCCTGTGCGAGCGCGACAAGAAGCGGCTCTCCGGCGACTGGACCGGCCTTCAGGGGAACTTCGGCCCGCCCGGCGAGAAGATGGACCTGTCGGACGTCAAGCCCTACGAGGAGCTGGACCGGCTGCTCGCCGACCCGGACGTCGACCTGATCGACATCTGCACGCCCACGCACCTGCACGCGCCGATGGTGCTGGCGGCACTCAAGGCGGGCAAGAACGTGCTGGTGGAGAAGCCGATTGCGCTCAAGGTCGAGGACGCCGACGCGATGGTGGCGGCGGCCCGCGCTTCGGGCACCCTGTTCATGGTGGCGCAGGTGCTGCCGTTCTTCCCCGAGTTCGCCTTCGCCGCCGACGCCGTCCGCAGCGGGCGGTACGGCAAGCTGCTCGGCGGGCACCTGACTCGCGTCATCTCGAAGCCGGACTGGTCGGCCGACATCGCCGACGCCAGCAAGACCGGCGGGCCGGCGGTCGACCTGCACATTCACGACACCCACTTCCTCGCCGTGCTGGCCGGCATGCCGAAGCAGGTGTTCGCTAACGGTATCCTCGCCGCCGACGGGTCGGTCGACTACCTGACGACCAACTACCTCTACGGCCCCGGCGGACCGGCGCTGTCGTGCTCGTCCGGCATCGCCGCCACCAGGGGCCGGCCGTTCACGCATGGATTCGAGCTGTATCTCGAAAAGGCCACGCTGGCGCACAACGCCAGCCTGCCGCTCACCGTGTACGGCGCCGACGGGACGACGCAGGTGCCGGAACTGGGTAGCGGCGACCCGATCGACTCATTCGCCCGCGAGCTGCAGGCGGCAGTCGAGAGCGTCCGCACCGGCAAGCCGCACGACAACCTGCGCGGCGACGTGGCCCGTGACGCGCTGGCGCTCAGCTACCGGGAGTGCGAGTCGGTCCGCACCGGCCAGGTGGTCAGCGTTCGCTGAGATTTTGGTAACGGGTTACTCACTGCCGGCGGGGGCGGCGGCCTTCGCCGGCTTGCCCGTCGGCACCACCGCCTTGCCGCTGATCCAGTCGGTCAGGCTGATGCGGACCTCCTTCGCCTGACCGGCCTTGAGCACCGCGGCGTTCACCTTGGCGGCCAGGTCGCGCTGCAGGTTCGGCTTGGCCGTCTTCACCAGCCCGATCAGCATGTCGCCCAGCACCTTGGCCGCGTCCCCACCGACGCCGGCAGTGTGCTCGACCACCAGGTCGGAGTACTGGAAATCCGATCCGGTGATGCGGAACCGAACGATCAGGTCAGGCACCCAGTTGTCCGCTTTGTCCAGGCGCGTTTGCACCTCGCACGCCAGCGTTAGCGCCACCCGCACCCGCGCGCGCGTGCTGCCGGAGTACACCCGCACCCCGAGCTTCCACGTCTGCCGCTCCAGCTCGATCACCGCCGGCATCTGGACCACCACGTTGAACGCCGTGCGGCCGGGCGACTTCTGCATGTTCTTGACGTCGAGCCGCAGACTGTTGCGGAGGTCGCGGCCGACGATGCGCAGCTTGAGCCACCGGCCGTCGTTCTTCAGCTTGCCGCGAGCATTCTTCCGCTGCATCCCCCACTTCTTCGCGTCTTCATAGAGCGGGTCGGGCAGCGCCTCGAGCACGAAGGCGCGGAACTGCGTCGCCAGCGTGGCCTCGGTCTGGGCCAGGTCGGGCGGCGCGGCCGGCTTCCGCTTTGCGGGCGCTGCCGCTGGGGGCGCAGCCGTCGTCGCCGCTTCCGCGGGCGCCGCCGTCAGCATCGTCAGGACGAACACCGCCACGGTCGTCATCGTCACGCCCTCCCGCACCTGCTGCCCCCGTTCTCTACCCGCATTGTCCGCCGGGCGTCAACGGCAGCGTCGGTTCGTCTTCCCGTCCAGCTCGCCCAGCTACCCCCGTTTTCACGATCGGAACGACCGGAGCGCCGAAGGCGCGACTTGTCCTGCGTGTATCAGAAAGGTCGAGAAGAGCGACGGTGCGGGTCGATGGGAGAAGGTGTGACGGATGGCGGTTGCCGGTCGTTCGTCCCGGACGGCGCAGGCAACCGCAAGGCCGGGAAGATAGGGGAAGTGGGATGGCACACAAGACCTGCTGGCAGCGACTTCGACTCGGGGCACTCCTGGTCGGGCTGACCGTCCAGGCCGGTTGCCTGAGCTTCGTTCACCCGGTCGACCCGCTGCCGAAGCACGAGGCGCTGGAGACGATCGACATCCCGCAGCCGTGCAAGAACCACGTCTACGTCTTCTTCATCCACGGCAACGACCCGTTCGACCTGAGCAACTTCTCCGGCCTGCACGACTACTTCCGCGATCTCGGATTCATCAAAACCTACTACGGCATGCCGTACCACTCCTTCCTGTTCGAGAAGGAGGTGCGCAAGGTACGGCAGGAAGACCCGCTTTCGCGGTTCGTGCTGATCGGCTTCAGCTACGGCGCCGGACTGGCGCGCGACCTGGCGTGCAGCGTGCGGCTCGGCGGGGGTCGACATTGACCTGCTCGTCTACCTCGACGGCGTCGAGTTCGGCCCGCGTCCGCTGCACCGGCCGGCCAACGTTCACCGGGTGCTCAACATCCTCTCGTCACACCGCAGCCAGAAGCGGAACGTGCCCGAGGGGAAAACCACCAGTACAACGACGCCTGGCACTTCGGCTCGGTGACGCACCCCAAGACGGTCCACCTGCTCGCCCGCGAGCTGGCCGACGTCGCCCGTCAGGTGCCGATCATTCAGTACGCACCGCTGCCGAACGCCGACGGGCCGCTGCCGCCGCCGACCACCCTGCCGCCGCCGACGCCGGCCGCCGCCGGCGAATGGGACTTCCTCAAGCCGGACAACCACGCCCTCGGCCTGTCCGGCGGCAAGCCGACCGCCGAGGCCATCGGCACCGCCCCCGCCACTCTCGGCCAGAGCGTCCCACCGAAGTGACCGCGGGCCAGCTCACGCCCGCGTCAGTCCCAGGCGAACCGGGACGGCGGGCGGCGAGCCAGACCTTGTGCCAGCGGCCGACGCGGACCCGTCCGCGGAGTACGTCGAAGTCGCGGCGGACGATGGCGTCGAGCAGGGCGCGGTAGGTGTCGATCAGCACCAGGAACACCGCCTTGCCGGCCGGCGCCAGCAGGTCGACCAGCGGCCGCGTCGTGCGTAGTAGCCGTAGGCGCGGTCGGTCTGGAACCGCATCAGGGCGCGAAAGCGGTCATCGCAAACGCCGTGAGTGAACTGGCTCCCATCGCACCCGAAGCGCATCAAATCCTCACCGGGCAGGTAGATGCGACCGCGGCTCGGCGTCCTCGCGGACGTCGCGGAGGATGTTGGTCGGCTGCAGGGCAATGCCGGCCGCCTCGGCGGCGGGTGGGGCGGCGCCGCGAAACCCCAGACGTGGATCGACGCCAGCCCGACCGCCGAGGCGACGTGGTAACAGTAGCGATACAGCTCGTCGAAGGTCGGGTAGCGGACGACGTCGAGGTCCATGCACACCCCGTCGACGATCTCTTCCAGATGCCGCGCCGGGACGGCGAAGCGGCGGACGGTGTCGTGCAACGCCGGATGAAGCGGATGGCTGTAGTCGCCTTCCAGCGCGCGTGAAGGGCGTGCCGCCAGCCGAGCAGCGCCCGCCCGCTTGACTGCCGGCTCGCCCGGCTCGTCGCTGAGGTCGTCGCTGACGCGGCAGAAGGCGTACAGCGCACATCCCCGCCGCTGGTCGCCCGGCAGCAGCCGGAACGCCGGGTAGAAATTGCCGGCGGCGCGTCAGCGCCAGCCGCTCGCACCAGGCATACGACCAGCTCGGCGTTCCTCGCCCCATCCGGCCCGGCCCTCCGTCACCCAACCTGCACCAGCCCGCGGACGCGCCGCCACAGGGCCGGCCACCAGCATGCCCTTCTCCCACTTCGCCAGCGCCCGGCCGCCGGTCGAGGACGTTGTAACCGACTTTTTCGATCTTCTTCAGGATCGCCAGTCCGCCCTCGATGAACAGCTCGATGTCGGCGCGCGCCTCGGCCGGGACGAGGTCGACGAGTGGATAGCCGCGGAAGAACAGGTCGCGGGTACGGTCCACCTCGAACCGCAGCAGCGATGCGAACGCCGGGGTAAGCACGCGCGCGTGCAGGTCGTCGTCGGGATAGCCGAAGCGGACCCGGTCCTCGACTGGCAGGTACACCCGACCGAGGTCGAGGTCGCGGGCCACGTCCTGCCAGAAGTTGGCCGGTGCAGCCGTGCAAATGTCGTCGGACAGGCGCCGCGCGTCGTCGTGCGCTTCGAGCAGGTACAGCACCAGCCGGCCGACCGGGTTGGCGGAGTTGACGCAGTAGCCGAGCAGGTCGTCGAAGGTGGCGTAGGAGTGGACCCGCTGGTCCTGCTCGAACGCCGCCAGCAGCGCCAGGAACGGCTCCGGCGGGATGCCGAAGGTGCGGATCGTCTGCCCCAGCGCGACGAACACCGGGTGCCGCCTCGCCGCGGTAGCAGGCAAGTAATTGCTTACGCCACCACGCCAGCAAGCGCCGTCGCCCGCGCCGGGTCGCCGGCCTCGTCGGCCAGGTCGTCGGCCCAGCGGCAATAGGCGTAGACGGCGTGGAAGTGGCGCAGCAGCCGCCGCGGCAGCAGCAGCGACGCCACCGAGAAGTTCTCGTAGTGCGTGTGCGCCACCCACCGGCAGTACTGCCACGCCTCGGCCGCACTCGACGGCGCGCCTCGCGGTCCGGCCCGTATCGTTCCAGCTGTACAGTGAAGTCCCAGGTCATGCCGGCCATTATAGGGCGGGTCGACGCCCAGCCAGCGGGCGGCCGGCAGAGCGAAGAGCCTGTCGGTTCAGGCGGTTCGTTTCCGCGCGAGCAGCAGCGCTCGCACTTCAGGCACTAGGTCATCAGGAACCGCCATCAAGGTGACGCCCTGGGCCCCTCGCCGCCTCGATCTCCGCAACTGCTCGTCTTCCGTCTGGTTCTCGTAGTGGGCGATGACCTCACGTATACGGGCCTGGTCCCACCCCGGGGCAGCTTCTGCTCGTTCAATGTGGTTTCCTCCGTTGCCGGCGACGGAACGCCTTTTCGCTCTACCCCGCAACTCGTAGGCGGTAATGACGAAGACACTGGCGGGGTCTTCGTCCGGGGTGTAAATGACCTGAAGATAGCGACCCGACAGCGTCTGTCCCAGTTTCATCCGCGCGTTGTTAGCGGCGGGCAGGTCTTCCCGAGCCATGCATGACTTCAGCGACCTCGACCTCGGTTACGCCGTGATCATAGATGTGGGGTTGGCCGCTCTCGGGGTCGAGAAAGAAGCGAATCTCCATTCGACGCCTCCCGCCCCTCGATCCACCCATCATTCTACACGAACAACAGCCCTGATACACACCCTTCCTATCTTCTCCTCTGTGCCCCTGCTCTGAAAATACGCCCTCAATCTGATGATCTGTTCACTAATAGGCGCCCATTTTCATGGGTTCAGGGTGCCGCCTTGCGGCATGACAACTCTGTGGTGAGTTCTTTCTTCGGCTACAATGAGGCAGCCCGTGACTGACAGGAGACGTCTCATGCCGCGGCCGTCGCTCGTCGCCGTCCTCGCCCTGGGCTGCTGGCGCCGCCCTCGCCGGCGCGCGACGCCGACTGGCCGGTTGAGCCGCGCTCCCGCCCGCGAGCCGGCCGCCTATCGCCACGATGCGAAGGCGCTCGCCGCCCTGCCCCGCGACTATCTCGACAGCGCCGTCGCCGTCATCCTGTATGCCGGATGCACCCACCGGCTCGAACCGGACGGCACCGTCGCGACAACGACGCACGAGGTCACCCGCCTCAATGGCCGCAAGGCGAGTCGAGCGGCTCGGCGAGTTCCGCGGCATCACCTACACCCCGTCGTACCAGCGGGTGACACTGCACGAGGCACGGATTCACAAGGCGTCCGGCAAGACGGTGCCGGTCGCGCCGGCGCACGTCCACCTCCGCGACGTCGGCACTGATTACCAGGTGTACGACCCCGAGAAGCAGCTCATCATCAGCTTCCCCGGCCTGGAGGTCGGCGACGTCCTCGAAGTGCGCTGGACCGTCCGCGGCAAGAACCCCGAGCACGCCGGCCAGCTTTTTCAGCGCTATTCGTTTGGCGACGCCGAGTACCCCGTCGCCGTCGACGAGCTGCGCGTCACCCTGCCCCGCGAGCGCACGCTCAAACACGCGACCGTTCACGGGCGCGTCGCGCCGGACGTGACCGAGGCGAACGGCGAGCGGACGTACCGATGGCGGACGACCCACTTGCCTCGCCCGCCGCGCGACGAGAATCTCACCGTCGCGCGAGGAGCTGCGGCCGACGGTGGTTCTGTCCACCTTCACCGACTGGACGCAGGTCGGCCGGTGGAAGGAGGCGCTCCGCCGGCCGTGCTGGCAGTGTACGCCGGACGTCCGGGCCGTCGTCGATCGGGTGACAGCCGGGCTGAACACGCCGGCGGCGAAGGCGCGAGCACTGACCTACTGGGTCCGCCGCAACATCCGCTATGTGTCCGCCGGCGAACGGCACGACTACACTCCGCACCCGCCGGCGCAGGTGCTCGCCAACCGCTTCGGCGATTGCAAGGACACCACGCAGCTACTCGCCGTCCTGCTCCGCGAAGCCGGAGTGCGTGTCGAGCTGGCCACCCTCGGGACGCGCGACGACGGCCAGATCCACGCCGACGTGCCCTCGCCGTGGGGCACGCACGCCATTTTGCTGGCGACGATCGACGGCAAGCCGCACTGGATCGACACCACCATCACGCTCGCCGCCTGGGACTTCCTGCCCCGCGACGACCGCGACCGTCTCTGCTACCTGACCGACGAGAAGGGGACGCTCCGGCTCGTCCGTACCCCCGCGGCGACGGCCGACGATTCGCGCACCGACGCGACCACGAACGTCACCGTCGAGTCGGACGGCCGGTCGCGGTGCCGGCGGACGGTGATCTCGAATGGCGCCGCCGCGATGGCCCAGCGCGACCTGTATTTGGAAACCCCGCCCGGCGAGCGCCGCCGGCTGCTCACCGGCGAGCTGCAGGACGCCATCAGCCGTACCCGTCTGCTCGCACTCACCATCGACGAGAAGGCGCTGGGCGACTTCGACCGGCCGGTGACGATCACCTCGGAGTTCGAGATTCCCGGCCACTTCGCCGGCGAAACCGAGCTGGAGGGCAACGTCACCGACAGCCGGGTGTGGGGCAAACTGCTCGCCTACACGTTCGACCACGACCGGCAGACTCCTCTGGAGCTGCCGTCGGCGTTCGTCTCGACGCACGTTTACCGCTTCCATGCTCCGGCGACGCACCAGGTTGACGGCCCGCCGCGGGACCGGACACTGCGTTCGCCGTGGGGCACGTTCTCCGTCCGCTCCCGCTTCGTGGACGACGGGGAGAAGGGACGGTCGCTCGAGCTGACGTTCCACGACCCGGCTGGACCGTACCCGCGTCGAGATCGCCGATCTGGAGGCGTTCCGACCTTTCAGGACGACGTCAATCGCGCTATCGCGTGTGGGTGACGTTGCGGCCGGCCACGGACCTCGCCGCCGCGCCCCGGCTGGAAAAGGTGCTGACCGCCACCCCGGCCAACCGCCCCGTCGCTGCCGCGCTGGCCCGCATCTACCTCCAGGCCGGCCGCCATCGCCGACGCCCGTCGCGTCCTCGACGCCGCCCGCCGCCACCACCCATTCGCCGTCGACCTGCTGGAGCTGCGCGTCCGCGCCGCCGACACGCCCGCCGACGAGGAATCGGCCCTAGCGAGTTCGTGAAACAGCAGCCGGACCGCACCGAAGCCCGACTCGACCTGGCGTCGACCCTGATCAGCCGCGGCAAGCAGGACGACGCCCGCGCCTCCTCGAACCGCTGACGAAAACCGGCGAGCCGCGGACCCAGGCGCGGGCGCACTACCAGCTGGCCCGCAGCCACTACCGCCAGGACCGGCTGCTGGCGGCGCTGGAGCAGCTGGAGCGGGCCGAACGGGCCGATCCGGCGGTCGCCGACAGTCTGCGCTTCCTGGTGCTGCGCGGGCAGGTGCTGGAGGAGCTGAAGCGGCCGGCCGACGCGGTCACCGTCTACCGCAAGGCGCTGGAGCGCGACCGGACCAGCCAGGACGTGCTGCTGTCGCTCGTTCGCCTGTGCCTCGCCTCCGGCGACGAGCTGGCGGCGCTCGACTACCTGCGCCGATTCACACTGCAGGTCGACCGGGACGTGAACGGCCTGCTGCTGGCCGCCGAGACGTATCTCGTCATGAAACGACATGACGAGGCAGCCGAACTGGCGCGGCGGGCGCGCGATATCGGCTTCCACGAAAAGGCGCAGCGCATCCTCGGCCTGGTGGCGCTGGCCCGGAACGATTATCCGGCGGCCGTCCGCCACCTGCAGCGGGCCGACCCGGACGACGTCGTACTGACCGGCTGGATCGAGGCTCAGCTGCGCGCCGGACAGCTGGGTGACCTGGAGCGGACGATCGACCGGGCGCGCCGGGTGACCATGCCGTCGGCGCGGTTACGGCAGGTGGTGGAAAAAGGGCAAGCGGCGCTGGCGAGGAAAAAGAAGCTGCGCGCTGGCGTTCGTGTGGAACCAGGCAAGGAGGAAGCGGTCACCAGGGCAGCCGAGGCGGTGGCGTGTGCCGAGTTGGCGATGGCCGAGCATCTGCCGGCCGACGTCGTGGCCACGCTACTTCAGCCGGCGCTGGCGTTTGACGCGCTGCGCGGGCCGGCCCTGGCTGTCCGCGCCCGCCTCGCCCTGGAGCGCGGACATCTGACGGCGGCGCTGGCCGATGCCGAGCGGGCGATCGCGCTGGGCGCCGACGGGGCGACGGCCTACCTGGTCCGCGGTCGGGTGCGGCTGGAGCGTGCCCAGCCGGCGGCGGTCGCCGATCTGGAACGGGCGGCCACGCTGACCGGCCGGAAGGACGCCGAGGTCCTCGCCTTCCTGGCCGACGCCCTGCATCTCGCCGGCCGGACGGCGGAGGCAGTGCGGACGTTGAAGGAAGCGACGACCTTGCGGCCGAAAGATGGGGCGCTGGCGGAAAAGCTGCGGGCATTGGAGGCAGTCGGATCGACCAAGCGGGCGGGATGAGGAGCGGAAAAAGCAAACAGGCCCGGATCGGGGCGAACCCTCCGGGCCTGGCAACCGAGTTGCGATCGTCAAGCCAGCCACTACCGATCCATCATGCCGGGTCCACCGGCATGGAGTCACCTTTCGTCCCTGTCCGACCGATCGTAAAGACTATCAAGACCAGCAGATGCACCCGTCGCCTGGCGAACCATACGCGAATCACATCCACCCCTGCCGGACGTCAGATCGACCCCACTCTCGACCCTGCTGATACCGGCCGCCCCCCGGGACCATCGGTCCCGGCGGGTCAGCGGCTCACCGCCGACGGATTCTGCGTGGTTTGCTCGCCGCCCTTGAGAGGCAGCAATTCCTGACGATAGATCGGAACGTCGCGCGGCGCCTCAATCCCCAGGCGGATCTTGCCGCGATCGATGTCGACAACGGTAATACAGATGTTGTCGCCGATATAAATCTTCTCACCGAGTTTACGACTCAGGACCAGCATCTCGCTACCCTCCTACGAGCGAAGCAGTGGTTGGCTTGCACCTCCATTCTATCTCACACCCGCCGAGGTCGGTGTCAGCGGGGTGACATTTTTCGGCACCCGCCCCACCCCCACGCGGCACAGCCGGCACGTCGGCTCCGCTCGACCGAGCCGGCCGGTCGCCGCAGCGGGCATCGCCCGCACGACCGGGCACCCCCCGGCGACGAGGCGCGCGGGACCGCCTTCTTCCGCCATGTAGATTCAAGGAGGTCCCGGGTAGCAGGTGGACACCCGGCGGCCGGTCCGGGTTCGCCCCGTGGCGGCGATCAGCCGGCGGCCGACGCCCGCATGCGCCGCTGCAGCCAGGCGCCCGCCAGCGCGCCGATGGTCGCCCCGGACCCGAGGGTCAGGAACAGGGCCGCGTCGCGCGGCTGCACCCGAAAGGCCCGGCCGTCCTGCTCCAGCGCGCGCTCCACCACCTGCTCCAGCATCGCCCCCCGCAGGTCGCGGGCGATCACGCGGCCCTCGCGGTCGAGCAGGAAGGTGGCGGGGATGCCCTCGACGCCATGCTCCTTCGCCAGCGGGTTCGCCCATCCCCGCTTGCCTTCCTCGTCGAAGAACACCTGCGGCCACGGCAGCTGTCGGTCGCGGACGAAGGCGGTCAGCTCCTGCCGGGAGTCATCCAGGCTGACGGCAACCACCTCGAAGCCGCGGTCGTGGTACTTGTCATACGCTGCCTGGACGTGCGGCAGCTCGCCCACGCACGGCAGGCACCACGTCGCCCAGAAGTCGACCAGCACCACCTTGCCCCGGTAGTCCTTCACGTCCAGCGGTCCGCCCTGCAGCGTCGGCCCGGCCAGCGCGAACGGCTCGCCGCTCGGCACCGGCTCGTCGGTGACACTAAGCCGCTGGGCCTGCGGCAAAAAGGTGGTCGCCACCACAATCGCCGGGGCGATGCCGAGGACGGCGCCGACAATCGCCCCGAGGTAGCGGCCGGCGATCGCGCCGCCAATCGCCAGCACGGCGCCGGCGACCAGCGAGGTGAGCACCACGTCCGGCCACGCCTGTGCCAGCGGCTTGCCCTGGCTCAGCGCGTTCGCCCCGCTGACGATCGCGCAAACGACGAACCCGACCGCCAGGCCGACCAGCGCCGCCCGGACACCCGCCCCGTCCGCCGTGGGCGTCTGGTCCCGCCCGTGTTTCCCCGCCGCTGTCCGATCCATGACATGCGTCTCCTCGTTCGGTGGCCTGCACACCTGCCCCGCCGGTCCGGTCAGACGTCGCAGATGCGAAAAGCCTCGGCGAGCGACGTCAGCGGATCGCGGGTGGGGAGAAACTCCTGACCAACGAACCCGGTGTAGCCGGTTTCGATGATCGCTCGCATGATTGCCGGGTAGTTCAGGTCCTGAGTGGCGTCGATCTCGTGCCGGCCGGGGTTGCCGCCGGTGTGGTAGTGGCCGATGTACTCCTTGTTGGCGCGGAGGGTGCGGATCACGTCGCCTTCCATGATCTGCATGTGGTAGATGTCGTAGAGCAGCTTGAAACGCGGCGAGCCGACCTGCTTGCACAGATCGACGCCCCAGGCGGTGCGGTCGTACATGTAGTCCTTGTGGTCGACGCGGCTATTCAGCCCTTCCATGCACAGCGTCACGCCATGCTTCTCGGCAAAGCCGACCACGCGCTTCAGGCCGACCGCGCAGTTCTTCAGCCCGTCGGCGTCGTCCATGCCGCGGCGGTTGCCGGACATGCAGATGACGTTGGGCAGCTTGTGGGCGGCGGCGAACTCGATGGCTCGCTTCAGCCCGGCGATCAGCCGGTCGTGGTTCTCGGTGCGGTTGAAGCCGTCGGCGATGTTGCCGCCGCCGGCGAGCATGGCGCAGGTGAGGCCGAACTTCTGAACGACCTTCACCTCCTCGGGGCCGAGCAGCTCGATCGACTGGAAGCCGATCTCGCGGGCGCGCTGACACAGCTTTTCGAGCGGGATGCTCCCGTAGCACCAGCGACAGACAGATTGGCGGATGCCGCCCTTGCGGGAGACGGCGTCGGCGGCCGCCAGCAGCGAGGTGGAACCGACCAGGGTAGCGCCAGCACCGGCGCGAAGGAGCGAGCGGCGATCGGGAAGGTGGCGGGACATGTGCTAAAGTCTCCAGTTCGAGGGATGCGCGCATCCTAGTCGGCTGCGCCCGATGCGTCAATGACCGGCCCGAACGGACGGGGAGGAGCGGGCAAATCGGGCTTTTTCGGTTGGGGCGAAACGGTATGATCGTGCGTCATTACTTTCCCCGTTCGCGGAAGAAGGCGCGTATGCCGATCTCTCTGTCGTCCGGCCGGTCGACTGTGGCCGGACCGGCGCTCCGTCACGCCTACCTGGCCGGCACCGGCCAGGCGCTGCCGAGCCGGGTGCTGCGGAACCGCGACTTTCCACCCTCGCTGAACACCGACGACGGGTGGATTCACAGCCGCACCGGAATTCGTGAAAGACGGATCGCCTCCGCTGAGGAAACCTCGGCGTCACTTGGCGTTGCCGCCAGCCGTCACGCCCTGGCCGCCGCCGGGTTGTCGCCGCGCGACCTCGACCTGATCATCTTCGCCACCGTGACGCCGGAGTCGTCGGTGCCGTCGAACGCCTGCCGCGTCCAGGGTGCCCTCGGCTGCCGGCCGATCGGCGCGTTCGACGTGTCGGGCGCCTGCACCGGCTTCGTTCAGGGGCTGACGATCGCCAGCCAGTTCATCGCCACCGGCACCTGCGAAAACGTGCTGGTGGTCGGCGCCGACGTCCTCAGCCGAACGGTCGACTACACCGACCGCACTACCTGCATCCTGTTCGGCGACGGCGCCGGGGCGGTGGTTCTGTCGGCCACCGGGCAGACGGACTACGGTATCCGCTGGTCGCGGCTCTTCTCCGACGGGCAGCGCTCGGACCTCATCTGGATGCCCAGTCACGTCACCGACAAGGGTCCGCCGCTGACCGGGTCGGACGGTCCGACGGCGACTCACCCCAAGGCGATCTGGCTGAACGGCCGCGAGGTGTTCAAGTTCGCGGTGCGCTGTCTGATCGCGCTGGTGCAGGAAATGCTCACTTCGGTGTCGTTTCCCACCGGGGACCGCGTCTTCCTGGTGCCGCACCAGGTGAACCAGCGCATCCTCGACGCCGCGTTGCCCGAGCTGGCCATTCCGCCGGACCGGGTGATCGTCAACCTGGACCGCTACGGCAATACCTCCGCCGCCTCCGTGCCGGTGGCGCTGGACGAGGCCTGCCGCGGGCGAATGGTCGGTCCGGGCGACCACCTGCTGCTGGTGGCGTTCGGCGGTGGGATGACCTGGGGCGGGACGGTGCTGAGCCTCTGACCGTCGGCTTGCCTCGTCGCGGCCAACCGCAGACAATGGTCGCGGAGGCCAGCCATGCGGATTCCGACGCGACGATCGTTTCTCTCCGCCCTGGCGACGAGCGGGGCGGCAGTGCTCTCCGGCTGTGGCGGATCGCCGCGGGTGGTGCTGTACTGCGCCCAGGACCGCGAGTTCGCCCGCGCGCTGCTGGCGGTCTTCGAGGCGCAAACCGGGCTGCCGGTGGTGCCGAAGTTCGACACCGAGGCGAACAAGTCGGTCGGGCTGTACCGCGAGATCGTCGCCGAACAAGCCCGGCCGCGCTGCGACCTGTTCTGGAACAACGAGATCGTCTCGACGATCCGCCTGCAAGCGCAGGGGTTACTGCAGCCCTATGAGTGTCCGGCCGCGGCCGCCTTTCCGGCGTGGGCCAGGGCGGACGACGCGACGTGGTACGCCTTCGCCAGCCGCGCCCGTGTCCTGCTGGTGAACACCCGTCTGCTCGCTGCCGAGGACCGCCCCCAGTCGCTTCTCGACCTGACCAAACCGCGGTATCGGCGTCAGGTCGTCATGGCGAAGCCGCAGTTCGGCACGACGGCGACGCACATCGCCTGTCTGTTCGAGGTGCTGGGCGCCGACCGCGCCAGGGCGTTCCTCACCTCCCTGAAGGAGAACGGCGTCCAGCTGGCGCCGGGGAACAAGCAGGCGGCCGAATGGGTGGCGCGAGGCCGAACGCCGACTGGCCAGCCCGTCGCCGTCGCCCTGACCGACACCGACGACGCCATCATCGAGGTGCGCGCCGGCCGCGCGGTGGCGATCGTCTTCCCCGACCGCGCCGGCGGACCCGACCGGATGGGCACGCTGTTCATCCCGAACACCCTGTGCATCCCGCGCGGCTGTCCGAACCTTGCCGGCGCACGCCGATTGCTCGACTACCTGCTCGCTCCCGCGACGGAAGCGCGACTCGCCGAGGGGCCGAGTGCGCAAATACCGCTCAACCCTGCGGTAACGACGCATCTTCCGCCGCAGATCGAAACGCCCGCCACCGTCCGTGTGATGGCCGTCGACTGGCCGAAAGCCGCCGCGCTGTGGGACGACGCCCAGCGCTTCGTCCTGGGCGCATTCGGCGAATCACGGCTCCACCCGGCTGGCAAGGGACAACCGCGTCGCCGGCTGTTATGCTTTCTACTGAGCCTTTCCCCAGGGTGTAAACCCTGGGCTATTGGCTGTCGCCCCTTCGGGGCTTCGGAGCGTCTTAGCCCCGAAGGGGCGGTAGGTAATAGCCCAGGGTGTAAACCCTGGGAGGAGAGAGTGGCAGACTACAGACTACGCGCCGAAGGCGAAGACGAAGATGATGATCCCTACCCTGCACCTGGCCTGGCGGATGCTGACCCGGACGAACCCGCGCGCGCTATGGAAACTCGCCTGGAACATGGGCTGGAAGGGAATGCGCTCGGTGCAGAAGCACAAGGCGCGCATGCGCCGCGGCGAGGTGTTTCCGCCATTCCTGTACATCTCCGTCATCAACAGCTGTAACCTGCGCTGCCAGGGCTGCTGGGTGGACGTGTCCGCCAAACAGCAGACGATTGCCCCGGAGGCGTTCGACCGGCTGCTCGGCGAAGCGAACGCGATGGGCAACAGCTTCTACGGCATCGTCGGCGGCGAGCCGTTCATGCATCCGCAACTGCTCGACATGCTGGAGCGGCACCCCGAAGCCTACTTCCAGGTGTTCACCAACGGCCAGCTTATCACCCCCGAGGTGGCGAAGCGGCTGCGGCGGATGGGCAACGTCACCCCGCTCGTCTCTGTCGAGGGGAACGAGGTCGTCAGCGACGTGCGGCGCGGGCGCGCCAACGTGTTCTCGCGGACGATGCAGGGGCTGAAGAACTGCCTCGATCAGAAGGTGATGACCGGCGTCTGCACCAGCGTGTGCCGCACCAATATCGACGACCTGCTGTCCGAACGGTGGCTCGACCAGCTGATCGACATGGGCGTACTCTATGCCTGGTTCCACGTCTATCGGCCGATGGGACCGGACGCCTGTCCCGACCTGTGTCTAACGCCGGAGCAGCAATTACGGATCCGCAAATTCGTCGTCGCGATGCGCGCGAAGAAGCCGATCATCCTGGTCGATGCCTATCACGACGGCGAGGGACAGGCGCTGTGCCCGGCGGCAACCGGGATCACCAACCACATCAACCCGTGGGGCGACATCGAGCCGTGTCCGATCATCCAGTTCAGCCGCGATTCGATCCACGCCACCGCCGATGACCCGCGCTCGCTGCGGGAGAAGTTCGCGCAGTCGCCGTTCCTCCGCGAATTCCGCGAACTGGCGTCGTCGACCACGCGCGGCTGTATCGTGCTGGAGCGGCCCGACCTGCTGAAAGCGCTAGTGGAGAAGCACGGGGCGCGCGACTCGACGGTGCGGCAGACGGCGATGGCCGAGTTGGAGCGGCTGACGGTGCGGACGTCGCAGTACAACCCAGAACACGAGGTGCCGGAGAAGAACCTGCTCTACCGGATCGCGAAACGGTTCTGGTTCAATGACTTTGGTGTCTACCGCGCCCGTGACCACCGGCACACCGCGGCGCCGGGCGTGCTGGCGGACCGGCAGGCAGCCGAACCGGCGACGAGTCGGTAATGCCTTACTCGTTCAATTGCCGGCGCGAACGCCGACGCCACGAATGACCGGCACCCGCCCGTCGAGGGTGACGGGTTCGGGCAGCGTGGCCGCAGCGTGGTTGCCGGCACGGTCGACCGCCTCGGCCCGCAGGTAGAACTGCGGCGGCAGATCGCGGGCGGCGGCGGCGTACTGGCCAGCGGCCGGCAGGTCGGCGGCGATCGCGTGCCACGGACCGTCGGCGGTGGATCCCCACACCAGCCGCACCGGCCGATCGGCCAGATGGTCGTCGGTGCTGGTCCACGCGAAGACGACGTGATCGCCGTCCACATGCGGCGGGTCGACGGCGACGGTCGGCGGGGTGGTGTCGACCACCACCCAGACCTGCGGCGGCTGGTCGTCGGCCGGCGCCCTGGTCGCCGCACAGGCGAAGTCGTGCGGCGTCAGCCGGAACCCGTAGCGGCCCGGCTCGCGGGCGATCACCGGCAACTTCCCCGTCGGCCGGATCTCGTCGGGATAGCGCTTCCACGCCCCGCCGTCCCGAGTCCACCACAACTGCACCGCCCGCACCCCACAGGGGCCGACATTCGCGATCTCGTAAGTCAGCTCGAACTCGCGCTTACCGATGTGAAAAGTCGGCGGTTCGGCCGGCGCCGCCCCTTCCTTCTCCGGCGGACCCGGCGGGTTAGGCACTGGCTTCTCGACTGGCTGCTCGGCCGGCGCCGCCTCGCCTTCCTCAGCGGAGGGCGCGGGCGCGGCGTTCTCGGCCGCCGGTTCGGTCGTCTCCTGCCGCACGATCACCCGCGGCGTCACCAGCACCAGCACCTGCTCGCTTTCGCGGCCGATGCCGACGTTGACGAACAGCCGGGACAGGTACGGAATCCTGCTCAGAATCGGCGGCGCGATTTCGCGGCGCACCTCGCGGTGCCGCGTCCACCCGGTCAGCGCCGCGGTGGCCCCGTCGGTCAGCTTGACCGTCGTCTCGACCGCCCACTCGCGCCCGCGCGGCGGCGCCGGCACCGTCACCTCGCCGACCGGCTCGACATCGCGGACCGCCGGCTGGCCGTCGGCCGCTCGCTGCAGCTCGACCGCCATCTGCAGCTTGACCGTGCGCCCGTCGGCAGCCACCAGCGGCAGCACCGACAGCCGCATCCCGGTACACACCGGCCGCACCTGCGGGTGTGGCACCTTTTTGTCGTCTCGCTGCTCCCAGGTCACGCCGGTGACGTACGACTGCTGCTCCGTCAGCTCGAGGGTCGCCCGCTGGCCGTTGAACATCGTCATCTTCGGCGCCGCCGGGATGTTCGTCCGCCGATCCCCCTGCACCGCCTGCAGCAGCATGGTCAGCTGGGTGTCGTCGAGCACGATCGTCCCGGGTTGCGTCAGCTGCTCGCCGGCCATGAAGCCGAGCTGCTGGAGCAGGTCCGTCGGTAAGGAGACGATCCGCATCTCGACCGTCACCTGCACATCCTGCAGCCGGCGGAGGGCGGCGAGCAGTTCGTGAATCTGCTCGTGGACGGCCGGGGTGCGCCGCACCAGCAGCGCCATCCCGACCGGGTAGTAGTCGATCGTCCCAACCCCACCGCGGCCCGCCCAGCTTTCCGGGGCGACGTGCGCCTGGATGATCTTGATGAGCTGTTTCTCGACGGTCTTGCGTCGGTCCTGCCGGCCCCCATCGGGGAGCGGGACGACCAGGTCGGCCACCGGATACGTCACCGACACCGTGCGCGGCGACTCGACGGGGGCGGTTTCGGTTGGCGCGGGGGCGACGGGCGCCGACGGTCAGGGTGAGACAGAGCACCGCGCCGACGGCGAGTGGGCCGGCGTATTGAATGGGACGGGGCATGCGGGTCCTCTCGCGGCCGGACCGGGAACGCCGGCCGCGACGGGGGTATACGCACCTTCGCTCGCCAGGACAACGCGAATCGGCCATTCGGGGGTGTGCGCGTTGCCAGCCGTGCGGGTGTGGCCCATCCTTCTCCGACGGGCGTTCTCTGTGCCATGCCCACGCTTGCGTGGGCATGCGGCCTCGCTCCGACCGGCCCCGTCGGAGGAGATGTCTCCGCATCACATGGCCACGAAGCGTGGCCATGGCACTCGGAAGGGGTCGAGGTGTATCCTCAACGTCCGCCCTGCGAGTGCCGGTGGGTGCCATACCCACGCTTGCGTGGGCATGCGGCCTCGCTCCGACCGGCCCCGTCCCCGAGCCGCGACACCAGGCAGCCGTGGCGAATCAGGGGTGCGGCACAAGCCCGGTAAACGGGGCGACATACGCCTGGAGCAGCGTGATCAGGCCGACCACGCAGGCCAGGAGGATGCTGTGCCACACCACCGCCTTGAAGATGTCCGCCTCGCGGCCCAGCTGGTGCGTCGCCGCTGTCGCCACCACGATGCTCTGGGCGTCGATCATCTTGCCCATCACCCCGCCGGTCGAGTTCGACGTGCAGATCAGCACCTGCGCCTGGCCCAGATCCAGTCCGCTCATCGCCCCGGCCTTGTGGATCTCGGTCGCGGTGATCTGCTGCAAGCTGCCGAATAAGGCGTTACTGCCGGCGTCGGTGCCGGTAAGGAACACGCCCAGCCAGCCGAGCAGCGGGGCGAAGAACGGGTACAGCAGGCCAGTGGACGCGAACGCCAGCCCGAGAGTGGCGTCCATCCCGGCGTAGCGGGTGACGTAACTCAGCCCGAGCATGAAGGCGATCGTCGGGATCGGGATCTTCATCTGCACACAGGTGCGGCGGAACACCGCCAGGATGTCGCCGGGCCTCATCCGCAACATCACCATCGACGCCAGCGCGGCCAGGAACACGGCGGTCCCCGGCGCCGTCAGCCAGGCGAAGTTGAACAGCGCCTTCTCCCGCTCGACGGACTTCCCCTCGGCCCGCAGCCGCGGATCGCGTTCCACTTCTTCGTGGAGAAACGGGATCGGCATCAGGTAGTTCGTCTGCACGCCGGCGACGGTCACAAACGGCTTGCCTGGCGAACCCGGCTCGCGCTGCCGCACCAGCCCGGTCAGCAGCAGGGCGATCGACATCAGCACGAACGGCATCCACGCCATCGTGACGTTCCACACCGTCAGCGGCGCCGCCGCACCGGCTGGCCGCGGCTCGTCGAGCAGCGCCTGCGCTGCCTCGGCCTCGGCGTCGTGCCCGCCGTGGCCCTCGATCGGCGCGGGCGGGGCGGCTGGCTCCTCGGCGGGGGTCAGGATCAACTCGGTGCGTGGTTTCCACACTCGCAGGAACAACGCCGTCACCACCAGCGAGAAGATACCGCCGCCGATGTCGGTCATCGGGTACAGCACCAGGTTGTCGATCCACAGATGACTGGTGGCGAAGAAGTACTGGAAGATGGCGAACGACCCGCCGGCCACCAGCAGCGCCGGCCACACCTCGAACGTCTGCCGCCAGTTGCACATGCAGCGGATCATGTAGAGCGGCACGAACAGCGACAGCAGCGGCAGCTGGTGCCCGGCCATCACCGACAGCGTTTTCGTGTCGATGTCGGTCACGCCGCTGAGCACGATTAGCGGCGTGCCCAGCCCGCCGTAGGCCACCGGCGAGGTGTTGGCGATCAGGCACAGCACGGCGGCGAGGAAGGGGTTGAAACCCAGGCCGACCATGATCGCGCCGCAGATCGCCACCGGCGTACCGCCGCCGGCCGCCCCTTCGAGGAAGGCGCCGAACGAGAACGCGATCAGGATCGCCTGGATGCGAGCATCGGCCGACAGCCCGGCCACCGAGCGGCGGACCAGGTCGAACTTGCCGCTCTGCACCGTCACGTTGTACAGCAGCATCGCATTGAAGATCGTCCAGCCGACCGGCAGCAGGCCGAACGCCGCTCCGTGGACAAACGCCATCCCGGCCATCAGCGGTGACATGCCATAGACGACGACGGCGACCAGCAGCGCGACGGCGGCGGCGGCGGCTCCGGCCTTCGGTGCCAGCCACCGGCGCGGCACCAGCAGGTAGAACAGCACCAGCACCGGCAGCGAGGCGAAGAAAGTGGACACGATCACCGAGCCGGCGCACTTGCCGGCCAGCGGATCGAGCTGCTGCAAATAGGTCGCCCAGAGCATCGGCGGTCACATCCCGGTGTGGAAGAGGCTGGTTCGACCGATTCTATCCTCCCGCGGAGAGATGAGAAGAGGGGAACCACAAAGGGCACAAAGAGCACAAAGAAAGAGCAGAAAGGAAGACAGGACAGGATCAGAGAGGGGGTAGGCAGGTGGGCCACTCCCGCGGTGCCCGAGGGGGGCCGCTCCGAAGGGAAAGGGCATGTGGGCGGGGATCAGGGCGATCGCTATGCTTGGGGGAGTCGTTTACCCGAGGCCGCGTCATGCTGGTTCGCGTCTCCCCGCCGCCGCTCGCTGACTCCGCCGTCGCCCGGCTCGATCCGCGCTGGCGGTTGGCAGGGGTGGTTGCGCTGCTGGTGGGAACGGCGGTCGTGCGGACGCTGCCGGCGGCGGGTGCGGCACTCGCGCTGAGCCTGCTGCTGGCGTGGCGCGCGGCGATGCCGTGGCGGTGGTATCGCGATGGGCTGCTGGTCGTGGCGACCGGGGCGGCGCTGTTCGCCTTGCCGCTACCGCTGCTGTCACGCGACGGATGGGCGGACAGTGCGTGCTTCGTCGGCCTGTTTCTCGCCAAGGCGGCGGCGCTGTACACGCTCACGGCGGTGCTGCTCGTCACCGCTCCGCTCGAGGAGACGCTCAAGGCGGCCCGGGCGCTGCGCGTGCCGTCGGTGCTGGTGCAGGTGGCGCTGCTCGCGTATCGCTACCTGTTCCTGCTGGCGGCGGAGTTCGGACGGCTGCGCGTGGCGCTGCGCGTCCGCGGATTCCGCAACCGGGCCGACCTGCACAGCTACCACACCGTCAGCGCCGCCACCGGCACGCTGCTCGTCCGCGGCCACGACCGGGCCGAGCGAGTCGCCCAGGCGATGCGCTGCCGCGGGTTCG
>JAXMAU010000010.1:0-144220 GCA_046350215.1 Gemmataceae bacterium | reverse complement strand
TTAACTCCGTGCCTGTGCAGTACCCTTTGACCGTCAAATGGCACTTTTCTAAGTGAAAAAGGACAGGTCTTGTAGCTCAAAATCTGATGTCCGCAAGGGCGTGTGGGTTCGAGTCCCACCTTCGGCACTGGTGACATGCGGTGACGGGGCGTGACAACCGGCGACGGGACAAGGGGTTGCGGTAACGCATCCCCTTTGTCGCTGACCGACCTGTCACTCTCCGGTTGTGACACCAGATGCAACGAAGGGGCGGGCGTCTGGGGAAACTCTGTGCAAACCAGACTGGCGCCCTTCCCTCCGTCCCAGTCGCGGCGAGATTGTTCTGCTCGTCTGCGGACATGGCGTCCGCTCCCGGCGCGGGAGTTTACTCCAGAATGCCATACAGGCCAACCGGCTCTGACCCCGGCTGGCCCGTTACACCCCCCCCGGCGGGTAGAGCGCCGAGGGTAAGTCTAACTGATATGTCGAGTGGAGCTGAGGGGGTTCGAACCCCTGACCTCTTGAATGCCATTCAAGCGCGCTCCCAGCTGCGCCACAGCCCCAACACGCATGATTTTAGCAGCCGACCGATCGCTGTCAACCCTGCTTCACACACTGCCGTCGTCGGTCGGCGGTTCGTTCTGACGCCAGCCTCCTCGGTCATTTCTTCGGCAGCGGCACGCTGATCACCAGCGCGGAAACGCGCGGCGTTTTCGTCTCCTTGGCGAACAGGCCGACATGGCAGGCAATGCAGCTGGCTGCCAGCGGGATGGCCCCGGCACGCCGGTACACGCCGTCTTCCACCGCCTCGTATTCTGCCTTCCCCTCCCCCAGCACCCGGGCGGCTTCCTTCTCGAAGGTACCCTCCGGCTCGTGATGCGTGCTCATGGCCCGGGTGTTCACCGAGATCCACTTCGCCTTCACCTTGTAGTCCCGCTCCACCTCCTCAAAAATGTCCTCCATTGCCCGCGACGGCACGACCGCGCGGTCGCGGCGGAAATAGTGGTGATGCATGGTGTCCAGCGTGGCGGCGTAGACGGTGTGCAGCAACTTCGCCTGCTCCCGCGCCTTCTCCACGCCCGCCGCGGCGGCCCCCTTACCTGGAGCGGCGGCGGGCGGGGCGGCGTTCACCGCCCAGACCACACACGAGACCAGACAGACGATGGCCACGAGGGGCCGGGTGATCCGGCACGCAACCTTCTTCACGGCTGACCTTCTTCTTAGTAAGAGGTTCGTTGACTGCGGCGGGCGGGCGGGCACGGGGTAGGATGATTGCCCTCAACTTTAACCGAGCGCAAGAGGACGTCAAGATCCAAAAGCGAAAGGTGGCGTTTTCCCGCGCCGCCGGACGGTTGCATCCCGCCGATCGCTGACGTACAGTGGCCCGCATTGCTTTCCTCCTCCGACCTGCGGGACCCGCCATGCGCCAATGCCTTGCCCTCGTTGTTGTCCTTGCCCTCTCCCCGATCGGTCGCGCCGAAACGCCGATGAAGTTCGGCGAGGTCCGCGAGGTCGCCCCCGGCGTGTTCTTCCGCTACTCGTCGATCAGCCCGACCGACATGAGCATCTTCGGCGGTAGTAATCACGCCTGGGTGGTGTTCGAGGACCACGTCGTCGTCATTGACGCCAACTTCCCCAAGGAAGCCGGCGACGTGATCGCCGCCATCCGCAAAACGACCAATAAACCGATCCGCTATGTTCTCGACACCCACCATCACGGCGACCACGCCTGGGGCAACGTCGTCTGGGCCAGGGCCGGCGCCACCGTCGTGGCGCAGCGGAATTGCGCCCGCCTGCTGCGGTTGACCGGGCCGGCCGAGTTCGCCGCCGCCGGCAAGGGGCCGACCGCCCGCAAGGACGTCGCCGCCACCGTCCTCAAGCAGCCGTCGCTGGTGTTCGACGATCGGCTGGTCCTCGACGACGGCACGCAACGGGTCGAATTCCTCTACCTGGGCCACTCGCACACCATCGGCGACGCCGTCGCCTGGCTGCCGAAGCACCGCATCCTCTGCACCGGCGATGCCTGCGTCAACGGGCCGTACAACTACATGGGTCACTCCAGCTCCGCCTCGTGGGTGCGCTGCCTGGAGAAGATGCAGGCGCTCAACCCGAAGCTGGTCATCCCCGGTCACGGGCTGCCCGAGGGGCCGGAGCTGCTGGCGAAGCAGAAGCGGTACTTCGTCGAGTTGCGGCAGCTGGTCAAGAAGGGGATCGACGCGGGGAAGGATGTCGAGGACATCGTCAAGGCGGTCGACCTGCCGTGGTACAAGGAGTGGACAACGGTCACCCCGGCGGCGGACAATGTGCGGCACGTCTACAATGAGTATCTCGGATTGGTGGCCGTGGGACTTCGAGTACGACCTGGGCATCACCGCCGGCCCGTCGCCGACCAAGGACACGCCGATGGACGAAGCCGAAGCGGGTCGTCGTGCCCGCCGGGCTGACGCCGGCGCAGCTGACCGGGCTGAAGCGGGCGGCGCCCGGAGATCGAGTTCGTGCCGGCGCGGTCGGCCGAGGAGGCGGCGGCTGGTCGAAGATGCCGACGCGGTGCTCGGCCACGTCACCCCGGAAGTGGTCGCCGCCGGCAAGCGGTTGCGCTGGGTGCAGGCGGCGCCGGGCGGCGTGACGCCGGAGCTGCTGGGCGCATTGAATGGACGGGACGTGACGGTGACTGCCAGCGACCGGGTGAACGCGCCGCAGGTGGCCGACGCCACGTTCGCCCTGCTGCTCGGCCTGACGCGGAACCTGCTCGGCAAGACGAAGACGCCGCCGGTCGAACTGCGTGGCAAGACGCTCCTGGTGGTCGGGCTGGGCGGTGCCGGCGAGCAGGTGGCGCGGCGGGGGCAGGCGTTCGGCATGCGCGTGCTCGCCCTCGACGACGAGGCGACCGAGCGACCGGCGGCGGTGGCCGGGACTGGAGAAGCTGGCGCGGCTGCGTGAGCGGCTGCCGGAGGCCGACGTGGTCGTCGTCGCCCTGCCGCCTACGCGAAGCACCGCGGGCTGATCGGCGGCCGAGTTGAAGCGATGAAACGAACCGCGTTTTCGTCAATGCGGCACTCCGCTCGTCGACCTCGACGCGGCTGGCGGAGGTGCTGGCCGCCGGCGCTGGGCCGCGTGGCGTCGGGCTGGACACCACCGACGTCGGCCCGCTGGCGGCGGATCACCCGCTGCGGAAGCAATCGCGAGTGCTGCTCATCGCCCACACCGGCGGGCCGTCGCCCGACGCGCAGCAGCGGCATGCGGTTCTACCGCGAGAACGTCCGCCGGTTCGCCGCCGGCGAGGCACTGCTCGGCGTGGTCGACCGGCCGAAGCCGACGCGATTCGCTGCGAACCTTGCCTCGGCCAAGCAAGGTGGGAGTAGGATGCGGCGCTGGAGAGGGTTGGTGAGGAGTGCGAGGGACGACCCCTCTTACTTGACGGAGTAATACCTTATTTATGTCCAACGGAGGTGATGCGCACGTTCACCTTCACCGACGCCAAGTCGAACAAGTTCTGGAACATCGACCTGCAAGGGCGGCAGTTTACCTGCAGTTCGGCAAGATCGGCACCAACGGACAGACGCAGGAGAGGAGTTCGCCGACGCGGCGGCCGCCCGCAAGGAGCACGACAAACTCGTCGCCGAGAAACTCCAAGGCGAAAGGGTACGTCGAAACGACCGCGGGGAGGGGGAGGGCACTCCTCCCCACGCCCGTCTCCAGGTGCGCCGGCCCCCGCCGCGGCGAAACCGGCCGCTCCGCCGCGCGCCACCGCCACCCCTCGCCGCCGCCTCCCCCGCCGCCGGGCTCCGTCGGCCGACGCCAGCGAACGAGGCGGCGTTCGCGTCGGTGCCGGCGCCCGCCGCAGTGCCTACTCCACCGGCTACCCCTGCCCGGCACCGCCGGCGCCCAGCCACTGGCGGCGTCGGGCGGACTGCGGACGTTCGAGTTCAGCGACGCCTCGGCAAAGTTCTGGAACATCGACCTGCACGGCACGCGTTTTTACCGTCACCTACGGCCGCATCGGCACCGCCGGCAGACGCAGGAGAAGACGTTTTCCGATCCGGCAAAGGCGCAAAAAGAGTACGACAAGCTCGTCGCCGAGAAGGTCAAGAAGGGGTATCGCGAAACCACGCCGACGGCGCCGAAGGCGCCCGCGTCGCTGCGCGAGTCGCTGGAACAGGCGATCGTCGAGAACCCCGACGACCTGGCGTCGCACATGGCCTACGCCGACTACCTGAGCGACCACGGCGACCCGCGCGGCGAGTTCATTCAGGTGCAGCTGGCGCTCGAAGACCCGGCTCGCTCACCCGACGAGCGCAAACGGCTGCAAGCACGCGAAAAAGAACTCCTCGACGCCCACCTGCGCGACTGGGCCGGCGACCTGGCGCCGTACCTGAGCGGCGAGAACAAGGGCGACAGCCAGTACGAGTGGCGGCGAATGGAGGTGCAGCACACGTTCGCGCGCGGCTGGCTGCACACGATCGACGTGAACAACTTCGACGTCGAGTTCACCCGCACCCTGACTCGCTCACCCGAGGCGCGGCTGCTCCGCCGGCTGGTGCTCCGCGAGTCGGCCTATCAGGAGCCGGGCGAGTATGAGATGGGCGACGACATCCCCGAAGACAGCGAGAACCCGCAGCTGTATCCGCTCATCCGCTGCCCGTACCTGACCAACGTCCGCGAGTTCGTCCTCGGCGAGCTGGGCAGCATGGACAACGACCCCGACGACGAGGGGTTCAACTGCCACAACTCCGCCGACGGGGTGGTCGGCGTGATCAAGGCGATGCCGAAGCTGGAGGAGCTGTACCTGCTCGCCCACAACCTCGACGCCGACCAGCTATTCTCGCTCCGCACCCTGCATCGACTGCGCGTGCTGCTGGTGTACCACACCCTCGCCTATCCGCTCGGCCGGCTGGCCAAGAACCCGTCGCTCGGCAACCTGACGCACCTGCTCTGCCACCCGCACGCGCTGGAGGAAGATCCGTCGATCCGCCAGCAGCACGTCCAGGCGATCGTTCGTTCGCCCGAGCTGCGGTCGCTCACCCATCTGCGGCTGCGGCTGTGCGACGCTGGCGACGACGGCATCCGCGAGATCATCACATCAGGGATCCTCAAACGCCTCAAATACCTTGATCTGCGACATGGCTGTGTCACCGACGAAGGCGCCCGTCTGCTCGCCGCCTGCCCTGACGTGCGGTACCTGGACCACCTCGACCTGTCGCACAACGCGATGACCGACGCCGGTGTGCAGGCGCTGCAGGCAACCGGGGTGAAACTGCTGGCGAATAACCAGTGGCGAATCAGCGGCGACGAGTGGAACGATCGGGAATACCTGTACGCCGGCGACATCGAGTGACCCGTGGCCGTGCCGCGTTACGTCGCCATTGCCAATCCCGATAGTCTGCGCTGGAAAGCCTACGAGCGCGACCTGATCGCCTTCTGGCGCGGCCGCGGCGTCGAACCGGACGTCACCGTGGTGCCGTGGGCGATGGTCGTCGAGTGCGACGGCAACTTCGACGACATGCCGGCGTTCGATCGGCCGGCGGTGGAGCGCCTGGAGTCGCCCGGCCGCGACTGGCCGGTGACGCAATTGCTGCTCGCCGCCGGGGGCGCGCGGCCCGCGGACGACGACACCGACTGGCTGCGGCTCGACTACCGCAAGGGCCGACTGCGGCCGGGGCTGTTCCACGCCGGCTTCTGCCGCGTCCTCCGTGGGTTGCGGCGTTCATTCGACGCGCGCGGCCGCACCTGCTACCGACCGCCTGCCCGCTGGAGGTGGCGGAGTTGTTCGACAAGCATGCCACCGCATCTCGCCTGTCGGCCGCCGGCATTCCCGTCCCGCCGTCGTTGCCCCCGCCCGCGACGCCGGCCGAGCTGATCGACGCCGTCCGCGGCCAGCGGTTCCCCACCGCCTACGTCAAGCTGAACACCGGCTCGTCGGCGTCGGCCATCGCCGTGCTGCACCCGGCGCGGCAGCCGTGGGCGGTCAGCACCCTGACGCGGATCGACGGCGAGTATTACAGCACTCGCAGATTGTTGCGATTGCAGGGCGAACCACTCGACGCCACGTTGGCGTTCCTGCTCCGCGAGGCCGCGTGCGCCGCGGTATCCCGATGGCACAGGTGGACGAGCAGAACTTCGACGCGCGTGGTGATGATCCGCGGTCGGCCGGCGTGTACCGTGTTCCGCCTGTCGAGCGGACCGATGACCAACCTGCACCTGGGGGCCAAGCGCGGACCCGGCGCGGTGTCGTGCGGCGATCCCGACCCGCGCCTGGCTGGACGGGCTGGACCACTGTGCCGAGGCTTCCCGACTTTACCGATCGTCGATGGTCGGCATCGACCCGCTGTTCGAGGCCGGCTATCTGCGGCACTATCTGCTAGAGGTGAACGCCTTTGGCGACTTCTTCCCGCACTGGACCGACGAGAACGGCCGAAGCGTGCATCAGCTGGAGATCGAATCGACCGCACGGGCGTGTGGGCTGATTGACGGGTGAGGGCTGTTGGCGAGCGGGGTCCCGTGAGGGCCTCCGAGGGAGTTGCCTGGTAGGGGCGCGACGTCGCGCCTCACGCGCTGACTCGGGGCACTGGGGAGGGGCCTGAGGGGAGGGATTCCTCCCCACTCCCCACCCGCTCCCGCTCGCCTCGCCAGTACAACCGGCGACGACTCGCAGCATCACCGGCCCCGCCGTTACTTCTTGAGCAATCGATCGATGACGTCGCGGACGAACGGTGCCTGCACCGCCACCGCCAGGCCGAGCGGGGTGTGGACCACGCGTCCTCGAACGGCGACGTCGTTTTGGTCGTTTGCCGCTGCATCGCGAACACCACGCCGACCAGCATCGGCTCCTTGCCGTCGGCCGCCACCACCGGCGCCCCGCTCTCGCCGCCGAAGTGCGAGTAATCGACGAGGAACGTCCGCGCCGCCGTCAGCGGAGTGAGCGGGTACGAGGCGATCGCCCCCTTGCGCAGCACTGGCCAGCCGGCCGGGTTCGCCTCCAGCTGCGCCGGGTAACACGGGATGTACACGTCCTGCCCCACGCGCGGCCTGCGCTCCGCCGCCCCTTTCGCGTCGGCGATCTGCCGGTACGGCAGTGGCTTCACGTCCACGCCGTCCGGCAACGTCACCGGCAGCGCCGCCACGTCCACCTCGGCGTGCCGCACCCAGCGCGGCCGCTTGCCGTCGACCAGCGGCACTGGCACCTCGCGGCGGACCGGGTTGCCGTCGCGGTCAGTCGCGCGCAGCACCAGCACGGCGTCCGGCCCCTTCAGCTGTTCGAGCACATGCGCCGCCGTCACCAGCAGCGTTTTGCGGCCGTCCGCGCCATCGACCGCGACGAAGAACGCCGTCCCCGACACCGGCCCGCGGGTGATGCGGCAGGTGGCCCGCACCGCGTCCTCCGCCGGGTCCGCCGCCACCGGCGCGCCCGCCAGCAGCGACAGCCCCACGATCAGCCCCCACCGCCCCCACGTCGCCTGACTCACGGCCGTTTCTCCCGTTCGCCTCTTCCCGCACCCGCCGCGGCGAAGGGATCTTATGCCGCCAATCGTCCGCCCGCAACGGTGCCGGCCCCGCAAGTGGATAGCCCCCCGGAGGGGGATAGAATACAAGCGGATCGCCTTATCCGCACCCATCAGGACGAGGACCGACCGGAGGGACCGAGATAGAGCGGCAGGTCCGGCGGCGCGTCGGCGCGGACGCTGGCAGCCAGCAGTGCGGCCAGGAGGCACATGCCGAGCGTCGTTCGCTCCCTTCTCCGCCTGTCCCAGGTTGCCGGCGGCATGTGTTTGCCTCGCCCTCCGCGACCCGACCCCATCGTTAGAATTGGAACAACCGGCAAGATCGGTGCAGTCGAAAGGGGAGCGGAGAAGGCTCACGCCGGGACCACCTGGGAGGATCGGCTTGCCGTCGTCGGTCCGCCGGTTCGGCAGCGTCAGGCGGACGGGGCGTGGACATGCCGCAGGTAAAGGGTGGACACGTCGGCGCGCTTGACCAGGCCGACGATGCGGCGGTCGTCCGCCCCGGTCACGACCGGCAGCGCCATCAGCCCACTGGCGACGAACAGCTCCAGGGCCCGGTCGATGCCGTCGTCCGCGATCAGCGGCGTCACCCCACTCTGCATCAGGTCGGTCGCCACCAGGTACTCGCGGACGCCCGGCAGCTGGGCCGCCAGCATCACCTCCTCCACTCCCACCACGCCGAGCAACCGGCCGTCGGAGTCGGCCACCGGCAACGCGAGATAGGGTGTTTCACTCAGCCGCTTCGCCACCTCCGGCAGTCGGTCGCCCGGCCGCAGCAGATCGACGACCGGCGTCGGTGGGAGGAGGTGTCGGACGGTCAGCCCGGCCAGCACCTCGCGGACGTAGCTGCCCTGGTGCGCCGGCGAACGGGAGCGGTTCTCCACCTGCGACGAGTAGATCGACTGTTCGTCGGAAAGCAGGAACGCGAGCAGGCAGACCCACAGCGCCGGCAGCAGCAGGTTGTAATTGCCGGTCAGCTCGCCGACCATCACCAGCGTCGAGAAGGGTGTCTTGGCGGCAGCGGCGAAGAACCCGGCCATGCCGACGACGACGAACGTGGCCGGGTGCGGCACCAGCGGCGGCCACAGGTGGTGCAGCACGATCCCCAGCGCCCCGCCGCCGCAGCCGCCGATCACCATCGACGGCCCGAACACCCCGCCCGACCCGCCGCTGCCGATCGTCAACCCGGTCGTGACGATCTTGCCCACCGCCACCAGCAGCAGCACCAGCGCGAGCGACAGCGTCGCCTGCGTCCCCGGCGGCGCCGCCAGCGCATCCTGCAGCGCCCCGTAGCCGAACGACAGCACCGCCAGCACCCGGCTGTCGCCGCCCAGCAGGGCGTACAGGCCGACGCCGACCCCGCCGGTCAGCAGCGCGCCGACCGCCGGCCGCAGCTTCGGCGCCACCGGCAGCCGGTGCAGCCAGTGTGTCAGTCCGTAGAAGGTGCGCGTGTACAGCATGGCGAGGATCGCCATGAACAGCGCCAGGAGCAGATAAGCGCCCAGCTGCAGCGGGTCGGTGAAGGTGAGCGACTGCACCACCGCGTCGGGCAGGGTGAACAGCGGCGCCCAGCCGAACGCCAGCCCGAACGTGCAGTACGCGGTCACGCAGGCCAGCCCGGCGGGGATGATCACCTCCGACTCGAAATCGGGCGAGCGGTACATCACCTCGGCGGCGAACAGCGCGCCGGCCAGCGGCGCGCGGAAGATGGCCGCCACTCCGGCCCCCATGCCGGCCGCCATCAACACCCGCCGATCGGCCGGCCGCAAGCGCAGCATCCCGCCGAGCAGCGACCCGACACCGGCGCCGATCTGGGCGATCGGCCCCTCGCGGCCGCCCGACCCGCCCGTGCCGATCGTCAGGGCGCTGGCGACGATCTTCACGAACGGCACCAGCGGCGCAATGTACCCGCCCCGCCGATGGTACGAGTCGATCGCCGAGTCGGTGCCATGCCCCTCCGCCGCCGGGGCAAGGGTGTACACCAGCCACCCGCTCAGCAATCCGCCGACCGCCGGCACGAGCAGTAGCAGCCACGGCCGGAACGGCCCGCTCCCCTCGACGAACAGCGCCGGCTCGCCGCCGGGGACGTGCGGACGATAGCCGACGACGGCGTCCAGGGCGTAATAGACGACGACCTGGCACGCCACCGTGAAGGCGATGGCGCCGACGCCGGCAACGACGCCGACGACCAGCGCCAGCCCGAGCAGCCGCGCCTGCGGTCGCAGCCGCCGGCTGCCCAGTTCGAGGAACTCCGGAAACCAGCGGAACGGGTGTGACGGGGAGGTGTTCGGTTGCGTCATCGGTGCCCCCTTGCTCCGGCCGCGCCGTTCGCCGGCCGCGCCGTCGCATCGCACTTTATCCGGCAACGGGGTAGCCCGCAAGCGACCGCGGCCGTCAGGGATTGGCCGTCATCGCGGCGTAGCATGGGCCGCGACCGGCGGCGGCAATTACTGGACAGCACCGGGGCCGGGCGATTACAGTGGAGGCGCCTTCCCAATGTCGCCCTCCCGCCGCGCTGGCAGGTTTGCTCATGACCCCGCATCGCACCGCCGTTCTGGTGCTGCTCGTCGCGCTGCCGGTACACGCCGCCGCGCCGGCGCCAGCCCCACCGCCCACCTACGAGGCGCACGTCCGGCCGATCCTCAAGGCGTACTGCCTGGAGTGTCACGGCGAGGGCAAGACGAACCGCGGCGGCCTCGATCTGCGGCTGCGGCGACTGGCCGTCGACGGTGGCGACTCCGGGCCGGCGATCGTCCCCGGCAAGCCGGAGGCAAGCCTGCTGTTCCAGCGGGTCGGCGCCCACGAGATGCCGCCCGGCGGCAAGAGCCTGTCTGCCCCCGACGTCGACACCCTGCGCCGCTGGATCGCTGCCGGCGCACCGACGGCGCGGCCGGAGCCGGAGCGCATCCCGCCGGGGCTGTACCTCACCGATGACGAACGCGCCTTCTGGTCGTTCCAGCCGATCCGCCGGCCGCCGGTGCCCACCGTCCGCCATCGCAACCTGGTCCGTACCCCAATCGACGCCTTCCTGCTCGCCCGACTGGAGGGGCAAGGGCTGTCGTCGCGCCGCCGGCCGATCGCTACACCCTGATTCGCCGCCTGGCGTTCGACCTGACCGGCCTGCCGCCGGCGGTCGAGGACGTCGATCGCTTCGTCGCCGACGGCCGACCGGACGCCTATGAGCCGCATGGTCGCGCAAATGCTCGCCAGTCCGCACCACGGCGAGCGGTGGGGCCGGCACTGGCTTGACGTCGCCGGCTACGCCGACTCGCACGGCTACACCGCCGCCGACCCGGTCCGCAACTACGCCTGGAAGTATCGCGACTGGGTGATCCGCGCCCTCAACGCCGACCTGCCCTATGATCGCTTCGTCACCGATCAGCTGGCCGGCGACGAGTTGGTCACGTCGCCACGCGAAAACCTCTCCGCCGACGACCGCGATCGGCTGATCGCCACCGGGTTCCTCCGTACCGCGCCCGACGGCACCGCCTCGCCGGGGGTGAACGTGAAGGAGGCGAGCAACCAGCTGGTCGCCGACACGCTGCAGATCGTCTCGACCGCGCTGCTCGGCCTGACGCTGCAGTGCGCCCAGTGCCACAACCATCGTTACGACCCGATCCCGCATATCGACTACTACCGGCTGCGTGCGGTGTTCGAGCCGGCCTACGACGTGAAAAGCTGGCGCCCAGCGGCGGCACGGCAGGTGTCGCTGATGACCGCCGCCGACCGCGCCCGCGGGCAGGCGATCGAGAAGGACGCCGCCAGGATCGACGCGGTGCGGCAGAAGAAGCTCGACGCCTACATCGAGACGACGCTGCAAAAACAGCTCGCCAAGCTGCCCGCCGACGTGCGGCCCGCGGTGGAGAAGGCGTACCGCACCCCGGCCGGCAAGCGGACCGCCGCGCAGCAGACGCTGCTGCGGCAGCACCCGAGCGTGAACGTCAGCGCCGGCTCGCTCTACCTGTACGACAGCAAGGCCGCCGCCGACCTGAAGGCGCTGGCCGATCAGGCAGCCAAGCTGCGGGCGACGCGGCCGGTGGAGGACTTCATCGACGCTCTCACCGAACTGCCCGGCCGGGCGACGGTGACGCACCTGTTTCATCGCGGCGACCCGGAGCAGCCACGCGACCCGGTGCCGCCCGGCGGACTGACCGTGCTGACCGGCCTCGATCTGCCGCCGATCCCGGAGAAGGGCGGCGGCACCGCGACCACTGGCCGGCGGCTGGCGCTGGCCCGCCAACTGACCGATGGCCGCCACCCGCTGCTGGCGCGGGTGATCGTCAACCGGGTGTGGATGCACCACTTCGGCCGCGGACTGGTCGGCACGCCGGGCGATTTCGGCGCGCTGGGCGAGCGGCCGACGCACCCCGAGCTGCTCGACTGGCTGGCGAGCGAGTTCATGACCGACTGGTCGCTCAAGCGCCTGCACCGGCTGATCGTGACGTCCACCGCCTACCGGCAGACGAGCCGGCAGGACGCCGTCGCCACGCGAATCGACCCCGATAATCGGTTACTGCATCACGTCCCGGTGCGGCGGCTGGAGGCGGAGGCGGTCCGCGACGCCGTGCTGGCGGCCAGCGGCCGGCTGTTCGCGCGGCAGTTCGGCCGGCCAGTGCCGGTGCGGCCCGACGAGGCCGGGCAGGTGGTGCTCGGTGTGGATCGCCGCGACGGCGCCGGTTACCTGCAGGGGACCGAGGTGACGCTCGGTGCCGAGGCTGACCGCCGCAGCGTCTATGTCCAGGTCCGGCGGAGCATGCCGCTGACGGTGCTGGAGACGTTCGACAACCCGGTGGTCAGCCCGACCTGCGAGAAGCGGGCCTGCTCGACGGTCCCCCAGCAAGCGCTGCTGCTGATGAACAGCGGCTTCCTCACCGACTCCGCCGCCGCACTGGCCGACCGCGTTCGCCGCGATGCCGGCCCGGCCGACCGCGACCGCATCGCCCGCGCCTGGCGGCTCGCCTTCGCCCGCCCGGCCACTCCCGAGCAGCTGGCCGACGCCGAGGCGTTCCTGAAGGAGCAAACGGCGCTGGTTGCCGCTCAGAAACGGACGAAGGGCGACCTCGATCCGGCCGCGCAGGCGCTGGCGACCTTCTGCCACGCGCTCTTGAGCAGCAACGCCTTCCTGTACGTCGACTGACCCGCCCACCGGAGCCGCCGATGTCTCGTGCGCCTGACCTGACCCGCCGTCAGCTGCTGTCCGCCTCCACCTTCGGCGTCGGCAGCCTGGCGCTGGCCTGCCTGCTCCGCGACGAGGGGCTACTCGCCAGCTCGTCGCGGCCCGAGCTGGCCCGCCGCCGCTTCGACTTGCGACCCCGCCCGCCGCACTTCGCGCCGAAGGCGAAGGCGATGATCTCGCTGTTCATGCAGGGCGGGCCGAGCCACATCGACCTGCTCGACCCCAAGCCGCTGCTGGCGAAGTACGACGGCAAGCCGTTCCCCGGCCAGATCCAGTACGACAACGCCGCCGAGGCGAGCAGCAAGGTAATGGCGTCGCCGTGGAAGTTCAGGAAACACGGCGCGGCCGGCATCGAGGTGTCGGAGCTGCTGCCGGGGCTGGCCGGGGTGATCGACGACGTCACCGTCGTCCGGTCGATGCACACCGGCGTGAACAACCATGTGCAGTCGATCCAGGCGTTGAATACCAGCCGCATCCAGGCCGGCCGGCCGGTGCTCGGCAGCTGGCTCACCTACGCGCTGGGGTCGGAGAGCAGCCGGCTGCCAGCCTACGTCGCCCTGACCGACCCGGCCAGCCTGCCGGTGGTCGGGGTGGACAACTGGTCGAACGGCTGGCTGCCGTCGATCTACCAGGGGACCGCCGTCCGCCCGCGCGAGCCGCGCCTGCTCAACCTGGAGCCGCCGCCGCACCTCCGCGGCAAACCCCAACAGAGATATCTAAACTATCTCGATCGCCTTAATCGTGATCACCTGGCGGCACATCCCGGCGAGCTGGACCTGGAGGCGCGGATCGCCAGCTTCGAGCTGGCGGCGCAGATGCAGACGGCGGCGCAGGAAGCGCTCGACGTCAGCCGCGAGTCGCCGGCCACCCGCAAGCTCTACGGGCTGAACGACCCGGCCACCGCCGAGTACGGCACCCGCTGCCTGATCGCCCGCCGGCTGGTCGAGCGCGGCGTGCGCTTCGTCCAGCTGTTCACCCGCAACCAGTTCTGGGACCACCACGGCTCAATCCGCACCGCCCTGCCGGCATCCTGCAAGATGACCGACGGCCCGATCGCGGCGCTGGTCCGCGACCTGAAATCGCGGGGGCTGCTCGACAGCACCGTGGTCGCCTGGGGCGGCGAGATGGGGCGGCTGCCGGTGATCCAGAACGATAGCGGAACGGCCCGCGTCGGCCGCGACCACAACACCTTCGGCTTCACCATGTGGTTCGCCGGCGGCGGATTCAGGGGCGGCCACGTCCACGGCGCCACCGACGAGTTCGGCCACCACGCCGTCACCGACGTCGTCCACCACTACGACCTGCACGCCACGCTACTGCACCTGTTCGGCCTGGACCACACCCGGCTGACCTATCACCGCACCGGCCGCGAGGTGACGCTGACCGACGGTCAACCGGCCCGTGTGGTTCGCGAGCTGCTGCGATGAGGAACCGGATTGCGCAACAAACCGGCGAGGAAATGCGTGCCGAAAGGGGATGTCGGGAGCGGTTTAGAGGTGAACCGGCACGCCGGAATGAGCGGCCTTGCACGTCGCGGCGCCGTTCGCCTGTTCCAGCTGGCGGACGATCTCGGCGGGCCGCGTCTCCTGCTCCAGTCCCTTGACGCCGTGCTGCTCGACCGGGATGCCGACCTTCTCGCATAGCAGGTGCAGCAGGCGCAGCTGTTCGGTGTTCTCCTGCTCGGCCAGCAGGTTGATCTGCAGGTCCAGCTGGTTCCGCAGCTCGGCCAGCCGGGCTTGCCGGTTCTGGCTCATCATGATCACCGGCGTGGCGTAGGCCGCCTGGAACGACAGAGCCAGGTTCAGCAGGATGAACGGGTACGGGTCCCAGTGATAGACGATGCCGACCACGTTCAGCACGATCCACACGCCGAGCAGGCAACTCTGCAGCACGAGGAACCCCCAGCTGCCAACGGTGGCGGCGACGAGGTCGGCCAGCCGATCGCCGGGCGTCCGTCGGGCTTCGAGTTGCCGGTGCATCTCATTGATCGCGACGACGTTCCGCCGCGTCCGCTCCTGAATCGAATCCGCCACGCTCATCACTGATCCCTCGTCAGACCTGTTCCGCCCCGGTCAGTCCAGGAGGTCGCCCGCCCGGACGGGGAGCAAATGCGATGCCATATTCGTGACACGACGGCCCGTCGCGGCCGGCATGGCGGTTGCGGACGGTAGATCCTGTGCGGCCCGGTCCTGCCTCGCTTGGAGGCACGGGTGGGTCTGGCGAAGAGAGGGAGGGCGACCGATGCCACGCGGCGACAAATCGAAATACACCGACAAGCAGAAGCGCATGGCCGAACACATCGAGGAAGGCTACGAGCACCGCGGTGTCCCCGAGGGCGAGGCGGCGCGCCGCGCCTGGGCGACGGTGAACAAGACGACCGGCGGCGGCAAGAAGGCGGGCAGCGGCCGCGGCAAGGCGACCAACAAGGGGCCGAGCCAGAAGGGCGGCGCCAAGGGCGGCGCGGCGTCCGCCGCCCGGCCGGCCAGCGCACGCTCGGCCTCCGCCAAGAAGGCCGCCGCCACCCGAAAACGCAACGCCGGCAAGTGACGGCCGCTCGACCCCGGCCATGTCATCGGCAACGTTCCTTTCACTCATCCTTTCTGTCGGGAGTTCTGTCCATGAAGCATCCCGTGAGCCTGGCCGTTGGCCTCGGCCTGGGCTACTGCCTGGCCCTGTTCTGTCTCGAAGTCCGCTCCCAGAAGGGGGAGAAAGACCCGCCGCCCTCCGACGCCGTCGCCGCGGCGCAGCGCGCCGGGGTCGTCACCGGCAACCGGCCCGAGCTGCGCAAGACGGCGCACGATCGTTCCGATCAGTTCGACCCGGCCAAAACGCCGCTGTCGTCCTCCTCCCTGGAGGACCAGCCGGACCAGGGCAAGATCCTCGGCTTCGACTTTCGCCGCGATCCGCTCAACGCCAAGAAGCCGATGGCATCGCCGGACGAGATCATGAAGGAAGACATCGCCATGAAGCCCAAGGTGATGGCCCTTCAGCACAAGGTGCTCGCGGGCCGGCTCGACCTCGAGCCGAAGTACCACCCGACGGCGAAGATGTCGCGCGGCAAGCCGGTCCCGGTCGGCCCGACCGCCCTGCTGACACGGGGGACGACGTTCGACTCGCTCGCCGGCCAGTCTCCCGAGGACATCAAGAAGGCAGGCAGTTTCCCCTATCCGCCGCTGCCGCACCCCAAGCACACTCCCGGCGGGCAGGTGTTCCCGCAAATGCAGACCAAGATGTTCCCGCGGCTGGAGCGGTTCGACGTCGAGTTCGATCTGCCCGACGCCTTCCTGCCCGAGTTCCCGCCAGCCATCTTCCTGCAGAACCGGCCCGAGCTGGGCGACGTGTCGCGCGGCGAGGTCGTCAGCATCAACAACTTCGAGCGGCTGTTCGCCCCCCTGCTGACGCCGGTGCAGCTGGACGGGCTGCGCATGCTGCTCACGCCGATCCCGCAGGAGGAGTTCAACCCGACCAGCGATCGCAAGTCGGTCGAGCCGAGCCTCGGCGTGGCCTGCTTCGACTGCCACGTCAACGGCCACACCACTGGCCAGTTCCACCTGTCTCCCGACATCCGTCCCCAGGAACGGCGGTTCCGCCTCGACACCGTCAGCCTCCGCGGCATGTTCAATCAGCAGATCCACAGCTCCAAGCGAAGCCTGCGCTCGATCGAGGACTTCACCGAGTTCGAGCAGCGGACTGCCTATTTCAACGGCGACCACGTACACGCTTTCAAGAAAGGCGCCGTGGTGCTTGATCGCATCCGCGTCAGTCACATGGCGCAGATGCAGAACATGTTCAACTTCCCGCCGGCGCCGAAGCTGACCGTGCTCGGCCGGCTCGACCCGGCGAAGGCCACCGAGCAGGAGCTGCGCGGCGAGAAGCTGTTCTTCGGCAAGGCGCAGTGCAGCATCTGCCACCCGGCGCCGTTCTACCTCGACGACAAGATGCACGACCTGCAGCTGGAGCGGTTCACGAAGGAGCCGGGCGACGGGCCGATGAAGACGTTCACCCTGCGCGGCATCAAGGACAGCCCGCCGTACATGCATGACGGGCGCTGTCTGACGCTCGATGACACGGTGGAGTTCTTCAACCTGGTGCTCGGACTGAAGCTGTCGCCGGAGGAGAAGAAGGACCTGGTGGCGTTCATGCTCACCTTGTGATCGCACCCGATCGGGCCGACCTGTTCCCCGGATCGGGTCGGCCCGGCAATACGGGGACAATTTCGGCGGGCAGATTGTCGCGACGGCCGATCGGCGTGAGGTAGAATACCCACGTCGATCGCCCCTCCCTAGCGGCGCCCGTCGTGCCCTCGTGACAAACCGCTCCCCCATTCCCGATCCCTCTGAGGCGGGGGTCGCGTCGACGACCTCCGCGGACGCTTTTCGCCTCCTCGTCGAAACCGCCGAGGAGGTGGCGCTGGCCATGCTCGACCCGGCCGGTCGAATCACCGGCTGGAGTCCGGGGGCGGCGCGGCTGACCGGCTATGCCGCCGGCGAGGTCGCCGGCCGATCCTACGCCTTCCTCTGCGGCGACACGGACCCGACCGGGGCGGCGCTGCCGGCCGACGTGCAGGCGGCGGCTCGCTGCGGCCGGCTGGAGGTCGTCCGCTCGCTGCGGCGGAAGGGCGACCCGATGTTCCGGGCGGCGATCATCGTCACGCCCTTGCACGACGAAGACAGGCCGGTCGGTTACGGGGTGTCGATCCGCGATCTGACCGCCGAGCGCTGGGCGGACGCCGAGTTCCGCGCGGCGGCCGAACGCGCCCGGCTGGCCGAGCAGCTCGCCGGCCTGGGGGTGTGGGATCTCCACGTTCCGACGGGGCGGGCCGTCTGGGACGACCAGATGTTCGCCCTGTACGGACTGCGGCGGATCAACCCGGTGCCGTACTCCCTGTGGCGGGACGCCGTTCACCCCGACGACCTGCCGGCCGTGGAGACGGCCCTGCAGCGGGTGATCAGCGACGCCGTCCGCGTCGAGTACGACTTCCGCATTCGCCCCGGCGGCGAGGTCCGCCACCTCCGCGGCGCCTGCGGTCCGGTGCTGAACGCCCAGGGCGCGGTCGACCGCGTTGTCGGCATCAATCACGACGTGACCGACCGCAAGCGGACCGAGATGGCGCTGCGCGCCGAGCGCGACCGCTTCGCCCGCCTGGCCGCCGTCTCTCCGGGGGTGATCCACTCCTTCTGTCTGCGGCCCGACGGAACGGTTAACTTTCCCTACGCCAGCCCCGGCATCATCGACATCTACGGCATCCCGGCCGAGCAGCTGGAGCGGGACGCCGCCGTCGTCCGCACCCTGACTCCGCCGGCCGACATGGAGCGCATCGAGCGGTCGGTGGCCGAATCGGCCGTCACGCTCACGCCGTGGCGATGCGACTTCCGCGTCCGCCACCCGGTCAAGGGCGAGATCTGGGTGGAGGGGCGGTCGTCCCCGGTGCGTGAGCCGGACGGGACGATCGTCTGGCACGGGATTCTTACCGATATTACCGATCGCAAAAATGCCGAGAACGCCCTCCGCGCCTCGCGGACGATGCTGCAGCTGGTGCTCGACAACATTCCGCAGGGGGTGTTCTGGAAGGATCGCGCCTCCCGCTACCTGGGGTGCAACCGGGTGGTCGCTCAGGCGGTCGGGTTCGACCGTCCCGACCAGATCATCGGTCGCACCGACCTCGAGCTACCGTCGCTCACCGCCGAAGAGGCCGCGTTCTACATCCAGGTCGACCGCGAGGTGATGGACGCCAACGAGCCGCGCTACCACGTGATCGAGCGGCTCACCCGGTCTGACGGGACCACCATCTGGCTGGAAACCAACAAGGTGCCGATGCACGACAGCCGCGGCCAGGTGATCGGTGTGCTCGGCACCTGGGAGGACGTCACCGAACGGAAGCGGCTCGAAGCCCAGTTCCTGCAAGCGCAGAAGATGGAGGCGGTCGGCCAGCTGGCCGGCGGGGTGGCGCACGACTTCAACAACCTGCTCACCGTCATCAATGGCTACGCCGACCTGCTGTCCGCCGATCTGCCGGGGAGCGATCTGCGGCAGGAGGCGGTGACCGCCATCCGCGAGGCGGGGGAGCGCGCCGCCCGCCTGACCCAGCAGCTGCTGGCGTTCAGCCGGAAGGCGATCGTCGAGCCGCGGGTGATCGACCTGAACGATCTGCTCGACCGGCTGGGTGGGCTGTTGCGGCGGCTGATCGGCGAACCGATCCAGTTCGCCACCGTCCTCGCCCCGCGACTGCACCGCGTCCGCGCCGATCCGGGGCAACTCGAACAGGTGATCATGAACCTGGCGGTGAACGCCCGCGACGCCATGCCAAAGGGCGGCAAGCTGACCATCCGCACGGCGAACGCCGAGCTGGCGGACGGCGTCGAGGGGGAGTCGCGCGGGGTGGGAATCCGGACCCCGTCCACGCCCTTACCCGCCGGCCGGTACGTATCGCTGACGGTGGCCGACACCGGCACCGGCATGACGGAGGACGTGATCCCGCACATTTTCGAGCCGTTTTTCACCACCAAGGGAGTGGGCGCCGGCACCGGGCTGGGGCTGGCGACCGTGTACGGGATCATCACCGGCCACGGCGGGCGGGTCGAGGTCAACACCGCCCTCAATATCGGGACGACGTTCACCGTCCTGTTGCCGGCGGTCGAGTCGCCGGCCGATCGGTCGGAGGGGACCGCGACGGGCACCGTCCGCGGGTCGGAAACGATTCTGCTGGTAGAGGACGAGGACCACGTCCGCCGCTTCACCCGTCACGCGCTGGAGCGGGACGGGTACACGGTGCTGGAGGCGGCCGGCGGGGCCGAGGCGCTGCAGGTGGCACAGACGTGTCCCGGTCCGGTCCACCTGCTGGTGACCGACGTGGTGATGCCGGAGATGGGCGGCCGCGAGCTGGCTTCCCGGCTGCAGGCGCGCTGGCCGGGGTTGCGCGTGCTGTTCGTCAGCGGCTACACCGACGACGTGGTGTTCCGCGAAGGCGTCCTCGCCCCGTCCGACGCCTTCCTGCAGAAACCGTTCGGCCCCCGCGCCCTGGTCGCCAAGGTCCGCACCATGCTCGACAACGGCTGACCGCCGCGGGTGGAAAAACCAGACGCTTCCGGGTGGCGATGGGCGGGCGCGGCTGCTATGATCGCCCCGGCGAGTGCCGTCGTGACGATTGCCGACGGCCCCTTTCCTCGTTCGCCCCATTCGATGCAGGCACCCCAACCAGGGCTCCTAGCGCGGAGGAAGTCTCGATGCCCCCGTCGTCTCGCCCGATGCTCGAATCACTCGAAGACCGGACGCTGTTGGCCGCCAGTCTAACGGCCACCTTGAAAGATGGAGTGCTTCACATCACAGGGACCGAGCAGGGGGACACGATTCAGGTCCGCCTGAACATGGGACGGTATCAGGTCGTCGGCCTGGCGGACATCTTCTCGGTCAAGCAGGTGGCGCGGATCGAGGTGGACGCCCTTGGCGGTGATGACGTGGTGAACCTCGGTCCCTGGCACCCGCTGCTGCCCGGTGGAGGGGCGGTCGCCATCCCGACCGTTGTCCGCGGTGGGACCGGCGTGGACCAGCTCATCGGCGGTACCAACCGCGACCTCCTGTTCGGCGAGGACGGCAAGGACACCCTCCGCGGCGGCCTCGGCCCCGACTTTCTCGACGGCGGACTGAAGGACGACAGCCTCGACGGCGGCAGTGGTAACGACATCCTGTTCGGCGACGACGGCAACGACACCCTGATCGGGGGCATTGGGAGCGACAGCGGGGCCGGCGGCACCGGCATCAATCGCATCGTCCTGGACCCGTCATTCACCGGGAAGACGGACCGGATCGTCGCCGGCGCCGGCTGGTTCGACACCAACGTCGCGGACCTCGCCCTCCGCTCCCTCAGCCGGTATCTCCAGTCCGACCGAGCGTTGACCCGGTCCGACGCCCTGACCCTGTTCGACCAGGTGGGGGCCGATGACGCGGTGAGTGGCGACGAGCTGGCCGGCTGGAGGGCGCTGGTCGGCGCCGGAGCAATCCTGGGGATGCCGGATCCGGTCCGCGTGCTGGCGGGGAAGGTGGTCAACCCGCACGCGGCGAACGCCGTGTTTACCGGCGGGGCAGCTACCACGCAACCACTGGGCGACCTGCAGGCCGGCAGCACCGATGCCCATCTGCAGCGGCTGGTGGACAAGTGGTTCCGCGGCCTCGACCGGCCGACCTTCACCGAGGAGGCCACCGAGTACCGGAGCTTCAGCGGCCAGCTGTTCCAGGCCGGAGCCAGTATGCTCGACGTGGCCCAGGGGCGGTTGGGCGACTGTTATTTCCTCGCTGGCCTGGCCGGGGTGGCGCGCAAGCGGCCAGCGCTGATCACCGGGATGTTCACCGACAACCTCGACGGCACCTTCACCGTCCGCTTCTTCCACAACGGCGTGGCGGACTACGTGACGGTGGACCGTTCCCTGCCGGTGGACGCCAACGGCCGACTGGTCTACGCCTCGAAGGGCCGCCGTTACGACGACTCGACCAACGAGCTGTGGGCCGCTCTCGCGGAGAAGGCGTATGCCCAGCTGAATGAGGCCGGCTGGCTCAACCGGCCAACCGGGAAGAACGGGGTGAACACCTACGCGGCCATCGAAACCGGAGGCGGACTGACGGCGATCGAGCAGCAGACCGGACGGACCCCGACGAGGGTCGCTCTGAACACCATCACCGTCCAGCAGGTGCGGACCGCTCTGGCGTCTGGCGATGTGGTCGAGGTCGGCGGGGAAGGGCACGTCTACGTCGTTCTCAGCCTGAGCAGCGATGGCAGTCGAGTCCAGGTGTTCAATCCGTGGCACAGGGACGCCATGCATGATCCGGGCCTGGCGTTTACAGCGATCGCCGACAACGACGGCATTGTCGAGGTGAGCTGGGCGGTGTTCACGGGTGGGGTGATGGCGGAGTCGATGATCCGGACCTCCCTGGCCTGATGCGTCGGCGCGTCTCCGGACCGAGCGCCTGCGATCCGCGTGCCGCCGCCGGGGCCTTCCGCTGCCCGGTGGGGTTAGATAGTCTTCGCCCTCACCCACACCCCTCGGAGCCTGCTCGGATGAACCCGCGAATCCGTGTCCTGTTGTTTTTCGCCGTGCTGACGATTGGAACGGCCTCGACCGTCCATGCTCAATGGAAGTCCGCCCCCGGCGACTGGCCGGGATTCCGTGGCCCCGACCGCACCAACCTGTCACCCGAAACCGGCCTGCTTCCCCAGTGGCCGGCCGGCGGGCCCAAGCTGGTGTGGAAGAGCACCGGCCTCGGCGGCGGGTATTCGACCCCGTCGCTCGCCGCTGGCCGAATCTACCTGATGGGGACGAAAGGCCAGGCCGAGGCCGGCCGGTCCAAGGGCAAGGGGGGACGGCCGAAAGGCGGCGGCGGCATGCCCGAAACGGTCGTCTGTCTCGACGCCAACGGCGGCAAACCGCGGTGGGCGACCGAGGTCGGCAGCACCGCCGGCGGTTACCCCGGCCCCCGGTGTACCCCGACCGTCGACGGGGACCGTGTTTACGCGATCAGCTCCAACGGCACCCTCGTCTGTCTGAAGGCCGACGACGGCGGCATCGTCTGGAAGAAAGAGTTCCGCCGCGACTATGGCGGGCAGGCCGGCAACTGGGCCTACGCCGAGTCCCCGCTGATCGACGGCGACGTCCTCGTCTGCACTCCCGGCGGCTCGACCGCCACCCTGGTCGCCCTCGCCAAGACCAGCGGCAAGGAGATCTGGCGGTCGCAGGTCGCACTCAAGGCGAAGGAAGGGCAAAAGCGCGGGTACGCCACGGCCGCCTATGCCTCGGCCGTCGTCGCCGAGTTCGACGGGGTGAAGCAGTACGTCCAGTTCCTCGACGGCGGGGTGGTCGGCGTGGCGGCGAAGGAAGGCAAGCTGCTGTGGCACTACGACGCGCCGGCGTCGCCGACGGCCAACTGTTCGATGCCGATCGTGACCGACGGGGCGGTCATCGCTGCGGCAGCTTACAACACCGGCGGCGGGCGGGCGCGGATCGTTCGCGCCGGCAACGGGTTCAAGGCCGAGGAGGTGTGGTTCGACAAGCCGCTGCAGAACCACCACGGCGGGCTGGTTCTCGTCGGCGAACATTTGTACGGCACGAACAACAATAGCCTGCTGTGCGTGAACGCGAAGACGGGGGAAGTGGTCTGGCAAAACCGAGGCGTTGGCAAGGGGTCGGTGGCCTTCGCCGATGGCCGACTCTACTATCGCGGCGAGGACGGCACGATGGCACTGGTGGACGCCTCACCGGCCGGTTACCGCGAGCGCGGCCGGTTCGCGCAGCCCGATCGCAGCAGCCAACGGGCGTGGCCGTACCCGGTAATCGCCGGCGGCAAACTGTACCTCCGCGACTGGGACACGCTCCTCTGCTACGACGTCAAGGGGGTGAACTGAAGTGGTCGGGACGACGAAGAGGCGATCAGCAATGGAATGGATCTACCTGCTGGTCGCCGGACTGCTGGAGGTTGGGTGGGCTGTCGGCATGAAGTACACCGACGGCTTCACCCGCCCGCTGCCGACGGTGGTGACGGTGGTCGGCATGATCGCCAGCGTGTTCTTCCTGGCGCTGGCCGTGCAGACGATTCCGCTCGGCACCGGCTACGCGGTGTGGACCGGGATCGGCGCCGTCGGCACCGTGCTGCTCGGTATCGTGCTGTTCGGCGAGTCGGCCGCCGGCCCGCGGCTGATCTTCATCGCCATCATCCTGCTGGGCATCGTCGGCCTCAAGGTGACGTCGGGTCACTGAACGTCACCGGCTGGCGCACGGCGGAGCGCAGGCGTCGCAGGTACTCGCGCCGCGAAACCTCCACTGCGCCGAGGCTGGCCGTGTGCGGGTTGACGTGCTGGATGTCGAAAAGTGTGTAGCCCCGGTCGCGCAAATGCGCGACCAGGTGCGTCAATGCCGCCTTCGACGCATCGGCGACGCGGCTGAACATCGATTCGCCGGCGAACAGTCCGCCCACCGTCACCCCGTAGATGCCGCCGACCAGCACCTCGCCCTGCCACACCTCGACGCTGTGGGCGTAGCCGCGGTGGTGCAGCTCGGTGTAGGCGGCGAGCATGTCGGCGGTGATCCAGGTGCCCTCCTCGCGCTCGGCGCAGCCGGCCATCACGTCGGTGAACGCCTCGTCGCGCGTGAAGCGAAAGCGGCCGGACCGCACCGTCCGCGCCAGCCGGCGGGAGACGTGCAGTCCGTCCAGCTCGAAGATGCCGCGTGGGTCGGGCGACCACCACAGGATCGGCGTGTCGTCGCTGTACCACGGGAAGATGCCGGCACCGTACGCCGCCAGCAGCCGGTCGACTGCCAGGTCGCCGCCGATGGCGAGCAGCCCTTCCTCGTCGGCCAGCTCGGGGTCGGGGAACACGGGTGGGTCCGCCGGGAACAGGAACCGAGGGACGTCGCGGTTCCGGCCGGTCCGCGGCAGGAGCGTCCGCGTCGTCCCCCACAGTCGGCGGCATACCGTGACCAGTCGCCGCCACACCTCCGGGATCGCCACCGCGGCGCCCTTACTTCTTCTTCTCGTGGCCGCGCTCGTCGCCCACCTTGATCATGACCACGCCGTCGTAGGCGTTGCCCTTCCTGGAGATGACGATGTAGCCCAGCCCACCGAGTTTCTTGAGCATCTCGTCGAGGACCACCTCGACCGTCTTGCCCTCGGCCTTGTAGGTGACGGTGCGGTTGTTCGACACCCCACCCTTGTTGTCGAGCATCACCTTCAGCCCCTTGACCTCGTTCATCAGCTCCTCCTTCACCTCGGCCATGCGAGTGCCGGAGAAGTCGACGCTGATCTTGGTCTGGAGCAGCTTGCGGGTCTTGGCGGCGGCGGGGGTGTCGTCGGCCCGAACGGCGGGGACGGCCAGGGCCAGCAGGACGACGGCGGACAGCACGATGCGCATGAGCGGGACTCCGGAACGGACAGGTGGTTACGACGGCGCCGGCGGCGGCCGAAGAAGTCGGCGGATCGGCCGCTGCGGGCATGGAGACGTTGCCTGCGTTGTGGTAAAATAAGCCCTGCTGATCCGGACGGCAATGACCCGCCGCCGGCCGATTCTCGCCACAGGAGTGCCGCCTTGCCAGACGATCCGATCACACCCCCGCTGCCGCCCGCCGCTCCACCGCCCGACCCGACCGCCGGCGACGGCAACGGGGCCACCCCGCCCGGCCTCAACATCGCCGACGAGCTGAAGGACAGCTACCTGACCTACGCCATGAGCGTCATCATCAGCCGCGCGCTGCCCGACGTGCGCGACGGGCTGAAGCCGTCGCAGCGGCGCATCCTCGTGGCGATGCATGACCTGAACCTCGGCCCGACCGCCTCCACCAGCAAGTGCGCCGGTATCGTCGGCGAGACGATGAAGCGGTATCACCCGCACGGCGAGGCGACCATCTATCCGACCCTGGTCCGCATGGCCCAGGACTGGAACATGCGCTATCGCCTGATCCACTCGCAGGGCAACTTCGGCTCGCAGGCCGGGCTGCCGCCCGCCGCCATGCGCTACACCGAGGCGCGGCTGACGGCGATCGCCGGTGAGATGCTCGCCGACCTGGAGAGCGACACCGTCGACTTCATGGACAACTACGACGGCAAGTATCGCGAGCCGCTCGTGTTGCCCAGCAAGTTCCCCAACCTGCTGGTCAACGGGTCCGACGGTATCGCCGTCGGCATGGCCACCGACATCCCGCCGCACAACCTCCGCGAAGTGTGCGACGCGCTCATCCGGGTGATCGACGAGCCGGACATCAGCATCGTTCAGCTGATGGAGATCATCCCCGGTCCGGACTTCCCCACCGGCGGCATCATCTGCGGCCGGCAGGGCATCCTCGACGGCTACCTGACTGGCCGCGGCAAGGTCACCCTCCGCGCCCGCGCCGACATCGAGGAGGACCGCAAGGACCCGATCATCGTCATCCGCGAGATCCCCTATCAGCAGACGCGCAACCGTGTCGCCGAGGCGATCGGCAAGCTGGTCAAGGATGACCGGATCAAGGATATCCGCGAGATCCGCGACGAGTCGAGCGCCCGCAACGGCGAGCCAGTCCGCATCGTCCTCTACCTCAAGCGCGGCGCCGACCCGCACCTGATCCTCAACCAGCTGTACCAGTATTCCCCGCTCGAACAGACGACGAGTATCATCTTACTCGCCCTGGTCGACGGCCGGCCGCGGACGCTGACGCTCAAGCAGATGCTCGAGGAGTTCCTGCGTCACCGCAAGGAGGTGATCCGCCGGCGCACCGAGTTCCTGCTCCGCGAGGCGAAGCGGCGCTCGCACGTGCTCGAAGGCCAGCTGATCGCCATCTCGTCGCTCGACGAGGTGATCCGCATCTGCCGCGAGGCCGCCAGCCGCGACGACGCCAAGACGCAGCTGATGCGGATGGCGGTCGCCGCCGTCGTGCTGGCGCGGGCGCTGGGCGAGGCCAACTTCGAGGCGCTGCAGCGGGAGATCGGCGCGCTGCAGGTCTACCATCTGACCGAGGCGCAGGCCGAGGCGGTGGTCCGCATGCAGCTCGGCCAGCTGGCCCGGCTGCAGCGCGACGAGATCCTCAAGGAGTACGCCGAGCTGCGCGGCCAGATCCGCGGCTACGAAACGCTGCTCTCCAGCGAGCGGAACATCCTCGACGTCATCAAGAAGGATTTAACCGACCTTCGCAACAAGTACGGCGACGACCGGCGGACGGAGATCACCGGCGAGGCGGCCCACCTGTCCCGCGAAGACCTGATCGCCGAGGAGGAGCAGGCGGTCACCATCAGCCACCAGGGGTACGTCAAGCGGCTATCGCTGACCACCTACCGCAGCCAGCATCGCGGCGGTCGCGGCGTGTCCGGCGGCGCTACCCGCGACGACGACTTCGTCGAGCACTTCTTCGTCGCCAGCACGCACGCCTACCTGCTGTGCTTCACCAACCGCGGCCAGCTGTACTGGCTGCGGGTGTTCGACATCCCTGAAGGCAGCCGGGTATCCGCCGGGCGAGCGATCGCCAACGTGCTGGAGCTGAAGCCGGAGGAGCGCATCACCAGCCTGATCCCGGTGCGCACCCTCGACGGCGATCGCAGCGACGCCGAGGGGTTGCACCTGCTCATGGCCACGCGCCGCGGGGTCGTGAAAAAGACGGCCCTGTCGGAATACTGCCGGCCGAAGGCGGGCGGGATCATCGGCATCAGCCTGGAGGAAGGCGACACGCTGATTGGCGTGGCGCTGGTGCGGCCGGGCGACGAGGTGCTGCTGTGTACCCGCCGCGGCATGGCGATCCGCTTCGCCCAGAGCGGCGCCCGGGCGATGGGCCGCAACACCCGCGGCGTCCGCGGTATCGCGCTGGTGGAGGACGACGAGGTCGTCAGCATGGTGGTGGCCGACCCGACCGGCTACCTGCTAACGGTGTGCGCCAACGGCTACGGCAAGCGAACGCCGTTCGGCCCGAACACGTCGGAGGGCGAGGACGCCGTGGCGGCCGAGGAGGTCGAGGAAACCGTCGCCGCCGAGGAGCCGGCCGAGACGGACGACACCGGCGACGAGGCCGGCGAGGAGGGAGCCAGCCGCGGCTCGGCGATGTCGTACCGGCGGCAGCGGCGGGCGGCAAGGGCCGCGCGACGTGCGAACCACCAGCCGTAACGGCCCGGTGGTGGGCGTGGTCGCCGTGAGCGACAGCGACGACGTGATGCTCATCACCACTGGCGGAATGGTGAACCGCACGCACGCCAGCGAGATCCGCATCGTCGGCCGCAACACCCAGGGGGTACGGCTGATGAACCTGCACGAGGGCGACCGCGTCGTCTCGGTGGCCCGTGTCGCCGCCGAGGCCGACGAGCCGATCGCCCCGGCCGCCGACGCCCCGCCGGCCGAGTGAGGTTTTGAGAATCCCACGCGGCCCACGTCCCGGTGACGTGGGCCGCGTGCGGTTTACCCCACCTTCGACGCCAGCTGCGCCGGCAGGCCGACCTTGTACGCATCGGGCGGCAGATAGCGGTCGAAGACCGCCGCCACCACGCGGACCAGCAGCCGGCCGAGAACCGGCGTCAGCCGAATCGCGTCGGCGTCGACCGTCACCAGCCCGTCGGCGACGAGGTCGGCCAGGCGAGTCTGCTCGGACGCGAAATAGTCGTCAAACGTCACGCCGAAGCGTGCTTCGAGCGGACGTTTGCGCACCTCGCCGTAACCGTACAGCTGCTGCAACAGTTCGCGGCGGAGCCGGTCGTCGGCGGACAGCGCCAGGCCGCGGGCGATGGCGAAGTCGCTCTCGACCGCCTGCCGCCAGTCGCCGCTGTCCTTGTGGTTCTGCGCAAAGGCGTCGTCCAGCCCACTGATCGCCGACGGGCCGAGGCCGATCAGATCGAGCGGCTTGCCGGTGGTCATCCCCTGGAAGTTGCGCTGCAGCGTGCCCTCGCGCCGCGCCTCCTCCAGCCCCTCGCCGGGACGGGCGAAGTGATCCAGGCCGATGAACTCGTAGCCGGCCGCCAAAAAGCGGTTGATCGCCAGCAGGTTGAGATCGAGGGCCAGCTCGCCGGCCGGCAGGTCGACGTCGCGGAACGTGTTCTGCCAGCGGAAGATTTCCGGGATCACCGCCAGCCGGTAGAAGGCGATGCGATCGGGCGCCAGGCGGATCGTCTCGTCGAGAGTGTGCGCCATCGAGGCGAGCGTCTGGAACGGCAGTCCGTAGATCAGGTCGAAGTTGATCGACGCGAAGCCGAGGTCGCGGCACCAGCCGACCACGCGCTCGACCGTCTCGATCGGCTGCAGCCGGTTGACCGTCCGCTGGACGTGCGGGTCGAAGTCCTGAATCCCCAGGCTGATGCGGTTGAAGCCGAGCTGTCGCAGCGATTGCAGCTGCTCGCGGGTGGTGATCCGCGGGTCGATCTCGCAGGCGATCTCGGCGTCGGCCGCTGGCGTGAAACGACCGGACAGGGCGTGCCACAGCCGTTCCAGGTGCGCCGCCGACAGGAAGGTCGGCGACCCGCCACCGAGGTGCAGCTGGTGGAACTCAGCCGGGCCGAGCACGTCGGCGAGCCGCGCCGCCTCGCGCTCCAGCCCGTCGAGCAGGGCGTCGGAAGGGTCGCGCTCGCGGCGGCGCGAGGCCGGGACGATCTCCTTGGTGCAGGCGCAGTAGTAGCAGAGCTTCTCGCAGAAAGGGATGTGAACGTAGAGCGACACCGGCCGCCGATCGGCGCGGGATCGCCGCAGGGCGTCGGCGAACGCGGCCGGCCCGAAGTCAGCGCGCCACACCGGCACAACCGGGTACGAGGTGTGCCGCGGCAGCGCCAGCCCGGAATAGCGAACGTAGGTGGCCCGCTCCGCGGCGGACAGTGCGAACTCGGTCATGATGGCTCCCGACGGACGATTCTCTCCGATTCATGATACGCGATCGGGACACCGGCCGACCAGCCAGCGTCGTTGCCGCCGCGTGGTGGGGCCGCTATCCTGCGGGGGTCGATTCGCCCCACCGAGGAGGTCGCTCGCGTGAGCTTGCTGCGTCTCGTCTTCCGCCTGCTCCTGGGTCGGCGCCTGCCGCGGACCGACGGCCGGCTCGCCATCCCCGGCCTGTTCGGCACCGTGCGCATCGGGCGCGACGGGTACGGCATCGCCCTGCTGGAAGCGGACGACCCGCGCGACGGGCCGTTCGCGCTCGGCTTCTGCCATGCCCAGGATCGGCTGTTTCAGATGGAGCTGATGCTGCGCGTGGCGCGCGGCACCCTCGCCGAACTGGTCGGTCCGGCCGCCGTGCCGGTCGACCGCATCGCTCGCCGCATCGGCTTCCATCGATCGGCCGCCGAACAGTGGGACGTGCTCGACGCCGACGTCCGCGAACGGATCGAGCACTACAGCCGCGGCGCCCAGGCCGGGGCGCTGTACGGGCTGACGGCGCTGCCGCACGAGTTCGCGCTGCTGAAGGCGCGGCCGACGCCGTGGACGCCGCTCGACACGCTGGGAGTGACGAAGCTGCTGTCGTTCACCCTGGCGGCCAACTGGGACGCCGAGCTGGTGCGGCTGAAGGTGCTGACCGCCGATGGCCCCGACGCGGTGCGAGCGGTCGACTCTACTTACCCCGCGTGGGGACCGGCAGACACCGCCGGCGCCGGCCGCACCGTCGACCGGCTGGCCGACGACCTGGCAGCGTTCCTCCGCTGGGTACGGCCTGGCGGTGCATCGAATAACTGGGTACTCGATGCGACACGAACGGCGACCGGCCGACCGCTGCTGGCCAACGATCCGCACCTCGACGCCCGGCTGCCGCTGCCGTGGTATCTGGCCAGCCTGCGGACGCCAGCGGAGGCGGTGGCCGGCGCCACCTTCGTTGGCGGGCCGGTGTGGCTGGCCGGGCACAACGGCCACGCCGCCTGGGGCTGACGGCTGGGTTGGTGGACAACACCGACCTGTTTTGGAGGAAATCGGCCCCGACGGCGCCAGTGTGCGGCAGGGCGACGAGTTCGTCCCGTGCCCGGTGATCGACGAGCCGATCGCCGTCAAGGGCGGCGCCACCGTGGTCGAGCCGCGTGCTGGTGACGCCGCGCGGCCCGATCATCGGCCCGGGCGCTGCACGACACCCTGCAAGCGCTATCGCTGTCCGCCGTGTGGCTGCAGCCGCTGAAGCTGCGCGGCTTCTTCGCCCTGCACCACGTCCGCAGCTTCGCCGAGTTCCGCGCCGCCTTCGAGCACTGGCCGGTGTCGTCGCAACACCTCGTCTACGCCGACGTGACCGGGACGATCGGCCGGCAGCTGATCGGCCAGGCGCCAGTGCGGAAGACCGGCAGCGGCGCCCTGCCGCTGCCCGGCTGGCGGCCGGAAACCGGGTGGGAGGCCGACCCGGTGCCGTTCGCCCAGATGCCGCACCAGCAGGGGTCGCCCGACGGCTTCCTGGCGACCGCCAACACCCGGCCGACGGCCGACGGCGAGACGCCGTTCCTGGGCGTCGACTTCATCGACGGCTACCGCCTGACCGCCATCCGCCAGGCACTCACCGCCCGCCGCGACTGGGACGTCGCCTCCACCCTGCAGCTGCAAACGAGCCAGCAGGCGCTCGCCTGGGCAATGCGCGACGTGGTGCTGACCGCGCCCGTGAAGGATGACGCCGGACGCCAGGCGGTCGACCTGCTCGCCGGCTGGGACGGGGTCGCCAGCGCGACGTCGCCCGCCGCCGCGGTGTACGAACTGTTCGTCGCCGCGCTGCTCGGCCGGGCGATGCGGGCGAAGGCCCCGCACAGCTGGCGCGCGGCTGCTGGGCGAGGGGCTGAGTCCGATCAACCCATACAACTTCGTCAGCTTCCGCCGCACCGCGCACCTGGTGCGGCTGCTCCGCGAACAGCCGGCCGGCTGGTTCGCCCGGTCGTGGCCCGACGAGGTCGCCGACGCACTGGCCGAGGCCGTCGGCACGCTTCGCCGCCGCTTCGGCGCCGACCCGGCACGCTGGGCGTGGGGCACGGTGCGGCCGTACCTGCTGACGCACCCGCTGGCGAGTACGCCGGGGCTGGTGGGCAAGGCGCGCTGGGAAAATCTTCAACCTCGGCCCGATCCCCGGCGGCGGCGACGCCGACGTGATCAACCAGGCCGCCGTGCTGCCGCTCGACCCGCTGGCGCCGTCGGAGAACATCGCGTCGCTGCGGATCGTGGTGGACGTCGGCGCGTGGCACAACAGCCGGTTCGTGATCCCCGGCGGCCAGTCCGGCAATCCGCTGTCGCCGCACTACGACGACCTGCTGGCGTTGTGGCAGCGCGGCGAGGCAGTGCCGATCGCCTTCACCGCCGCCGAGATGCGCGCCGCCGCAACGCGGACACTCGAACTGCGGCCACCGGCGTGATGGGCGGGGCCGCGGCCCTGTTGGGTCAAGGTAGCGGGGTGATCTCGACCGCGCCACCGGGAACCACGGCCACACATAGTTCGTGTCGCGCCAACAACCGCATACCGAGCAGTACCTCGTTTCCGAGCGCCGACACCAGAATCGGTCGCCAGGTATCGTCCCAGGCGACCTCGGCGGCGAACAGGTCGAACTGCCGAACCGATCCGTCTGCTAGCACCGCCCCACCGGCCGACTGCCGCGCTAACCCGAGAGTGGCCACCGCCGAACCGGGTAGCGCCAGCGCTGCGGTAAAGCCGGTGTCGACCAGCGCTTCCACAGTCGTCTCGACACCACCTGGTCCTCGCAACCGAAGAGGCACGACGGCCTCTCCACGGGCGTTAACCGACCCACGGATCATTGCCCGCTCCGAATTCGGTAGGCGGCTGGCTGACCGACGCGCCCGAGCCAGACCTCGGCCGCCGGCCGCCGCGTCCGCAACCGCATGACCGCCGCGTAGTCGTCCTCGTCCATTTCGTAGTCGCCGGTGCTGACATCGATGGCCACGAACTGGCCGTCGGCTTCCGGTCCCAGGGCTGGCCGAATCTGGCGGTCGAACCTTTCCGTGCCGAGTCGGGCGATCTCTTCCGGGGTGTGGCGGGATTCGGCGGCTGGCATGGGGAAACTCCTGAGGGCGCCATCCTGCTGCATTGTACCGCCGCCCGTTTTCACTCGCCATGCCGCAGTCGCATCGCGAACCGGCGTCATGTGGAGGCGCGCATTGGCTGCCTGATGCCCGACCTTACCCCTCGAACCGCCGCATCACCAGGGCGGCGTTCTGGCCGCCGAAGCCGAAACTGGTCGACACCGCCGTCCGCACGCGCATCTCCCGCGCCGTGTTCGGCACATAATCCAGATCGCACACCGGGTCGGGCGTCGTCTGGTTGATCGTCGGCGGCATCACGCCCTCGGCCAGCGTCAGCGCCATCGCCACCGCCTCCACCGCGCCGGCGGCGCCGATCAGGTGGCCGATCATCGACTTGATGCTCGACATCGGCAGCCGGCTCGACTGGCCGTTGAACACCCGCTTGACCGCCATCGTCTCCATCTGGTCGTTCAGCCGCGTGCTGGTGCCGTGGGCGTTGATGTAATCAACGTCGCGCGGGTCGACCTTGGCCTCGTCGAGCGCCCACTGGATCGACCGCGCCGCCCCGCCCGCCTGCGGGTCGGGCTTGGTCACGGCGTAGGCGTCGAAACTTGATCCCAGGCCGAGCACCTCGGCGTAGATGACGGCGCCGCGCTTCCTGGCCCGCTCCAGTTCCTCCAGCATCATCACGCCGGCGCCCTCACCGAGCACGAACCCGTCGCGGCCGCCGTCGAACGGGCGTGACACCTCCTGCGCCGGCCGCTTCGCCGGGCTGAGCGCGCCCAGCGCGTGGTACGCCAGGATCAGCAGCGGGTCGATGCGGCTGTCGGCGCCGCCGGCGAGCATCACGTCGGCGTCGCCGCGGACGATCAGCCGGAACGCCTCGCCGATCGCCTGCGTGCCGGCCGCGCACGCGGTGGTGATCGTGCTGTTCGGCCCCTGGGCGCCGTGGATCAGCGAGATGTGCGCCGCCGCCATGTTCGGCAAGTATTTCAATATCCACAACGGGAACAGCGAGGTGCTGCCGCGCCGGCCGATGTGCTGCACGTCCAGCCGGCCGTCCTCGCCGTAGGCGTTGCCCAGGATCGAGCCGACTTCCGGCAGGTCGATCGGCACCACGCCGGTGCCCATCACCACGCCGATCCGCTCGGGGTTCTCCTTCGCCAGCGTCAATCCGCTGTCCTGCACCGCCAGTCCGGCGGCGGCCACGCCGAATCGCGACGCGCGCCCCATGATTTTGAGGCTCTTGCGGTGCGAGCCGGGGACGAACGGCGCCAGGTCGAAGTCGGGCACTTCGGCCGCGATCTGCACCGGATGCGCCGAGGCGTCAAACGTCTCGATCGGGCGCACGCCGCTCCGGCCGTTGACGCACGCCGACCAGAACGCCTGTTTGCCGATCCCGTTCGGCGCGACCACACCCAGGCCGGTGACCACCACTCTGCGCATAGGACCTCTCCGGCAGGCGCCGCGCTCCCATCCCGGCGCGCGACTCCACAGTGGGCCGGGGCCGGACGCTCACACCACGTCCGACCTCCCTCCGCAATCTCGCAAGCCGGATTCACTTCCGACTGATGTCCGAACGTCCGCTCCGCCGGGAACAGACGGTCCGGGAGCAGGGGTGCGACCTCGCACCCGTTCGCTGTGGGGCGTTCTGCCCAATGTTCTCAAAACATGTAGTCATCCTGATCTACGCATTTTATCTGGGGAGACGGCGCGATTGCAATCGATCGGGACGACGGTTTCGCCCGACGTCCATTCGCCAGGGCCGGCACATTCCACCCATTTCTCCCGACCGGCGGAGTCGGCCCGATCAGCACGCGGGGCTTGCTGGCGACAGGGGCGTCCGTAACGCCGGGGGCGTCGTCCGTCCGCCGAACTCGCCCCCACCGCGGCAGGGAGCCACGTCGATGAACCGCTACCACTGGGCGCAACGGGGCGACATCAACGCCTTTTTCGGCCTGATGCTCGACAACGTGGCGGTGATGATCATCCTGTTCACCGCCGTCAGCAGCGTCGAGCCGGTCAGCAGCTGGCGCGGGGCAACACGCCTCATCAGCGTTCGTGCTGACGCACATGATCCTGGTACGGCATTGAAGTGCTGATTGGCGACCTGGTGTTCACCTGGCTGGCGTTCGGGCTGGCGCGGCGGACCGGGCGCACCGACGTCACCGCCATGCCGCTCGGCGCGGACACGCCGAGCACGTTCGGCGTCGCCTTCCTGATCCTGCTGCCGGCGCTGCAACACGGCTGGCGAGCGTACCAAGAATCACGAACAGGCGATGGCGTTCGCCGCGGCACGTCGGGCTGGTGACGCTGGTGCTGTCGGTATTCAAGCTGGCGTGCGCGCGTTCGGCAACACGCGGTGCGGCGGTTGATCCCGCGGCCGGACTGCTCGGCTCGCTGGCGGCAATCGCGCTGGCGCTGATCGCGTTCCTGCCGATGCTGCTCGATGGCATCGCCGGCGGTGCCGGTGGTGGGGATGGCGGCACGGTGGTGATCCTCATCACGCTGGTGGCGCATCGCGAGCTGCCGGGCCGGTTCCCCGGCGCGCTGGCGGCGGTGCTGCTCGGGGTGGTTCTCTACCTGATCGGCCGGCTGCTGGAGGGGGCGGTCGGCATCCCGTGGCGCTGCGCCGCTGAAGACGACGGGCGGCGGCGGGGGCTGGCAGCCGCTGGCGATGCTGTCGTACTGGAGCCAGGGCGACGGCTGGTGGGGTCCGGTGTTCGAGACGGCGTTCCACCGGCTGCCGGTGGCTGCTGCCGTTCGCGCTGGCGACGATCGTCGGCGGAATCGACGCTGCACCAGGCGCGCGACGCCGGCGACGAGTACGACACGCGGGCGATCCTGCTCACCGAGGGTGCCGCCTCGCTCGCCGCCGGCATGCTGGGCGGGGTGATCCAGACCACGCCGTACATCGGCCACCCGGCGTACAAGAAGATGGGCGGCCGATCGGCTACACGCTGGCGAACGCCCTGTTCGTGGGCATCGTCGGCTACTTCGGCGGCTTCCAGTACCTGTTCAACTGGCTTGCCAACGGCGGCGATGTTCCCGATCCTGGTGTTCGTCGGGCTGGAGATCACGGCGCAGTCGTTCCGCCACGACAGTGCGGCACTATCCGGCGGTAGCGCTGGCGATGGTGCCGGCAGCAACCGTACCTGGCGCTGGTAGTGGGTGAAGAACCTGTTCGGCCCGATCGCCGTTCCTGGCACCGACGAGGCGGCGACTGGTCCACCAAACGCTGCGCTTGTCTGGCGAACGGCTTCCTGATTTCAGGCCTGCTGTGGGCGCGGCGGCGAAGCGATGATCGCCTCGGCGGCCGCCTGCGCGCCGCCGGCATCTACTTCCGCAATTGTCCGCCGCCGCAGCGCGCCAGCATCATCCATTCGCCGCTACCCGACGAGCGCATCGACCTGCTTGGCGTGTCCTGTCCGACGTGTTCCGCTCCGACTACGCAAAGGCGGTCGTCTACCAAACGCCGTATCACTGGGCAGCGTCGTATGTACTGATGGCGCTAATCCTGTTCGGCCTGTCGATCAGCGACGCGCGGACCACGGAGACGGAGGTCCCGGAGTCGATCGCCGATTCAGCACCTGCCCCAGACGCGGCGCGGTGATCGCTGTTGGTGCCATGCCCACGCTCGCGTGGGCATGCGGCCTCTCGCTGACCGGCCCCGTCGGGAGAAAGATGACTCGCATCGCATGGCCACGCAAAGCCGTGGCCATGGCACCCGACGGGGAGGACATGCGTCGTCCTCATGGGTGGTGTTCGGTGCCATGCTCACGCTTGCGGGGACATGCGAGTTGCACTGACCGGCCCCGTCCCGAATGGGCTACCCGCTCCACTCTCCAACTTTCTCCCTGCTGCTTTCCACTCTTCTTCCCTCTGTGCCCCTCTGCGTCCTCTGTGGTGAGTACTTTCTTTTCCGAACCCGGCGCGACGTTCGCGTGTCCGGTCCTACCACCGGCCCCGGAGGCGCGGTAGCATCGTGGGTATGTACGAGACGTTCGACCACACCGCCGACCTGGGGTTGCGCATCCGGGCGGCGGACCTGAGCACGCTGTTCGCCGAGGCCGGCCTGGCGCTGCAGGCCGCGCTGGTCGAGGACGTGACCGCCATCGCCGAGGCGCAGTCGGTCGCGTTCGCCCTTCCGGCCGATGACGTCGAGTACCTGTTATTCGACTGGCTGCGCACGCTCTTGTACCGCTTCGAGACGGAGCACCTGCTGTTCCGCCGGTTCGACGTGGCGATCGGCGACGACGGGCTGCGGGCGACCGGGTACGGCGAGCCGATGGATTTCGCCCGGCACGAGCCGGCACACGAGGTGAAGGCGATCACCTACCACGACCTCCGCGTCGAGCAGACCAACGACGACGGCTGGCTGGCCGAGGTGATTGTGGACATCTGAGAGGGGTCATCGTCATGGCGAAGGACGTTTTTGGCGGCCCGCTGGAGCGGGTCGACCCGTGCTGCTGGCGAATCCCGAAGAGTTACAAGCCGGGGATGAATGTCGACGGGCTGATCTTCGCCAGCGACACGCTGATGAAGCAGCTGGTGCTCGACCAGGCGCCGGAGCAGGTGGCGAACGTCGCCTGCCTGCCCGGTATCCAGGTCGCCAGCCTGGCGATGCCCGACATCCACTGGGGCTACGGCTTCTGCATCGGCGGAGTCGCCGCCACCGACCCCGACGAAGGCGGGGTCGTTTCTCCCGGCGGCGTCGGGTACGACATCAACTACCTGACCGGCGACGCCCGCGTGCTGCACCACCGGCTACACGCGCCCCGCATCGACGAGATGGCGACGGCCGTCGGCGAAACTGGCGGTGTTCGACCTCGCGCGCCGCTCTCGAGTCGGCCACCGTACTCGCCGTTCGGCAAGCGACCGAATCGGCCGATCCTGGAGCTGACGTCCCGTGCCGGTGACCGCGCGCGTGCAGGCGACGCGGATACCCGTTCTGGACGCCCGACAGCATGCGCACGCTGGAGACGTTGCGGCCCGGTGATCGGATCGGCATGCACCCGTTCGAGGGCGTGCCCTACGGAAGACGCCGGCCGGGCGGTCCTCATCAGCGAGGACGACCTCCCGCGCCGGGAGCATGGCTCGGCCGGAGCGGGCCGGGCACGCCGTCGCCGACCTGCGCGCCGCGGACTGTTGCCGCTCACCACCACGTCAGCCGCGCTTGCCGGTGCTGCTCAAACTGCTCGGCTTCGTCTTCGGCGATGGGTCGATTCACTTCGAGTCCGCCACCGGCAGGGCATCGTCAGCTTCACGGCCGACGAGGACGACCTGGAGACGATTGGCGCCCGACCACCATCCGCTCTGGGCGTGACCCCGTCGCCATCTACCGCCGCGACCGGCGGCACACCATCCGCACCACCTATACCGAGTATCACTTCGACCGCCGCGAGCATGCGCTGCGCGTGCGCAGCACGGCGTTCACCCTGCTGCTGGTCTGCCTGGGTGCGCCGATCGGCAAGAAGGCGAGCCAGCCGGACGCCGCTGCCGGCGTGGCTGGAAAGGAGACGCGCCCGTTGTGGCACAAACGGCTATTCCTCGCCGGCCTGTTCGGCGCCCGAGCTGACGCGCCCCGGCGACCGTCTCCGGCCACCCGCGCTGCTCCAACGCGCGGTGGTGCTGAGCCTGAACAAGCCGGCCGGCGTTCGAGGCCGATGGCCGGCGCACGCTGGAGACGCTCTCCGCCTGGATTACGCGCGTTCAGCGTCGAGACACAGGCGATTCACCGGCGCGACGAGCAGCTCAATCGCGACGGTGAGCAGTCGGTGCGGCTGCGACTGGTGCTGTCGCCGCGGACCGAGCCTGCTGCATCTGTAGGGAGACGCGTCGGCTTCGAGTACAACCGGCGCCCGGGCCGGGGCTGGCAGCAGCGTGCAGTACCTCAAGCACCAGGCCGCCAGGCCCGCCGCGAACGGGCCGAGATCGCCGCGGCGATCACCACTGCGCCGGGGCCGAGCGCAACCCGACGGCGCTGACCGCCGCTGCGCCGACCACGGCATCAATCGGCGATTCGTCGGGCGCGGCCTCTACGCGCCCGTCGGCCGGTCCGCAGCGGTTGCCGGCCGGGTTTCCGACGTTCGCAGCCTGCTGCGCCTGCGCCGCAACGCCGGCGAGCGACCGAGGTGGGATGGTGTGGGAGGAGGTGCAGTCGATCGTGCGGCGTCGACGACCACGCCGGCCCCGTGTACGACTTCACGATGGCCACCGCGACCACAACTTCGTCGCCAACGGCCCGTCGTCTCCAACTGCGGCGTGCGCCTGGTCCGCAGCAACCTGTTCTACCGCGAGGTCAAGCCGCACCTGCGCACCCTCATTGATGAGCTGTTCCGCAGCGTACCGACCGGAGTTGGACGATCCGGAAAGTACAAGTTCAACCACCGCGAATTGCAGCACCTGATGGGCCAGGGGATGAACTACCTGGTCGGCCGCGGGCTGGCGACGTCGACCGACATCGACCACACCGAAGCCGCCGGCCAGTTGCTCGGCGCCGACCCGGCGCTGGTCAGCGACCACGCGATGAACCGCGGCGCCGAGCAGTGCGGCACCCTCGGCTCGGGCAACCACTTTCTCGAAGTGCAGGTCGTCGACCACGTCTTCGACGAGGAAGCGGCGGCGGTGATGGGGCTGGAAAAAGATCTGATTTGCGTCATGATCCACTCCGGCTCGCGCGGGCTGGGCTACCAGGTGTGCGACGACGCCCTGGCGGCACTGCGCAAGGCGCCGGAGAAGTATGGCATTGCTCTCCCCGACCGGCAGCTGGCCTGCGCCCCGGCGACCAGCCCGGAGGGGCAGCGCTACATCGGCGCCATGCGCGCGGCGGCCAACTACGCCTGGTGTAACCGGCAGCTGCTGATGATGCAGGCGCGCGAGGTGTTCGCCCGCGTGTTCGGACGGTCGTGGCAGGAATTGCAGATGGGGCTGATCTACGACGTCTGCCATAACATCGCCAAGCTGGAGGAACACACCGTCGACGGCAAGCTGAAGAAGGTGTGGGTCCACCGCAAGGGCGCCACCCGCGCCTTTCCGCCGGGACACCCGGAGGTGCCGTCGATGTACCGCGGCATCGGTCAGCCGGTCATCATCCCCGGCGACATGGGCCGGGCCAGCTGGGTGCTGGTCGGCCAGCCGGGCAGCATGGCGCGGACGTTCGGCACCACCTGCCACGGCGCCGGCCGAGTGATGAGCCGCACCGCCGCCATCCGCGCCACCGGCAGCCGGCGCATCGACAAGGAACTGGAATCGCGCGGAGTGATCGCTCGCGCCCAGAGCCGTAAGGGGCTGGCGGAGGAGCAGCCGGACGCCTACAAGAACGTCGACGACGTGGTCGACGTGGTCGACGCCGCCGGGCTGTCGAAGAAGGTGGCGCGCATGCGGCCGATCGGCGTCATCAAGGGGTGACGCCCAGCGCCCCGCGCAGCCGCGCGATCTGCTCCGCCATCGGCCGCGGCGGCACCGGCGTCTTCTGGCCCAGCCGCCCCTCGACCTGCAGCACGATCACCACCGGCCCCGGCCCGCCCAGCGCCGCGGCGGCGCCGGCGGTCCACGCCGTCGCGTCGGTGAACTGGTACACCCGCGTGATGCCGGCGCCCTGTGCGAGTAAGGTAAAATTCACTCGTCCGGCGCCGGCGTGGGGCTGACCGCCCGTCACCTCGTACAGTCCGTTGTCCATGACGATCAGGATGACGTCGGCCGGGTGGGCGGCGAGCGTGACCAGGCAGCCGAGGTTCATCAGCGTGCTCCCGTCGCCGTTGACGACGATCACGCCACGGCCCGGCTGCGCCAGTGCCAGCCCCAACCCGAGCGCCGCCCCCTCCCCCATCGCCGACGGCATGTAGGCGAAGTCGAGCGGCGTGTCGGACAGCTCCGGCCACAGCCCGACGGCGGTCATCGTCGTCACGACGATGCGTTCTCCGCGGTGACGGGCGACGACTTCCAGCGCCTCGCGAGCAGTCATCGGCATGGGGGTCACTCCGGCAACAACAGGGCGAGCGGCCGATCAGCCGCAATCGCCTGGCGGAACGCATCGGCGAGGTTGTCGGCAGTGTCGGCGTCATTCAGCCAGCGGTGCGGCAGCTGCCACGCCTGAACGATCGGCTCGGCGAAGCGCGGGCAGCTGTCGGTCGACCCGCCGCGCAGGTGCGCCTTCCAGCTGCGCACACCGACGACGAGCAGCAGCGGCAGTCCGAGGGCGTGGACGACGTTGCGCAGGGCATCGCCGGCGTCGAACAGGCCGGTACACTGGAGCAGCACCACCGGCCGCTTGCCGCCGAGCAGTAATCCGGCGACACCGATCGCCTCGCCCTCGCGGCAGACGCGAATCAGCCGCAACCGCGCCGCGCCGACGCCAGCGCCGCCTCCCAGCGCTTCCAGCTCGCTGTCGAGCAGCCAGACGACATGCGTCACCCCGGCCGACTCCAGCGCCCGCCACCACCGCCGCGGCGTCGAGCATGGGAAGCTCTCGGATCGTACCGCGGATCTGCTTGCCCCCAGCGAGCCACTGTGCCCGATAGTGTATCCTGAACAGGAGCCTTGAACAGCAAAGAGGACACCTCATGAGACTGGCTGTTGTGGCAAGGTCTCCTGACCTTGCCACTCGGGGACACGGTCTCCTCCGGCGCGCGGGGACGGTCCTTCGGAGTGTCCCGGTCAGGAGACCATTGGTATCTACATCGCACGTCTTCGAGTAGGATGGTCTGGATGGGATTCTACTACCCCCGTTGAACGTTCGGCTCCAGCGACGCTGTGTGCAGCTGGTCGAGGGGCATGTGAACACGGTGCAGGCCATCGCCGCCGGCATCCACAGCCTGCCGAGCACCGGCACCACCTTCGCCGCCACCCAGGCGGCCTGGCGCTTCTTCCACAACCCCGCATCACCTTGCCGGACCTGGCCGCGCTCTCCAGCAGGCCGGCCGCGATCTGGCCGCCGCCAGCTCGGTCCGTTCGCCCTGGTGGTGCATGACTGGTCAAGCTCGACTACGACGGCCACCGCAGCAAACGCGATCTGTACCCAGCTCTCCCAGCCGCGTGACATCGGCCACGAGCTGACCACCGCCTTGCTCGTGGATGCCGCCGCCGGCCACCCGCTTGCCCCCATGGACGTCGCCGTACGGGCCGCCGATGGTGTTCACACCACGACCGACGGCAGTACAGCCACCGCAGCGCACCTGGATCAGGTGCTGCCGGCGATGCAGGTGGCGGCCGGCTGGGTCTGCAAACGGCTGGTGCATGTGATTGACCGAGAGGGCGACTCGAGTGCAGCACCTGCGTGCCTGGGCCGACGCCGGACACCTGTTCGTGGCCCGCGGCGACGACCGCATCGTCACTCACGACGGCCGCAAGCGGAAGCTGTCGGCCATCGCCGCGGATCTGGCCGGGGCGCTTGGACGCGGCCACGCCGCGGGCGATCGAGGTCGCGGCCAGCAGGCGTGGCAGCACGTCGCCGAGGCAGCCGCGCTGGTATTGGGCAGGCCGGGCTGGAGCGGCTGGCCGACGGGAAGAAACAGCGGGTCCGCGGGACAGCGCTGCCGCTGCGGCTGATCATCCCGCGGGTGCCGCGACGCCCGCGGGGCGGTGCTGGCGGGTGGTAGCTGCTGACCAATGTCAGCGAAGTGGCAGCTGAGGTAATCGCCCAGTGGTGGCCTGGCGGTGGCGGATCGAGGGTCGTTTCTTGCCGGTGTTGAAATCAGCCGGGTTAGAGGTGGAGGAGTGGCGGCGAGGCAGCAGGGGCGATCACCCGGCGGCTGCTGGTCGGGGTGCATGGCGTGCGTGACGGTGTGGCGACTGGGGGCAGCGGAGGGTCCGGCAACGCGGGCGTGCCGGAGGTTCCTGATGCGGCTGAGCGGGCAGCTTGATTAAAGAAGGCGGGGGTGGAGGCCACGGCGCCCAGGGGCTGCTGGCCGGGCTGCACCTGCTGCTGGCCATGCTGGACGTGCTGGAGCAGTACCGTCTCGAGGAGCTTTGAATTCGCTCGCATCGCCTTGCCCATCGCCCGCCGAATGGCAGCGATGTGTAGATACCAGTAGTCGGGAGACCAGGACACAACGTGTGAGCGACGCCTGGGCGTGACGTTTCGTTCCCGGCCTTGCCGGCTGTTGTGGCAGGGTCTCGGCTGTGTGGCAGGTCTCCTGACCTTGCCACTCTGCAGACCTGCAGGTCTCCTCTGGCAGCAGGGAGACGGTCCTTCAGATGTCCCGGTCAGGAGACCGGGACACAACGTGCGAGCGTCGCCCCAGGCCGCGACATCGCGCCCTGGATCGCGACATATCGCGGTGTGCGCTGCCTCGGGGCACTGACGTGCTCCCGCTCGCCTCGCCAGCAGGACCGGCGACGTCCACCGCGATATTCATCTTTCTACTGGCTTCTATCTACTGACTACTGCGAGCGCAGCGGGGCAGCGCTGCTGCTGGAGGAAGGGCTGATCGAGGAGGCGCGGCGGGTCGGGTTCGACCTGGCCGGGATCGCTCCGGCCACCGGGCGACGAGTTCGATCGACTGGAAACTGGCTCGATCAGGGGTACGCCGGAGAAATGGCCTATCTGCACCAGCAAGCCGAGGCGACGCCATCCGCGGTCGATCTTCCCCACCGTTCGCTCCGTCATCATGGTCGCCCTGAATTACAAGCCGGCAGAGGAGCCGCTGCCGGCGGAGTTCCCGGCGCGGGTGGCCCGCTATGCCCGCGGGCCGGACTACCACCGCGTCATCCGCGAACAGCTGCGACTCGTCGGCGGTGGCTGCGGCAGCGGCCGGAGGCGTGGGGGCGATCGTGGTCGACACGGCGCCGCTGCTGGAGGCGACTTCGCCCGCCGCGCCGGCCTCGGCTGGTTCGGCAAGAACACCATGCTGCTGCACCCGCGGCGCGAGGCGGCTGGTTCGTCCTCGGCGGGCTGCTCGTCGACGTCAAGCTGCGCCCGACAACGCGTTCGCGACCAGCCGCTTGTCCGGGACATGCCACCGCCTGCCTCGACGCCTGCCCGACCGACGCCTTTGTCGCACCGTTTCGGCTCGATGCGACGATGTATCAACTACCTGACCATCGAGCTGAAATCGTCGCTCCCCGAACCGCAGCGAGCACGATCGGCGACTGGCTGTTCGGCTGCGACGTGTGTCAGGACGTGTGTCCGTGGAACCGCAAGGCGCTGCGGGTGGTCCGCTGCTGGCGGCGCGGGCCGACCTTGCAGGCGGTCAACGCCTTCAAGCTGCGCATCGGCCTGGACGACGACGCCTTTCCGCGGCCGGTTCGGGGGACGACGACGCCGCGGCCGGGCCGGCGCGTGGTGCTGCGGAATGCGGCGCTCGTCCTCGGGAATACGGGCGACGACCGCGCCCTGCCTGCCCTGGAGCAGGCGACGGCCGACGCGGAGCCGCTCCTCGCCGAAGCGGCGGCGTGGGCGATCGAACGGATTCGCGAGCGGGTAAGTCGATGACCGTCAGCCGGTGTTCGACCCTCGCCCATCTGCTCGCGCAGGGCGATCAGGGCGCGCATCTGCAGCATGCGGACCGCGCCGGCGGTGCGGCCCATCCGCGCTGCCACCTCCTCGGCCGGCAGCTCCTCGAACACGCGCAGCAGCAGCACCGTCTGGTAGTCGTCCGGCAATTTCGCCAGGGCGGCGGCCAGCCGGACGGCGTCCTCGCGGCGGACGGCGTCCTGGCTGGGCGACGGCGTGTCGGCGGCAACGCCGCGGGCGAGCGCGACCGACGACTGTTCAACGCCGGCGCGCACCTGGTCGAGCGACACCTCGCGGGCCAGGTCGCGCTGCTGGGCGGTAAACCGCCGCGCCTCGTTGTACAGGTTGTGGGCGAGGATGCGGCGGAGCCAGGCGAACAGCTCAGGTTCCTGCTGGCCGTGAAACGGCGAAGTCGCGCGGTACGCCCTCCAGCAGCGTCATCTACCACGTCGGACAGGTCGCACTTGCCGCGCAGGTGACCGCCGAGCTGGGCGCGCGCGAGCACCCGCAAATAGCCCTGGTAGCGGTCGAACAGCCGCTCGCGGGCGCCCGACTGGCCCTCGCGGCACTGGCGGATCAGGTCCGTCGGCGAAGCTTCGGCTGACATGGCCGGCTCTCGTGAAGATCGGATGATGGCAATCGCGCTGGCTGAGGATGCCGGCCCTGTCGACACGCGGGCGAGCGGTCCATCCGCTCGCCCGTCCGGCGTTCCGTTTCACACCCCGGTCAGCTTGCTGGAGATGTTGACAAAGGTGTGGACGTGCGGCAGCACGCGGTAGTTCCACACGAACCCCGGCCCCTCCAGCCGCCAGAACTCCCACGGCTCCTTGTCGTTGTTGCCGTGCTCGGTGTAGAACGCCAGCTGGATCTGCTCCATCCCGCCATTCTGCTTGATGATCGTCATCACCTCGTCGACGTCCGCCTTGCGGAACGGCACGAGGACGTCGCGCATCACCTGCTCGACGAGCGTCTGCTGGTCCTTGCTCAGCTCGGCGAAGCGGATGCCGGGCCGTTCCTCGCGCTTGCGGAAGCGCACCGACGGCTCCAGCTCACCAGGGCTGCCCTTGGCGACGGTGGCCTGTTTCCGCTGCTTGCCGTCAAGCGCGGCATGCACTTTCATGACACTGCGGGTCTGGTAGTTGAAGATGTTGCCGCGGCTGTACCCCTGCGGACTGTGGCCGTAATAGATCGGCCCGCCGAACGCCGCGCCTTCCTCCGAATCGCCGTCGCAGCGGATGGTCAGGTGGTGGCCGGCGAAGACGAACGCGAACTTGCCGCCAGGAGTCGGGTCGCCGAACAGCGTGGCGCCGCAGCGGTCGAACGCCCCGGAGGCATCCCACTTGCCGTTACGGCTGATCTGCCGGAACCCCTCGTTCCCCGACGCCATCGCCTTGACGATGCGGTCGAGGAGGTCTTGCTGCGCCTTGCTGTACACGTCGCCGATGCGGACCTTGTTGATTGGCTCGTTGTACATGCCGAGTCGGGTAGCCCGTTTGCCCTTGCCGGCGCCGTGATCGAACGGCAGCACCACGCGCTTTTTCTGCGACTCGTCGAGGGTGCTGAACAGCTCGCGGATCAGCTCCTCCGCGGGCCGGACCTTCTTCTCCGCCTTCGACACGTCGCGCCCCAGGGCGGCCCCGACGCCAGTCAACCCAACCGCCGCCGCGGCGGCGCCGGCAACGCGGAGGAAGGTGCGCCGATGGACGGGCGGCGGGTCAGGGAAGTCGAAGGCGTCGTCGCACTCGGGGCAGTAGGGGGATTCGATCTCGGCCATGGGAGAGTCTCCTTGTCGGCGTGCCTGCAGGCGGAACGGAGCGACGTCCGCCATGATGCCGCGCGCTCTCCGGCCACGCAAGCATTTCCCCGCGGCAGAACACCGTTGGAACAAAGCAAGAAGAATTGAACCACAAAGATCACAAAGAACACAAAGGAAGAAAAGAGAAGAAAAGAGTATATAAATAGTAAAGAAGTAGATGTGTCGACCGCACATTGACGAGACGGGACGCATCCGACCCGTCTTCTTTCTTTACTTTTTCCCCTACTTCCCTTTCTGTTCTTCCTTTGTGTTCTTTGTGATCTTTGTGGTTCACTCTTCTGTCTGTCAGCTCAGGTTGAGGGGGCCGGCGGCGCAGAAGTCGGGGTTGCCGAAGCGTTCGATGCGGTGGCCGAAGCCGTGCGCCAGCGCCAGCAGCAGGCGGTTGTGCGGCACGCGCGGCAGCTTGAGCGAGCGGCCCATCTGGAAGTTTAGCCCGTTGCCGACGAGCACGAACGGGATGTTGTCGAGCGTGTGCGAATTGCCCTTACCCAGCTCGTTCGTCCACATCAGCACGGTGTTGTCGAGCAGGCTGCCCGGTCCGCCCGGCTCGGGCGTCTCGGCCAGGCGCTTCGCCAGGTACGCCAGCTGCGCGCAGAACCACTGGTTGATCTTGGTCAGCTTCTCCTGCGCTGACTTGTTGCTGTCCGGCTCGTGCGACAGCTCATGATGGCCCTCGCTCACGCCGATCCAGCGCATCTTGGCCTGGCCGACCGAGTTGGTGAACTGCAGCGTGGCGACGCGGGCGAAGTCGGCGGTGAAGCTGTTGACCAGCAGGTCGATCTGCATCTTGCTCAGCCGCGGCAGGTTGTCGTTCTCCTCCTTGACCCCCGGCTCCAGCTCCGGCACCTTGTGCGTGGTCGCCTTCGTCGCGGCGGCCGCCTTCAGCTCCTGCTCCATCTCGCGGACGAACGTGGTGTGCTCGTCGAGCAGCCGGCGATCTTCCGGACTGACCACCCCGCTCAGCTTCTTCAGGTCGCTCTGCACCTCGTCGAGCACGCTGCCCAGCACCGCCCGGTCCTTGGTCTTGCCGTACAGCTTGGCGAACAGCTGATAGGGGTCGTCGATTGGCGAGATTGGCTTGTTCGGCCCGGCGTAGGCGATGCGCGTCCAGGTGTCGGCGCGCTTGGGAACGAGCACGCCCAGCTCCAGCGAGCCGAAGCGAGTGCGCGTGGCCGGGTCTTTCTGCAGGTAGTTCTTGATTTCCTGGTCGATCGACAGCCCGCTCGCCCAGCCGGCCGGGGTGTGCGAGCCGCCCTGGATGTTGCCGGGGAACAGTTCGACGCCGGTGAGCAGGCAGCCGATGCCGCGCATGTGGTTGTCGCCGTCGCCGCGCACCTTGTCGCACACGCCGTGCAGCGTCAGCGTGCGGTCCTGGAACGGGGCGAGCGGTTGCAAGCTCTCGGGCAAGGTGAACTTCGCCCCTCCCCGGTCGGCCAGAACGCGCCGGGGACCACGCCGTTGGGGCTGAACATCACCACCAGCCGCTGCTTCCGCCGCGTCTGGTTGGCGAAACCGAGGCTCGGCAGGTTGAGCACGAACGGCACGGCGGCGGCCCCGAGGCCGAGGTCGCGAAGCAGCTCACGGCGGGTGGACAGAGGCGGCATGGGTTCGACTCCGCGGTCCGGTGGGATCAGGTCGGGGGGGGGAAGATTATCGGCCGGCGGCGGCCACCTGCCGGGGTTTCAGGGCGGTCATCGTCACGACATCGACCGCCAGCTTGCGCATGTGGAAGTTGTCGCGGACGAACGAGCGGCGCAGATCGGCCAGCGCCGTCGGCCCGTAGGCGCGGACCGACTGCTGCACGAGGTAGTGGAACAGCTGTTCGACGAAGGCCGTGTGCGCCTCCTCGCTGCCGACCACGAACGCCGCCAGCTCGCGGGCACCGTTGGCGCGCACCATCTTACCATCGCGCGTCTGGTAGGCGCCCAGGGAATCGACGGGTTTTCCGCTGTCTTTCTCCCGGTATCGGCCGACGGCGTCGAAATGCTCCAGGGTGAAACCGAGCGGATTGATAATGCAGTGGCAGGTCATGCACCCCGCCGGCCGGGTTTGCAGCACCACGCGCTCGCGGGTGGTCAGGTTCGGGTGCAGGTCGGCCGGCAGCGGCGCCGCCGCCTCCGGCGGGGACCGCAGCGCCACGCCGAGCACCCCGCGGGCGAGGAACACGCCGCGGTGGATCGGCGAGCTTGCCGCCGTGTAGGCGAAGCTGGTCATCAGGTACGGATGCGACAACACGCCCGCGCGCTGGCCGGCGTCGAGCTTCACCTTCTCGAACCCGCTGCCTTTCACTTGCGTCCCATAGAACTTCGCCAGCCGCTGGTTGAGGTAGACGTCCTCGGTCAGCAGCAGCTGCCGGTAGTCGGACGGCTCGGACCACAGCACGTCGTCGAGGAACAGCTCCAGCGACGTCTTCAGGTCGGAGATGACGGCGTTATCGAAGCCGGGGAACCGTTTGGCGTCCTTGGCGAGATCGAGGCCGTGGTCGGCCTTCAGCCAGGTGAGCAGGAAGTCGCGCAGCTTGGTCCGCGCCCGCGGGTCGGCGAGCATCCGTTCGGCGTGACGGCGGACCTGCTCCGGCGTGGTCAGCTGGCCCCGCGCCGCCGCGTCCAGCAGCTCGCGGTCGGGCATCGAGTCCCACAACGCGAATGCCAGCCGGGCGGCGACGTCGTAGCCGTCGGAGCCGGGGTTGATCTCGCGGTAGAGGAACCGCGGCGACTTGAGCACCATCAGCACCACCCGCTTGACGCCCAGCTCCGGCTCCTTGGCGGTCGCGAACTGGCGGTCCACGACCTCCTTTTGCGCGTCGGTGAGCGGCCGGCGAAAGGCGCGTTCGGCGAAGGTGCGGCAGAAGGCCTTCAGCTTGGCGGAACGGTCGGCAGCGCCCTCACGGGTGCCGGCCAGCTCGTTCAAGCGGGTGTCGAGGTAGCCAGCCAGCTCCAGCGCCGCATCGGTGGTCGCCTGGTCCCACTCCTTCGAGATGGTGGTACCGCGCTCCCAGCCATAGCTGCGGTCGTCCGGTGGGAACGCGGTCGTGCAGACGTAGCCCTCCGGCGCCTGCGTCGGCGCCAGCTGGCGGGCCGGGATCGGCTCGTGTGCGCGCCCCGGCGCCTTCCACAACAGCGCGATCGACGACTTGACCGCCGGCGGCTTGCGCTTGTTCGTCTTCGAGTCGTCGACGCCCTGCTTCGCCTTGGAGTATTCCAGCCGCAGCGGATAGACGCGGCCGGCGACGAGGGTGATCGTACCCTTGTACTCGGTGTCGTGGCCCGACTTCACCCAGGCGTCGATGAGCGGCACACGCTGGTCGTTCAGCCACAGCCGGGTAGCGTGCTCGGTGCGGACGACGATCTCGTACTCGCCGGTCTGCGGGGCCAGCACCGACCCGTTCCAGCGGATCGAGAACTCGTGCGGCTCGGCCTTGCCGGGCACCGGGCTGTCGGTGCCGAAGTCGAACGCCACCTGCGGGTCGATGCGCTCCAGCACCCGGTCGCGCGGGCTGAAACGCCGATTGCGGAAATACTCCGCCTTCAACCCGCGCTCCTTGCCCCACGCCGGCTGCCAGCGGAAGCTGCCGACCAGGTCGGCGACGGCGTTGCGGTACTGGCGGACGGTGAGGCGGGCCAGCTCGATCCGTGCCGGCCGGTTGCGAGCGCGAGCGAGCGGCGAGTAGAACGAGTCGAAGACGAACGCCGCGACCGCCTTCGCCTCCGGCTCCGACAGCGTGCCGGGGCCGTCCTCGGGCATCGTCTTGTGGATCAGGCTGGACAACTGGGCGACCGAGCGATCACCCTCCAGGTGTTTCTGGTAGCGCTTGGTGCCCTCGCCCTTCGGCCCGTGACAGCGGGCACACTGGGTCTTGAACAGCTGTTCGCCCGATGGCTCCTGGGCGAGCGCCGTCGCGGCGAGGAGCGGAAGGACGACCAGCCAGCCGAGCGTGCGGTGGGAGGAGAGTGCCATGTTCGACGGTCCGCGAGGGTGGGAGGGGACGACGGAGCGTCCCCGGTGGGTGCGGGCGGATTCAGGAGAGTTCTCTATCGACAGTCTCTCAGAGACGATGCGAATCGTCAATACCGCAGGCCGTTCTTGCGGACGTGGACATACGGCCGCGCTTCGAGATCGAGCACCCGTCCGCCGATGACGGTGCCGATAATCAGGTCGTGGTCGCCGGCCGGGTAGCGGGCGGTGACGCGGCACAGCAGGTAGGCGAGCGTGTCCGGCAGCACCGGTGCCTCACCGGCGATCCGCTCGACGTCCAGCCCGGTGAATGCCGGCTGATCGAGCGCGAACCCCTTGCCGAAGTGGATCAGCAGTGACGTCTGGTCCTCGATCAGCAGGTTGACAGTGAACGCCGCGCCAACCGGCAGCCACGCCAGGATGTCGCGGTCGCTGCGGACCGCCACTGTCACTTGCGGCGGGTCGAACGAGCACTGCTGCACCCAGGAGGCGAGCATGCCGGTTTCGCGGTCGCCCTGCCGCGCGGTCAGGATCACCAGTCCGCTGGGAAGCCGGCCCAGCGCCATCGCCATCGCCTGCACCGCCTCGCCGCGTGCGTCCATCTCCGCCTCATCGGTTGAGTAGTTTGGCGACGATCGCCTCGATCACCGCGTAGTCGACCTCTTCCACCTCGTCGCCCTTGGCGTCGTACATCGGCAGCTTCTTGACGTAGAGGTTGTCGCGGTTGAACACGAACGCGACCGGCACGGTGCTGTTCGCCTTGAGTTTCTTCTCCAGATCGGCCGACTTCGGGTCGAGGTTGACGGTCGTGAACGGTGCCTTGACCTTCTCTGTCAGGAACTGGCCTACCCGGTCGCGCGTTTTCGTGTCGCTCGGGTCGTCGATGTTGACGGCGATGACCTCGAACCCATCCTTCGCATACTTGCTGTGCATCTGAACCAGATGCGGCAGTCCGGTGGACTTGCACTTCACTCAGTAATCGGCCCAGAAGTAGACGACGACGACCTTGCCCTTGAGCGCGCGGACGAGCTTGCCCAGTTGCTCGTAGCTCACCACCGGCAGGCCGGACTTCTCCGCCGGCTGGGCGGGAGCGCCGGCGGCGCTCGCCAGCACGAGGAAGGCCGCCAGAAGCCATCCGAGGCGGCGGCGTTTCAGTCGATCCATGCGGTCTCCTCTGCGCGGGGCGATGCATCGGGCGGATCGCGTTTCCTCCATCGTAGCAGGCCGTCCCGGCCCGTCTAGCGGGAGTGGTTGGTGATCCGCCGTTCACGCCCTTCGCAGCGCCTCAGGGCGTGCCACCCAGAGCGCCTGTACCGGGTGGCACGCTCGGAGCGCAGCGACGGGCGTGAGTGCGCGTCAGGTTCCTCCCCACGCTCACGCCCTTCGCAGAGCCTCAGGGCGTGCCACCCAGAATGACGCTCCGGCAGCAGTGTCCGGGTGCCATGGCCACGCTTCGTGGCCATGTGGTGCGAGTCACCATCCTCGGACGGGGCCGGTCGGTGTAACGCCGCATGCCCACGCCAGCGTGGGCATGGCACCCAGAATATCACTTAACTACTCTTTTTATATACTTTTTCTCTTCTTCCCTCTGTGTCCCTCTGTGTCCTCTGTGGTGAGTCTTCTTCTTCTCGCCGTCATCCCACCACCAGCGGGTCGCGGCCGTCCGGCTGGGTGATGCGATAGAGCGTGCCCTTGAGCCGGTGGCCGCCCGGTTCGCCGGCGCGGAGCATCGTCGTGGTGTACGGCATCCCCTCGCGGGCGAGCGTTTCGCGGAGGACGTGCGACGGCACGCGGTCCTGATCGGTCAGCAGGCACACGCCGACCGGGGCCAGCACTGTCTTGATGAGGCCGACCAGTGGCTCGACGTTGCCGATCTCGTAGATCAGGTCGGACGCAAGGACGACGAGGAATGCCGGTCGCGCGGCGGGTCGCTCCAGTCGAGCTGCAGGGTGTCGCAGGCGGTGAAGCCGTTGATGTGGGCGTTCGCCCTGGCAAACTTCACGGCGGTGGCGTCGTAGTCGCTGAATGTCACGCGCAGCCCCATCGCCAGCGCCGCGATGCCCGGCAGCCCCAGCCCGCAGCCGACCTCCAGCGCGTGCAGCCCCGCCGGCCAGGTCTGCCGCACGATCCACTTGGCCAGCATCCGCGCCGCCGGCCACAGGTCGACCCAGTACGGCATGTACTCGGTGCCCAGCTTCGCCTGCAGCGACGGGTGATCGAGAATGCGGTCGGAGTCGCCGGGGCGATCGATCAGAAACACGCGGTCGTCGATCAGTACCCGTTCGCGAAACGTGCGGGCGATCGCCTCCATCGGCGTTTCGGGCAGGCGGGACGGTTCGGACGGTAAAGGAGCGCTCATGGTCGGGAATCGTCGGTCCAGGGAAGGTCAAAGCAGGTGAACGCATTCGTCGAGGTCGTCCGGCGTGAGCGGCCGGTCGGCGGGGAGGAGAGCATAGGCGGCGGGGCTGCCCTGGGTGTCGAGGATCAGGTGCCGCGGCGACGGCCGGTGAAGCCACGGTCCGGACACGGAATGTGCCCGCTCACCAGCACGTCGGCGTCGACCTTTCGCAAATACTCGTCCACCGTCTCGGCGCGAGCATCCCGGCCCCACACCACGGCGTAGAGCGGCCCGCCGGAGACGATGGCGGACTCCGGCGTCGGGTCATCGGTGAACGCCTCGACCGCGAACTCCTGCAGCCGCGCCGCCGACGGCAGACTGTGGCTGAGGAACAGTCGGTTCGCCGTGCGTACCGCGAACGGCAGGGCGGCAAACAGCTGACAGTACACCTCATACACGGCATCGGCGCTGGTGCCGTAGGCCATCGCCACGCCGCGGCGAAACTCGTCGTTGAGGTCGACGTCGGCCTTGAGTACCTTGCGTTCGGTGAGCTGGGCAAGCTCGTGGTTGCCGATCAGGTAGTGAACGCGGGCCGGGTACTGGCACTTGAGGGCACAGACGAGGTCGACCAGCTGGTGCGACTTGTCCCCGCCGGCGGGGTAGGCGAACGGGCCGTGAATCAACTCCTGCACGACGAGGTGCCGCCGCGGCAGTTTCGCCAGGTCGGCGATCGTCAGCAGGCGGCGGAAGTTGTCGACGTTTCCGTGCATGTCGCCGGCGACGAGGAGGTCGCTGGCGTCATCGAGCTGCACCAGCCGCCCATGTCGCCCCGGCGTGTCGCGGAACGCCAGGACGGCGCGGCGGAGGGTCTGCAGACGGAGTTCCAGACTCGCCATCGGCACCCTCTGCGAGAAAAGGGTCCGCTCACCTGCGGCGGCCCCGCGGGTATGATAGCACCCGGCGGCCGTGCTGAATCTCGCCTCATTTCTGACACGGTGAGAGGACGTGAGTCGTCAGGGTGTAGCCCGCCCCTCGAAGCCGGTCGATCCACGCCTGATAATCTGGCCACGACATGCGTTCCGGGGGTGGCTCGACGGGAGACGGGCCGGCGATGTTCACCAGGTAAACCCGCCCTTTCTCCAGAGGCATGTCCGCCGAGAGTTCGCGCCGCAGGAAGACCGTCTTGCCGTCGAACGCCATCAGGAAAGCCGTGGCCGACTCGCCAGGGTGGGCGACGGGAAGAGAAGGGCCATCGCCCGCGAGCGGCAGGCTCACCCGTCCTGGCGGCGAGGTTCCGGGGACTCCGGCAGGAAGAGCGACCAGTTCTTTGGTGAGAACGTACCAGCAGAAGAAGCAGTGGTTCGTCGTGGCACCCGGCAGGGCGGCGGGATCGCGGGCGACAATCTCGTCGCGGATCGCCGTCAGCCCCTCGCGGAACACCTTGCCGACATACGGGTGCTTGCGCGCTCGCGTGATGATCTGCCGCACCGTGTCGCGGTAGATGTTGCCGATGGTCAGCTGGTCGAGGTCGGAGGCGAACCCGCAGCACGGCTTGACCTCGCCGCGCGGGGTGACGATCAGCGCCTGTCCTGGCCCCTCGCAGTAGTCCTCCGCGAACCATTCGCCGTCCCAGGCGCCGCGCGCCGCCTCGCCGCCGCCGAGCGTCTCCGCCCGCTCCACCGGCGCCAGGTGGTTCCAGTTCAGCACGATCGTTAGCTCCGGCGACACCAGCAGGTAGTGGTGCAGCCAGTCGGACCAGTCGATGATCGCATCCAGCTCGCGGGCCAGCGCGCGCACCGGCTCCAGCCCCTGCTCCGGCGATCGGCTGGCGTAGGAGAGCGAGACGATGGTGTCGCGGTCGAACACCCGGCGCGCGACGCGGCAGAACAGCGCCGCCGCGGCGGTGTGCCGGCCGTGGAACTTGTCCACACTCAGGCCGAGCTTTCCGGAATAGCCCGCTCGATGCAGCTCGATGAGCGTCTCTTCCAGGTGCCGCTCGTCGCGGAACCAGACGCCGTTGGTCTGCACCTTGTCGAAGCGCATCCCCAGCGCGGCGGCGCGGCGGGTGACGGCGAACAGGAACTCGGGGTAGAGGAATGGCTCGCCGCCGGTGAACCCGAGCGTTTCCACCCCCTCGGCGTGGGCGTCTTCGAGAAACCGCACGGCGGCGGCGATGTCGAGCCGGTCGGGCCACTCGATCGGCACGCAGCAATGAGGACAGCTCAAATTACATTGGTACGTCCCGGCGAAGGAGAGGTAGTTGGGGCGAAACGTGCGGCTGCGGCGGCGGACCGGGCGGGTGTCGGCGCGGGGGCTGGTCGGAGAGGAGGTCGGCCGACACGGCAAGGGCTCCGGTGCGGGGGTCGGGACGATAGTACAGGTCCTTGCGGCCGGGCCGGCGGACCGGCCGGCGGAGAATCGCCCCGGCGGCCGATCCGCCGACCGCCGGGGGGACACAATGAATGTTAGCTTCGACCCCGCCGTCGTCATTCGATGTTGGCCGGGGACGCCGGTGGCCCACCCGAGGGGAGCGAAGCGCGGATGGATTTGTGCTTGTCAGCTCTTCCGTCGCTGTGAGACAATTCCTGTTTGTGTTCTCGCGCGCCGGAATGCACCCGATCGGAACCTGACCGCAGGGGAATGACGCCAATGTCGTGGAATGCACGCCGAGCAGTCGTGGCCTCGTCGCTGGTCCTCGGGTTCGCGGCCCTCCTGACGGTCGGTCACGCCTCCGCGCAACGGCTCCTCGTCCGTCCGCCTGCCGTTCCCGTGCCCGCCGGCGGTCCGCCAGCGGTGCCGCCGCCCCCCGGCGTTCCGGGCGCGCCCAAGAAGGAGGCGTATGACCTCGGCAGCCTGACGCTGCCCAAGGACGACGACCTCAAGGACCGCATCGAGGCGGCCCAGGACCGGGTCAAGGAAAAGGCGTGGCAGAAGGCGTGCGAGACAGCTGCAGTCGCTGCTCGGCCGGCCGGAGGACGTGTTCGTCCCGGTCAACCGCACCAGCCCCGACGGCAGCGAGATCACCGCCTACGTCAGCGTCGAAGAGCCGCCGGCTGATCGCGGCGGCGGCCGAAGGAGGGACGTAATGTCTATGAGGCGACCTATGGCGACACCGCCCTGACGATGGTCAAGCGGGCGCGGACGAATAACGACTTCCGCGAGATGGCCCAGGCGATGAGCCTGTACCTGTACACCGACGCCGGCGCCGACGCGGCCAACTGGCTGGGCACCTACATGCTCGACCGGGCCGAGTTCCAGGGCGCCGCCCGCTTCTTCCAGCAGCTCATCAACCGCGCCGGGGTGCAGGCGGTCAAGGAACGCACGCTGGTGAAGGCGGCCTATGCGTTCCACCAGGCCGGCGACCGCGCCGCGCGCGACCTGGCGTTCCGGGAGCTGGAGCGCCGCGGCCTCAGCCTGAAGCTGCGCGACGATAACCGCACCGTCGCGGAAATGGAGGACGCCATCGGCCGGCTGGTCGTCACCGCCTCGCTGCAGAGCGCCAGCGACTCGCCGATCTACCGCGGCCGGCCCGGCCGGACCGCCATGCTCCCCGGCGGTACGCCGTTCCTCGAACCGGCGTGGAAGCAGAAGATGGTCACCACCGAGGCGTCCGCCGAGCAGGTGAAGAAGGCCGAGGTGGCGCTGCAGACGCGCAACCTGCCGCTGCTGGGCACCTACGTCCCGGTCACCGCCACCATGGCGCGCGGCGACAAGAAGGTACCGCTGCTCATCTATCGCAGCCACTGGGGCATCCACGTCGTCAACATGACGACCGGCAAGTTCGTCTGGGACTCCAAGTCCGACTGGAGCCTCGACGCCGTCCTCGGCGCCACCGGCCGCGAGCGCGACAGCCAGAAGGTGTCGGCCTACACCACCTGGCTCGGCCACTACCTGCAGTCGTCCGTGCGTCCGCAGATGCTGTTCGAGAACTCGGTCCTCAACACCCTGAGCGCCGACAACAAGATGGTGTACGCCGTCGAGGATCTGCCACTGCCGCCGCCGCAGCAGATGATGCTGATCGACACCCGGTTCGCCAGCGGCGTCAGCAACAACTGGGGCGCCGAGGTAACTGCCGCCGTCGGTCACAACCGGCTACAGGCGTTCGATCTGAACAAGGACGGCAAGCTGGCCTGGGAGCTGGGCGGCAAGGACGACAACGTCCCGCTCGCCGACACCCACTTCCTCGGCGCTCCGCTGCCGCTCAACGGCCGGCTGTACGTGCTGACCGAGAAGCAGCAGGAGCTGCGGCTGGCGACGATCGAGCCGGCCACCGGCAAGGTGCTCGGGCTGCAAACGCTGGCGTCGACGAAGGATCTGAAGCTGTCGCAGGACCCGATGCGGCGCGTGCAGGCGAGCCACCTGGCCTACGGCGAGGGGGTGCTGGTGGTGCCGACCAACGCCGGGGCGATCTTCGGCGTCGATTTGCTGTCCAGCAGCCTCCTGTGGGCGTATCCGTACCGCGAAAAGAGCGGCGGCGACGCCACGCAGCCGTCGGCGCAGGCACCGGGTATGGGCATCAACCGCTTCGGCATGCCGGCCCCGCCTGGCATGGTGCGCCTGCCCGACGGCCGGGTAGTGAAGGCGGCCAGCGAGACCTACTGGATGGTGACGGCCCCGGCGGTGCAGGACGGCAAGGTGGTGTTCACCGCCCCGGACGCCCGCGAGATCCACTGCGTCAGTCTCCGCGACGGCGCACGGCTGTGGTCGCAGCCGCGCCTGCCCGGCGACCTGTACTTCGCCGGCGTGTTCAACGGCAAGGCGATCATCGTCGGCGAGAAGAAGACGCGGGCGCTCAGCCTGGCCCGCGGCGAAAAGCTGTGGGAGCTGGAAACCGGCCTGCCGTCCGGCCAGGGCGCCGCCGGCACGCCGAACGTCAACGGCGACATCGTCTACTACCTGCCGGTCCGCGAGGCGGCCAACACCCGCGAGCCGGAAATCTGCGCCATCAACATCGACAAGGGGTTCATCCAGGCGCACACCCGCTCGCGCAAGAAGGAAGTGCCCGGCAACCTGCTGTTCTACGAGGGCACCGTGCTCTCGCAGACGCACACCGACGTGGTGGCGTATCCGCAGCTGGAGCGCAAGCTGGCCGAGATGGATCTGCTGGTGAAGGCCAACCCGAACGACCCGGCGGCACTGACCGAGCGCGGCGACTACCTGCTCGACAAGGGCGACCTGGGCGGCGCCATCGCCGACTTCCGCAAGGCGCTGGCCAACAAGCCCGACGACCCCGTCCGCAGCAAGGCGCGGACCAAGCTGTACGAGGCGTTCACCGAGTTCTTCCAGCGCGACTTCGCCCGTGCCGAGGAGTACCTCAAGGAATACGAGGAGATGTGCCGCATCGACCTGACCGGCAAGACCGGCGCCGAGGCGACGGCGCTGGAACAGGAGATGCGCCGGCGGCGGGCCAACTTCCTGTGCCTGGTCGGCAAGGGCCGCGAGGCGCAGAACCGACTGGCCGAGGCGTTCGACAAGTACCTGGAGCTGGCCGCTGAGGCGCGCAAGGACGAGCTGATCCAGGTGGTCGACGAGCCGTCGGTCAAGGCCGCCCCCGATGTGTGGGCACAGGGCCGCATCGCCGCCATGATCGCCGGCGCCGCTGACGCCAAGCAGAAACAGCAGATCGAGCAGGCGATCACCGAGCGGTGGAACCGCCTGCGCGACACTCGCGCCGCCGCGCTCGACGATCTCCGCCGCTTCGTCGCCCTGTTCGGCTCGCTGTTCGACGTCGGCAAGGAGGCGCGGCTGCAGCTGGCCGAGCGGCTGATGGAGGACACCGACATCAGCTCGCTGCTGGAGGCCGAACAGCATCTGTGCCTGCTCCGCGGCGATCAGGAGAAGCCGGAAGTGGCCGCTCGCGCCGTCGAGGCGCTCGCCCGCCTGAATACTCGTAAGGGGTTACTCGAAGATGCCGCCTACTACTACCGGCTGCTCGGCGAGCGCTACCCGAAGGTGACGGTGAACGGCAAGACCGGGGCGGAATACCTGGACGACCTGGCGACCGACAAGCGGTTCCTGCCGTATCTCGACCAGGGCGGCCGGTTCACCATCAAGGGCAAGGTCGAGCTGCAACACAACGATGATCGCGGCGCTCACACCGCCGTCTTGCAGTACCAGTTCGGCCAGTCGGGCGAGCCGCTGCCGTTCTTCGCCCGTAACAAGCTGACGCTGCAGCTCGACTGGAACCACCAGCTGCGCATCGTCGACGTCACCACCAACGAGGAGAAGGCGCGGCTCGGCCTGACGCGGACGCAGTTCCAGCAGATCGTTCAGGCCAACAACCAGGGCCACCGGGTCAAGTTCACCTTCCAGAACCTCGGTCACCTGGTCATCCTGCAGCTCGGCCACATGGTGTTCGGCATCGACCCGCTCAACAAGGGGCGGGTGCTGTGGGAGAAGAACCTGTCGAGCCTGCCCGGCTCGGCGACCACCGCGCCGATCCACCAGTCGCTCACTCTCAATCCGCGCGACAACAGCGTTGAGCTGCTCTACTCCGACGGCTGGATGCAGCGGCTCGGCGAGGTTGGCCCGCTCCAGGGCGGTGTCATTTGCCTGCAAATGCGCGACACGCTCGTCGCCGTCGACCCGGTGAGCGGCCGGACCCTGTGGGAGCGCGGCGACGTCAGTTCGCGGTCGAACGTCTTCGGCGACGACCAGTACGTCTACGCCGTCGGCATCGGCGAGGACGGCAACGCCTCCGGCACGCGCGTGTTCCGCGCCTACGACGGCGTGAGCGTCCGGCTGCCCGACTTCTCGCGGGCGTACAACAGCCGGCTGCGCGTTCACGGCCGCACCATCCTGACGCAGCAGACCGACGCCACCAAGAACGCCCTGACGCTGCGGCTGTACGACGTGGTGGAAGGCAAGGACGTGTGGACGCAGAGCTACGCCCAGGGGTCGACGCTGCTGACGTCGGAGGACCCGCGGCTGGCCGGCGTGGTCGAGCCGGACGGCACCGTCAAGGTGGTCGACGTGGTCGCCCGCCGCGAGGTACTCAGCAGCAAGCTGGCCGACCCGAAACACGTCGACAAGGCGCAGGCGGTCTACCTGGTGTCCGACCCGGATTACCTGTTCATCGCGGTGAACGGCCCGGCCGACCCGAACGTTCCGCCGTGGGGCGGCGGGCTGCAGCCGAACGTCCAGAACGGCTCGGGCCTGCGAACGATCCCGGTCAACGGCATGGTGTACGCCTTCAACCGCAAGACCGGCGGGTTGCAGTGGTACAACCCGGTGGAGAATCAGCACCTGATTCTGTCGCAGTTCGAGGACTTGCCGGCGGTGCTGTTCACTGCCCGCTACCAGTACCTCAGCCCGCCACCGGCGCGGATCGCCATGTGGAAGTACACCGCTCGGGCCATCGCCAAGCACAACGGCAAGCTGTGGTACGACAACCCGAACGTGTTCGCCGGCATGTTCTTCCACAGCCTGACGATGGACCACCGCACCGGCAAGGTCGAACTGACCGGCGGCAACCTCAAGGTGACGCTGGTTGCCGTCCCGAAATGACCGGCCGACCCTCGTAATCAACAGGTGCATCTTCAGGGCGGGATTCGCAGCGCGGCCAGCGGGCCGGCGGCGTATCCCGCCCTCACTCATCCACGAAAGAGAGGCGCAATGGGGACGTGGGGGCATCGGCCGTGGCAAGATGACCTGGCCGCCGACTGGTTCGCCGACCTGTTCCACAAGGGCAAGCTGGTCGACCGCGTGGTGAAGACGCTGCAGCGGAAGGACGTCGCGGAATACTGGTCCGAGATCCGCGCCGCCGCCTACGTCGTCGTCGCCCTCGGCGACGTCTGGCCGGCCGACCGGCTGGTCGCCGATCACGAACTGGCGATCACCGCACTGGAGGCGGTGAAACGATCGCCCGAACTGGACGGCGACAACTACCTCGGCGCCGAGATCGACGGCGAGATCGCCGCTTTGCGCGACCGGCTGAAGCAGTCGGCGGCCCCGTCCGCCGCGACGGAGGAGATCCCGCCCCAGTACGACCCGACTGACGCCTTCCGCCGGCTGACCGACCCCGATCCGGCGGTACGGCTGGGCGCGGTGAAGTGGATCGGCAAGCAGGCTTATGGCGAGTCGAACCGCTGGACCGACCCGTGGCTGCGCGACCCGCGGACCACCGAGGCGCTGCTGCCGCTGCTCACGGACGCCGACCCGCACGTGGTCGAGGAGACGCTCTCGGTGGTCCGCGGCATCCGGGTGGAAGGTCCGCGCGATGAGCGGCTGTTCGCCCCGGCGGTCCGCCTGCTCAGCAGCGACCGGCCGCTCACCCGCCGGCTCGCCGTGCTGCTGCTGGCCGAGTTCGACGCCGAGCGCTGCCTGGACGCCCTGCTGCCGCTGTTCGCCGACCGTGACAAGGCGGTGCGGTCGGTGGCCTTTCAGGTCATCGGCAATCAGGCCGGCGGCTGGTCAGAGGCGGCGAAGGAGCAGCTCCGCGAGGTGGCGCTGACGGCGCTCGCCGATCGCACAGACGAAGTAAGGTATTACGCGGCGGCGACGCTGGCGAACGGTGTCGGCCGGCGGGAGGATGTGGCGGCGCTGAAGAAGGCGCGGACCGGAGTGAAGGGCGCCGGCTGGAAGCGCGACTTCCGCGAACTGATCGAGACGTTGGCGGCGCGACCGTGACGGGCCAGTACAATGAACGGATCGTGCCGGTCCACCGACAGCAGTCCGTTCCGCCGAGGGTCGCCGGATGCCGCTGCTCGACCACTTCCACCCGCCGCTGAGCCGCACCCATCCGTGGCGCGGCTTTCACGCCGCCTGGGCAGCGGCGATCGCGCGGCTGCTCAACGCCGGTGTCCTGCCGTCCGGCTACTACGCCGTCCCGCTGGTGGACCGCGACGGGCCGGTGGAAGTCGACGTCGCCACGCTCCACGACGCGGGCGAGTTCCCGGTCGCCGCTGGTGAGCCGGAGCCGTGGACGGCACCGGCCCCGGCGGTGGCGGTGGCGGTCGACCTGCCGGGGGTGGACGCGGTTGTAGTGCAGGTGTTCGCCGACGACGGCGAGCCGCGGTTGACCGCCGCCATCGAACTGGTCAGCCCGCGGAACAAGGACCGGCCGGCCGCGCGACAGGCGTTCGCAGTCAAGTGCGTCGGATATTTGCAACAGGGCAGCAACTTGGTGGTCGTCGACACCGTCACCACCCGGCGAGCCGACCTGCATGCCGGCATCCTCGCCATGCTGCAAACGGATAATGCCATACTCGTGGCGGAGCCGCTATCGGCGGGGGCGTACCGGGTGGTCGGTCGCGACGAGGGCGGGCAGCCGTGCCGTGGCCGGCGGCCCTGGCGGTGAGCGCGGCGCTGCCGACGCTGCCGCTGTGGATCGACGCCGACCGCGCCGTCCCGCTCGACCTGGAGGCGAGTTACCAGGCAGCGTGTACCGACCTGCGTGTGCGGCCGGCGGGGTGAATTGGGAATGCAGACGATGGAGCGCATCGTCCGTCAGTTGTTGCAAGCGGCGCGAGAGCTGGGCGGTGAACCGCCGTCAGCGCGGCACGTCGCCTCGGCGAAGGTGGTCCGGTGCGCGCTGGCGGCGGCCGGCGAACTGAGCGCGGCCGATCGGCGCTACCTGGCCGAGCGCGGCGACGGCGACGGCACGGCGGCGGCGCGGTACTACGATGTGCTGATGCGACTGGTCAACGGCGTCAGCTGGACCGAGTCGTACCTCGACGGCGCGGGCAACTTCGGCGCCGTTTGCTACGGCCACCCGGACTACCCGCCGGCGCACCCGCGCTACACCACGTGCCGCATCTCCGCTCGCGGCTTGCAGTACCTGCTCGACGTGACCGCGATCGACGAGGCACTGACCTCTCAGCCCGGCGGCGGGGCGTAGCCGTAGCGTTCGATCACCGGCGCCCAGCGGCGGGCGATCTGGCCGCGCAGGTCGTCGGACAGCGGCGGGTAGCGGTTGGTCTGGTAGCCGGCGTTCTCGCGCAGATACGCCTCCAGCCGTGGCCGCAGGGCGTCGAACTCGCCCAGCCCGAGCCGGTCGTACAGCTCCGCCATCCGGTCGACCGGGGCGGCGATCAGATCCTCATATTTCAGCTCGTAAAAGTCCCCATCCGGCACCAGGTGCCGCGTCGCCTCCAGCCGATCGTACAGGTGGGTGAACGTCGTGAAGACGTGCTCCTCCAGCCCGCGGAAGTTGGGCACCTGCAGCCCGTGCGTGCGGTACAGCGTGCGCCACAGGTTGACCGTCGACGAGAACACGACGTAGGGGTTGCGGACGATGTGGACGAAGCGGGCGCCGGGGAACAGCTCCAGCAGGGTCGGGATGCGCCAGCTGTGCGTCGGCGACTTGAGCACCAGGCGGCGCGGGTCGCGGTAGGTGAGCCGCCGCAGCAGCCCGACGAACGCCCGCTTCCACTGGTCGCGCGCCCGCGGCGGCAGCGACTCGACGTCGAAGGCGTCCTGGTCCTGGGGCGGACGGTTGGGAAAGGCGATCGTCAGGTACGGCGACGGCTGCCCCAGCATGCACAGGGCGAACTCCTCCTCCTGCGGCTGGTCCCAGCCGACCTTCATGTTGTCCATCGGCCGGTGCGACGGCAGCATCCAGCGGAAGAAGCGCTTGACCACGCCCTCGGTGAGCAGGAAGTGGTTTGGCTCCAGGCAGCAGTAGGTGGTCGGGTAGCTGTGCCGCGGGTCGAGGGTGAGCAGTTCGTGCAGCAGGGTGGTGCCGGTCCGCCAGTGGCCGATGATGAACACCGGCGGATGGCGGATCGGCGTGCGGTCGAGCCGGCTGCCGTACACCGCCTCCTGCAAGTAATGCAATACGGAGTGGCCGAGGCTGACGGTGGTGACGACGAACGGGATGTGCAGGAAGCGCGGGTGGACGGCGAAGCGGTTGCGGACCAGCAGGCGGGCGAAGGCCGGGAAGTTACACCCCTGCCACAGCCGCGGGGTCCACTCCGGCGGTGGACCGGGGCGGGCGTCGTTGCTCATGGCATCACCCCTCGGGTCCGGAGACGGTCGGCCCGCCCAGCGGCGGCGGCGGCTGGCCGGGCAGTGGCACCGGCGCCACCGATGAGGCGCGGGCGCCGGTCACCGTCGCCATCAGGTCGCCGGTGCCGACCGGCTGCGGCAAGGCGAACAGCTCGCCGTAGGCGAAGCCACACCGGCTGCCGGCGGCGATGTTCACCCCGCTCACCATGTGGCGGATGCGGTCGAACCGCTCGGCGTCGAACTGCGAGTCGTAGGCCCGCACCGCCGCCATCTTCTGCTCGAACGTGTCGGAGATGTCGACCACGAAACTGCCGTGGTAGTGGCGTATCTCGGCGTCGACCGGGAACGGCGCGTAGACCAGGTACGGCACCCGATAGGGCGGGGTGTTGTCGAACTGCTCATCCCAGCGGGTCAGCTGCGAATAGAAGCGGGCCGCCTCGATCAGCAGATGCGCCTGGTGGTGATCCGGGGACGCCGCCGGAGTGCGGCCGGCGGTGCCGAGGATGACGGTCGGCCGCAGGCGCCGGAACGCAGTCGCCAGGACGAAACGATGCTCCGGGCAGTCCATCAACACCCGGTTGGGCAGCTCCAGGTTGATCCGCAGCGGCACGCCGAGGATCTGCCGGGCGGCCTCGGCCTCGGCCGCGCGCTTCTCCAGCGTACCCCGCGGCGTCGGCTCGCCGGTGGTCAGGTCGATCATGCCGACCCGGTAGCCCTGGCGCACCAGCTTGGCGAGAGTGCCGCCGCAGGTGATCTCCAGGTCGTCGGGGTGCGGGGCGACGGCGAGGACGTCGAGCTTTTCCGGCGGGGGTGCCATCGGCGGGGTGCTCCGGCGGGGCAAGGACGCAACCAGATCGAATGTAGCGGAATCGACCGGACATGCAAGCCGGGGTCACTCGCCGGCGGGCGGCCGACCGGCGACCGGCGGCGGTGGCGACGGGTGCGCCCCGTCCTGCTCGGTCTTCTTGAAGAACACGGTCTTGATCACCAGGAAGGCGAGCAGCAGGAACACGAACACGCCGGCGAAGATGGCGAAGCGGATTGTCTTGCGTACCAGCCGCTCCTCGTCGGTCTCGCGGGTCGTCCGCCGCCGACGGCGCGGCCCCGGCCGGCGCGGCCGGGACGGGTCGGACCGCGCGTCCGACCCTGCGTCGACCTCGGTGTAAGGCGCCGGCGGAGTGATCACCTCCGTCTCAACGACCTCTTCCTCCTCGTCGAGCGCCGCCGCGGCGTCGCTCAGCGCCGCCACCACGGCACGGGCGGTCTTCGGCCGATCGTCGGGGTCTTTTTCCAGCATCGTCATGATGACGGCCGACAGGGAGCGCGGCACCGCCGGGTTGACCTCGCGGGGCGGCGGCGGCTGCTTGGTTGCCAGCGCCGTCAGGATGTTGAGCGTCGTCTTGCCGGTGAACGGCAGCTGGCCGGTGGTCATCCGGTAGAGCACCACACCGAGGCTGAACAGGTCGGTGCGGTGGTCGAGCGGCATGTCGCCGGACGCCTGTTCGGGCGACATGTACTGCGGCGTGCCGACCAGGTAGTTCTCGGCGGTCAGCCGAACGTCCTCGTCCTGCGCCTGCACCAACCCGAAGTCGACGATCTTCACCCGGTCGCGGCCCTCTTCGAGCCAGATGTTCGCCGGCTTGATGTCGCGGTGGATCAACCCGCGCTCGTGCGCCGCCGCCAGGCCCTCGGCGATCTCCATGCCGATGCGGCAGACCGCTTCCGGGTCGAGCGTCTTGTCGCGCACCAGCCGTTCTTCGAGCGACTCGCCGACGAGCAGCTTCATGGCCAGGAACGGCACCCCGTCGTGCTCGTCGACCTGGTAGATGGGGACGATGTGGTCGTGCTCGATCTGGGCGGTCGCCTGGGCCTCGCGGATGAACCGCTCGCGGTGCATCAGCACGGCGGCCACCGCCTTCTTCATCACCTTGATGGCGACGTTGCGCTTGAGCTTCAGGTCCTCCGCCAGCAGGACGATGCCCATGCCGCCAGAGCCGAGTACCTTGAGGACGCGGTAGTTGCCGAGCCGGCCCAGTTCATCCTTGCCCTGCGGCGGGGCGAGAAACGCCAGCTCGTCGGCGCGGGTCGACTCGGCAGGCCGGCGTTTGACCCCGCTGCCGGAGCGCGGCGCGATCGGCCGGTCCGCCGGTTTCCCGACCACGGTGGAGAAGTCCGACTTGAGCGGGATGGTGATGGCGCGGTCACAGCGCGGACACCGGCCAGGAGCGCCGGCGCGCCTGGAGGAAACCCGGAGGGCCGCTCCGCAGTGGCTGCACGGAAAGCTGATCATGCATACACCGGCGAAGAACCCTCCTGTGTCCGGTCGGTAGCTGCAATTATCGACCTGATCGGGCGAACCGTCAAGGAAGGGAATCGAGGCAGGGTGTGCGGCCGGGAATTCGTCAATGCGCCGAGCGGTCCAGGTCGGCGATCAGCCGTTCGACGCGCTGCCGCGGCTCGCCGACCAGCGTCGGTCGCAGTTCGCGTTGCAGCAGCGGCACCACCGGGGCGCCGACGCGGCGGATCTCGAAATCGGCCCGTGCGCGCACCTGCGCGTCGCTATCGCCCAGCAGCTGTACCAGCTCCTCGATGCGCTCATCCATCGTCAAATCGTGAACGATGCGGCCAAGCCGCCATTTCACCTCCAGCGATTTCGTCTGCTCGATCTCCTCGCGCAGCCGCGGCAGCACCGTCTTGCCGAGCCGGCGGAGAGCGGCGTCGGCGCGCTGGCGGGTCGGGAAGCTGTCGGCGTCGAGCTTGCGGAGCAGCGCGGCGACGGCCGCCGGGTCGGGCGCCCGGTGCGGCGCCGCGGCGAACGCGGGGAGAGCGGCGGCAATGACGAGGACGGAGCCGAGCAGGCCGGTACGCATGGACGAATCTCCTCTTCCCTGAAGAGACGCGGCGGATGGGTTTGTGCAGTCGGGGTGCGAGTCGATCCGAGGGGTACGATCAGCGGTACAGCACGTCCTGTGCTGCGCGACTCAGTAGACCACAAACCGGCGCAGGTGGACAAGAGCAGCTGAAGGGCGCCGATGGGCGATGGGCGACCGTGGTCACAGCAGCAGGTCGGCCACCCGCACCGTGGCCGTCGGCACCGCCAGCGGCGCGACGGCGTCAGTCGGGCCGAGCGTCTGCTGCGAGGCATAGTCGCCGGCCTGCGGGTCGCGGTAGACGAGCAGTCGCCGCCCGGTGACGTCGACGACCCAGTATTCGCGGATGCCGGCCTTCGCGTAGATCAACCGCTTTTCGCCCGTGTCGAAGCCGAGCATCGTGTCCGATACCTCGATCACCAGCTCGGCGGTCGTCGGATGACTGGGGTAGTCTCGCGGCTGACCAGGCACCACGGCCAGGTCGGGAAGAGGGTCGAGACTTTGCCCGAGCATCAGCGGCGACTGGTTGCGGAGCCACCAGCCGGCGCCGAACGCGGTGCGGACGGCCGCTTCCACCAACCCGAGTGTATTGGCAGGGGGCGGGTTCATCGGTCCTTGCTCCAAAATGGCGCCGTCGATCAGCATGGCGCGGCGGCCCTTGAACAGGCCCATATCACCGAGACGGTGGAACTCGGCGCAGGTCCAGCGAATCGGCCGGGGGCCGGGAGTCGTCGTCATCGCTTTTCTTACTCCCGATCGCTTGCCGCCTCTGCGGTGCGATCCGGCACGCAGGCGGCCCAGAACACCCACGGGTCGACGGACGGCGCGAACACGCGCATGCTGCCGTCGGCCATCCCCACCTGCATGCCGCGCCGGTGCGGCGTGCCCGGCAGACGCGGATCGCACGGCCGCCCTGGTCGCACCACCTGCAGCGGCGTCGCGTAGTCCGGGGCCACCGGCGGGGCGTCGCGTCGCCCGATGCGGACGCGAAGGGTGTCCGCGGCGTCCTCGTCCGGCAACGGCAACGCCGGCGCCACCTGCCCGGTGCTCGCCAGTCCCGGCGGCGCGGCCGGCGTCAGTGTGGCAAACGCCGGCATGTGCGGTGAGTAGAAGCCGAGGCCCCACAGGTTGTACACCTCGTCCCCGTCCGCCGTGCGGCACACCTGCGGCCGCTCGCCGATCAGGAGGGTGTTCGCCGTGCCGGTGCGGGAAACGACGCCTTCAGCGGGCCGGTGCCCCACGGCACCAGCCCATTCGCCGCGTAGCTGCCGGTCGCATAGTACCCGGTGCTACCGTCCGGCAGCGTCATCGGGATGTCGATCCGGTGGTTGGCGGTGGCGTCCGCCGGATCCTGAAACGTGTGGACAGGTAGTTCGCCATCCCGCCCTGCACGGTGATCGCATCGTCCTCCTCGCTGTAAATGATCTTGACGGAAGAGTGGGCGTGATAGTAGTTCGCCAAGTGATGGGGGCGAAGATGGCCGGGGTCGCTTCGAGGTATGGCATCAGGGTGGCGAAGACGGACGGCAGCCCGCGGCCAGTTGGGGCATTGGCCCTGGTCGACCAGCGGCGGCAGTCGATCGTAGGCAAAGCAATAGCCGTGAATCGCGATACCAAGCTGCTTCAGGTTGTTCTGGCATTGCATCGATGCCGCCGCTTCGCGGACGTTGCCGATCCCGATCGTGACGATGCCCCCGGCCACCACGAGGATGAGCAGGATGACCACCGTCTCCGCCCGCGTCAGCCCCGGCCGAGCGTTCATGGCCCCGTCCTCTCCTCGACGCAGGCCAGGAGATCTTCGTGGGTGAGACCGGGGTAATTGCGCATACTTCCGCTTCACTCCACCCCTGAGCCAACAGCCCGAGCAGGAATTCAACGCTCAACCGCGTCCCCTTGACGCATGGCTTTCCCACCAGAACGGCGGGGTCGGAGACGATGCGTTCGGCGTAAGTCATGGCGCACCCCTTCTATCCTCCATCCTATCACCCGCGGGAATTCTCTGGTTCCCACCCGGAGCAGGAGCATCGTGCGGTCATTGGCGCGACACGAGCAGCATCGTCACGACGGCGATGGCGTTGAACGCGGCGTGCAGCACCACGCTCGCCACCAGCCCGCCGGTGCGATAGCGCAGCCAGCCCAGACCGATCGCCAGCCACAACAGCGGCAGCGGACTCGGCCAGACGCGCGCGTGAATCCAGGCGAACAGTACCGCCGACGCGAACAGCCCCGCCAGCACCAGGCCCCGCCGCGCCAGGACAAGGTAGACCGGCACCAGCGCCAGCAGCGCCGCGATCGGGATCAGCTCGACCAGCACGTCGCGGGTGCCCTGCCCGGCCGCGGCGCCCAGCGCGTCGGCGCGCATCGCCAGCGTCCACACCCCGGCCACCGCCAGCACCGCCGGCCCACCGTCGGGCTGCCGGTCGAGTACCCACGGCTGAATCAGCCCGCGGTACACCAGTTCCTCCCACAGCGGCGCCAGTAGCACCGCGGCGCCGATCAGCAGCGCCCACTCGAGCGGAACCAGCCCCTCCTGCCCCAGCGCTGTGAAGGGATGGTCCTCCGCCTTGCCGCCAAGCACCCCGGTCAGCCACAGTACGACGGCCTGAATGGCGTAGGCACCGGGGGCGAACACCACGGCGAACACCAGCCCGGCGATGGCGTGGCGGCCGGCGTGGCGCAGCGTCAGGCCCATCTGCGCGAACGTCGCGCGCGGCCCGACCTGCATCACCGCCACTGTCAGCACGATCTGCGCCAGCGTGCCGAAGAACCCCGGCCACAGCGCCAGTCGGTAGGAGGCCAGGTGTCCGGCATGGTCGGTCGGGGCCAGCGCCGCCGCCACCATCTCGGCGCCGTACATCTGCTCGAACCAGCCGGCGCGCAGGAACAGCTGGAACAGGCACGACTGGACCAGAAACGACAGAAAAACGACCGCCACCAGCTCGACCCCGCCCCACGGGACCGCGCGTTCGTCCTCCTGCGTCGGCTCCTCCATCCGGCCAACCCTCCCCGGCGTCATGGTCCGGCAGTATCCTACCGACGACCTGCCGCGCCGGCGAGGCGGCCTGCGGGACGGCCCCGCGTTGCCCCTTGAGGCGGCGGACGGCGGTGCGAGGGATGGCCGATGACACGATCGATGCTGGCGGCGAGCCTGGTGTGCGGCGCGCTGGTCCTGCTCGGCCCGGCGGCGCGGGCGGAGGAGAAGGCGAAGATGAATGACGTCCTGGAGAAACGCGAGTTCAAGCCCGGCAAGGCCACCCTCCGTTACCGGCTGATGAAGCCGGCGGCGGTCGAGGAGAAGAAGAGCTACCCGCTGGTGATCTTCCTCCACGGCGCCGGCGAGCGCGGCGACGACAACACCGCCCAGCTCAAGCACGGCGTTCGTGACTTCGTCGCCAACCGCGACAAGTACCCGTGCTTTTTGATCGCCCCGCAGTGCCCCAACGGCCGGTGGTGGGTCGACGGCACCGTTCGCGGGCGCAAGCCGACCAAGGCCGACCCGTCGACCGAACCGGGCACGCTGGTCGTCAGCCTGATCGACGAGCTGGCGAAGGAGTTCCCGATCGATCGCGACCGCATCTACCTGACCGGGCTGTCGATGGGCGGCTACGGCACCTGGGAGCTGCTGTGCCGCAAGCCCGACCTGTTCGCCGCCGGCATGCCGATCTGCGGCGGAGGCGACCCGAAACGGGCGGACAAGCTGGTGAAAATCCCGATCTGGGCGTTCCACGGCGACAAGGACACGGCCGTGCCGGTGGCGCAATCGCGCGACATGATCGCGGCGATCAAGAAGGCCGGCGGCGAACCGAAGTACACCGAGTACCCCGGCGTCGGCCATGACTCGTGGACGCAGACGTATCACAATCCCGACGTCCTCGCCTGGCTGTTCGCCCAGCGGCGCGGCAAGTGACCGGACCGGCCGGCGGACGGACGGTGCCGATTGGCCGTCCGCCCGCCAGGTCGTGAACCGGGCGGAATTGTCCTGACACCTCCGCCGGCATGATAGGATGGAGAATGGTGGGGGTGCGGATGGCTGCGCTGATCGCGCGACGGACATCCCGCGGCCGATCCGGGGTGAACCCATGAGGCCCGTTCTGAACGCGATGTCTCGGTGGTCCCGCGGTGGACCCGTGCGGCTGTTCGTGCGCGAGCATGTCCTGTGGCTGCTCGTTCCCTGCCTGCTGCTCGGCGCCGGGCTGCTGCTGTGGGCCGGCTACCCGGTGGCGACGGCCGTCTACACCTTCGCCCTGATCGGCCTGGGGTTCACGGTCGACGGCCTGCGGCGGTCGGCTCACGCGCTCGACCACGCCCGCGCCCAGACCCAGGCCATCCTCGACATGGCCGCCGACGGCATCCTCACCCTCGACGCCGGCGGAGTGCTGCTGTCGTTCAACCAGGCGGCGGCGAAAATCTTCGACCGACTGCCCGAGGAAGTGCTCTACCGGCACATCGGGCTGCTCATCCCGGCGCTGGAAGATCCGCACCTGCTCACCCGAGCCGGCGCCGCCGCCGGCACGGTCACCCGCCAGGAGGTCGAGGGCCGCCGCTCCGACGGCAGTCCGGTGCCGCTGGAGCTGGCGCTCAGCGGCGGCATCGTCTACGGCCGGCTCACCTTCACCGTCGTCCTCCGCGACCTGACCGGCATGCGGCGGACCGAGCACGCCCTGACGGTCGAGCGGAGCCTGCTCCGCTACCTGATGGACCACATCCCCGACCGCATCTACTTCAAGGACGCCTCCAGCCGGTTCATCCGCATCAACCGCGAGCTGGCCGAGCAGTTCGGGCTGACCGATCCGGCCGACGCCATCGGCAAGACCGACTTCGACTTCTTCACCGAGGAGCACGCTCGACCGGCCTACCTGGATGAACAGGAGGTCGTCCGCTCCGGCAAGCGCATCGTCGGCATCGAGGAGAAGGAGACGTGGCGCGACGGCCGCGTCGGCTGGGCGTCCACCACCAAGCTGCCGCTGTACGACACCACCGGCCGCATCGTCGGCACGTTCGGCATCTCCCGCGACATCACCGCGCGCAAGCAGGCCGAGGAGGAGCTGCAGAAGGCGAAGGAGGTGGCCGAGTCGGCCAACCGCGCCAAGAGCGAGTTCCTGGCCAACATGAGCCACGAGATCCGCACGCCGATGAACGGCATCCTCGGCATGACCGAGCTGGCGCTGGGCACGCCGCTGACGCCGGAGCAGCACGAATACCTGGAGATGGTCCATTCGTCCGCCGAGGCGCTGCTGACGATCCTCAATGACATCCTCGACTTCAGCAAGATCGAGGCCCGCAAGCTGCATCTCGACGCGGTGCCGTTCCACCTCGGCGACGTGGTGTGCGACACCGCCCGCGCGCTGGCCATCCGCGCCCAGCAAAAGGGGGTGGAAGTGGCCTGCCAGGTGTCCGCCGGCGTGCCCGCGCATGTCGTCGGCGACCCCGGCCGGCTGCAGCAGGTGCTGGTCAACCTGATGGGCAATGCGGTCAAGTTCACCGAGAAGGGCGAGGTGGTCGTCCGGGTCACGACGGCGGACGACCCGTCGCCCACTGGCCCGACGCAGCCGCTGGTGCAGTTCGAGGTGCGCGACACCGGCATCGGCATCCCGCCGGCCAAGCTGGCGACCATCTTCGCGCCGTTCGAGCAGGCCGACAGCTCAACCACCCGCCGCTACGGCGGCACCGGGCTGGGGCTGACCATCTCCGCCCAGCTGGTCGAGATGATGGGCGGCACCATCAGCGTGAGCAGCCGCGAGGGCGAGGGCAGCACGTTCACCTTCACCGTCCGACTCGGCCTGGCCGACCCGTCCGCCGTGACGACCGACGAGCCGCGCCCGGCCAGCCTGGCCGGGCTGCCAGTGCTGGCGGTGGACGACAACGCCACCAACCGGCGCATCCTCGAAGAAGTGCTGGGCGGATGGAAGATGCGGCCGGTGGTGCTGCCGTCGGCGGCGGCGGCGCTGGCCGAGCTGGACCGGGCGGCCCGCGACGGCCGGCCGTATCCGCTGGTGCTGCTCGACGCCCACATGCCGGAGATGGACGGGTTCATGCTCGCCGAGCGCATCCAGCAGGCGGCCCACCTGAACGGGCCGGTGATGGTGCTGCTCACCTCGGCCGGGCTGGCCGACGACGTCACCCACTGCCGCCGGCTGGGTATCCACTCGTTCCTGATCAAGCCGGTCAAGCAGTCCGACCTGCTGACAACGCTGCTGGCCGCCCTCGGCCCGGCGCGCAGCCCGGTCGCCCCGCCCGCTCCGCCGCCCACCGACGCCGACGGCGGCTGGCGCGTGCTGCTGGTCGAGGACAACCTGGTCAACCAGAAGCTGGCGTCGCGGCTGCTGGAGAAACGCGGGCATTCGGTGGCGGTGGTCAGCAACGGCCGCGAGGCGATGGCGGCCATCGAACGCGAGACGTTCGACCTGATCCTGATGGACCTGGCGATGCCGGAGATGGACGGCTTCGAGGCCACCCGCGCCATCCGTCTGCGCGAGCAGGAGACCGGCCGCCACCAGCTGATCGTGGCGATGACGGCCCACGCCATGAAGGGTGACCGCGAGCGCTGCCTGGAAGCCGGCATGGACGGCTACATCGCCAAGCCGATCCAGCCGACCGAGCTGTACGAGACGATCGCCGCCTTCCGTGCCCAGGGGCAACCCCGCCATCCAGCCGCCAACGGGGCGTCGGTCAACTGACCCCCGTTACTTCGACCGCATCTCGACCGTGCCGGCATCTCCGACGGTCTTCGCCAGCCGCTCCGTCAGCCAGCGCCGCGCCGTCTCGTCGCCGCGCAGATGGGCGTCCCAGAACGCTGTCGTGCTCTGGCGGACCAGGTCGTGAATCCGCCGGTCGTTGCGCCCATCGCCGCGGCGGCGCGTGCCGGAGAACACCATGTGGTCGCCGTCGGTGAAAATGACGAGGTACTGGTGCGCCGCCGCGATGCTGTCGAACGGCACCCGACGGTCCGCCGGCTTGAGGTCGCTGATCGCGACCCCGTCGTCGCGGGTGCCGGTCAGGTGCAGCATCGGCACCTGGATGGTGGCGAACGCTTTCTTGTGATCGGCCTTGCTGCCGTGCGCCGCCGGACTCATGGCGATGCCGGCCTTGACCCGCGGCTCGGCCATCCGCACGCCCTTGCCGAACGGACCGAAGACGGTCTGCCCGCACACCGCCTGCGTGGTCTGGGCGCCGAACGAGTGCCCGGCCATGCCGACGCGGTCGAGGTCGAGGCGGCCGCGGAAACCGGCGTCGTCGCGGTTCAACGCGGTCAGCCGGTCGAGCACGAAGCGGACGTCGAGCACGCGGTCGATGGCCGACGCTGGCCGCCGTGCCGCCTTGCGCATCTCCTCCAGCACGTTCGTCTTGCCCTTCCACACCGACTCGTCGCTGCCGACGTGCTGCGGATGGACGCACACGTAGCCGTGGCTGGCCCAGTGCCGGCCGACGTACTCGTAGCCGTCGCGCGACCCGCCCAGGCCGTGCGAGAAGACGATCACCGGCCGCGGCGTGGCGTCGCCCTTGGGCAGGTAGACCGTCACCGGCACGACGCGGCCGCGGCGAGCGTCCTTCCAGTCGAGCCGCCGCACCTCGACCTCCGCCGGGCCGGCGGTCCGCTTGTACTCCGCCGGCGCATCGCGCCCACTCGCCGACACCGTGGCGACCAACCCCGTCAGCAGCACCGGCAGCCAGGCGCGCATGCGATTAACCTCTTTCACCGATCGGTAGTGTCAACAGATCGCTTTCGGGTCAGATGCCGAGGACATCGGCCATCGAATAGCGGCCCGGCCCCTTGTCGGCGAGGTAGCGGGCGGCCAGCAGCGCGCCGCGCGCGTAGCTGTCGCGCGACCGGCCGCGGTGGACCAGTTCCAGCCCCTCGCCGAGCGTGCTGAACAGGATGGTGTGCTCGCCGACGTTGTCGCCGGCGCGCAGCGCGTGCATGCCGATCTCCTGGCGCGACCGCTCGCCGGTCAGCCCCTCGCGGCCGTGGCGGATGTCGCCCGCCCCCATCGCCTCCTGAATGATCCGCGCGAAGTGCAGCGCCGTCCCCGACGGGGCGTCCTTCTTGAAGCGGTGGTGCTGCTCGATGATCTCGACGTCAAAATCCTTGCCGCGCAGCATCATCCCCGCCTGCCGGACCAGCGCGAACAGCACGTTGACCACCAGGCTCATGTTCGGCGCCATCAGCACCGCCGTGTGGTGGGCCGCCGCCTCGATCTCGCGCTTCTGCTCGGGCGTGTGCCCGGTGGTCGCCAGCACCAGCGGGATGCGGCGGTCGACGCACGTCGGCAGCACCGCCATCGTCCCCTCAGGCGAGGAGAAGTCGATCACCGCGTCGACGCGGTGCGTGACTGGGATGTCGGGTTGGATCGCCACGCCGAGGCGACCGGCCCCGGCTAACTCGCCGGCGTCCTGGCCGATCTTCGGGTGCCCGGCCGCCTCCAGCGCGGCAACGATCTCCAGCGCCGGGTCTTCCATCCCCAGCGCCACCAACCGCTGGCCCATCCGCCCGGCGGCGCCGTTGATCGCGAGCTTCGTCTTCACGTCGATTCCCCTCGAGGGCGGACGGGTCAGGAATAGACCTCGATCGCCTTGATGATCTGGTCGAGATCGTTGGACACCTGGATCGGCCGGTTGGCGTAGCTGGCCCGGCGAACGCCGCGGCTGGCCAGGTACTCCTCGAACTTGTGCTGGTCGCCGGAGTGGTAGGCGACGGTGGCGTCGGGGTCTTTGAGCTGGTGGCCGGTGAGGATGCACACCACCCGTTCGTCGGCGGCGATGATCCCTTCCTGGCGCAGCTTGCGCGCGCCGGCCACGCTGGCCGCCGACGCCGGCTCGCAGCCGAAGCCGCCGGCGCCGACCTTGGCCTTGGCGTCGAGGATCTCCTGGTCGGTCGCCTCGCGGACGACGCCGCCGCAGCGATCGAGCGCCCGCAGTGCCTTGACCAGGTTGACCGGCCGGTTGATCTCGATGGCGCTGGCGATGGTGTTGGCGCGGATGCGCTCGGCGTCCAGGTTGGCGTAATACTTCTCGACCAGCGTCGTCTCCGGCCGGCCCTCGTTCCAGCGGAGGCTGTGCTGGTCGAACAACTGGTAGTAGGTGTGGGCGCCGGCGGCATTGATGACCGCCAGGCGCGGCAGGCGTTTGAGTAACCCCAGATCGGCCAGCTCGATGAACGCCTTGCCGAACGCGCTGACGTTGCCCAGGTTGCCGCCGGGCACGACGATCCAGTCGGGCGGCTCCCAGGCGAGCGCTTCGAGCACCCGGAACATGACCGCCTTCTGCCCTTCGAGGCGAAACGGGTTGACGCTGTTGACGAGGTAGATGCCGAGTTGCCGCGACACCTGCTGCACGCGCTGCATGGCGTCGTCGAAGTCGCCGGCGATCTGCACCGTCAGCGCGCCGTGATCGAGCGCCTGCGACAGCTTGCCGTAGGAGATCTTGCCCGAGCCGATGAAGATGATCGCCCGCATCAGCCCGGTGGCCGAGCAGAAGACGGCGAGGCTGGCGCTGGTATTGCCGGTGCTGGCGCAGGCGGCGCGGCGGGCGCCGACCATCCGCGCGTGGGTGAACGCGGCGGTCATCCCGTTGTCCTTGAAGCTGCCCGAGGGGTTCATCCCCTCATACTGCAAGAACAGCTTGCCGGGACTGACGCCGACGTAGCCGGCGACCTGGTCGGCTTTTTGAAGGATCGTCTGCCCCTCACCGATGGTGAGGATCTTCTCGGGCGGGGCGAACGGCAGCAGGTCGCGGAACCGCCACACGCCGGAGAAGCACAGCGGGTCGGTACGATGCGCCCATTTGGCCTCGAAGTCGCGCAACGACTTCGGCACCGGCAGGCGGTTCCAGTCGTAGGCGACGTCCATCAGTCCGCCGCACGCCGGGCAGCGGAAGCTGGTGTCGTCGACGGCCGCGGTGGCGCCGCAGTCGGGGTGGATACAACGCTGGTAAACGACGTCGGCCATCGGCTCAGTTCATCCTTCACGACAACACGCGGGCGGCCCGCCCAACGGGCACCGATCTAGCTTATCGGGAAGGGGGCGTGCGGGCGACCTCACCGCCGGTCGACGAACAGCGGGCGGCCGTCGGTGCTCCAGCCCGCCACCTCCTTGCCGGTGCGGTCCACCTCCCAGATGCGGTTGCGCATGCGGCTGGCGATCAGCGTGTGGCCGTTGGCCAGCCGCACCACCGCGTTCGGCCGGAACGCATCCGTCTCCCACACCACCTTGCCGGCGGCGTCGTACTCGCGCACCTTGCTGCGGCTGTAGTCCGGCACGACAACGCCGCCCGACGGCAGAAAATGCGCCCGGAATCCCATCGGCGAGCCAAGGAAGCCGACGCTGAAGCCGCTCACTCGCTTGCCGGCAGAGTCGAGCCGCTCGCAGTTGCCGGTGGTGGTCAGCAGCATGTAGCTGCCGTCGGGGTAGCGGTGCCCCGTCAGGACGTCGAACGCCGGCCGGTCGATCGACTTCACCAGGTTCCCGCCGCGGTCCAGCTCCATCAGCCCCTTGCGCGCGACCACGAACGTCATCCCGCCGCGGAGACGCTCGGCCGCCAGCACCTGGATCGGCAGCACCTTCTCCCACACCACGCGGCCGCGCAGGTCGCGTTCGCTCACCCGGCTGCCGGAGTATTCGCACACCAGCACCCGGTCGCGGCGCGAGCGAGTGACACAGATCGGATAGGACAGCCCGTCGATCCGCCAGCGGACCTTGCCGCCGGTGTCCATCGCCATCACCGAGCCGGCGATCGGCCGGGCCGTGTCCAGGGTCGCCACCAGCATGTGATCGCGGCCAACGGTGTCGAAGTCGACCTTCGCCAGGTCGATCGACTCCCCCTGCTCCTTCCACCAGCGCTGCCACGCCTCGCGATACTTCGTCCGCGTCTCGGCGTTGTCCGGGCGCGGCGCGGGCGGCGCCTGCTCGCCGGCGACGGCGCTGAGCAACTCCTCGGCCGCGGCTTCCTCCGCCGCCGGAGCACCGGACAGCAGGTCGATCAACGCCGGCACCGCCGCCCGGTCCCGCGCCTCCAGCAGCGCCTGGGCCACGCGCCGCCGCACCGCCGGCGACGGGTCGGCGAGCAGCTTGCGCACGGCCTCGCGCTGCTTCGTCCCCGTGCGGGCCAGCGCATCGGCCGCCGCCGCCCGCGTCATCGGGTGCCGGTCGGTCAGCGCCGCGACCACTGCCGGCACCGGCTCGCCGTCCTTCCCTGCCGCCACCGGGGCGAGCGACCGGGCCACCTCGTCGGCCGTCTCGGCGTCCTCGATGTGCGGCAGAAAGCGCAGCAGCGTCTCGGCGGCCCCGGCTGGTTTGGCCGCCGCCAGCAGCCGGGCGGCGGCGGGCAGCAGCTGGGCATCGTCGGCCACCGTCTCCACCCGCGACAGCACGGTGCGGGCGCGCTTGCGAACCTCCGGGTCGGCGTCGTTGACCGCCTGCGCCACCAGCGGGCGCACCGGCGCGCCCAGGGCGATCAGGTCGGTCATCGCCTTCTCGCGCACCGAATACTGGTCGGCGCCGAGCCGGCGGATCAGGTCGAGGATGTGCGTCCGCCGCTCGTCCGACGGCGTGCGCTTGCGGAAGAACGCCAGCAGCCCGGCCGGCGTCGGCGTGATCCCGGCGTCGGTCAGCGTTTTTCGGTCGGCCGCCGCGTCGTCGGCCTCGGCCGCGAACCCCGCGACCGCTACCACGGCCGCGAGCACCGCCACCAGCAGACGAGTCCGGCATGCCATCGGCAAGTCTCCGGGGGGCGCGGATCAGTAGCGGACGGCACGGGTGACGCGGGTGTCGCGGCGGTATTCCCACACCTCGCGGCCGGACCGCGTCAGCTCCACCGCCCGCTTCTCGGTCATCGACGTCGCCAGCACATTGCCGTTGGGCAGCAGCACCGCGGTGATCGGCTGCTGGACGCTCATTTCGCGGACGATGCGTCCATCGGCGTCGTACTCGCACACCCGGTTATTGTACATCTCCGGCACCAGCACCGTGCCGGTCGGGGTCAGGTCGAGCCGCCCGCCGGAGGTGCCGACCTCGACGGCGAAGCCGCAGACGTCCTTGCCGAAGCGATTGATCCGCAAGAACCGCGTCACGCCCAGCTGCGTCACCAGCAGGATGTCGCCGCCGGGCACCTTGCACGCGCGCATGATCTGAGCGCCGCCTGGCGGGCTGAAGCTGAACAGCTGCTTGCCGGCCGGGTCGATCTCGATCACCTCGCGGCGGTTGGCGATCAGCGTGTTGCCAGTCGGCAGCCGCTGCGCCACCAGCGGTTCGTCGACCTTGCGCGTCCAGACGATCTCGCCCTTGCTGGTCCGCTCGGTGATGCGGTTCGCCTTGTACTCGGCCAGCAGCACCCGGTCGCCCGGCAGCCGCTGCAGATCGAGCGGCATCTCCACGTCGTCGATCTTCCAGCGCGGCTTGCGCGTGGCGTCCAGCTCGAGAATCTGGTTGTCGTCGAGCAGCACCACCACCGTGTTACCGACCGGCCGCATCCGCTGCGCCAGTCCGGCCAGGTCGGCGGTGGCGGCGCTCGTCTTCCACCACGCCTCCCAGTCGCGGCGATACTGCTTGCGCGCCGGCTCGTCGTCCTCGGTCATGCGCGGCGACTTCGGACCGGCCAGCTGCATCAGCAGGTCTTCCGCCTGGCCGAACCGGGGCGAGGGCGGCTGGTCCATCTCGGCGATCAGCACCGGCACCGCCGCCTTCTCCCCCAGCCGGGCGAGCGCCAGCGCCACGTTCAGCCGCACGGCCCGGTCGGGGTCGGCGAGCAGCCCGCAGCCCCGGCAGCGCGTCCGCCGCCCCGCCCGCCGCCAGCGCCAGCGCCGCCGCCTCACGGCGGACCGGCGAGCCATCCTTCAGGGCAGCCGTCACCGCCGGGTCGGCCTTGCCACCACGGACCGCCAGCGGCACCAGGGCGGCGCGGATGTCGACGGCGAGCGGATCGTCGCCGACCGCCGGCAGCTGCTCCAGCAGCAACGCTGCCGCTCCGGCCGGCCGCCGCTCCGCCAGCACGCGCACCGCCGCCGCGAGTAACTGGTTACTCACCGAATCGCGGTCGAGCTGGCGCAGGCAGGCGGCGGCGCGGGTACGCACCTCCAGGTCGGCGTGGCGCAGCGCGTCCTGCAACAGCTTCTTCGCCCGCGTGCCGAGTGCCGCCAGCTGGCGAGACGCCTCCTCGCGCTGCTCGAACGAGTCGTCGCCCAGCTGCTCGATCAGCGCCTTGATCCGTTCGTCGCCGACGGCGGTGGTGAACCGTTTGCGAAGGTACGCCAGCAGCGCCGTCCCGTCGGTCGGCACCTTGTGGGCGCGGAGCGTCCGCTCGTCGTCGGCCAGTCCGGGGTCCGGGTCCGGGCGAGCGGCCGTCAGCAGCAGCGGGGCCGTCAGCAGCAGCGGCAGCCAGCTCAGGCGCAGTCCACGCATCGGCACTCTCCCATCCCCGGTACTCGAGGCACTGACGTGCGCTCGCTCGCCTGGCCAGGCCGCAGATTTCTTCAGCCACCAAACCCGGAGAGACCTTCGGTCGGCCGGAGTGGCCCGGTCGGGAGACCGGGCCACAACTGGGGTGGCTGTTGTGGCTGTTGCGGCAAGGTCTCCTGACCTTGCCGCTCTGCCGACCGCAGGTCTCCTCTGGTGCCCGGGAGACCGGCGGTCGGCCGGAGTGCCTGGCAAGCCTGATCGGCGCTGTCTTCCTACTGACTACTGACTACTGACTACTGACTACTATCGGTCATTACCGCCGCCGCACCCGGAACACGTAGGCGCCGTTCGTCTGGTGATCGGCCACCTGCGTGCCTTTCTTGTCCAGCTCGTAGATCCGGTACGGCCAGTTCTGCGACGACACCAGGGTCGTGCCCACCGGCGTGCGCGTGGCGTGCATCGGCTGCGGCACGGTCGCCCGCCACACCTCCTTGCCGTCGACGTTGTACTCTACCAGGGCGTTGTTCCACCCCAGCGGCACCAGTACGTTGCCGTTATCGAGGATCTCATTCTGGTTGTAGTACACGTTCGGCACGGTAACGCTCTTCACCTCCTTTCCGCTGCGGTCCAGCCGCAGGATCTGCCGGTTACTGGTGACCACCACGATCTGCCCGTTCGGCAGCCGCCGGCCGGACATGATGTCGTGCGGCCGCTCCAGCTTGAACACCTGCCGTCCGCCGCGATCGAACTGGAGCAGCATGTTGCGGCAGACGACGAACGTGTGCCCGTTCGGCAACCGCTCGGCACTCATCGGCCACGACGGCACCGCCACTTGCCACAGCACGTCGCCCTTCAGGTTTCGCTCGGTCACCCGCTGGCCGTTGTACTCCGCCACCAGCACCCGGTTGCCGGGCAGCCACTGCGCATCCCACGGGTTGAGCAGATTGGTCATCTGCCAGCGAACCTTCTTGTCCTTGTCCCACTCGACCAGCATGTTGTTGTTCGCCTGCACCAGCAGGGTGTAGCCGAGCGACCGTTCGACCCGCGGCGCGAAGCGGTCGACCATCACCACGCGGCTCTTGCTCTCCGCCCACCACTTTGCCCAGGCGTCGCTTCGCTTGCCGCGGTGGTCCTCGCCGTCGGGCAGCTCGCGCGGGCCATTGTCGCGCGCCAGCTTGATCAGGTAGTCCTCGGCCATCGCCGACCCCTCCGCCGGCATGTCGCGCACCAGCGCGATCAGCGTCGGCACCGCCTCCGGCTCGCGGGCGGCGGCGAGTGCCAGGGCGGTCTTCAGACGGACGGTGGCGTCCGGGTCATCGAGCAGCTTGCGGAGCACCGGCATCTGCTCGGCCAGCGGGCCGGTGGCCAGCGCCTGCCCGGCAGCGGCCCGACGGACGGCCGCTTTATCCGTGACCGCCTTGAACAGTGCCGGGTGCGGCTTGCCGTCGAGGAACGCCACCGCGTTCAGCGCCGTTTGCAGCTCGTCGACCAGCGCCTCGTCCTCCGCCGACGGCAGGTAGGCGAGGATCGCTTCCACCGCCCCCTTCGGCTTGCGCAGCGCGATCAGTCGGGCGGTGATCGGCGACAGCGGCGCCGCCTTGTCCATTTCGATGGCAGCCAGGCACTTCTGGGCGCGGTTGCGAACTTCCAGGTCGGCGTGCTTGAGCGCATGCCGCAACAGCGGGACGATGCGCGTGCCCAGCCGCTTGATCTGGTCCTCGGCCTTCTGCCGCTCCTCGAACGAGTCGTCGCCGAGCTTCTCGATCAGCCCCTGGGCGTTGCTCATGTCGCCCTCGGTGAGCGTGCGCTTGCGCAGCTCGTCGAGCAGCCCGGTGCCCTCGGTGTCGAGCCACCACTTCGCCCAGGCGTCGCGGGCCTTCTCGCGTGCCCGCTCGTCGGTCCCGAGCGGCACCTTCGGCCCCAGCTCGCCGGCCATCTCGGTCAGGTAGTTTTCCACTTCGCGCGCCTGCTCCAGCGGCAGGTCGACCAGCAGAGTGACGAGGGTGGACACCGCCTTGGCGTCGCTGATCTGCGCCAGCGCCAGGCTGGCACGCAGGCGGACGGACGGCATCGGGTCGGCGAGCAGCTTGCGCAGGGTGGCGCGCGGCTCGGCGTTGCCGCTGGCGCACAGAGCGACGACGGCGGCGGCACGGCGGAGCGGGTGCTCATCGGCCAGCGCCTGCACCACCGCCGGGTCGGGCTTGCCCTTGTCGTAGGCGACGCTGGCCAGCGCGGTCCGCACCTCGTCGAGCACGGTGTCGGTCTCGGCGTGCGGCAGATAGGCGAGCAGCGCCTCGGCGGTGCCGGGCGGACGGCGAGCGGCGAGCAGCCGGACCGTCGCCGAGGTCAGCCCGGTCGGCTCCTCCTCCAGTACCTTCAGGCACTGCCGCGCCATCATGGCGGCGTCGGCGTTGTCGGCGTCGCGGGCGGCCTGCCGCAGCAGCGGGACGGCGGGCGGACCGACCGCCACCAGGTCGGCGCAGGCGCGGGTACGGGCGGCGCCGGAGCGGTCGCTCAGCCCCTCGATCAGCTTCGCCAGCCGGTCGGCCCCGGCGTCGCCGCGAGCGCGGGCGCTGAGGAACGCCACCAGGCTGGCTCCGTCGGTCTTCTGAAACGCGGCCTTCAGCCGCAGCTCGTCGTCGAGCGTGGTGTCGCGGTCGTCGGCCGGCGCCGGCCCACCGGCCGCCAGGACCACGAGCACGACCGGGAGGATCAGCAGGCGTCGCATCATCGGTCTCGGGGTGAGGGAGGCGTTATCGGCGAACCACGCGGAACGGGCGGTACGAGAGGCCCTTCCACTCTTTGACGACCTTGCCCTTGCGATCTATCTCGAAGACCGCCTGATTGCTGTTGCCGGCCACCAGCAGGTTGCCGCCGGGCAGCGCCGTCGGCACGAGCGGGAACATCACCGGGCACTCCCACTCGATCTTGCCGTCGGCGTTGAACTCGATCACCTTGTTGCTCCGCGAGTCCGACAGCACCACCCGGTCGCCGGGAAGGATCTCCGCCCCGTTGGCGCTGTAGTTGAACCACGCCATGTTGGTCGACTTCACCTGCTTGCCGGTGCGGTCGAGGCGGACGTAGTGGCCGGAGTACGACACATAGGCGATGCCGCCGTCGCGGAACCGGCGCGCGGCCAGGATGGAGTTCAGGTTGTAGGCGTGGGTGAAGGTCGGGTTGCCCTTGGCGTCGAGGAGCAGCAGCTGGTTGCGGCAGGCGACAAAGGTGCTGCCGTCGCGCAGCCGCTCGACGTGGAAGACGCTGGGGAAGTTGCGGTCCAGCCCGACGACCTTGCCGGTGCGGTCGCGCTCGGTCACGCGGTTTTGCTGTTCGACCACCAGCACATTGCCGCCGCGCAGCACCTGGGCGTCGTTCGGCCACTGCAAGTCCTTGATCTCCCAGCGCGTCTTGCCGCCAGCGTCGACTTCCAGCACGCGCCCCTTGCCGAGAGCCGGGTTCCAGTTCTCGATCACCAGCGACAGGCCCAGCTCGCGACGAGTCAGGTCCAGACGCGACAGGTCGGTTGTTTTCTCGCTGTCCTTCCACCACCGCGCCCAGGCGTCGGCGGCGGTCGCGCGGCTGGCGGGGTCGGCCGACACCACCTCCGTCGGCGCCTTGTCGGCGGCGACGCGGCCGAGGTAGTCCTCGACGTCCCAGGCCAGCTCCAGCGGCAGGGCACGAAGCAGGCCGATCAGCACCGGCACCGCCTCCTTGTCGCCGAGCAGCGCTAGGCCCTGAGCGGCGCGAAGCTGCACTGCCTGGTCGGGGTCGCGGAGCAGCTTGCGGACCGCCGGCAGGTGTTCGGTCGCCTTCCCTTGCACAGCACCGTCACCGCACCGGCGCGGCGGGCGGCGGCCCGGTCGTCCAGCGCTTGACCAGCGCCGGATCGGCCTTCCCACCGGGGCAGCCGACGACGGCGAGGATGTCGAGGATGGCGTCGTTCGCCTCGGTCGACTCGCAGAACGGCAGGTAGCCGAGCAGCCGCCTCGACGGTGCCCTCGGGCCGGCGCAGCGCGAGCAAGCGCGGCGCGGCGGCCGGCACCGGACTGGGCGCCTCCTTCTCGATCCCCTCCAGGCAGCGCGCCGCCAGCGGGCTGATCTGCGGATGGTTCTCGCTGACCGCCCGGCGGAGCTGCGCGGCGGCCGGCTTGCCCAGCGCTACCAGGTCGTTCACCGCCGCGTCGCGGACGTCGCTCGACGGGTCGGCCAGCCGGCCGATCAGCCCGGCGATGCGGTCGCGCTCGTCGTCGGGGACGACGCGCGAGCGAAACTCCTCCAGCAGCATCGCCCCGTCGGTGTTCTTCCACCACGCCGCCCACACGTCGCGGCGGAGCCGGCGAGCCATCAGGTCGTTGCCGCGCGGCCCGGTCACCGCCCACTCGCCGGCCAGGCCGATGAGGTGGTCCTCCGCCTGCTGCCGCAGCCGCGGCGTCAGGTCGGCCAGCAGGTCGATCAGCACCGGGATGGCCTCGGCGTCGTAGGCGCCGACCAGTCCGAGAGCGGCGCGGAGACGAACCGACGGGTTCGGGTCTTTCAAAAGCGGGCGAATGGCCGGATGCGGTGAGCCGGTCGCCTGGCACAGCACCTGGGCCGCCGTGCCGCGGCGGATCGCCAGCCGGTCCTTGAGCGCCGCCAGGATCGCCGGGTCGGGCTTGCCGTCGCGCAGCGCCAGGGCGACGAGGGCCAGCTCCAGCTCCTGAAACGTCGGCTCGTCCTCGGCGAACGGCAGGTAGCCGAGCAGCGCCTCGGCGGCGCCGGCCGGTTTACGGGCGGCGAGCAGGCGAGCGGCGTTCGCCGCCAGCGCCGCGGCGGCCGTCCCCTCGATCTGCCCCAGGCATTCGCGAGCGCGGGCCGACAGCTCGACGGCGTCGACGTTGTTCGCCGTCTGCCGCAACGGCGGCACGGACGGCAAGCCGATCGACACCAGCCGGGCGTGCGCCGCGTCACGATCAGCCGGCTCCTTGGCGCCGAGCTGGCGGACCAGCGCGTCGAGCTGTTCACGCGGCGGCGCCGGCGGGGTGCGCTGGCGGAAAAAGGCGATCAGGTCGGCATCGGTCGGGCCAATGCGGGCCGCGCGCAGCACCGCCTCGTCGCCGGGGCCGCCGGGGGTGGCGGTCGCCGGACCCGGCTGGCCGGGGGCGGTCATCGGGAAGCCGGCCGGGGGCGGCACCGGGATGCCGAGCGGGACGACGATTGGCTGGGCGAGCACGGGCGGCGGCGGCACCGGCTGTTTCACCGCCAGCGGGACCGCTTTCTGACCCGGCAGCAGGCCGAGCGCCACGACGACGGAGGCCACGAACATGCTCGACTTCTCCGGTGTCCCGGTGGTGCGAACCAATTTCCTTATGATAGACGAACGTCCGGCGCGACGGGAGCAGAAAAATCGCCCCCGTGCGCCCGCGGCCGCCACCCGTACCTCGCCTTCTCGGCTCGGCATTGTAGAACGATATTCGCCAGATAAAGGGGGTCCTGCCTCCTCCCGTCCCGCGGCCATCGACCCCTGGCCGAAGGCAGTCCCTGGCGGACCGCCGCCTTCGTAACCCGGTCCGGAGACCACGCCATGCCCTCGATCCGGATCGGCTGCCCGGGCTGCCGGACCGATTACGCGGTCGAACCCGCGCACCTGGGCAAGCGGTTCCGGTGCAAGAAGTGTGGGACGCTGTTTCGCCACCAACCCAGCACAGCGCCGCCCCCGACGGCCGGCCCGCCGCGCCGCTTCTCCGTCGCCACCGACGTGCCCGCGGTCTGGTGGCCGGGAGACGAGATCCTCGACACCTACGAGGTGCGCGGCGTACTCGGCGAAGGCGGAATGGGCACCGTCTACCGGGTCTACCACCGGGGCTGGAAGCGTGACCTGGCGGTCAAATGCGTTCGGCCCAGGCTGCTTGCCCGACCTGGAGCGGTGGAGAATTTCGAGCGCGAGGCGGAGACGTGGGTGAAGCTAAGCCTCCACCCGAATACCGCCGGGTGCTGGTATGTCCGGCGGCTGGGCGGTATCCCCCGCATCTTCGCCGAGCTGGTCGAGGGCGGCAGCCTGGACGACTGGCTGACCGGCCCGCCGGAACAGCCGCCGCGGCTGTACGCCGGAGGGCACGACGCGGCGCTCGCCCGGGTGCTGGACGTCGCCATCCAGTTCGCCCGGGGCCTCCACAGCGCGCACACCCAGGGGTTGATTCATCAGGACGTCAAGCCGGCCAACGTGCTGATGACCCCGGATGGGGTGGTCAAGGTGACCGACTTCGGCCTCGCCAAAGCGCGCAAGGCGGCGGACGGAGCCGACCCGGCGGCCAACGGTCTGGTGAGCACCGGCGGCATGACCCTGGCGTACTGCTCGCCGGAGCAGGCGGCGCGGCGGCCGCTGTCTCTCAAGACGGACCTGTGGTCGTGGGCGGTGAGCATCCTGGAGCTGTTCACCGGCGGGGTGACCTGGCGGAGCGGGGTCGTCGCGGCCGAGGTTCTGGCCGCTCACCTCAAGGCGGGCGACGCCCCGGCTCATGTCCCACCGCTGCCGCCGCCGGTCGCCGACCTGCTGGCGAACTGCTTCGCCGCGGACCCGGCGAACCGACCGTCGGACATGCAAACCGTTGCCGATACCCTCATTGCCATCTACCGGCAGGTCATCGGTCAGGAATACCCGCGGCCTCGCCCGAACCCGATGCGGACGGTCGCCGCCACCTTGAACAACCGTGCCGTCTCCCTGCTCGACCTGGGGTGGGAGGAAGAGGCGGTCCGCTGCTGGCAGGGGGCACTGGCGGCCGACCCGGCCCACCTGGAAACCGTGGTCAACCTGGGGCGCTGGGAATGGACGCACGGCCGGATCGACGACGTCGCGTATTTCAAGCGGCTGGCCGACCTGGGTGCGGTCTATCCGGGGCGGGCGGAGCATGCGGCAGCGCTGGCCGCGGCGGCCCGTGAGCGGGGGGATCCGGCGGCCGACTTCCTTCATCGGTTCGACTTCCCCGACAGCGTCCGCGCGCTGGCCTGCGCCCCCACCGGCCGCCACGCCCTCGCGGTCGGGAGCGGGCGGCCGATCCGGCTGCTCCTCCCGACCGAGCGCGTCGGCCCGGTCGACGCCTGGCTGGCGCCCGGCACGATTTACGAACAGTACGCGGTGGCCGTGTCGCCCGACGGCGGGCTGCTGGTGACCGGCCAGAACGGCTATACCGTCACCGTCAGCCGGATCGACCACGGGCCGACGGGCACCGTCGCCCGCCTGGAGCCGGACGCACCACGCGACGCCCAGCACGCCGGCACGTTCGGCGCGTGCGCGCTGGCATTCAATGGCCAGGGAACGTTCCTGGCGGCCGGGTATCTCGCCTGCCCGTTCCACCGCGGGCCGCAGCCGATCCGGGTCTGGGAGACGACGACCTGGGGCGAGGTGCGCGAATACGCCGGCCACGCCGAGTCGGTGCATGCCCTGGCGTTCACCCCGGACGGCCGGTACCTCGTCTCCGGCGGAGACGGGCCGGACGGTGCGGCGCTGATGGTGTGGGAGGTCGGCGACGTCGAGCCGCCGCAGGTCGGCGTCGGCGACGGCGATGTCCCGCTGTGGGATGTACCGCGTGGGTTGGGCCGGCCGTTGCCGGGGCACGCCGGGCCGGTGTACGCGGTGGCGATCCTGGGTGACGGGCTGGCCCTGTCCGGCGGGGCAGACGGGACGGTGCGGTCGTGGGACCTGGCGACCGGCCGGCCGGTGCGGGTGTTCCACGGCCACGTCGGCCCGGTTCGCGCGGTGTACCCCTCGCCCGACGGGAAGTGGTTCGCGTCGGCTGGGGACGACGGCACGGTCAAGCTGTGGGACCCGGCGTCCGGGCAGTGCCGGCGGACCCTCACCGGGCACGACGGCCCGGTCTTCACGCTGACCGGTTGGGGCGACCACCTGCTCTCCGGCAGCCAGGACCGGACGGTACGGCTCTGGCGGCCCAGCTGCGCCCCGAATCCTGCCGCCCCCTACCTGATCGCCGAGCCGACCTCGGGCCATCAGGAGGAGGAAAAGGCCGCTGCCGTGCGGGAGCGATTCGATCGGGCTGAGCAAGCGGCGACGGCGGGCGACCCGGCGAGCGCCTACCTCCATCTGCGGGCGGCCCAGGCAATCCCCGGCCAGGACCGCTCCCCCGAGGTCCTTGATCGGCTGGCGGCGCTGACCCGTGGCGCCCGGCGGGTCGGGGTGCGCGCCGTGTGGTCGATCGTCGCCGTCACCGCCCACGCCGCTCCCGTCACGTCGGCGGCGTGGTCCCCTGACGGGAAGGTGGTCGTCTCCGCCGATCGGGCCGGTCGGGTGCAGGTGTGGAACCCGTTCTCCGGCGAGCTGCTGCGGGGGCCGGTGGTGGAGGCGCCCGGCGTGTCGGCCGTCGCCGTCAGTCCAACCGGCCTCCACATCGTCGGCGGACACAAGCCGGGCCGGGCGATGAGCGAGTGGCGCAAGCCGACTCTGCACGTCTGGCGGCTGGACACGGGCGCGGCCGTCCACACCTTCGCCGATTCCAGGGAGGGCGTCGCGTCGGTGGCGTTCACCGCGGACGGCGGGCTGCTGACCGGGGGATGGGAGCCGGAAGCAGCCGGGAAGCCCCAGCCGGTGACCCTCTGGGACGTGTCAAGCGGACGGCCCACGTTCCGCTTTACCGGCCACGACGGGCCGGTGGAGGCCGTGGCAGCCGGTGGCAGCCGGTTTCTGTCCGTCGGGGCCGACCGGACGGTTCGGTTGTGGGAACGGGGGAAGGTAGACCCGGTGTGGGTCGGCCGGGGCCACACGAATGTCGTGTTCGCCTGCGACCTGTCCGCCGACGGCCGGGTGGCGGTCAGCGGCGGGGCCGACGAGACGGTCCGGGTGTGGGCGCCGGGCCAGGGGGCGGAAGCGATCGTGCTGACCGGGCACACCGCGACGGTCCACGCCGTCGCCCTCACGCCGGACGGCCGCTTCCTCGCGTCCGGTGGGGACGACCACCTGATCCTGCTCTGGGACGTCAGGACCGGACAGGTCGCGCAACGGATGGCCGGGCACAAGGAGGGCGTGGCGACCCTTCGTTTCTCGCCGGACAGCCGCTATCTGGTGTCGGGCGGGTATGACGCGACGGTCCGGGTGTGGGAGCTGGACTGGGACTTCACCCTCGAACGCGGAGGACGGTAATGATCACGTCGTGCAGCGCTTGCAGCAAGCTGATCTCCATCTCGAACATCCCGGGAGGGAACCCGGTGGCCGATCTGATCCCCGGGATGTGGGCCAAGGAATACGGCACTTGCCCCCGCTGCAATGTGATGTTCTGCGGGGCCTGTATCACCGCGGCCAGCGGCAAGTGCCCGCAGTGCGGCAGCCGGACGGAGGTGCAGGGCCGCCGGCGGGCAAACGGCCGGAGCTGCCCGAAGGGTTCAAGAAGGTGCTGCAGCAGCTGGGCGAGGGGCGTCCGCTGCCGCCAGTGCCGAAGCCCGAGCCAACGGCGGCGGTCCGGCAGCAGGCGGCCGAGCTGGCCCGGGCAAACAAGATGCCCCCGTGGATAGCGGAGAAATATCCCGAGGAGCTGGTGTCCGGAATCGCGGCCCAGGAAGACTTTCGCCAGGCGTGCTTGCAGCTGGTGCAGACGCTCGGCGCACCGCCGGGCGGCCGCCCGGCGGCGGCGGCGGTTCAGGCGGCGGCGGTCCTGGCGGTGGCCGACGTGATGGCCGCCGACTGCCCCGGTCTGGCGCGGCCAATGCTGGACGGGCTGGCGAAGTCGGCGGCCGAAGTGGCCTTCGTCAAGGCCGCGCTGGAAGCCCTCGCGCCCGGCCTGGCCGGTCCTGTTCCCCGTCCGGCCCTGGAGGAAACCCGTCGAGCGCTCGTCGAATCGGCGGCCGCTCTGGGGTTCGCACCGTTCTCTCTGTACGGCGGCGAGTCGTGCGACCCGAAAGGGGCTGCCAGACGGTGCAGCGAGCGGACGATGCGCTTCCGCCAGGCAGTCCAGACAGTTGCGGCGGCCCGTCAGCCCACGCCGGCCGCGGCCGCCGCGGGCGAGCTGGTGGTCAAGGTCCGCTGCCCGAAATGTCATGCGGAATACGCCGTCGCCGAGTCAAAGCTGGGCAAACGGGCACGTTGTGGTAAGACGGGGTGTGGGCACTCGTTCCTGCTGGGCATCACCGAGAGTGCCGGTTGACCCGGCTCCGGGTGCGCAAGCAGGTGCCGTCGCCGGAGCGGGCCGGCCAATCTGCCGCCGTCGCTGTCTCGTCGTAACGGTAGACCCCATGTGCCGTGCCACACCCGTCCACCGTCATCGAAAGTGCCCTCCAACTCAAGGGGAGTGAAGGACCATGCTCGGGAAGAAACGAGCCGGCCTCGCCGGCGTTGGCCTGCTCTGCCTGCTGGCCGGCGTCTCCCTGTGGGCGGCCAACACGCCGTCGCAGGACGAGCGCCGCGACGCCGCCCAGAAGGCGTTCACCCAGGGCAACTACAAGGTCGCCTACGACGCCTACCGCCGGCTGGCGATCGACAAGACGACCGACCCGAACAAGGTCGGCGCCGATCTGCTCCAGGCGATCGCCAGTCTGCAGAACCTCGGCCGCATCGACGAGATCGACGAGCTGCGCGAGACAAGCGTCGCCGCCCAGCCGAAGAGTTGGCGGCTCCTCCAGGCCGCCGCCGGTAGCTTTCGCTCTTCCCAGCCGTATGGCTACGTGGTCGCCGGGCAGTTCTACCGTGGCTATCGCCGCGGCGGCGGGCGGTTCGTCAACTGTCTGGAGCGCGACCGCGTCCGCGCCCTGCAGATGATGACGCAGGCGCTGCCGCTGGTGGCGAAGGAGGCCGACAAGGCAGCCGCCGGCGAGTTCTACCTGACGTTCGCCAACCTGCTGCAACAGGGCGTGCATCATCATGAATCGTGGCGACTGCAGTACCTGACCGACCTGAGCAAGCTGCCCGATTATGGCGAGGGGTACTACTACGGCAGCGGCGGCCGCGGCGCCCCGGTCGACGGCCAGAACCGGCCGGTCTACTACGCCGTGCCAAAGAGCTACGAGGCGGCGGCGAACGACGGCGAACGGTGGCGGTGGATGCTCACCCAGGTCGTCGAGATGCAGCCGGGGCGAGCGAACGAGGTGGACATGCTGTTCGCCAACTTCTGCCGCGGCCAGTTCGGCGTGCAGACGATGGCCCACTGGGGCTGGCGCGGCCGGGACACCGGCGGCGACCAGAAGACCGGCACGTTCGCCCTGCACACCCTCAAGGACACCGAGACGATCGCTCGCCTGGCGTCGGGGGTGCAGCGCTTCAGCGTTCCGGACGAGTACAACTGGATCAAGATCTACCAGCGCATCGTCGGCCGGGACAAGGATAGTTACAGCAGCCAGGCGGCCGATCTGCTCGCCGGTGAGTTCGAGGACCGGCGCCAGTACGTGAAGGCCGCCGCCGCGTGGAAGAAGGCGATCGCCGACCAGGGTGCCGCCGAGCACCGCACCGACCGGCTCAACCAGATCGTCGGCAACTGGGGACGGTTCGAGCCGGGCACCGTGCAGCCGGCCGGCAAGCGCGCCCAGGTCGACTTCCGCTTCCGCAACGGCAAGAAGGTGACCTTCGAGGCGACGGCAATCAAGGTCGACCAACTGCTCGCCGACGTCAAGGCGTATCTGAAGGGCAAACCCGGCCAGTTTAATCTGCAGGGCAATCGCCCCCAGGTGGACTGGGACGAAACCAACATTGGCGATCTCGGTTATCGCCTGGTGACGAAGAACCAGACCAAGTACCTCGGCGACAAGGTCGCCACCTGGACGCAGGAGCTGAAGCCGCGGCCGGCGCACGTCGACGACCGCATCACCGTCACCACCCCGCTCGACCGGCCCGGCGCCTACCTGCTCACCGCCCAGCTGGAGACGGGCAACATCAGCCGCGTCATCGTCTGGGTCGCCGACACGGTGCTGCTCAAGAAGCAACTCGACGGCAAGGCGTACTACTACGTCGGCGACGCCGTCACCGGCGCCCCGGTGCCGAAGGCCAACGTCGAGTACTTCGGCTGGCGCGTCGTCCAGGTCGCCCCGCAGCGGAACCAGTTCCGCGTCGAGACGGCCAACTTCGCCCGCAACACCGACGCCGACGGCCAGGTGTTCCTGACCGCCGACGAGCAGACGCCCAACTACCAGTGGCTGATCACCGCGCGCAAGGAGCGCGACGGCCAGGGCGGCGCCGATCGGCTCGCCTACTACGGGTTCACCGGCGTCTGGTTCAATCGGCGCTACGATCCGGAGTACAACGCCACGCGCACCTTCCTGATCACCGACCGCCCGGTGTATCGGCCGGACAACCCGATCCACTTCAAGGCGTGGGTGCGCCACGCGAAATACGACCAGGCCGACACCTCCGACTTCGCCCATCGCGAATTCAATGTCGTCATCCGCAATCCGAAGGGCGACAAGATCTATGAGAAGACGCTCACGACCGACGAGTACGCCGGGCTGGAGGGCGAGCTGAAGCTGGCCAAGGACGCCACCCTGGGGGTCTATTCGATCCAGGTGGGCGACCAGTGGAACGTCGGCCAGTTCCGGCTGGAGGAGTACAAGAAGCCGGAGTTCGAGGTGAAGGTCGAGGCGCCGAAGGAGCCGGTCAAGCTCGGCGACAAGATCGAGGCGACCATCCAGGCGAAATACTATTTCGGCGCCCCGGTGGTGAACGCCAAGGTGAAGTACAAGGTGCTGCGCACGCAGCACACCACCACCTGGTATCCGGCTGGCCTGTGGGACTGGTTCTATGGCCCCGGCTACTGGTGGTTCGCTTCCGACTACGACTGGTATCCCGGCTGGCGAGTGTGGGGCTGCGTCCGGCCGGTCCCGCCGTGGTGGGGGTTCCGCCGCCACGAGCCGCCCGAGGTGGTGCTGGAGAACGAGGTGCCGATCGGCCCCGACGGCACCGTCAAGGTGACGATCGACACCACCGCCGCCAAGGAGCTGCACGGCGACGAGGATCACGCCTTCGCCATCACCGCCGAGGTGGTCGACGAGTCGCGGCGCACCATCGTCGGCACCGGCAACGTGATCGCCGCGCGCAAGCCGTTCCAGGTGTTCGCCTGGGTCGATCGCGGCTACTACCGCGTCGGCGACACCATCCGCAGCAGCTTCCGCGGCCTCACCCCCGACCGCAAGCCGGTCCAGGGCACCGGCGTGGTCACTCTCTACCGGGTGACCTACGACCGCGACGGCAAGCCGGAGGAAAAGGCGGTGCAGATGTGGAACGTCGACACCGACGCCGACGGCTACGCCCGCCAGCAGATCGACGCCTCGAAACCGGGCCAGTACCGGGTGTCGTACCAGCTGAGCGACACGAAGAAGAACACGATCGAAGGCGGCTACGTGTTCGTCGTCCGCGGCGACGGGGTCACCGGCAAGGACTATCGCTTCAATGCGGTGGAGCTGATCACCGACAAGCGCGAGTACGCCCCCGGCGACAAGGTGCAACTACTGGTCAACACCGACACCCTCGACGGCACCGTGCTGCTGTTTCTGCGGCCGACCAACGGCGTCTACCAGGCGCCGAAGGTGGTGCGCATCCGCGGCAAGAGTACCGTCGAGATGCTCGACGTGACGCAGAAGGATATGCCGAACTTCTTCGTCGAGGCGGTCACCGTCCACGGCGGCAAGGTCCACTCCGAGGTCCGCGAGGTGGTGGTGCCGCCGGAGAAACGGGTGCTGAACGTGGAAGTGCTGCCCAACCAGCAGGAGTACAAGCCGGGTCAGAAGGCGACGGTGAAGGTGAAGCTGACCGACTTCTTCGGCCAGCCATTCGTCGGCACCACCGTCCTGACGGTGTATGACCGGGCGGTCGAATACATCTCCGGCGGCAGCAACGTGCCGGAGATCAGGGAGTTCTTCTGGAAGTGGCGGCGGCACCATCAACCGTCGACCGAGCACAACCTGTCGCGCCACCTGGCGAACCTGCTGAAGCAGGGCGAGCGCGGGATGGGCGACCTCGGCGTGTTCGGCGGCACCGTCGTCGAGGAGCTGCAAAAGGCCGGCGAAAAGGGGAACATGCTCGGCCGAATGGGCGGTTTTGGCGGCGGCTACGCAAATCGCGGCATGGCGACGAGGGAGTCGGGAGTCATGCGGGACGCCCAGTCGGCGCCGATGGCCGCGGCGCCGGCCGGCCCCGGCGGCGCGCCGGCGGAGGCGAAGTCGGACTTTCTCGGTGACGGCGCCGAGAGCGACAAGCGCAAGGGGGCATCGCCCGGCAAACCGGGCATGGGTCCCGGCGCACCGGGCGCGGCCGGCGTCGAGCCGACGGTGCGGCAAAACTTCGCCGACACCGCCGTGTGGAAGGGCAGCCTGACCACCGGCAAGGACGGCACCGCCGAGATCACCTTCCCCATGCCCGAGCAGCTGACCGGCTGGAAGGTGCGCGTGTGGGCGCTGGGCCACGGCACGAAGGTCGGCCAGGGTGAGGTCGAAGTCACCACCAAAAAGGATCTTCTTCTACGCCTCCAGGCACCGCGCTTCTTCGTCCAGAAGGACGAGGTGGTGCTGTCGGCCAACGTCCACAACTACCTGAAGACCGAGAAGGACGTCACCGTCTCGCTGGAGACGGAGGGCAACGCCCTGCAGATCCCCGGCAGCGCCGTCCACAAGGTGCGCATCGCCGCCAACGGCGAGAAGCGCGTCGACTGGCGCGTGAAGGTGACGAGCGAGGGCGAGGCCGTGGTGCGCATGAAGGCGGTCACCGACGAGGAGTCGGACGCCATGCAGATGCGCTTCCCGTCCTACGTCCACGGCATGCTGAAGATGGACTCGTTCTCCGGCGTTATCCGCCCGGAGAAGGACAGCGGCAAGGTGGTCGTCACCGTGCCGAAGGAGCGCCGGCCGGAGCAGACGCGCCTGGAGGTCCGCTATTCGCCGACCCTCGCCGGCGCCATGGTCGACGCCCTGCCCTATTTGGTTGAGTATCCCTACGGCTGCACCGAGCAGACGCTCAACCGCTTCCTGCCGACCGTCATCACCCAGCGGACGCTGCAGCGGATGAAGCTCGACCTGGCGGACATCCAGAAGAAGCGGACCAACCTGAACGCCCAGGAGATCGGCGACGACCAGGCGCGGGCGAAGCAGTGGAAGCGCTTCGACCGCAACCCGGTCTTCGACGAGGCCGAGGTGACCAAGATGTCGCGCGAGGGCGTCACCGCGCTGACCAACATGCAGTGCGGCGACGGCGGCTGGGGCTGGTTCTCCGGCTTCGGCGAGCGGTCGTACCCGCACACCACCGCCGTGGTCGTCCACGGGCTGCAAATCGCCCGCGACAACGACATCGCCCTGGTGCCCGGCGTGCTTGAGCGCGGCGTCGCCTGGCTGAAGAATTACCAGGACGAACAGATTCGCTGGATCAAGAACGCGCCGACCAAGACGCACCCGTACAAGGAGTACGCCGACGACCTCGACGTCCTGGTTTACATGGTGCTGGTGGACAACAAGGTGTCCAACCAGGAGATGCGCGAGTTCCTCTATCGCGATCGGACCAGGCTGTCGGTGTACGCCAAGGCGATGGTCGGTTTGGCGCTGCACAAGGAAAAGGAGGCGAAGAAGCTGGAGATGGTGCTCCAGAACATCGAGCAGTTCCTGGTGGAAGACGACGAGAACCAGACGGCCCACCTGAAACTGCCCGGCGGCACCTTCTGGTGGTTCTGGTACGGCAACGAGGTCGAGGCGAACGCCTGGTATCTCAAGCTGCTGGCCCAGACCAATCCCAAGGACCAGAAGACCAGCCGGCTGGTGAAGTACCTGCTCAACAACCGCAAGCACGCCACCTACTGGGCCAGCACGCGCGACACCGCGTACTGCATCGAGGCGATGGCCGACTACATCAAGAACTCCGGCGAGGACAAACCGGACATGACCGTCGAGGTACTCCTCGACGGCAAGAAGGTGAAGGAGGTCAAGATCGACGCCCACAACCTGTTCACCTTCGACAACAAGCTGGTGCTGGAGGGCGACGCGGTGTCGTCCGGGCAGCACACCGTCGAGCTGCGCCGCAAGGGCACCGGGCCGGTGTACTACAACGCCTACCTGACCAACTTCACCCTGGAGGACTTCATCACCAGGGCCGGCCTGGAGGTGAAGGTGCAGCGGAAGTATTACAAGCTGACGCGCGACAAGTCGGCCACGATCAAGGTGTCCGGCGCTCGTGGCCAGGCGGCCGACCAGAAGGTCGAGAAGTACATCCGCACCGCGCTGGAGAGCGGGTCGACGCTCAAGAGCGGCGATCTGGTCGAGGTGGAGCTGGAGATCGACAGCAAGAACGACTATGAATATCTGCTGTTCGAGGATCCGCGGGCGGCCGGTTTCGAGCCGATGGCGGTCCGCTCCGGCTACAACGGCAACGACATGGGCGCCTACATGGAGGTGCGCGACGACCGCGTGGCGTTCTTCGTCCGCTGGCTAGCGCGGGGCAAGCATTCGGTCAGCTACCGCATGCGCGCGGAGATCCCCGGCCAGTTCAGCGCCCTGCCGGCGAAGGCGTCGGCGATGTACGCCCCCGAGCTGAAGGGCAACTCCGACGAGATCAAGATCGCCATCGTCGACTGACCTTCACCGGGCGGACCTGACCGTTCGATGCGTGCCGGCGGGAGTCTCGGACTTTCGCCGGCACGGTCGTTTCTTGGCGAGCGGGGTCCCGTGAGGGCCCCGAGGGCATCGCCCAGAGTGCGACATCGCGCCTGGAGTGCGATGTCGCGGGTAGCGGAATACTCGGGGCACTTACGTGATCCCGCTCGCCTGGCAAGCCTGAACCGCGACGACAACGGTCGCAAGTCGCTTCTTGGCGAGCGGGGTCCCGTTAGGGCCCCGAGTGCTTCACAAACATCGCCGGCACGCTCGTCTACGCCGGCGGTGCGGTTCGCCGCTCCGTCCGCACGAACAGCGCCAGCACGGCGCCGGCGGCGAGGATGGCGGCCATCGCGTTCAGCCCGTAGCGGCCGAGGATGCTCGGACCGAGCAGCCCGCCGACGTTCGCCACCGAGTTGATCAGGGCGATCCCGCCGGCTGCGGCGGCGCCGCTCAGAAATGACGTCGGCAGCGCCCAGAACGTCGGCAGCATGCTCATCATTCCGGTCTGGGCCAGGCAGAACCCGCCCAGCGCCACCCACGGATCGGACGTGTGCGCGCTGATCGCCCAGCCGACCGCCGCCAACAGGGCGGAGAACGCGACGTGGCCGCGCCGCTCGCCGGTGCGGTCGGAACTGGTCGCGATCAGCACCATGCCGACCACGGCGCAGACGTGCGGCAAGGCCGACAGCAGCCCGACCTTCAGCTTGTCGGCGTCGGGGAAGTGGGCGCCGATCAGCTTGGGGAAGTACGACCCGGAGGCGTTCGACCCGACGGCGACGGTGAAGTAGAGCAGGATGAGCAGCCACACGCGCGGATCGATCAGCGCCGCCAGCAGATCGCCGCCGTGCTTCTCCCGCCGCGCCCGTTCCTCGCCGTCGAGGTGGTCGATCAGCCACGACCGCTCGTCGCCGGTCAGCCACCGCGCCTGATGCGGACCGTCGGGCAGGACGGCGAGGACGACGATCCCGAGCAGCACCGACGGCAGCCCTTCGACCAGGAACAGCCACTGCCACCCTCTCAGCCCGCCGGCGCCGTCGAGATACTGCATGATCGCACCGGATAACGGATTACCGAAAATCCCGGCGGCAGCGATCGCCATCATGAACAGCGCCATCATCCGCGCCCGCTCGCGCGACGGGAACCAGTAGGTCAGGTACAGCACGATGCCGGGGAAGAACCCGGCCTCGGCGACGCCGAGCAGGATGCGGATGGCGTAGAACCCGACTGGTCCGGTGATGAGCATGGTGGCGCACGACACCAGCCCCCAGGTAATCATGATGCGGGCGATCCACCGCCGCGCACCGACGCGGCGCAGCAGCAGGTTGGCCGGCACCTCGAAGGCCAGGTAGCCGAAGTAGAAGATGCCGTATCCCAGGTCGAACACCGCCTGAGTCATCCCCAGGTCTTCCTGCATCGTCAGCCGGGCGAACCCGACGTTCATCCGATCGAGGATGTTGAAGATGTACAACAGGCACAGAAACGGCAGCAACCGCCACGCCGTCCGCCGCAGCACATCGGCGCCGTCGACCGCGGGAGGAGGGGAGAGGGTGTCCGTCCCGCTGGGCGGGGAGTGCATGAGCGTGCCTCTGGGGTGGCGTTAGGGGATGAGGAGAGGGGCCGGCTGCTCGACCGCTCGCCGCACGGTGTCGAGGAAACGGGCCGCCGGCGCGCCGTCGACGACACGGTGATCAAACGTCAGGCTGAGCGTCACCCGATCGCGCGGCACGATCGCCCCGTCGACGACCGCCGGCTCGCGAACGATCCGGCCGATCCCCAGCACGGCGCATTGCGGCAGGTGGATCACCGGCGTGAAGGCGTCGACGCCGAACATGCCGAGATTGGAGATCGTGAATGTCGCCCCGCGCATCTGTTCGCCGGTCAGCGTGCCCGTGCGAGCCAGCGCCGCCAGCTGCCGCGTGCGTGCGACCGTCTCGCGAAGCGTCAGCCGATCGGCGTCGCGGACGACCGGGACAAGCAGGCCAGTGTCCGTGTCGACGGCGATCGCGATGTGAACGCCATCAGGCACGAACAGCCCGTCGTCGCGCCACTGGGCCTGTAAGAGCGGATGCTGGCGCAGCGCGGCGGCAGTCAGCTTGACGAACAGGTCGGTGAAACTCGGCACGTTCTCCGCGGCCGGGCCAGCGTGGGGCGCGAAACTGCTCGCGGAGGCCGACGAGGTGGGTGGCGTCGACGGTGACGGTGAGCGTGACCGGGGCGGCCTGGGTCACGCCGGCGACCATGCGGCGGCGATGGTGCGGCGGATCGGCGAGTGCGGGATGACTCGACCAGCCGGCGTCAGTGCCGCGGCAGCCTGCACATCGCGTTCGCGGACGCGGCCGTTGCGCCCGCTGCCGCTCACGCTCGCCATGTCGACACCGAGTTGTTTCGCCAGCCGGCCGCCCGCGGCGTGACGGGCCGTCGCCGCCGCGGTGCATCGTCCGCCTTCGTCGCGACCGGGGCAGACGACTCCGCCGGGCGCAGGTCCTCCTCGCGGATGCGGCCGCCCGGTCCGCTGCCGACCACGCGGCCGAGGTCGACGCCCAGGCTCCGCGCCAGCTTGCGCACCGCCGGCCCGGCGACCACGGGCGCAGTGGCAGCCGGCAACTCCTCGCCGGCACCGGCCAGGTAAGCGATTACCTGGCCGACGCGCACCTTCTGTCCGCTGCGCGGGCCGTCGGACGGGATGCGGAGAACGCCGGCGTCGATCGCCTCGATCGTCTCGGTCGACTTGTCACTTTCGAGGGTGAACAGCGGGTCGCCGGGCCGCACCGCGTCGCCGTCGGCCTTCAGCCACTCGACGAATGTGCCCTCTTCCATCGACCAGCCGAGCCGCGGCACCGTGACGGAGGTCGCCATCGCTCATTCCTCCAGTAAGGCCACGATGGCCCGCTCGATGTCGTCGACGCCCGGCACCACCGCCTGCTCCAGCGACGGGCTGTACGGCGTCGGCGTGAACGCCCCGTGCAGCCGGCGGATCGGCGCGTCGAGGTCGTCGAACCCGCCGTCGATCACCGCCGCCGCCACCTCGGCGCCCAGCCCAAACGGGGCGAACGCCTCGTCGACGATCAGCAACCGCCCCGTCTTGGCCACCGACTGACGGATCGTCTCGGTGTCGAACGGCGAGACGGTGCGCGGGTCGATCACCTCGACCGACACGCCACGGGCCGCCAGCCGGTCGCACGCCTGGAGCGTTCGCTGCAGCATGTAGGCGAGCGAGACAACGGTGAGGTCGCGGCCCTCACGAACGACAACGGCCTTGCCAAACGGGATCTCGTAACTCTCCTCGGGCACTGGCCCCTTGAGCGTGAGAATCTCGCGATGTTCGAGGAACAGCACCGGATCGTCACACCGCAGCGCGTGCGTCAGCAGCCCCTTGGCGTCGTAGGGCGACCCCGGCACGACGACGCGCAGGCCGGGGAAGTGGGCGTAGAGCGGGTAATAATTGCCCGAGTGGTGCGTCGCCGCGGCGTGGCCGATGCCGATGCAGCCGCGCAACAGCAGCGGCATGCGCAGCCGGCCACTCGACATGTACTGCATTTTGGCGATCTGATTCAGGATTTCGCCGACCGCGTCGAGGATGAAGTCGGCGAACATGAAGTCGACCACCGGCCGCGTGCCGGTCATGGCGGCGCCGCATGCCAGGCCGACGAAGCCGCGTTCGCAGATCGGCGTGTCGCGGAGCCGCTCGGGGCCGTAGCGGTCGAACAGCCCGGCCGTCGTCTTGAAGTTGCCGCCGCGCTGGCCGATCCCCTCGCCGAGTACGAAGATCTTCGGGTTGCGCGCCATTTCGTCGCTCAGCGCTTCGAGCGTCGCCTGCATGAAAGTGACGTTGCGCGTGCCGGGCGGCGGCGGAGGCGGCGGGCTGGCGGCCGGCGCGGCGTAGACATGCAGCGCCGCCGTCTCGGCCGCCGGCTGCGGCGCCTGCTCGGCCGACGCGGCGGCGCGGGCGACGACAGCCGCGACCTCGGCATCGACGGCGTCGAGCTGCCCGCCGTGACCGTTCGCGCCATTCGATATGCCCTTACTCGTTCCGTCGCCAATGATGCGGTCGCGGATCAGCCGGAGCGGGCAGCGCGTCTTCCACTCCTCGACCTGTTCGCGAGTGCGATAGGTGAAGTCGCCCATCCCCTCGGCGTGGGCGCGGGTGCGGTAGGTCTTGCATTCCAGGAGCGTCGGCCCCGCGCCGCTCCGCGCCCGCCGCACCGCCTCCTCGGCGACCCGATAAACCGCCTCGACGTCGTTGCCGTTGACCTCGATGCCGGGCATGCCGTAGACAGCGCCGCGGGCGGCGACGTTCGGGCTGCCGGCGACGGTGTCGAAGGGAACCTCGGTGGCGAACTGGTTGTTCTCGCACACGAATAGCACCGGCAGCTTCCAGATGGCGGCCAGGTTCAGCCCCTCGTGAAAGGCGCCGTTGTTCACCGCCCCGTCGCCGAAGTACGCCACCGCCACCCGGTCGGTCCGCAGCAGGCGGAAGCTGTAGCCGGCGCCGGCCGCTTGCAGGATGCACGCGGCGACGATGCCGCTGGTGCCCATCATGCCGATCTCGGGCGCGAATAAGTGCATACTGCCGCCGCGGCCGCGCGAACAGCCGGTCGCCCGGCCGTAAAGCTCGGCGATCAGCTCCTCCGGCGGCAGCCCCTTGGCGAGCGCGTGGCCGTGGCCGCGGTGGGTGCTGAACACCGCATCGTCGGGGCGCAGGTGGGCCGATACGCCGACGGCGATCGCCTCCTGGCCGACGTAGGTGTGGCAGGCGCCGTGAATCAGCCCGCGCTGGTGGGCGCGGGCCAACCCCTCCTCGGTTTGCCGGATCAGCTGCATCTGCCGGTACAGCCGCAGCCGCAGGTCGAGGTCGAGCGGGGTGGCCGGGGATGTGGTCGCCATCAACGGTCTCACAAGGGGGTGACGTACTGGTCAGCGGCTAACGCCGCGCGAACCGCCGGCGTTCATCGCCAGGTTGCCGCCGTCCATCGGGATGAGCGTGCCGGTGATCCACGCCGACGAGTCGGACGCCAGGAACACCGCCAGGCCGCGGATGTCATCGGGATGGCCGAGCCGGCCGGCGGGGATGCCGCTGAGGAACTTGTCGCGCAGCGTCGGATCGGCGGCCATGCGGCGTTCCAGCCCGGGATTGACGACCTGCGCCGGCAGGATGGCGTTGACGCGCACGCCGCGGCCGCTCCACTCGGTGCTCAGTTCGCGGGTCATCTGCGCCACCGCCCCCATCGCCATGCTGTAGGCGATGTGGCCGCGACCGAGTGCGGTAATACTCGCCAGCGAACCGATGTTGACGATGCTGCCGCGCCCCTGCGCCAGCATCCGCTGGCCGCCTTCCTGGCACATGCAGAATCGGCCGAACACCAGGTTGCGCCACGTCTGTTCGACGGCGTCGAGCGCGATCTCCTCCGGCGCGGCCATCACCGCCTCGCCGGCGACGTTGCCGAGGAAGTCGATGCGGCCGAACGCCCGGTCCAGCTCGGCGAACAGCGCGCGCACGCTGTCCGGCCGCGCCACGTCGCACGTCACCGGCACCGCCCTGCCGCCGATCGCGCGGATCTGCTCGGCCGTCGCCGCGGCGCCCTCGCCAATGAGGTCGGCGAGGACGAGGTCGGCGCCGTGTTCGGCGAGGGCGAGCGCCATCGCCCGCCCCATCCCGCTCGCCGCCCCCGACACCAGGGCGACGCGACCTGTCAGGTCAAAGAGTGTACTGGCCATCGTTCCCCTACTTCGGTTGCGTTCGCCGGCTCTGGAGGTACGCGATCAGGTCAGTGAACTCGCGCGGCGTCATTCGGTCGGCGAGCTTGTCGGGCATGATCGAGGTCGGCACCGCTGACCGCTCCTCGATCGTGTGCCGCGCGATACGGTGCAGCTTGCCGTCGCTGTCCGCCAGGGTGATGACGCTGTGCGCCCCCTCGTCGGTGATGGCGCCGACGCGCACCTTGCCGTCGTCGGTGACGATGCGCCAGGTGGTAAACCGCGGCGCCACCTCCTTGCTCGGCTGGAGGATCGACTCGATCAACCGTCCGCCACTTAGCGCATCGCCAATGGTGCTGAGGTCTGGGCCGACGTTCTCGCCGAAGCCGTCGACGCGGTGACAGCGGAAACAGCCCGGCCCGCCAGGGTGAAAGAACACACGCCGACCGGCCTCCACGTCACCCGAACTGGACAGTCGTGCGTACCACTCCAGGTCACTCATCGGTCGATATCCGGCGACTCCCCGTAGGCCGGGCAGTCGCTTCGCGACCTGCGGGTCGGGGTTCTTCTCCAGCGCCAGCACCAGTTGCCCGGCCAGCTCCGCCCGCTCATCGCCATTGAGCTTGCTGCGGTCCCACCAGGCGAGTAACTGCCTACCCGCTGTCGCATCCTGGCCCGTTTCGCGGAGCGACCGGCGCGCCAACTGCGCGCCGCGGGGTCATCGAGCAGCTTCGTCAGCGATTGGCGTACCGCCGCCGACGTGGCCCGGTTCGCCAGCCCCAGGATCGCCTCGGCACGCAGCTCGGCCGATTCAGACGAAGCGGTCGCGAGCTTGAGCAGGACCGCCTCGTCCTGGGCGTCGGGCTGCCGGCCGAGCAGGCGGACCACGTCGAGGCGGAGTGACGCATCTCCCGTCTCGGCCAGCTTGCGCAGCCGGGGGTGAGCCAGCGCCGGATGATCGGGCCGCAACGTCCGCAGCGCGAGCGAGCGGTTGAGCGGCGGCTGCTTACTGTCCGCCAGCACGCGAGCGAGATAGCCCTCGTCGAACGGGATCGGCGTCCGGCTTGCCGCCGCCGAGCAGGTGCCGCGCCGCCAGCAGGGCCTGGAACAGTGTTGGTGTCAGAGGCAAGCGTTCGACCCGCTGCAGGTCGTCGGCGTACTCGCGCAGCCGCTCCTCGCCCACCCACTGCACGGCGCGCGGCGGACGTCGGGGTGCTCGTCGGCGAGGAAGTGCGGCAGCGGCTCGCGCGCCTTCTTCTCCCCGCTTCGCCGCAGCGCCAGCAGCACGCCTAACCGCATCCGCGGGTCGGTGTCGTCGGCGTGGCGGAGCAGCAGCGGCACGTTCGCCGGCCGGCCGAGGACGTGGATGGCGGCGCTGACCAGGAACGGATCGGCGTCGGCCAGGAACGGCACGACCAGCGCCGGCTGGTCGACGCGCAGGATCGCCTGCAACCGCACCGCCGGCGGCCGGATCTTCAGCGCCGCAGCGGCCGATTTCGCGTCGCCCAGTCGTATCGCCTCGGCACGTACCTCCGGGTCCGCCGCCTTGCACGCCGCGTCAATCAGGTCGTCGCCTGCCCCTTCGAGCAGCGATGCCGCCCAGACCGTCTGCATTTTGGCGCGCAGGTCCGCCTTCTTCACGTCCAGCACGAAGTATCCTTTACTCTGGTCCCCAGCGCCCGCGTCGCCGCGGTGCGGATCGCCTGACGCGCGTCGGCAAGCAGTTCCGCCTGTCGCTTCGCCGGCAGCGATGCGACGGCGGACGGACGCAGGCCATCGTCGGCCATCGTCGGTTTCTTCGGCGCGGAGACGCCAGACGCGGCCCTTGCCGTGGACCGGGTAGGACTTGTCCACCCAGTCGCTGAAATAGACGGCCCCGTCCGGTCCGGTCGCGATCGCCACCGGGCGGAAGTCGTCGCCGCCGCGGACCACCGTCTGCATCTTCGCCTTGAACGACGCGCCCGCCGGTAGCAGGTGATAGCGCTCGATGGTGTGATCGCCCCAGGAGGTGACGAGCAGGTCGCCGCGGTAGTCGGCGGGCAGGTTGGCCGCCTCGTAGGCGAGCACCCCGCTCGGCGCCTCGCCGGTGCCGGCCACCATGCCGAGCGTGCCGGGGATCTCGCCGTCCCAGCACTGGAACGGGTGCGTGCCCTTGCGGCCGTAACGGAAGCGGTAGCCGTAATCGCCGCCGGGGACGACGTGGAGCAGCCGGCACGGGCCGCGCGAGTCGGGGTCGTTGTCGACCACGAACAGCCGGCCGAAGGCGTCGAACGTGTGGTGGAACGGATTCCAGAAGCCGGTCGCCAGCCGCGTCAGTCCGGTGCCGTCGGGCCGGCAGGCGAACAGGTTGCCGCCCTCGCCGCCGCCGGCGATCGTCGTCCCGTCGGGCGCCGATCAGTTTGTAATCGGCGCCCAGATTCTCGCCCATGCCGAACACCATCCGCCCGGTGGCGTCGAAGGCGAATCCGCACAGCCCGTTGTGCGGGTAGGTGCCGCTCGTCACCAGCCGCGCCAGCGACTTCCGCTCGACGAGCGTGTCGCCCTTTCGGCGGAGTAAAAAGATCTCCGATCGTGTCGCCAGAATACAGTTCGCCGGCCGGGCTGAACGCGAGGCTCATGGTGTCCTTGAACCCGTCGGCGAACGTCGTCACCGTGCGGGAGCGGCCACGGGCATCGAGGTCGGCCAGGATGCGGATGCGGTCGCTCGTCGGCCCCTTGTATCCGGTTTCGCGCTGGTGGGTGTGGTTCTCGATCACCCAGACGCGGCCCTTCTCGTCGACGGTCAGCCCGGTCGGCGTGGCGACGTCGGGCTGCTGGGCGACCAGTTCCAGCACGAGGCGATCGTCGATCACCGCCGGCGGCGCCGCCGGGGCCACCGGCAGGGCGCGACGAGTGCCAGGGTGAGCAGCAAGCGGGTACGCAACGACATCGAGGCACTCCGGGGGCGGCGGTTCACCGGGGAGGAAGGCAGGCTTGCCTACGATCGTATGGCGGGCACGGGCGGAGAACAAGAGAGTGCCCGCTGCCACCGGCAAACGGCGATCCTACAATAGCGGCCCACCGTCGCCCGCCCCCCACAAGGAGCATCGAACATGCGAACGACTCTGCTGGCAGCCTTCCTCGGCGCCTCCCTGGTCGCGGCCGCGTCCGCCGCCGAAACCAAGCCGATCAAGGCGCTCATCATCACCGGCGACGAGTATCACCAGTGGAAGCAGACGGCCCCGCACCTCAAGGCGCTGCTGTCCAAGGGCGGCATCGAAGCCGACGTGACCGAGACGCCAGCGAAGGACCTGACGCCGGAGAATTTGGCGAAGTACGACGTGCTGCTGCTGAACTATCGCAACACGCCCAACGGCGCCAAGAGCAACCCGCAGAGCGTGTGGACGAAGGAAAACAAGCAGGCGTTCCTCGACGCCGTCAAGGGCGGCAAGGGGTTGTACGTCTACCACTTCGCGTCATCGGCGTTCGCCGGTCCGACGGCGTTCGAGAAGGAGTACGAGAAGGCGATCGCCGGCGGCTGGCGGGGTCGTGGCAATCACGGCAAGATGCACGAGTTCACCGTCACTCCACGGAAGCAGCACCCGATCACGAAGGACATCGGCGAGTTCCGCCACGGCCGTGACGAGCTGTACCAGAACTCGGTGATGCTGCCGACCAGCGAAGTCCTGGTAACCGCTTACTCGGACAAGTCGGTCGACCCGAAGAACACCGACAAGCACGAGCCGATGGTGTGGGTGTCGAAGTACGGCAAGGGACGGGTGGTGCAGAACGTGATGGGCCACGACGTCGAGGCGATGAAGGGCAAGGGGTTCCAGACGCTGCTGCTCCGCGGCGTCGAGTGGGCCGCCACCGGCAAGGTGACAACGCCCGTGCCGGCGGAGGTGCGGAGTAAGTCGGAGGAGTAGTCCGTAGCAAGACAGGGCCAGTTCCACTGGCAAGGCGAGCGGGAGCACGTAAGTGCCCCGAGTATTTCGCTACCCGCGACATCGCGCTCCAGGCGCGACGTCGCGCTTCAGGCGAAGCACTCGGGGCCCTGACGGGACCCTGCCGCCAACAGCCCGTCGACGGGCCAGGCAAGCGGGAGCACGTCCGTGCTGCGGTGCCTGCCGACGTCGCCGGCAGGCCATAGCTTGACACCGTCGATCCGCCGTCCGAGGTGCCGTCATGCGAGCCGTCCTTCTCCTGCCGCTGGTCCCCGTTTTGCTGGCTGCCGAGCCGATCCGGTCGGTCGGGTTGGGCAGCTACACGACGACGCTGCCGCCGGGGGCGAAGGCACCGCAGGACGACGTGTACCGGACCGACAACGTCCGCGGGCCGATGCCGACGAACGACTGGTGGAGTTCGCTGGCGTGGATGAAGTTCTCCGAGCGGCACTACGCCCACCCGCTGGCGATGGAGGCCGAGCCGGGTGGGCTGCGCGTCTTCTACCCCGGCCGGAACGTCGTCGGCACCAAAGACGCCATCTTCGGCTTCATGCCGGCGAAGAATGGCGAGGACGTCGTCCTCGGCCACTCGGAGCAGGACACGTTCCCCGACGCCCGCGTCGACGGGTTCAGCGACTGGTTCGTCGCCGTCCGCTTCGCCGCCGGACCGAACCGCCTGCGCGTCAGCTATGGGCACGGCTCGCCCTTCGTCTACGCCACCGTCGACGGCGGTGACCCGCGGCTCACCTTCGGCCGGCCGGTCAAGGTGTGGGCGGGCGATGAGCGCTCGGCGGTGCTCGGCGTTACCGTCGGTGACAAGCATTACGGCCTGTTCGGCCCGACCGGGTCGACGTGGACCAGCCTCGCCGGCCGCACGTTCACCAACCGCACCGGCGGCAAGGGCTACTTCGCGCTGGCGATCCTGCCCGACGCCAGCGAACGGACGCTGGAACGGTTCCGCCAGTACGCTTACTCACACGTCACCGACACGCGCGTGGACTGGGCCTATGACGAGAAGGCGGCGACGGTGACGACGACGTTCACCGTGCGGACAAGCGCACGAAGGGCGACAGGACGGCACGCTGTTCGCCCCTCTATCCGCACCAGTGGCGGACCGCGAAGGGCGCGACGTTCCTTGGCGAGTACGGCTCGGTCCGTGGCCGCATGAAACTGGTCGAGGGGACGTCGTTCACCACCGTGATGCGCTACCCCGGCGTGCTGCCGGTGCTGCCGGCCGGCGGCGTTGATCGGGCGCGGCTGGCCCGGCTGCTGCGCCAGGAGGCGGACTCGCCGCCGCGGCCGATCACCGACACCTACGGCGACGGCAAGTGGCTGGGGCGGACGGCGACGCTGATCCCGATCGCCGAGCAGGTCGGCCAGGCCGAAACGGCCGACGTGCTGCGGAAGCAGCCAGCACGAAACTGGAAGAGTGGCTGACCGCCGCCACGCCAGCCGGCCAGGCGAAAACCCGTGGGCTGTTCGCCTACAACGCTCACTGGGGCACGCTGATCGGCTACCCGGCCAGCTTCGGCTCCGACGTCGAGCTGAACGACCATCACTTTCACTACGGCTACTTCGTCAAGGCGGCGGCCGAGATCGCTCGCCACGATCCGGCGCTGGGCCGCCGACGAGCCGCTGGGGCGGCATGGTCAAGCTGCTCATCCGCGACATGGCCAGTCCCGACCGCGCCGACCCGCTGTTCCCGTTCCTGCGCAACTTCGACCTCTACGCCGGCCACTCGTGGGCGTCGGGCCACGCCCGGTTCGGCGACGGCAACAACAACGAGTCGTCGTCGGAGGCGATGAACGCCTGGGCCGGGGTGATCCTGTGGGGCGAGGCGACCAGCGACCGGACGCTACGCGACCTGGGCGTTTACCTCTACACCACCGAGCTGCACGGCATCGAGGAGTACTGGTTCGACGTCCACGGCGACAACTTCCCGAAGGGCTACACGCCGTCGGTGGTGACGATGGTGTGGGGCGGCAAGGGCGCCAACGCCACCTGGTTCTCGGGCCGGCCGGAGCACATCCACGGCATCAACTGGCTGCCGCTGCACGCCGGCTCGCTCTACCTCGGCCGCCACCCCGCGTACCTGGAGAAGAACTATGCGGCACTGGAGAAGGAGGTCGGCTCGACGGCGTGGCAGAGCTGGCCGGACATCATCTGGATGGTGCGGGCGCTGACCGACCCGGCCGATGCGCTGCGGCAGTATGAAGCGGGTGAGCGGGCGAAATTCGAGGACGGCAATAGCCGGGCGAATACGGATTACTGGCTGCACGCCCTCGCCGCGCTCGGCCGCGTCGACGCGACGGTGACGGCGGATCACCCGCTCTACGCCGTCTTCCGCAAAGGCGAGCGGCGGACCTATGTCGTCTACCACGGCGGGCCGGGCGAGCGGACGGTGACGTTCTCCGACGGCCAGCGGGTTCAGGCGACAGGGCGGGGGCTTTTTCACGTCTCGTCCGGCAAATGAGTGACAGACGATCGCGGAGCGTGCCTGCGGAGGGGACGAGTCCGAACCGCGAGGAGGGGGCCGATGATCGTGCGACGACTGCTGGCGGCGGGGCGCGGCTGGTCGGAGGACCAGGCGGCGCAGATGGGGGCGGCGCTGGCCTACTACACGCTGTTCTCACTCACGCCGCTGCTGGTGCTGGTGATGGCGGTGGTCGGCGCCGTGGTCGGCGAGGGGGCGACGCGCGGGCAGGTGGTCGAGCAGGTCCGCGGCTTCATCGACGCCGACAGCGCCGCCGCCGTCGAGGCGATGCTCGACAACTTCCGCACCACCCCCACCCAGGCGGCCACCTCGGTGGTCGGCCTGCTGTCGCTCTGCTTCGGGGCGACCGGCATGTTCACCAGCCTGCGGGCATCGCTGCACCGCATCTGGCGGCTGGGCAACGGCGGCGACGGGGTGATCACCGGACTGGTGAAGACCTATCTGACCGCCCTGCTGATGATCTTCGTGTCGTGCGTGTTCCTGGTGGCGCTGATCGGCGCCGGGGCGATCACCCCGGTCCTGTACGCCTGGTCGGTCGAGCAGGCGCCGGCGTTGCCGCGGACCGCGCTGCTGATCGACTTCGCCGCGAGTACGTTCTTACTCACAATGCTGTTCGCGTTCACCTTCCGATTCCTTTCCGACGGCCGCATCGCGTATCGCAAGCTGTGGGGCGGGGCGTTCGTCAGCGCCGCCCTGTTCACCGCCGGCAAGATGGGCATCGGCTTCTACCTGAGCTACGCCAACCTGGCGTCGGCCTACGGCGCCGCCGGATCGCTGGTGGTGTTCCTGGCGTGGGTGTATTATTCCGCGCAGATCGTCTTCTTCGGCGCCGAGGTGATCCGCTTCGGTCTGCCGGCGGCGGCGCAGCCGGCTGGACGGTGAGCGGGGGCAGGATGACGCAGCAACCGGCGGGTGGGCCACACGAGGTCGTGATCCTGGCGAATCCGCACGCCGGCCCGCGCGGCCACCGGCGCCGGCTGCACGAACTGGTCGACGCGCTGCACGCCCGCGGATTGACCGCCGAGCTGTGCTGGCAGCGCGACGCCCTGGGCGATCGGGTCGGCGCCGCCGGCGACCGCCTGCGCTGCGTCGTCGCCGCCGGTGGCGACGGCACGCTCAACGAGGTGCTCAACCGCGCTCCGGGCGCGCCGGTGGCGCTGCTGCCGATCGGCACCGAAAACCTGATGGCCCGTTACTTTCGCCTGGACCGTGCGGTCGCTCGCACCGCCGAGGCGATCGCCACCGCTCCGGTGCGGCGGTTCGACCTGGCGCGGATCGACGGCCGCTACTTCTCGCTCATGGCCGGGTTCGGCATCGATGCGCGCGTGGTCCATGACGTTCACCGCTGGCGGCAGGGGCACATCACCCGCCTCAGCTATGTGCTGCCGATCGCGCGAGCGATCACCAGCTACCGCTTCCCGCCGATCGAGGTCGTCGTCGAGGACACCGGCGAACGGCTGGTCGGCGCCACCGTGTTCCTGTTCAACTTCCCCGTCTACGGGATGAGGCTGCAGCTGGGCCGCGACGCCCGGCCGGACGACGGTGCGCTCGACCTGGTCGTGTTCGAGCGGTCGGGGCTGCTGAACCTGGCTCGCTACCTGACGGCGGCGCTGTTCGGCCGGCACACGGCGCTGCCGGACGTGCAACACCGCCGCGTCCGCCGGGTGCGTCTGTCGTCCGCCCGGGACGTGCCGGTGCAGACCGATGGCGATCCGGCCGGCGTACTGCCGGTCACCGTCGAGGTCGTGCCGGCCGCGTTTGGGCTGCTGTTGCCGTCGTCCACCTGACCTCCGTTCGAGGCCGTCATGCGCCACCTCGACCAGCCCCTTTCACCATCTCCCTTGTCCACGAACAAGTCTGGCTGGCGACGGACCGTCGTCCGGCTACTGGCGGTGGGGTGCTGGGGCTACCTGGTCGGCCTGGTGGCGGTCTGGGTGCTGCTGCGCTGGGCCGATCTGTGGTGGCCGGCGACGGTGGTGATGTTCAGCCCGCGGCTGCTGTTCGCGCTGCCGGCGGTGCTGCTGCTTCCGCTCGCGGCGCTCGCTCGCCGGCCGGCGCTGGCGGCGGTGGTGGCGGTCGCCGCCGCGCTCGCCCTCGGGCCGGTGAGCGGCGGGCGGGTGCCGTGGCGAGCCGCGTTCGCCGGCCCCGCCGACGGGTTCCCGCTGCGCGTGCTCACCTGCAACATGCACTACGGAAGAGTCGATTCGGCCCGGCTCGATCGGCTGATCGAGGAGACGCAGCCGCAGATCGTCGCGTTGCAGGAGTGGCGGCTGAGTAACACCTCGGACGTGCTCACCGGCCCGGACTGGCACACGCACCGGCACTCGCACCTGTTCCTCGCCAGCCGCTATCCGATTCGCCGGACAGAGGACATCGGCGGTCACTCGTACCGCTCTCAGGGGCTGGTGACGCGGTATGAGGTGGAGACGCCGGCCGGCCTGGTGACGGTGTACAGCCTGCACCTGGCGTCGCCGCGCGACGCCATCCGCGACACGGTCCGCGACCCGGACGCCGGCGGGGAGGACATGGCTGACAACACCACGCTGCGGCGCCAGCAGTCGCGCTACATCGCCGGCCAGGCGGCACGGACGCGCGGTGCCCACCTGCTGCTGGGCGACTTCAACACCCCGCCGGAGAGCGCCCTCTTTCGCCAGGAGTGGGCCGGCTACACCGACGCCTTCGCCGCCGCCGGCCTCGGATGGGGCTACACGTTCTACGGCGGGAAGACGGCCGTCCGCATCGACCACGTCCTCGCTTCGCGCGGCTGGGAGTGCAACGCCTGCTGGGTCGGCCCGAACGTCGGCTCGCCGCACCGGCCCGTCCTGGCCGACCTGACCTGGCCGCTCCAGGGCACGTCCGACTGAGGGGCGCCACGCTGCGATCGCGAATTCCGCGCCACTTTCGGTTGCTGTGGATCCAGAAATCCCATATATTACTGGAAAGGTTGTCTCCTCGTCGAATGGTTGCGCGTCGGACGAGGGGCGACTATTGGCCGCGTTTCGGGGCGGGTCGCCAGGCCCGTGAATCCCGTGACCGGCGGCGACCCGGGGGCCGACAGGCCGCGGAACCGGGCTGCCGGTCTTTCCTCCCTCACCGGGCGAGTCGGTGGCTTCTTGCCTTCCGGTCGCTCCCCGCCTGTGCTCCCGGCGGCCTTGCCGGACGCCATCCGCACCCCGGCGTTTCCGCCAACAGGAGAGTGTCCGATGACACGTTTTCGTTCTCTCTCTTCCCGTCCGCGTGCGTTCACTCTGATCGAACTGCTGGTAGTGATTGCTATTATTGCGATCCTGATTGGGCTGCTGCTGCCGGCGGTGCAGAAGGTCCGCGAGGCCGCCGCTCGCATGAAGTGCTCGAACAATCTCAAGCAGATCGGCATCGCCCTGCACATGTACGCCGACAGCTACAACACCCGGCTGCCGGTCGGCGAGTTCAACGACGACAACCGTAACTGGGGGTGGATGACGGCCCTGCTGCCGTACATCGAGCAGGCCAACCTGTATCAGAAACTGGTCGCCGACCCCGCCAACTTCATGATCTTCGTGCCGGGCGATGGTCTGAACACGGCGTCCAACCTGGTTGGCACCACCAACGCGGACGCCAACAACACCGCTGGCAGCGTCAACGGCAATGCCGGCGGCGGCGTCGCCAAGATGGTCATCCAGACCTACATCTGCCCGTCCGACCCGTGGCCGGCCACCAACAACGCCGGCTACGGCAAGACCAACTACCTGGGCAACATGGGCAGCAACGTCAGCAACGGTACCTTTGACTGGGGGAACCCCAACGGCAGCTACGAGAACGGGGTGCTGTTGCAGTCGAACAACAACGACCGCACCTGGACCGCCTCGTTTGCGTCCATCACCGACGGGCTGAGCAACACGGTAGCGGTTGGTGAAGTGACCGCCAACAACCAGAGCTACCTGGCGACCAGCACCGATCGCATCCCCAACTGGGCCGGCGGCAACCCGAACTACCAGGGGATGGGGATGCAGCACAACTACTTCCGGCTGATGGACGTGAACTACCCGCTCAACCTGAAGACCGGGACGAACGCCGACCGCTGCTTCGGTAGCGCGCACACCAACGGCGGCAACTTCCTGCTGTGCGACGGGTCGGTGCGGTTCATCAGCAGCACCATCAACACCACCGTGTATCAGGCCTACGGCACCCGCAACGGCGGTGAGGTCGTGTCCGACCAGTAAGGCGTTACCCGCCGCGGCACCGGCGGAACAGGGTGCCGCGGACGGCGGGGGCGCGATCACTTCCGCCGGTCGGTCCCCGCGGATTCTGCCCCCCCGAAGGCGGTGGCAGACGCCGCGGCCGTATTCCTGTCTTTCTCAGGCGAGGATCACCATGCATACCGTCATCGCGTCGACCCGGCGTTTGCTTCGTCCCCACTCCTGGCTCGGAATGGTGCTGGTGCTGCTGATTGCCGTGGTTGGGTGCGGGGGTAAGAAGTCCGCCTCGGTCAAGGGGACGGTCAAAACCAATGGACAGGCGGTGACCGGCGGCACGCTGGTGTTCAGCCCGGTCGGCACGGGTGAGGTGGGCAAGCCGGCGACCGCGACCATCGGGGCAGACGGCACCTATACGCTTGGCACCGACCGGCCCGGCGACGGGGCGGTGGTCGGCAAGCACCGGGTGACGTTCAGTCCGCCGGAGCCGCAGGTGACCGAGGAACAGCGAACCAACCAGTTCGACGTCGCCCCTGCCGCCCTACCGCGGGTTGTCGCCGAAACCCGCCGAGGTCGAGGTGAAAGCCGGCAGCAACACCATCGATCTCGAACTGGTGCCGGGCGGCCGATGATCTGGCTCGGCTGGCCCGACCGGGTCAGCCGAGTTTCTTGACGAACTCCGCCACCGCGGCGGTAAACGCGGCCGGTTGCTCCAGGTTGGACAGGTGGCCGGCGGCGTCGACGACCGCCAACTCAAGCTGCCGGCGATCCGCGGCCTGCATCGCCTCGGCGACGCTTGGCGGGGTCAGCGCATCTTCCTTCCCGACGACGATGAGCGTCGGGACGCGAATCTGCCCGAGCGTGGGTATCGAGTCGGGAGTGGGCCGGCCATACCGACGCCTTCGCGGCCGCCGGCCTCGGATGGGGCTACATCGTTCTACGGCGGGAAGACGTCGTCCGGGACGCACTACGTCCCGTTGCGCGCGGCTGGGAGTGCAACGCCTGCTGGGTCGGCCCCAACGTCGGCTCGCCTCACCGGCCGGTTCTGGCCGATCTGGTCTGGGCGCTGGATCACCGGTCCGACTGAGTTGCCTCACGGCCGAACACGGATTCCTCGCCACTTCCAGTTGCTGTGGATCCACAAATCCCATATACTGGAGGTAACGTCGTTCCCTCATCGAATCACTGCGCGTTGACTGAGGGGCGACTGTGGGCCGCGTTTCGGGGCGGGCCGCCAGGCCCGTGAATCCCGTGACCGGCGGCGACTCGGGGGCCGACAGGCCGCGGAACCGGGCCGCTGATCGTTTCTTCCTCCCAGGGCGAATCGGCGGCTCCTTGCCCTCGGTTCGCTCCCCGCCTGTGCTCCCGGCGGCCCTGCCGGACGCCATCCGCACCCCGGCGTCTCCGCCAACAGGAGAGTGTCCGATGACACGGTTTCGTTCCCTCTCTTTCCGCCCGCGTGCCTTCACACTGATCGAGCTGCTGGTGGTAATTGCTATTATTGCGATCTTGATTGGCCTGCTCCTGCCGGCGGTGCAGAAGGTCCGCGAGGCGGCCGCCCGCATGCAGTGCAGCAACAACCTCAAGCAGCTGGGCATCGCGGCGCATGCCTATCACGACGCCCTCGGCCGCTTGCCGGACGGGGTGCAGTACCCGACCACCCTGGACCCGAACGCCACCAACGTCACCGACCCGGGAGTGCCGTGTGGCCCGAACTGGGCGGTGCTGCTGCTGCCGTACATCGAGCAGGACAACCTGTTCAAGTCCGGTAACGTGGCTGGCTACCGGGCGAACAACGGCGACTACAGCATCGCCGCCACCGCCAACTGGCTGACCGTCCGGTCGGCCACCATCAAAACCTACCAGTGCCCGTCGGATGCCTCGACCAGCCAGTACAACGGCAGCTACAACGGCGCGCCGCTCAACGTCGGCGCCTGGGGACGCGGTAACTACGCGGCGGTCGCCAACCCGGCCGGCAACTGGGATAACGGCGGCAATGCCATCTGGGGTGGCAAGTCCAAGACGTTCGATCCGGGCGGGGGGAACATCTCCGGCCAGGCGGTGATGGGCGCCAACTACGGCGCCGTGTTGCCGAACATCTCCGACGGCACCTCCAACACCGTGATGTTCGCGGAGATCCGCATCGGCGGGCGCGATCACGACCGGCGCGGCACCTGGGCGCTGGGCCATCCGGGCGCCAGCCTGGTCACCGGCAACGGCGAGGGCGACTGCTCCGGCCCGAACGACGGCACCAGCGGCAAGTTCCCCGGCTGCGACGACATCCGCGACTGCTACAGCGACCCCGGCCAGGGGATGGGCTGCTGCAGCGGCTGCAACAACTGGCAGGCGCAGGCGCGCAGCCGGCACACCGCTGGCATCAACGTGGCGTTTGCCGACGGGTCGATCCGCTTCCTGCGCGACACCATCACCCGCCGCACCTGGGCGATGCTGCAGTCCCCCAACGACGGCCAGACGCTCGGCAATGACTACTGAGCGCGCCGTGCTCTCTTGCCGCCGGCCGGGCCCTGCCCCGGTCGGCGGATTCTGCGAGTAGAGGAATCCGCGATGATCACACGTCGATCACTTCTCCTCGTCGTCACGCTGACGCTCGGCCTGCTCGCCGCCGGCTGCGGCAAGGGGACGGCGGTGACCGGGAAGCTGGTGAGTAAGGGCGGGCCGCCGCCGCCGGGGTTCAAGTACACCGTGGTGCTGACCGGCCCGGCCGGCAGCTACAGCAGCGAGGTGGCCGCCGACGGCCAGTTTACCGTCCAGGGTCCGCACGGCGGCGTCGACAAGGGAACATACGAGGTCTCCGTTGTCATTTATCCTCAGGGCGGCAGCCGGCCCGTACCGCCGGTCGAACGACGGCTGCCCACCAAGGTGGACATCGGCCCGGCGACTCCGCCGCTGACCGTCGATCTGGGACAGGCCCGCTGAGCCGGCGCGGTTAGCGGGTCTTCTGGACGAACGCTGCCACCGCGGCGGTGAACGCGGCCGGCTGTTCCAGGTTGGACAGGTGGCCGGCGGCGTCGACGACTGCCAGCTCAGCGCCGGCGATCCGCGTCTGCATCGCCTCGGCGACGCTCGGCGGGGTCAGCGCGTCTTCCTTCCCGACGACGATGAGTGTCGGGACGCGAATCTGCCCGAGCGTGGGTATCGAGTCGGGAGTGGGCCGGCTACACCGACGCCTTCGCCGCCGCCGGCCTGGGGTGGGGCTACACGTCTTCACCTGGCGTCGACGACCGCCGGGTTCTTCGCCAGCGTCGCGCCAAGCAGCTTGGGCACCATCTGATCCACCACCGCACTCGCCGGTTGGTGGCGGCGAAGCCGATCAGCTTGTCGCGGTTGGCCTTCGCGGTGTCGTCGTCCGGTTCGGCGCGGGTGTCGGCGAGGATCAGCCCGGCCAACCGCTGCGGGTGCCGCCGGACGAACGCGAAGCTGACGTAGCCACCCATCGACAGCCCGCCGAGGATGACCGGCTCCTTCACCCCTAACTCGTCGAGCAGGCCAGCGACGGCAGCGCGCGTCGGCTTCATCGCGTCGACTGTCGGCGTGCCGGCCAGCAGCGGGCTGTCGCCGAAGCCAGGCAGGTCGGGGGTGATCAGCCGGCACACCTGTCCCAAGCGCACGCGCTGCGGCTGCCACATCGTCCAAGCGCCATCGGGAATGCGCATGCAGCAGCACCACCGGCCGCCCTGCCCGCTGACGTCGTATGCCAGGCTCATGGTTGTCCTCCTCGTCTTGATTCGATGATTTGCCCTGTCGATTCACGCCGCATGGCCACGAACCGTAGGCATCGCCCCCAACGGCACCCCAATGAATCAGGAGGGTGATACCCTCCTTCGAGGCTGTTTCGGGTGCCATGGCCACGCTTGCGTGGCCATGTGATACGGGTCTCGCTCCTCCCCACAGCTCATCGGAGCCTTATTGCAGCCACGCCCACGCGAGCGTGGGCATGGCACCGGATCTCCCCCTTTTCCCTCTCTCTCTTTCTGTCCTCTCTGTGCCCTCTGTGTCCTCTGTGGCGAGTGGCTTCTTCCTCTGCCTGCCCTTGAGCCGCGGGCGCACTCTCTGCCACAGTAGCAGGGGAACAGGGAGCCGACCATGCCGCGACGCTGCTGGTTCGCCTGGGCGACTACCCCAGCGACGGGTTACACCAGCGCGCGCACCTCGGCGTCGACCGGCGGCTGGGCTGCGCGGCCGGCTGCAGGCGGCGGTGATGCAGGCGGCGCAGTGGTCCTCGGCTGCATGCGCCGAGGTGCGCCGGCGGACGCTCGACGCCGCCGCTGCCACCGTCATCCCGCGGCTGGAGCGGGTCGAAAAGGTGACGTCGCCGACCGACGGGTTTACCAAGTACCTGTTCCGCGGCGACGGCGAGGGCGTGTTCGAGGCGGTCCGCATCCCGCTCCTGCACCGGCCGGGCGATGAGAAGTACATCGTCTGCGTCTCGTCGCAGGTCGGCTGCGCGATGGGCTGCGTGTTCTGCCACCGGCCGGATGGGGTTCCGCCGTAACCTCGCCGCCTGGGAAATGGTCGACCAGGTCATGCACCTTCGCGACGATTCGCCCCACCCGGTGCGCGGCGTGGTGTTCATGGGCATGGGCGAACCGCTGCTCAACTACGATCGGGTGATGCGGGCGTGCGAGGTGATGTGCGACCCGTGCGGCCTGGCGATCGAGGGCAAGGCGATCACCATCTCGACGGTCGGCATCCCCGGCATCCGCCGGTTCACCGCCGAGCGACGGACGCACCGGCTGATCGTGTCGCTCACCGCCGCCGACAGCGACCAGGCGCCGCCAGCTGTTCCCGGTCGAGAACACCCACCTGCTCGACGAGCTGATGGCCGCCGTCCGCGAGTACCAGGCGGTCAGCGGTAACCGGATGAATTCTGGCGTGGACGTTGCTGCGGCGTCAACACCTCGGCCGACGACGCCGCGCCGGCTGGCGGAGCTGACCGCCGGCCCGCCGGTCCGCGTCGACCTGATCGACGTCAACGACCCGACGCCGCGTTCGAGCGGCCCTCCGACGCCGAGCTGGCAGCGTTCCGCGACGCGCGCTGACCCCGGGCGAGCTGGCATGATCGCCCGGACGGTACAGCGGTGGGGCCGACGTCCACGCCGCCTGCGGCATGCTCGCCGGCCGCGAAATGCAGCCCTGGAAGCGCTTCACCCTGCCCCCGAGTCGACGAGGCGTCATGACCGATCCCGCCGCCACCCGCTACGACCAGATTCCCTACGACAGCCGGCCTACGCCACCCACCCCGACCGCCTGGCGACACCGGGCGCGCGGCTGCTGCACGGCATGCGGCCGGGCGCGTGTCGAAACGTGCCGGGTGCTGGAACTGGGCTGTTCCACCGGCGGCAACCTGCTGTCGATGGCCGAGTGCCGCTGCCGGGGAGCGAGTTCGTCGGCCTGGACGTATCGGCCCGGCAGATCGACACCGGCCGCCGCGTCGCCACCGCGCTCGGACTGAGTAACCTGAAACTCGAATGCCGCAGCCTGGTGCGGACGTCGATGCGTCGTTCGGCACGTTCGACTACATCGTCGCCCACGGCGTTTATTCGTGGGTGCCGGAGCCGGTCCGCGACGCCCTCCTGCGCGTTTGCCGCGAAAACCTGCCGCCGCAGGGGGTGGCGTATGTCAGCTACAATACCTGTCCGGGCTGGTATCTGCGTGCCCCGGTCCGCGACCTGCTGACGTTTCACGCCGAGGGCGTCGACGACCCGCACGAGCGCGTCCGCCGTGGCCGCGAGCTGCTGGCGGTGGTCGCCGCCAACCCACTCCACCCCGACTCGGCGTGGGCGAAGCTGATTCGCGACGAGGCCGACCTGCTGGCGAAGGAGGGCGACTACTACCTGTTCCACGAGCACCTGGAGCCGGACAACCATCCCGTCTACTTTCACCAGTTCCTCGCTCACGCGCAGCGGCACGACCTGCAGTTCCTCGCCGAGTCGCAGCGGCACACCACCCTCGCCCTGCTGCCGCCGCCCCTGAACGCGAAGCTGACCGAAGTCGCCGCCAATCCGCTCGAGCTGGAGCAATACGTCGACTACGCTTCCGGCCGCAGCTTTCGGCGCAGCCTGCTGGTCCACGACGAGGTGCCGCTCGACCCGCGACACGCCCCGCTGGCGGTCGTCGGCATGCTGCTGTGCGGCACCGCCCGGCCGGCTGTCGCCGACGCCGATGTGACGACGGTGGACGAGCTGGAGTTCGTCAACGAGGACGGGGCGACGGCAACGGTGACGGCGCCGGTGGTGAAGGCGGCGCTGACGACGCTGTACGAGACGTGGCCGCGGGTGTGGCGGTTCGAGGAGCTGCTCGACGCGGCGGGTGCCCGGGTGGGGCAAACGCGCGAGCAGGCGGCGCCGACGCTGGCCCGCGCACTGGCGGCGCTGTTCCAGGCGAACTTCGTCGGCCTGCACTCGCACGTCCCGCCTTTCGTGCTGAAGCCGGGCAAGCGACCCGAGACGACACCGCTGATCCGCTTGCAGGCGCAAACGGGCGTCGGCGTGTGCAACCGACGTCACAAGCTGGTCGAGCTGGCGACGTTCGACCGGGCGGTGCTGGCGCTGCTCGACGGCAGCCGCGACCGGCCGGCGCTGATCGAGCGGCTGGCGGCGCTGGTAGGACAGGGCGAACTGGGGCTGGCGCAGGACGGCCAGCCGGTGCGCGAGCCAGAAGCCGTCCGCCGCACGCTGACGGCCGAGCTGGACGAGAGTTTGACCCGACTGGCGCAGGCGATGGTGCTGATCGGCTGACCGGAGAAGAAGCAGACTCACCACAGAGGACACAGAGGGACACAGAGGAAAGAAGAGGAGTAAAGGGAGAAAAGAGAGGGAGAAAGAGAAGTCGGGGTGCCATGCCCACGCTCGCGTGGGCATGTGGCGTTTCACCGGCTGGGGCCTCACCGATTGTCTCGTCGTGCGTGTCGAGGTCGGCTGACAGCCGTTCTGGTGCCGCCGGCGCGTCGCCGCTATCATGAGGGCGGAGTGCCCGTCGCGAGGTCCGAGGTCGATGATATGATGCCGCGCAAGTACATCTTCCCGCACGTCATCGAGATGAACTACCAGGCCGGCCGGCGGCTGGGAGTGAACGTCTACCTGATCGACGGCGGCGACGAGTTCCTGCTCATCGACGTCGGCTACCTGGACACGATCGACGAAATCATCGACCTGTTGCGGCGGATGGACTTCAACCTGTCCACCTGCAAGATGCTGATCGCCACCCACGCCGACGCCGATCACGTCCAGGGGATTGCACGGGCGAAGGAGGTGCTTCGCGCGCCGGTCGCCGCACACCCGAACAGCGTCGAGGCGATCGAGACCGGCGACGGCGTGCTCACCTACGCGACGATCAAGGCGCAGGGGATCGACCTGCCGATGCCGCGCTGCAAGATCGACCGCCGGCTCAACGAGGGCGACGTGATCACCGTCGGCAAGCTGCGGCTGCAGGTGTGGCACACCCCCGGCCACACGTCGGGTCAGCTGAGCTTCAAGATGGGCGACCTGCTGTTCTCCGGCGACAACATTTACAAGGACAGCTGCGTCGGCGTGATCGACGCCCATCACGGGTCCGACATCCCGGCGTTCATCGCGTCGCTGAAGCGAATTCTGGCCGACGACAGCAAGTACCTGTTGCCCAGTCACGGCCCGGTGTTCCGCCGCGACAACCGGATCGTGCAGCAGGCGATCGACCGGCTGACGCAGTATCAATACATGGCCGACTTCGGCACCTGCGCCATCGGCTGGCCGCTGCTCGACGAGTGGGAAAGAGACGTCATCGAGGGTCGTTTACCGAACCTTTCGCGTCCCTGACCTGCCGCGGCGCCAGGTGAACTACCAGGCCGATCAACACGATCTGCAGGGCCACCGACAGGCTGCCGAGGATGCCGAGCAGCGCCTCCGCGGGCGTCAGCGGCAGCTGCGCCATCCGCTGCCAGGCGACCAGCAGCAGTGCCAGGGCGGCGGCCAGGCACACACCCAGCACGACGCCCCGGTCGAGGCGGTCGGAGGTAAGCGGCGCCGTCAGCAGGTGGATCAGGCGCGACATGTGGACGTCTCCGCGGCGGACTGAGCGGGCGAGCCAACGCCATCCTAGCAGCAGACGAAGCCGCGTAACACCTCGCGGAGCTGGGTGCGGGCGCGATAGAGTAGACTCTTCGCCGCCTTGGGCGTCATGTCGAGCCGGGCGGCCACCTCGGCGTAGCTATGGTGGTGGAACTGGTGCAGCTCCAGCGCCGCCCGCGGCCGGTCGGGTAGCCCGGCGACGGCGGCGCGGACCACGCCGGCGACCTCGGCGCGCTCCAGCGGACAGCCATCGCCCGCCTGCCGGCCGGCGAGCAGCGCTTCCAGCAGCGCCTGATTGGCGGGCGCCTCCGGGTCCAGATGGACGCACGGCCGTCGTCGCCGCGACCGCAGCGCGTTGCGGCCGACGTTCTGGGTGATGTGGTACAGCCAGGTGCCGAACCGCGCTCGCGGCTGGTAGCGGTGCCGTGCCCGGTAGACGCGCAGGAACACTTCCTGGGTGAAGTCCTCCGCCTCGGTGCGATCGCGGAGCAACCGGCTCAGGTAGCCGAACACCCGCGCCGCGTAGCGCTCGCGCAGCTCGGCGAACGCCCGCTCGTCATCCGCCTGGACGCGCAGCATCAGGCGGACTTCCGGGTCGTCCGGCCAGCTGGCCGGAACGGGCGAACCGGGTGATCGGGTGGCGGCACCGGGCATGGTCGACTCCAGGGCGACACTCAGGCGGCGGGGGTCTGGCGGGGCAGCTCCAGGCGGAACGTGCTGCCGCGGCCTTCCTCGCTCTCGACGCTGATCCGCCCGCCCATCAGCTCGACGTACTCTTTCACGATCGCCAGCCCCAGGCCGGCGTGCAGTCCGTCGCCATTGCGCGACGGGTCGGCGCGGAAGAACCGCTCGAAAATGCGGTCGCGGGCGTCGGCCGGGATGCCGATGCCGGTGTCGCGCACCTCGACCTGCAGGTGGCCGTTGTGCCGGCCGAGCGTCAGGTCGATGCGGCCGCTGGGGCGGTTGTACTCGATGGCGTTGTGTAGCAGGTTGTTGAGCACCTCGCGGAACTTGTCCGGGTCGGTGGTCAGCTGCGCCGCCTCAGGCGGATCGACGTGGTGGGTGACCGTCAGCGCCAGTCCGCGCGCCTCGGCGAGCGGGCGGACCACGGTCGCGCATTGATCGACCAGTTCATCCACCTGCACCGGCTGCGGCCGCAACCGATCGACCCCGGCGTCGAGCCGGGCCAGGGTGAGCAGCCGCTCGACGATCTCGTTGACCTGGGTGGCGCTGGCCCGGCAGTCAGTCAGCATCTCGCGGTACTGCTCGGGCGTGCGCGGCTTGCGGAGGGCCAGGTCGATGGTGGTGAGCAGCGCCGCCAGCGGGGTTCGCAGCTCGTGCGACAGGTCGGCGGTGGCCTGCTTCTCGCGGGCAAAGGCGCGCTCGAGCAGCTTGAGCGTGCCGGTGAGTCGCTCGACGATCGGCCGCAGCTCGGCCGGCAAGCGGCGGTCGTCGAACGGCAGGCGAAAGTCGCGCGGCGACACGGCGCTGACCGCGTCGCCCAGCCGCCGCAGCGGCAGCAGGCCGAGCCACACCAGCCACAGGGTGCCGAGGACGACGGCAGCGAACGTGCCGGCGGAGACAGCCAGCAGGCGGTTGCGCTGGCGCACCAGGGTGGCGGCAGTCTCGTCGGCGAGAGCGGCCAACTCGGCGTCGCGGTCAGCGCGTAGCGCGGCGACCGCCTCGTCACGGCGGGCGGTGTCGGCGGCGCACTGCACGTAGAGAGCGAGCGGCGGGTACTCGAACCGGCGCCCCCACGACCCCGGCGGCGGGCCGGGCGGCGGGCCGGGCGGGCGGGCGCCGCCATTGGTGGGCGGCTTGGGCGGCGGGGTCCGCGGCGACGGCGGGTTCGGCGGCTTGGGCCACACCACCACTCGGCGGGCGCTCGCCACCTTCAGCCGAACGCGACGGACCACCTTGCCCGGATCGAGCGGGTAGTCGTCCAGCTCCCAGTGGACCAGGGCTTCGGCGGCGAACCCGTGCAGGTCGGGGAACTGCCGCTTGCCGAGCGTCTCGGCGCGGAGTGGGCGACTCCAGTAGTTGCTGTCGATCTGGTAGTAATGGCCGGTCGACTCCTCGACCGGGAACAGCAGGTCGCTCTCGGGCAGTTTCAGCTGGGCCAGGTTGCGGCGGAACAGGTCGAAGCTGACCGGGCCGTGGACCGCCTGCGCCAGCCACAGCGGCAGCAGGGCGAAGCCGTTCGGCGTCGCCTGGGCGGTGATGGCGCCGAAGACGTGGTACTCGCGGTGCCACAGCCGGGTCGGGTACGTCTGCACCTGGGTGCGGCGAGCCAGCCCGCGCGCCTGGGCGAGCAGGGCGTCGTCGAGCCGGGCGTACTCGGCCCGCTTGCCGTTCTGGAACTTCGCCTCCAGCAGGTTGGCCATCGCCGCCTGCCGCGCCCGCAGCGCCGCCTGCATGGTGCCGTACACCACCACCCCGGTCACCGCCAGCGCAACCGCCAGCAGGCCGAGGAAGTAGACCACCAGCGACAGCCGGATCGAGCGCATGGTCAGTCGTCGCCTCGCAGCTGATACCCCTCGCCCCAACGGGTGAGAATGAGCGGTGGGTCGAACCCCTTGTCGATCTTGTTCCGCAAATAACGGATGTAGACGTCGACGACGTTCGACGTGTTCTCGTCCTGTTCGTCGTACAGGTGTTCCCAGATCATGGTACGGGTAGCCACCTTGCCGCGGTGGAAGGCGAGGAACTCGAGCAGCGCGTACTCGCGGGGCGTGAGCTGGATCGGCTGGCCGGCCCGCCGCACCTTGCGCGACGCGGTGTCGATCTCCAGGTCGTGGATACGGATGATCGGGTCCTTGACCCGGTGTTCGCGGCGGATCAGGGCACGGAGGCGGGCGAGCAGTTCGCCCAGCTCGAACGGCTTGGTGAGGTAGTCGTCGGCGCCGAGATCCAGGCCGCGGACCCGATCGTCGACGGTCCCGCGGGCGGTGAGCACGAGGACGTGGGTCTGGAGGCCGTCGCGGCGCCAGCGCTGCAACAGGGTGAGGCCGTCCACCTTGGGGAGCATCAGGTCGAGGATGATGACGTCGTAGGGAGTGTTGCGGGCCTTGACGTCGGCCTCCTCGCCGTCGATGGCGGTGTCGACGGCGAAGTTTTCTTCTTCGAGCGCCTGGCGGACGACGCGAACAAGTGGCTTGTGGTCCTCGACGAGCAGCACGCGCATGGCAGCCTCCCCGGCCGGAACGGGTGGACCGGAGGGCAGGTCACGGAGGACCGGGTCGTCCGCCGACCCGAGCGTCGCGACCGCACCGGAAGGGGCGAGGAACCGCCCGGCCTCTGTCATGGTATCGCGCCTCCGCGAGCTGCACGAAGGGCACCCGGCTGGGGGTGAGAAAGGTGAGAGTCGCGAGCGCGAGCAGGGGTACCGATCTCGCTCCACGCCCGCGAACTCTCGCACGGTGGCCACGGGCCACCTACAATACCCTACCGGGGAGGGGATTAAAGCCTCATGAGAGCTGACGGCGGGCTGTCATCGCGGGCGGGGCCGTCGGGGATTTTTCCGCACCGACTCAAGCGGCGGCGCGAACCGGCCGATAAGAAGGGTGTCCAACGGACGGCCCCTTCGCCAAGCGGCTAAGGCAACGGATTGCAAATCCGTCACCCCCGGTTCAAATCCGGGAGGGGCCTCTGAAACGATACGACGCAACCCGCTCCCCAGGATGGGGATACGGGTTGTTGTCGTTTTCCGGGGGATCGGCGATCACTTCTGCTTCGCCCCGAGGAAGTCGAACACCGCCAGCACGGCGGACGGATCGACGCGGTAGGGTGTGCCCTTGCCCTCGTAGAAGCCGTAACGCTCGACGAGGTGCGGCACCAGCAGCGAATAGCTCACCTTCTTGCCGTTCGTCACGTTCTCCACCGTCGCCTCGCAGTTCGTCCGCGTGCCGTCCTCGAACGGCGATTCGGCGAATCCGCGGAACAGCTTGGCGGTAACGCGATAGCGCCGACCGTGGTAGGTGAACTCGAACGGTTTGGCGGCGCCGCGCGTGTGGGCCAGCGCGCCGATCAGGTGCAGGTGCCGCGCCAGCTCCTGGTGCGTTAGCCCGCGCTTCTCGACCACGAACTCGTTGTCGGCCGCCAGGATGTCGAGCAACCGCTCGTCCTTGCCGAGAAACCCCTTGGTCGAGTAACCGCCGGGGCGCCTGTCTTTTCCAGGTCGGCGATCGATCGGCCGGCGAGCGACGGCAGCGTGCGAATCAGCGCCGTGGCGTTCTTTCCGCCGACCACGAAGCCGCTTTTCTCCTTCGTCGGCCTGAACGCCGTCACTCCGAGCGTCCCCGGCTTGACGGCGGTGAAGTCCTCCACTGTCGCGCTCTTCTGCCAGCGCTGCCACGCCAGGCCGGGGCGATCGACGCGGAACTGTACCAGCCGCTGCTTCTTCACCTCGGTGACGTACACCGTTCGGCCGTCCGGCCCGCCGAAGCACAGGTTGCTCGGCGCATCGCCCAGCACGGCGATCTCGCGGAGCACCTTGCCGGCCGGCGACACCACTGCCACCGTCCCCTTGCCATAGCGGGAGACGTACAGGTTGCCGTCCACGTCGCAGCGCATGCCGTCGAAGCCGTGGTCGGCGAACTTCGTCAGCAGCCGCTTGCCCGACAGCGTGCCGTCGGCGGCGATGGCGAACGCCCAGATGTTCCGCTGCACACTCTCGTTGACGTACAGCGTCTTGCCGTCGGGGCTGACCTCGATGCCGTTGGTCGTGCCCATGTTCGCGGCGACGAGCGTCACCGTGCCGGCGCCGTTGATCTTCCACACCTGCCCGGTGCCCTTCGCCCAGTTGGGGTCGCTGGCGTAGAGGGTGCCGTCGGGAGCGATCGCCAGATCGTTCGGCTGGTTCATCCGCGGCTCGTGCGCGAACACGCTGACCTTGCGCGACGGGGGGTCGATCTTCAGGACGTTGTGCCCGACGTAGTCGGCGACGTACATCGTGCCGGCGCGGTCGAAGACGATGCCGTTGCCGACGCTCTAGCCGGGCAGCGTGACCCATACCTCGGCCTTGCCGTCGGGGCTGACGCGGCCGATCGTCCCTTCACGGGCGAGGTTGACCGCGTAGACGTTGCCGGCGGCGTCACACCCCGGCCCCTCGATGCCGGCGGTGAACGCCTTCTCGGCGGTCAGCGGGGTGGCGGTGAACAGCGCGGCCGGGTCGGCGGCCGGGACGACGGCGGCGGCGAGGCAGACCAGCAGACACGTCGGGGGGAACCACACGCGCATGGGAGACGCTCCGAGGACCGGCGGGGACGCGACGCTGCCCATTCTATCCCGCCGGGTAAATCGGCCAGGAGCGACAGGGGCTTGCCGCCGGTCGCGCCGGGTGGTCTACTGAGCCGGGCGTCGCACCGGAGCGCCGGGAGGTAGGGTGATGCGTCGAACCGTCGGATTGCTGATTTGTGGCGTCGCGATTATCGCTTTATCGTGGGTGGCCGGTCGCCGCGGGTACGCCGAGCGGACCGGCGGCGCCTGGGCGGAGGTGGCGCCGGGCGTCTACCGCTCGCCGGGTACGCCGGCGAGCTATGCGCTGGTGAAGGGCGACCGGGCGCTGCTGATCGACGCAGCGGCGGCGCCGGACGGGTTGCTCGCCCGCGGGGTGCGGCAGATCGACGGCGTGCTGCTCACCCACCACCATCGCGACAGCCTGGCGGCGCTGCCCGCCTACCTCGCCCTCAAGGTGCCGGTGCGAGCGCCGAAGGCGGCGCTACCGTGGCTAAGTCCAGAGGGAGTAGCCTCTTACTGGAAAGAGGCGATCCCGCTGCGCAACTCGCGGACCGCCTACCTGGTGCTGCCGGAGGGAGTGACGGGCGTCGATGCCAGCCTGGCCGACGGACAAACCCTCGCCTGGGGCGACTGGTCGGTGCGCGTCGTCGCGGCGCCGGGGCACTCGTTCGATCACGTCGCCTTCCTGGCCGAGTCGAAAGCTGGGAAGCGCGTGCTGTTCGCCGGCGACGCGGTCGCGGCGGCGGGTACGCTGTGGTCGCCGTACACCACCGACTGGGACCACTGGACCGACGCCGGACTGAAGCCGGCGGCCCAGACGCTGCGGACGCTCGCCCGGCTGAAACCGGATATCGTCTTACCCGCGCACGCCGCGCCAATCGGCCGGGGCGCGGTGACCGCGCTGGAGCAGGCGGCGGCGGCGGTTGACGAGGTGGCGTTCCTCAAAAGTTACGAGCGGTACACGCGCGAGCGAGTCAAGGATCCGCCGAGCTACGCCTTTCTGGCGAAGGACCAGGCCGGCAGCAACGGAGCGAAGCCGTGGTCGCGTCTGGCGCCGCACCTGTGGCTGACCGGCAACACCTTCGTGCTGAAATCGCGCGAGGGGCCGGTGCTGGTGGTCGATCCGTGGGACCCGCACAGTGCGAAGCAGATCCCGAAACTCCAGAAGGACGAGGGCCTCGGCCGCGTCGAGGTGGTGCTGTGCAGCCACGCACACTTCGACCACTACGACGGCGCTTACACGCTGTTCGACCGGGACAAACCGCAGGTGTGGACGCTCGACCGGGTGGCCGAGCCGATCGCTGCCCCGTTCCAGCTGCGCGCTCCGTTCCTCGACGCTCGCCCGCTCACCGTCCACCGGCGCTTCGCCGACGGCGAGGTCGGCCGCTGGCGCGAGTACACCCTGCGCTTCCACTGGCTGCCGGGTCAATCGCTGTTCACGATGGGCGTGGAGACGACGATCGATGGGCGCAAATGCCTGTTCACGGCGGACAACTTCTTCCACCACGACCTGTACAGCGGCACCGGCGGATGGATGGGGCTGAACCGCTCCGGGCCGCTGCTGTACGCGCAGAGCCGCTCGCAAGGTGCTCGGGTATCCGCCCCGAATGGGTGCGGTGGCCGAGCACGGCAAGCGCGATGGAGTTCAACGCCGACGACTTCCGCCGCCGCGTCGAGTGGGGTGAGGCCGGCGCTCGCGCCGCGTCGGCGCTGTGTGCCAGCGGCGACTACCGGCACGACTGGAACCCGCACCACGTCCGCGTCGAGCCGCTGCTGCAGCCGGTCGTCGCCGGCAAGCCGGTGCGGGCGGAGCTGGTGATCGACAACGTCCTCGGCCGGGCGCGGACGCTGCGAGTGACGGTCGCCGGCCGCGGGCGATTCGCCGATGTCGCGCTCGACGTCCGTGTCGACGCCGGCGCGACGGTGCGCCGACCGCTGGAGCTGAAGCTGACTGGCGAGCTGCCGGCGGGGCGTCACGTCTTCGCCGTCACCGCTCGCGAGGGCAACGCGGTCGAGCCGGGCGACGCCTTCCTGGCGCTGGAGGTGGCCAAGGCCGGCGGCTGAGTCAGTACGTCGCCCGTCCGCCGGACAGGTCGAACACCGCTCCAGTGCTGAACGAGCAGTCGGGCGAACACAGCCACGCCACCAGCGCCGCCGCCTCCTCGCGCTTGCCGAACCGGCCCATCGGGATGCGCGACAGCATGTACTCGATGTGCTGCGGCGTCATCTGCTGCAGGATGTCGGTCTCGATCACCGCCGGGGTGACGCAGTTGACCACGATCCCTTTGCGCGCCAGTTCCTTGCCGAGCGACTTGGTGAAGCCGATCACGCCGGCCTTGGCGGCGCTGTAGTGAGCGGCGTTGGGGTTGCCCTCCTTGCCGGCGATCGACGCCAGGTTGACGATCCGCCCATACCCGCCGGCGAGCATCTTGGGCACCACCGCCTTGCAGCACAGGAACACCCCGGTCAGGTCGATGCCGACCACCTGGTTCCACTCCTCGACGGTCAGCTCCCACGACGGCCGGTTCGTCCCGGCGATGCCGGCGTTGTTGACCAGGATCTGAATGCCGCCGAACCGCTCCGCCGTCTCCGCGGCGGCGGCCTCCAGCTGGTCGAGGGCGGTCACGTCGGCGGCGCAGGTGTGGACCTCGCCGCGGCCGGCGAGGTGCGTTCGGGCGGCGGCCAGGGCGGCCGGGTCGCGGTCCCACACGCACACCCGCGCGCCGGACGCGAGCAGCCGTTCGGCGATCGCCAGGCCGATGCCGCGCGCCGCCCCGGTGACGATGGCGGACTGTCCCGCCAGGTCGAGCTGATTCATGACGATGACTCCTGCGTGGTCCACCTGCCGTCGGTTGCGATAGAGTAAGCGTGGGGCGCGGCGAGCGGATCGTCCACCTGCCGGCCCGACGGTTCGTTTTTATGTGGAGGTCTGGCGTGCTGCCTCGCTGGCTGCAGCTGCTGTACATGGTCGTCCAGAACGTGAACCGGGGCGATGCCGCGCCACGCCGTGCGACAGCGCCGCCCGTCATCCCTTCTCCCCCTGCTCCCCCTCCCCCGGCATCCACCATGCGCTTCCTGCAGACCGAATACCTGCTGAAAGGCGTCTACCTCGGCCTCGTCCTGTTCGCGGCGCTAACGCTGGCGACACTGCCGACCGACCCCGGCGGCGGGCTGTCGGCGGCGGCGCGCGACGGGCTGGTGCGGGTGAACGTGGCGACCCTGGTCGGGCTGGGGCTGGCGCTGCTGGTGGCGGCGGCGCTGCGGTTCCGCGACGCGGTCGGGGCGCACGGCCGGCTGCTGGCGTTCGTGCTGTTCTTGCTGCTGGAAACGCCCACCCTCGTCTACACCGGCATCCTCGCCGGCAGCGTGGTCGGCCTGTACCTGCTCCGCGGCGGGCTGGCCGGGCTGGACGTCGAGCGGCAGGAGGTGCTGCAGCAGCTGTTCATCCCGGTGATCGGCGGAGCGGCGGCGGCCGGGCTGGCGTTCGGGCTGCTGCGCCAGGTCCGCGACCGGCTGGCGCGGCTGGTGCTCGTGCTGGTGCTGGCCGGCGGGCTGGCTGCTGCCGGGCTGTCGTGGCTGGGGCTGATTCAGCTCAGCTGGATCTCGCCGAGCGGCACCTATGCCCTGGAAGATCCGACCGCCTTCGCCCTGCAGCTGCTGCTCGGCATCCCGTTCTTCTACCTGCTCACCTTCGCCGGCGTGGAGGAGGAGAGCGAGATCGAGATCGGGGCGATGTGCGGGCTGCTCGGCGTCAGCCTGAGCATCCTGCTGGCCGGCAACAAGCAGCTCACGTCGCTGGCGTTCCTGCTGCCGATCGCCCTGTACGTCCTCTACACGCTTCAGGTGCTGCCGGGGCTGCGCGTGCTCAAGCACGCCTTCCGCGGGCTGAGCTACTCCCGTGTCGGCCGGCACCGCCGCGCCCTGCTGGCGTTCCGCCGCGCGCTGCAGCTGGATCCGAATAATCGCCTGGCGCGCGGCGGGTTCTGGGAAGTGCATCGCTCCCTCGACCTGGACAAGCTGGCGAACGACCCCGAAACGCTGGCGCTGGTCGACCTCGACCTGTGCCTCGATCGCGCCGGCTCGCTGCTGCTGAGCAAGCCGAACGCGGTGCAGCTGGACGAGGCGAACCGGCTGCTCGCCCTGGTGATGCACCTGGCGCCACGGCGGCAGCCGCAGGTGAGCTACTGGCGCGCGGTCGCCGCCACCCACGCCGGCCGGGTGGACGACGCCGCCCGCGAGCTGGAGCGCGTGCTCGATCCGCATGCGTTCGGCGCCGACAACCCGCACCGGCAGGCGATCCTGCTATCGGCGTGGCAGCTGGCGCTCTTGCTGCACGACGGCCTGCGCCAGCGGGTCGGACTACCGCAGCTGGCCGTTGCTGGCCGGCGGGTCGAGGCGATTGGTGCCGTCGAGCGTCACCTGGCGGAGTCGCCCAACGATCCGGCGGTGGTGCCGCTCAAAAAGCTGCTTTATCAGGACCTGACCGAAGCCGACTACAACGCCGGCGCCGGCGGCGACGACCTGGCCGCGCCGCACGTCGACCACGCCTATTTGCAACACCTGGGGCTGGCACTGATCAACGACGAGGAGCGCTGGCAGCGCGGCGGCGAGTACCTGCGGCTGGCCGCGCGCGGTCTGCCGGCGCTGGGGCCGACGCTGTTCGTCCACATCGCCCAGGCGATGCAGCGCGTCGGCCGGCTGGACGAGACGCGGCACAACTACGAACTGGCCCGCCGCGCCGGCCTGGCGGTCGGCCCCAAAAATCTCGACCAGCCGGAGCGCGACGCCTACTTCGCCACCGTCAAGTATCTCGGCGAGGAGGCGCTGGGCCGCGACGACGTCGACGCGGCGCTGGAGAATTTCCGCCTGTACAGCGAATCAGAGCGAAGCGGTATCGAGACGCTGCGAACGCTCGCCGGGCTGTACGAGCGCAAGGGCAACCCGCTGGCCGCCGCCCGCGCCGTCGACCAGGCGCTGCAGTACAACGCCAAAGATCCCGACCTGCTCGCCCGCAAGGACAAATACTATTACTCGGTCCTGCCGAGCGACCTGCAGGCGCGGCTGGAGCAGTACGGGCCGGGGTTCGACGTCGCCTACTGCATCAACCGGGCGCGGACGATCCTGCAGAAGTACGACGACCTGGAATGGCTGGACGTCGCCTTCCACCTGGCGCAGCTGGCGCTGGTGGTGCAGCCGGACAGCCGGGTGGCGAAGCTGCTGCTGGCGCGCTTGCAGCAGCGGTTGGGCGAGCGCGACAAGGCCGTCGCCCTGCTCGAAGAGGTCCGCGGCCCCGCCCGGCCGGACAAGTTTCCCTCCGAGGAAGACGAGGAGGCGTGGTATCAGGCGTCGCAGCTGCTCGGCGACCTGTACCTGGAAACCGATCGCGCCGACCTGGCGGTGGCGTGCCTGAACGATTTTCGCAAGTCGTCGAAAAGCGGGGCGCGCACGCTGTTCAAGCTCGGCCAGGCGTATGAGCAGCTGGGCGACAAGGCGCGGGCGATGAAGTGCTACGAGCAGGTGACCGCCTACGAAACCAACCCGCTGGTGCCCGAGGCGCAGGACGCCCTTTATCGCCTCAAAGGGTGACACCTTCGTCGCCCTCCTGCTAGGGTTGACACCCTGGGCTATTGACTGTCACCCCTTCGGGGCTTGGGAACAGTCCCGCGTAGCCGGACGTCCCAGCCCCGAAAGGACGGAACAGACCTTGCTCGTCAACGTTCCGTGAAGACGGCGCCTAACAACAACCCCAAGGTCATCGCAAGAAAGGCTTTCCATGCAAACGCGAACATGGAGTATTTCATGAATAAAGTGCTGTTGGGCCAGTCCCAAAGCACCATGAGACCTCTATTGTGCGACGAAGCCCAGATCACTACCCAGTCACCGATGAGGAGAACCGCGACCACATTCCGCGCATGCCAGCGTGACGAGCAGCGAAGCCCTCGGGTGCTGCCGCCATGTCAGGAGGGCCGAAATCATACCAATGGCTGCGAACAGGAGTACCGGGACGTTCCGGTATAGGACGGTCGGCGGAAAGACCACAGTCGCGTCTTTTTGCAGATCTTCAACCAGGAACGGCAAATAGATGAGGCCAAGACCCCATGCGATGCCGAACAGCAGGCCCCGATCACAATGAACATACCACCGCACAGCGTCACAACTCCGATTATGGTCTTACCCATCATGTGTCCTCCGCTCGTCAGGTAGAAGGATTTGATTCCATGAGCGCCTGCTAGCATCTGCGACTCTGCCCCCTGTGGCGTGGCTCTCGAGTGGCGGATTACAAGTGCACCTGCTTCGGGCAATGATACGGACGAGCATCTTTGTTTTTTGGGAAATCGACGTGCCAGTGGATCGGGTCGGCCATCGGCGGCCTCGCCTGGTCACACCTCGATCAAAGCGGACTGAATCCTTCCCCTGTAACCGCTCCAGGGCATATCCTGGGCGGGTGGAACCGTCACCGGTGTCCCACACTTTCTGCGCATTCTTGGGAGCTTTGTAATTCCCCTCCGTCCGTCGATTCGGTAGGATTCGATAGAATCCCTGCCTGCCGCGCCTACTCCTGCCCACCGACCCGAGCGCCGACCATGCGTGCCTTCCTCCTGCCCGGTCTGCTGTTGTCCGCCCTTGTCCCCTCCTTCGGCCGTGCCGCCGACGTCGACTTCAACCGCGACGTCCGGCCGATCCTGGCCGACAAGTGCTATCACTGTCACGGCCCCGACGTCGGCACGCGCAAGGCCGGGTTGCGGCTCGATACCGCGAAAGGGGCGGCCCGCGTTCTCCGCGGCGGCGCTGCCGACAAGACCGAGTTCTACCAGCGGCTGGTCAGCACCGACCCCGACGAGCGGATGCCGCCGGCGGAGTCGAACATCGCCAAGCAGCTGACGGCGAAGGAGGTCGCCACCCTCAAGGCGTGGATCGACGGCGGAGCGAAGTACGTCAAGCACTGGGCCTACGAGCCGCCGGCGCAGGTGCCCTTGCCCGCCGTTGGCGACCCGGCGTGGCGGGCGCCGATCGATCGCTTTGTCCTGGCGCGGCTGGCCCGCGAGGGGTTCAAGCCGGCGCCGCGCGCCGATCGGCGCACGCTCCTTCGCCGCGTCACCCTCGACCTGACCGGCCTGCCGCCGACCCCGGCCGAGGTGCAGGCGTTCGTCGACGACCCCCGTCCCGACGCCTACGACAAGGTGGTCGATCGGCTGCTGAAGTCGCCGCGCTTCGGCGAGCGGATGGCGGTGGCGTGGATGGACCTGGCCCGCTACGGCGACTCCAGCGTCTACCATGCCGATGGCCCGCGTGACATGTGGGGCTGGCGCGACGGAGTGATCCGCGCCTTCAACGACAACCAGCCCTACGACCGGTTCACCGTCGAGCAGCTGGCCGGCGACCTGCTGCCCGGCGCCACCCTCGACCAGAAGGTCGCCTCCGGGTTCAACCGCAACCACGCCACCACCGACGAGGGCGGCGTGATCCCCGAGGAATTTCGGGTCGATTATGTCGTCGATCGCGTCAAGACGGTGTCGAACACCTGGCTGGCGATCAGCATGGAGTGCGCCCAGTGCCACGACCACAAGTATGACCCGGTCACCATGAAGGAGTATTACTCCTTCTACGCCTATTTCAACAACACGAAGGACGCGGGCATGCAGACCCGCAACGGCAACTCGGCGCCGCTGGTCGAGGTGCCCGACCCGGAGGCCGAGGCCAAGCAGAAACTGGCCCGCCAGGCGCTCGACGAGGCCGCCGCCAAGGTGCGTCGCCACCGTGAGACGGCCGGCAAGGGCAAGGCGTTTGCGGCATGGCTGGCGAAGCAGGCCGCCCCTGCCGGCGTCTCGCCGCTGGCCGTCGCGCCGGCGTTCTACCTGCCGCTCGACGACAGTGGTCCGCGGTTGAACTACCTCGCCACGCTCGACGGCAAGGTCGGCGGCTACGTCGCCGGCAAGCCGGCCGCGGCGAAGCGCCCCGGCGGAGCGGGGATGAAGCTGGCTGGCGCCGTCGTCGAGTTCGCCGACAACGCGCCCTTCGACGCGAATCGACCGTTCACGTTCGCCGCGTGGGTGAAACTGCCGGCCAACGGCGGCGGACCGCTGCTGACGCGGATGGAGGAAGATCCGACCTACGCCGGCTTCGACATCGGCTTCGAGGGCATGCGGCCGGGGTTGCACCTCGTCCATCGCTGGTCGGACGACGCCCTCAAGGTCTACGCCAAGGCGCCGCTCAAGCCGGACACCTGGCAGCACGTCGTCATCCGCTACGACGGGTCGAAGAAGGCGGCGGGGATCGCCATCTTCGTCGACGGGGTGCGCCAGGAGAACGCCGTCTCGGTCGACAACCTGAAAGGCACGGTCGGCGGACAGACGGCGCTGCGGCTCGGCTCGCGGACGAGCGGGCCGGCGTTCAACGGTGACGTCGACGCCCTGGCCGTCTACCCGTTCGCCGCCGCCGGCGACGAGATCAAGCACCTGGCCCGCGACCCGATCGCCCGCGCCCTCGCCGGCCGCACGCCGGCGCAATTGGACGTCCTGGTCAGCCAGTTCCTGCGAACGAGCGACAAGGCGTATCAGAACCTGCTGCGGACGTTCGCCGGGAAGGTGACCGGCGAGCGCGTTGCCCGCCGCGCCACCACCAGCGTCATGGTGATGGAGGATTTACCTCCCGCCCAGATGCGGCCGACCTACGTCCTCAATCGCGGCCAGTATGACCAGCCGCGCAAGGACCAGCGCGTCACGCCCGGCGTGCCGTCGATCCTGTCGCCGCTTCCGGCCGATGCGCCGGCGAACCGCCTCGGCCTGGCGCGGTGGCTGGTGCAGCCCGATCATCCGCTCACCGGCCGCGTCGCCGTCAACCGGCTGTGGCAGCTGTTCTTCGGCGAGGGGCTGGTGCGGACGAGCGAGGATTTCGGCTTGCAGGGCGAGGTGCCCAGCCATCCCGAGCTGCTCGACTGGCTGGCCGTCGACTTCGTCAAGAGCGGCTGGGACGTCAAGCGGATGATCCGGCAAATCGTCACCAGCGAAACCTACTGCCAGGACGCCAGGGCCACGCCCTCGCTCCGCGAGCGCGATCCGGAGAACCGCCTGCTCGGCCGCGGCGCCCGTACGCGGCTGCAGGCCGAGTTCCTCCGCGATCAGGCGCTGTTCGTCAGCGGCCTGCTGGTCGAGAAGGTCGGCGGGCCGAGCGTGAAGCCGTATCAACCGGCGGGCGTCTGGGAGGAGGTGGCGCTTGACACCGGCCTGTCGCGGTATGTGCAGGACCGCGGCGAGAAGCTGTTCCGCCGCAGCCTGTACACCTACTGGAAACGATCGGCGCCGCCCCCGTCGATGATGACGTTCGACGCGCCGACGCGGGAGAAGTGTAGCGCTCGCCGGCCGCGGACGAACACCCCGCTGCAAGCGCTGGTGACGCTCAACGACCCGCAGTACGTCGAGGCCGCCCGCGCGTTCGCCCAGCGCATCCTCAAGGAAGGTGGGTCGACGCCCGAGCAGCGCATCGACTTCGCCTTCCGGACCGCGCTGGGTCGGCCGGCGACGGCGAAGGAGCTATCGCTGCTCACCCGCCTGCTGACGGCGCAGCTGGCCCGCTTCCGGGCGGCGCCGGCCAAGGCAGAGGAGCTGCTCAAGGTGGGCGAAAGTCCGCGCGACGCGACGCTGCCGGCGGTCGAGCACGCCGCCTGGCAGGTGATCGCCAGTACCGTCCTCAACCTCGACGAATTCCTGGTCAAGAACTGAGCGGCCCGGTCATGAATACGCACCTCCTGCAATCGCGGCGGACGTTTCTCCGCCACTCCGCCACCGCCCTGGGCGCCGCCGCGCTGACGGCGCTGGCCGACCCGACCGCCCGCGCCGCCCTCAAGGGGCCGGGGCTGCACTTCCCCGGCAAGGCGCGACGGGTGATCTACCTGTTCCTCGCCGGCGGGCCGTCGCACATCGATATGTTCGACTACAAGCCGGCGCTGCGGACGATCCACGGCAAGGAACTGCCCGACTCGGTGCGCCAGGGACAGCGGATCACCGGCATGACCAGCGGGCAGTCGGCGTTCCCGTGCGTCGCGCCGATGTTCGCCTTCAAGCAATACGGCCAGAGCGGCCGGTGGGTAAACGCCGACATCCTGCCGCACACCGGCGGGATCGTCGACGAGCTGTGTTTCGTCAAGTCGGTGAACACCGAGGCGATCAACCACGATCCCGGCATCACCTACATCACCACCGGCGCCCAGCAGCCGGGCCGGCCGAGCATGGGCGCGTGGCTGAGCTACGGCCTGGGTAGCGAGAACGAGAACATGCCGGCGTTCGTCGTCATGATCTCGCAGGGGCGCGGCCAGAAGCAGGCGCTCTACGCCCGCCTGTGGGGCAGCGGCTTTCTGCCATCGAAGCACCAGGGAGTGCAGCTGCGTTCCGGCGCCGACCCGGTGCTCTATCTGTCGAACCCCGCCGGCATCGATCGCGCGGCGCGGCGCGAGCAGCTCGACGTTCTCGGCGAGTTGAACCGCGACGCCGCCGACCGTTTCGCCGACCCGGAGACGCAGGCGCGGATCGCCCAGTACGAGATGGCGTTCCGCATGCAGACGGCGGTGCCGGAGCTGGTCGACCTGAACCGCGAGCCGCGCAAGGTACTCGACCTCTACGGCCCCGACGTGCGCCGGCCCGGCAGCTTCGCCGCCAACTGCCTGCTCGCCCGGCGGATGGCCGAGCGCGGCGTGCGTTTCATCCAGCTGTTCCACCAGGGCTGGGACCAGCACGGTGCCTTGCCGCGCAACCTGCGCATGCAGTGCGAGGACATCGACCACGCCTGCGCCGGTCTGATTCGCGACCTGAAGCAGCGCGGCATGCTCGACGAGACGCTGGTCGTCTGCGGCGGCGAGTTCGGTCGGACGATCTACAGCCAGGGCAAGCTGACGAAGGACGATCACGGCCGCGACCATCACGGCCGCTGTTTCACCACCTGGCTGGCCGGCGGCGGTATCAAGGGCGGCATCGAGTACGGCAAGACCGACGACTTCTGTTACAACATCGTCGAGAACCCGGTGCATATTCGCGACCTGAACGCCACCGTCCTGCACTGTCTGGGCATCGACCACCGCAAGCTGACGTTCAAGTACCAGGGCCTCGACATGCGTCTGACCGGCGCCGAGGAGGCGCGAATCGTCAAGGAAGTGCTGGCGTAACGGTTGGCGGCACCGCCGGTGAGGCCCCGGCACGGCAGCGACGGCCCACTGCGAAGTACCATGCCCATGCATGGTTGGGTGGCACGCCCTGAGGCTCTGCGAAGGGCGTGAGCGTGGGGATGAGGGCGAAGCTCATCCACGCTCGGAGCGCAGCGACGGGCGTGCCACCCAGAACGCAGCCAAAGGGGATCTTCTTGGGTGCCATGCCCACGCTCGCGTGGGCATGCGGCGTTCCTCCGGCCCCGTCGGGAGAAGCTGTCTCCGCATCACAGCACGCAAGCGTGGCCATGGCACCGCTCTGGGTGGCACGCCCTGAGGCTTGGCGCAGGGCGTGAACGTGGGGATAGTTGTGAATCGCACTCCACGCCCGTCGCTGCGCTCCGAGCGTGCCACCCGGAAGTGGCGCCCTGGGAACGCCATGCGACTCGACGTACCTTTTCCAACAAATATTTTCTTACTCGCTTCAGGCGAGAATCTCTTTCACGACCCGCGCCGGCCGGCCGTCGATCAGCCGCTGCTCGCGGCCGTTGTGCCGGTACACCAGCCGGCTGTGGTCCAGCCCGAGCAGGTGCAGGACCGTCGCCTGGTAGTCGTTCGGGGTGACGACATTCTCCGCCGCCTTGTGGCCGACCTCGTCGGTAGCGCCGTACACCATCCCGCCCTTCACTCCGCCGCCAGCTAGCCAGACGCTGAACCCCTGGCCGTTGTGGTCGCGGCCGACCTGGTCGTTCAGCTCGCCCTCGCACACCGGCAGCCGGCCGATCTCGCCGCCCCAGTGAACGAGGGTGCTGTCCAGCAGTCCGCGCTGTTTGAGATCCTTGACCAGCGCCGCCGCCGGTCGGTCGGTGCGACGACAGATGTCCGGCAGGGTGGTGCGAATGCTGGTGTGCGTGTCCCACGGCTGACCGCCCAGGAACAGCTGCACGAAGCGCACGCCGCGCTCGACCAGCCGACGAGCGATCAGGCAGCGCTCGCCGTAGGACTGGGTCAGCGGGTCGTCCAGCCCGTACATGCGGCGGATCGGCTCCGGCTCGCGCGACAGGTCGAGCGCCTCCTTGGCCGCCGTCTGCATCTGCGCCGCCAGTTCGTAACTGGCGATGCGCGACTCGAGGTCGGCCTCGCCGGGGTGCGCCGCCAGGTGCCGCCGGTTGAGCGCCGCCAGCAGGTCGAGGTTGTCGCGCTGCAGTTCGCCGCGCAGGTGCGCCGGGGCGTCGAGATTGAGGATGCGCGGCTCCTGCGGGCGGAGGACGGTGCCCTGGTACAAGGGCGGCATGAAGCCGCTCGACCAGTTGTGCGTACCGTCGACCGGGTGTCCGCCGGGGTCGGACAGCACCAGGTAGGCGGGTAGGTTCTGCGCCGCGCTGCCCAGCGCATACACCAGCCAGCTGCCCATCGTCGGCCGGCCGGTGACGGCGGCCTGGCCGTTGTGGAAGTAGCGGATCGACACCTCGTGGCCGTTGTGCCCGGTGTGCATCGACCGCAGCACACAGATGTCGTCGACGATCTCCGCCAGGTGCGGCAGCAGCTCCGATACCGGCGTGCCGCACTTGCCGTGCCTGGCGAACTTCCACGGTGAACCGAGTAACCTCTTACTCGCCCGATTGACGAAACTGAAGCCGACCTCGCCCGAGTAGTCCTTGCCGTGCAGCCGGGTCAGCTCCGGCTTCGGGTCGAGCAGGTCGACGTGCGACGGCCCGCCGTGCATGAACAGCGAGATCATCGCCTTCGCCTTCGGCGCGAAGTGCGGGGCGCGCGGCTTCAAGTCGAGCGGCAGGTTCTCGCCCGGCTTGGGCGGCGCCTGGGCCAGCAGCCCGTCGCGGTGCAGCAGGTGCGTCAGTGCGAAGGCGCCGATGCCGAACGCCGACTGCCAGAGCAGCTCCCGCCGGCTGAGCGGATGGGAACCAGAGGTGCGGTCAGTCCACATAGAGGAACTCGCTCGATGCCAGCAGTTGTTGACACAGGTTCGTCAGCGCCGCCGCCTCGGCGTCGGGCGTGCCGGCGGCGGACAGAGTTGCCAGCTGCTTCGTCAGGAACCGTCCGGCCAGGTCCAGCTCATCGTCGCCGACCGGCCGGCCGTAGACCAGCTGCCAGGCGAACGCGACCAGCTGCGGCAGCGCCGGCCGTGGGCCGTGGAAGTCCGCGGCCGACGTCCACGTCTGCACGGCGCCGCCGGCCGACGTCAGCCGCAGCGTGACCGGCCAGCTGAACGAGTCGGCGTTGACGTCGCCGACGCAGTCGACGGCCAGGTCGACCGTGTCACCGGCGCGGACGTCGAATGCGGCGACGGTCGTGGCGACCTCGCGGTTCTTCGCTTGCCACTCGCCGAGCAGTCCGCCGCGGCTGCTGACCACCCGGCCACGCACCCCGTCGCCGCCAGGGGAGGCGTGACCCAGCTTGCCGCTCAGCTCCATCCGCCCGTCGCGTGGCGCCGTCCAGCGGCGGACGGCGGCGTGCTTCTGGTCGTTGCCGGCGTGCCCACCGCCGGCGTGCAGCAACACCCACCCGTGCCGCGGATCGGGCAGCGTCGGCCCGGCCTGCCACGACGAGCCGGTCCAGTGGCCGAGTGCGTTGAAGCCGATGACGCGGCGGGCGGTCGGGTCGTACTCGCCGAACCCGTAGCTCCAGGCGTCCGACGGCCGCGCGAAGCGGGCGCTGGCGCTGCGCAGCCGGTCGCGGTCGAAGTCGGCCGGCGTCTCGGCGAGGACGCGGCGGGCCAGGTGGCCGGCCTGTTGCAGCACGAAGTCGCTGTTCATCAGCATCAGCGCCTGCGGGGCGACGGTGCTGGAGACGCGCCGATCGCAGCACAGCTCGCCGACGGGGGCGTCGAATGCAGCGAGAAAGGCGATCGGCCTGGTCCGCTTCGCTTGCAGATAGAGGCTGCGGCGCGGCTGGTCGTCGGGCGCGTTGACCTGGCCGACGGCGTCCTCGCTGCCGGCCACTGGCGGGCCACCCGGACGCCGGTCGAGCCGGCCGGTCGCCGCCAGTATCCGGTCGCGCACCGCCTCCGCCTCCAGTCGCCGCACCGGGTAGCGAGCGAGTAAGGTGTTACTGTTATCGATATCATGCGCCGGCACGCGCTTCGACGACTGGCGATAGGCGGTGGAGGTGACGAGCAGTCGGTGTATCTGTTTGACCGACCAGCCAGTGCGGACCAGCTCGCTCGCCAGCCAGTCGAGCAGCTCCGGGTGCGACGGCCGCTGGCCGAGGGTGCCGAAGTCGCCCGGCGAGTCGACCAGCCCGCGGCCGAAGTGGTGCAGCCACAGCCGGTTGACCAGGACCCGCGCCGTCAGCGGGTGTTCGCCGCTGGTCAGGTGGCGGGCCAGCGCCAGCCGCCGGCCGGTGGTCGGCAGCGTCGGGTCCTTGGCCGTGAAGTCGCTGCGCTTGCCGTCCGCGGCGAGGACGGTCAGATCGCCGGGCGTCACCTCGCCTTTCGGCTGCCGGTAGTCGCCGCGGTGGTGGAGGCGTGTCACCGGCACCCGGCCGGGCGTCTCGTCGAGGACGGCGACGAACTCTTCGACTGGCTTCTGCGCCCGCCGGACGTTGATGGCGTTCTGGAGCTTCTGCAGCTCGTCGGCGACGGCCTGGTTGTACTGGTAGAGCACGCCGGGGTTGATGTTCAGCTTGGGGTTGGTGGCGACGAGCTTCTTTTGCTCGGGCGTCCGTTTGGCGTCGGGTGTGTCGAACGCGGCGCGGAGGGCGGCACGCTGCTCGGCGGGGAACGTCGCCAGCGTCACGTCAAAGGCCGCCTTGACCGCCTTCGTCTGCCGTGCCGTCAGGTCAGCCTGCATCTTCGCGACTTCGGCCTCGATGGCGGCAGCCTTCGCCCGGTCGGCGTCGGTGTAGAGCGACACCAGCCGCTGCGGCGGGCGGCGCTGAGCACCTGGGTCGAGCGCCCGGCTCGAACACGGCGGGGCGGAAGTAGTCGACGTGGGGAATCGGGTCGTAACGGTGATCGTGGCACTGGGCGCATCGATCGTCAGCCCCAGCAGCGATGAACCGACAATCTTGAGCGTGTCGGCGACCACCTGCTCAGCCTCCGCCTGCCCGCCGCCGGACGCCGTCGGGTCGGGCGCGGTGCGGAAGAACCCGGTGGCGGCGAGCAGTTCCACCTGTTCGGGCCGTGGATTATTCCACGGGGAGGGGACGTGGGGAGGGATGACCCTCCCCACCCCCACCCACCGTGGGATCAGCTCGTCGCCAGCTGCTCGACGACGAACCCGATCGAACGGTTTGTCGGCGTTGAACGCGCCGGACGACCCAGTCGCGATAGCGCCCAGGCGTGCGGCCGAGGTGTGTCGTTGGTGCCGTCGCCGTCACTGTCGGCATACCCGGCCACGTCGAGCCAGTGCCGCGGCCACCGCTCGCCATACGCCGGCGACGCCAGCAGCCGGTCGACCAGCCGCTCATACGCATCCGGCCGCCATCGGCGATGAACGCGGCGACCTCGTCCGGCGTCGGCGGCAGCCCGGTCCAGCCCGAGGGTGACCCGGCGGATCAGCGTTGCCCGGTCGGCGTCGGGGTTGAAGGCGAGGTTTTTCGAGCCATCGTCGCGAGCAAGAACGCATCGACCGGCATTCGCACTGACGAGTGCCGACGGCAGGGCGTGCCGCTTGACCGGCTGGAAGAACCAGTACGCCCGCTCCTCGGGGGTGATGTCGATGCCGGGCGCTAACTGGCCGGCTCGGCGCGCGGGCGACAGGGGCGCGGCGGCGATCCACCGTTCGATGAGAGCGATCTGCTCCTTCGGCACCTTCTTCTCCACCCGGCGGCATCTCGCGCCCGAGCGCATGCGGTCAAGCAGCAAACTCTCAGCCGGCTTTGCCGAGGACGACGCTCGGCCCCTTGCGTCCGCCGGCGACGAGCAAGCGGCGCAGCCCGGGTCGAGCTTGCCCTTCGGCTTCTCCTCGGCGCCGTGGCAGGTGAACAGCAGTACGCCTTGAGCACCGGCCGGACATGCCTGCTCGAACGTGAGCCGTTCGGCCGCCGGCGCCGCGGCGGCGGACAGAAGCAGGAGGAGCGCGGGGAAAAGCGGTTTCATCGGCGGGTCCGGTGGGAGGGCGACGCGGCGGGAAACGACGGCAAGTGACGGCATGGTAGCATCCCCCGAACGTCGCGCGCCAGCCGGCCGCCCGCCAGTGGTCAGGCGTCGGTCAGCGAGACGACCAGCCGCTTGCCGACGGCCTCGGCGTAGCGCCAGCGTTTCGACCGTCGGGTTGGCCCGCTGGCCGGTTTCGAGCTTCGAGAGCGCCCGAGAACGGTCCATGCCGGTGAGTTCGGTCAGGTCCGCCAGGCTCAGCCCTTTCGCCTCGCGCGCCGCTCGGAGTTCGCGCGCAGTTCTTGGAGCTGGTCGAGTGACGCCGTCCGCTCGTGATGACGAACGATCAGGTCGGGCAGTTCGCCGGCCACCTGGTCGCGAACCGTCTGGTATTGGGCGGCCTCTTCGGGAGTAAGCCGCCGGTCGCGGGTGATACGCTTCATGGTCGCTGCCTCTTCGGGACGTCGTATGCCGTCACTGGATACGTCGAAGTCCCACAAGATCACATCGAAGGACATGGACGTCTCCTCAGCTGTGGAATTATAATACCACAAGACGCGGTATCATCCCAAGCTGCATCGGCCGATGGTTGGGAATGGATAGGAGGGCTGGGCCATGAGTGACGAACTGCGCGACGAGTATGCATTCGACTACCGCCAGGCCAGGCCGAATCGGTTCGCCACCGCCGTCAAGGCGACCGGGATCGTAACGCCATCACACACCGACCTGACGGACGAACAGAGACACCTCCTCGAAGACCTGTACGCGGCCACTCCGCTTTCGGTCGATGATCTTCCCTACACCGACGACATGGAGCAGTTGCACCGCGCCTTTGTGCAACAGAGCGGGTTGACGGTGACGATCCGCGATGTTTACAAGGCGCTGAAGAACCTCGGCCGACAGGGACGGCTCGGCGGCAAGTTGCGCGGCACACCCGCGCCGACGGCAGAGTGAGGCGGCTCAAAACACCATCACCGCTTGCAGGTCGGCCTCGGCGCCGCGCCATAGCTGCGTCCAGCCGCTGCCGCGGTCGATCTCGACGAACAGGTACTGCCGCACCGGCCCGCCGGGGGCGTCGGTCTCGCGCCAGTAATCCCAGTACTCGACCTCCGTGTGCTCCACCTCGCCCGGCGACACCGTGCCGTCCTGGTCGGTGTCGCGGATCACCGCCACCTGCGCCCGGTACGGCTCGGCCACGTCGTTCACCCGCCAGTACTCCTCCGTCACCCGCCCTTCCTCGCTCACCTCGAACTTCCGCGTCGTGTCGGTGACGACGCCGTAAAACGCCTCGTCGTAGGCGAACTCGTCGTACAGCCGCAACAGCAGTGCGTGGTGCGTCAACCCGCTCGCCGGGTCCGGCTCCGCCACCGGCACCAGCCGCAGCCGCACCCACACATCCTCCGCGCCGAGCGGCCGCGCCAGTAAGAGGTAATCGACGAACACAAACGGCCGGCCGTCGATGGTGCGCGTATATTCGCGCATCTCGCGGACGAAGAAGTTCAGTTCCTTCAGCTCCGGCTCGTTGATCGATACCGAACTGCCGACCTTCGCCCGCAGCGGGTTGTGATACGTCAACTCGACCGGCCCGCGAATCCGCTCGACCAGCATCTCCCACAACGTCTTGCCCCGCGGCATCGGTCGTCCCCCCCTTGTCGGCGGTCACTTCAGGGCGACGGCGGCGATGATCGACACGCCGAGGATCACCGCGGCGGCGACGATGGCGACAGCGACGTTGTTCTTCTCCACCAGCTCGCGCTCGAAGTCGACCTTCGGCAGCACCCAGTCGAAGATCTTGAAGCCGAGCACCATCAGCAGGATGCCGAGCAGGCCGAACACGGCGGTGCCGATCAGCCCGCCCCACAGGTGCGGCCAGAAGTCGGCCGGCAGGGACGACCCGGCCTCCTCCGCCGTCTCCGCCGCCCACACCACCGCCGTCCCCCACAGGTGTTGCGCCACAGCCGCCCCCTTTCGTTCGTGTGCGACCTCACGAGCCGCCCCAGCGTTTGAAGAACACCAGCCAGATCAGCCCCGCCATCACCGCGAGCAGGATCGCCGCCTTCAGCAGAAACCGCACGCCGGCCCAGAAGAACGCCCCGGCCGTCATCCCGTGCGCCGTCGGCATCGTCCGCGGCATCGTCGGCGGCGGCGTGGGCGGCGTGCCGGCGTCGGTCGGCTGCGGGTTGAACACCGCGTCGACATACTCGTCGGTGTACATCGCGTCGGGATCTTTCTCCAGCGCCGGCGGCACCTGGGCCGGGTTGCGCGGCAGCTGCTTCGCCTCCAGCTCGCGGACCCGCGCCTCCAGCTGGGCGTCGCGGCGCAGCAGGTCGCGATAGCGAGCGTCGTCCATCACGTCGCGGTGGTGGTACGCCCAGTGCGCGCGGGTGTCGAGGCTCTGCGCCAGCAGCCACCACCAGAAAAAGCTACTGTACGGATCGTGATAGATGACAACAGGATAGCCGTAGTACGGCGCGTAGTAGGTGCGCAGCCGCAACTCGCGGTTGACCCAGCGCTCGCGGTCAAGCTGACGTCGCAGCTCGGTGACGCGGCGATCGGCGGTGTCGATCGGCCGCGGCTGCGCCGCACCGGGCGGCCGGTAGGTCGGCTTTGGTGCCTTGCCGGCGGTGTACGCCTTGCGGCTCTCGGCGCGCCGCTGCGCCGCCGCGGCGCTGGCGTCGAACGCGCCGCCCGACAGGCGGCCGGGGGCGGTCGGCTGCCGGCCGGCCAGGCCGCCGCTGCCCGGCGTGTAGCTCTTGCCGCTGGGCGAGCTGATCGGCGGCGGACTGCTCGGCGGCGGGGTCGGCCGGGTGGTCGCCGGCGGGCCGCCGGACGAGTACGTCTTGCCGCTCGGCGACGTTGGCCGCGCCGCGCTCCCGCCGGTGCTACGCGGCACACTCGGCGACGATGGGCGCGGCGGCGACACCGACGGCCGGCTCGGCGCCGGCGACGACGAGCGGCCCGACGAGTAGCTCTTGCCGCTGGTCGACGGCCGCGAGAATCCGCTGCTGCGGCCCGCGGACGAACTGCTACGGCCCGACGAAAAGCTGCGGCCCGACGAACCGCCGCGCGGCCGGCCAT
>JAXMAU010000009.1:0-145648 GCA_046350215.1 Gemmataceae bacterium | reverse complement strand
CCGGTGTTTCAGATGGGCGTGCTCGACCAGGGCTTCTGGCCCGACGGCATCTACACGGCACCGACCGACGAGGCGCTGCGCTTCGACGTCGAGTTTACGAAGAAGCTTGGCCTGAACATGAGCCGCAAGCACGTCAAGGTCGAGCCGGCGCGGTGGTACTACTGGTGCGACAAGCTCGGCGTGCTGGTGTGGCAGGACATGCCGTCGGGCGACCGCGGCATCGGCCCGAAGGACGCCGACCTGAAGCGGACGAAGGCGTCGGCGGCGATCTACGAGCTGGAGCTGCGGCGGATGATGGACGCCTTCCACAACTACCCGAGCATCATCGGCTGGGTGATCTTCAACGAGGGGTGGGGCCAGTTCGACACGGCGCGGCTGGCGGACTGGACGAAGAAGCACGACCCCAGCCGGCTGGTCGACTCGGCGAGCGGCTGGACTGACCGCAAGGTCGGCGACGTTCACGACGTCCACGTCTACCCCGGTCCGGGTTCGCCGGCCCCAGAGGAGAAGCGCGCCGCCTTCCTCGGCGAGTTCGGCGGGCTGGGCCTGGGGATCGACGGCCACACCTGGTCGGGCCAGACGTGGGGCTACCGCGGCACGAGCGACAAGGCGGATCTCACACGCAAGTACGAGCGGCTCCTCCGCGGCGTGTACGAACAGGAGAAGACGCACGGGCTGTCCGGCGCCGTCTACACGCAGCTGACCGACGTCGAGACGGAGGCGAACGGGCTGATCACCTACGACCGCGCCGTCATCAAGGTCGACCTGAAGCGGGTGGCGGCAGCCAACCGCGGCGACTTCTCGGCCGTGCCGACCGTCACGGTGGTGGTGCCGACGTCGCAGAAGGAAGCGCAGACGTGGCGCTACACGTTCGAGCGGCCGGCCAAGGACTGGTACGCCGCCGACTTCGCCGCCGACGGCTGGAAGGAGGGCAAGGGCGGCTTCGGCACGAAGGGGACGCCCGGCGCGGTCATCGGCACCGAATGGAGCGGCAAGCAGATCTGGATTCGTCGCACCTTCGAGCTGCCGAAGGTCGACGCCGCGAATCTGGCGTTACTGGTCCACCACGACGAGGACGCCGAGATCTACCTCAATGGCGTGCTGGCGGCGAAACTGCCCGACCACACCCGCGACTACGAGGAGGCGTCGATTCGCCCCGAGGCGCTGAAGACGCTGAAGGCGGGGAAGAACACCATCGCCATCCACTGTCGTCAGACGCGCGGCGGCCAGTACATCGACGCCGGCCTGGTCGAGGTGAAACCGGCGAAGTGACGGCGCGGACACCCATCGGCGGCCGTTTGCCGGACTCTACCGGCCGACGGCCGCCGTCGTGTTCTCGCTTGCTGCCGCCCGGCTTCCCTGGTCCGCCGCATCGTCCGCTCCATTGCGGCATCGTCGGCGATCGTTCGCTTTTGGCACCTCCTTGAACTTGCCCGGCCGGCGCGTGACAATGGCCGATGTCATGTCTGCCATTCGCGGGGGGCCTGTCATGATCACCCTGCTTTGTCCGCGTTGCTCGCATCCCGTGGAAGCCGCTTCTCCCTCGGCCCCGGCACCTCCTTGCTGCCCACGCTGTGGCGCCGCGCTGGGACCGGCACCGCCGACCCTCTCCGCCCCCGACACCACCGCCTCGAACGCCTCGGCGACGCTCGTCACGGCGCCGTCCGAGCTGTTCCCGTTCCTCGCCCCGCCGCGCCAGTCCGACGAGATCGGCTGGCTGGGGACCTATCGCGTTCGCCAGCTGCTCGGCCAGGGCGGGATGGGTATCGTCTTCCTCGCCGAGGACACCCAGCTGGAACGGCCGGTGGCGCTCAAGGTGATGAACGCCGAGGGTGCCCGCGACCCGGAAGCCCGTCGCCGCTTTCTCCGCGAGGCGCGGATGATGGCCGCCCTCCGCAGCGACCACATCGTCACCATTCATCAGGTCGGCGAGGTCAACAACGTCCCCTACCTGGCGATGGAGTTCCTGCAGGGCGAGACGCTCGCCGCCTGGTTGGAGCGCGGCCGGCGGCCGACCCTCGCCCAGGTCCTCGACATCGGTCTGCAGGTGGCGCGCGGACTGGAATCAGCCCACGCCGCCGGGCTGGTCCACCGCGACATCAAGCCGGCCAACCTGTGGATCGAGCCGGGCGGCCGCATCAAGATCCTCGATTTCGGCCTGGCCCGACTGACGCAGGACAGCGCTACCCTGACGCAGCGCGGCATGGTCGTCGGCACGCCGGCGTACATGGCCCCGGAGCAGGCCGAGGGCGCCGCCCTCGACGGCCGCACCGACCTGTTCAGTCTCGGCTGCGTCCTCTACGAGCTGGCCGCCGGCGAGCAGCCGTTTGCCGGGCCGACACCGTTCGCCGTGCTGACGGCGATGGTGGTCCGCGACCCGAAACCGCTGCACGAGGTCGATCCGGCGATCCCGCGCGACCTGTCGCGACTGGTCGTGCAGATGCTTGCCAAGCGGCCGGCCGAGCGCATCGCCTCGGCGACCGCCGTCATCGAGGCGCTGGAGGCGATTGCCGCCGCTCATCCCGACCTCAGGCCGGTCAAGCTGTCCGGTGCCCAGCGGCAGCGGATGCCCATCCCGACTCCACCGCGCCGCCGCTGGCCGATCGTCGTGGCCGCGCTGCTCGTCGTCCTGCTGGGGATGGGAGGAGCGGCCTGGTGGCTGTCCCGCCCGCGTTCCACCGAGGAGCACCCGCCGGCGCCGGATGCGTCGGTGCTGGGTCAGGGCGTCAGCGACACCGAGATCCTGCTCGGCATGAGCGCCCCCTACCAGGGTCCCGCCGTCGAGCTGGGCCGAGCGATGCGCGACGGCATCCTGACCTGCATCGGCCACGTCAACGACCAGGGCGGTGTTCACGGCCGCAAGCTCCGCCTGATCGCCCTCGACGACCGCTTTGAACCCGAGCGCGCCCTCGCCAACATGCGCGAGCTGTACGAGCAGCACAAGGTGTTCGCCGTCATCGGCAACGTCGGCGCGGCGACGGCCGAGATAACGGTGCCCTACGCCCTGGAGAAGAAGTTGATCTTCTTTGGCGCTTTCACCGGCGGCCACATCCTCCGCAAGGTGCCGCCCGATCGCTACGTCTTCAACTATCGTGCCGGTCTCGCCGAGGAGACCAGCGCCATCGTCACCTACCTGATCGAGACGCGCAAGCTCCGCCCCGAGGAGATCGCCGCCTTCACCCAGGACGACGCTTACGGCGACAATGCCTTCCGCGGCGTCGAGCGAACCCTGCGCAGGTACGGCCGCCAGCCGGAGCAGATCCTGCATGTCCGCTATCCGCGCAACACCACGGATGTGGCCGCCGCCGCCCGGGAGATCATCCGTCACAAGGAGGTGCGCGCCGTGGTGATGGTGCCGGTGTACCGGCCGGCGGCGCGGTTCATCCAGCAGGTGCGCGAGGCCGGCCGCGACGTGATCTTCACCAGCACCGCCTTCGTCAACGCCGCCGCCCTGGTCGAGGAGCTGCGCCAGATCGACCCGAAACAGGCCGAGGGCGTGATCGTCACCCAGGTGGTTCCGCCGGTCGCCTCGCACGCCTCGCTCGTCCTCCGTTACCGCGAGCTGCTGGGCAAGTACGCCTCCGGCGAGGCGCCCAACTCGGTGTCGCTGGAGGGCTACATCACCGCCACGTTGTTCGTCGAGGGGCTGCGGCGCGCCGGCGAACGCTTGCACACCGAAGCACTCATCGACGCCCTGGAAGGAATCCACGACCTCGATCTCGGCCTGGGGGTGCGCCTGAGCTTCGGTCCGTCGGAGCACCAGGCGTCGCACAAGGTCTGGGCCATCGTCCACCGCGCCGGCCGCTTCGAGCCGCTCGATCTGGAGTAAGGTATTACTCGCTCGTCGGGTGATCCTCATTGTGTCGCGGCGGCGCGCGCGGCTATACTGCGCTCAGGCCCCGTTCCGGAGACCGCGTCGATGTCCCGCACCCTGCTGCAACGCCAGATTGCCCGCGTTCGCCGTCGTCTGCTGCTGGCGGCGCTGCTGACGCGCGTCGGCTGGTGCGTCCTCGTCGCGCTGGCGGTGGCCGGCGTGTGGGTGCTGGCGCAGCCGTACCTCGTGCCCGAAGCCGGCGGCGCGTGGCGGTGGGCGGTCGGCGGCGGTCTGACTGGCGGGGCGATCGTCGTGGGCGCTGCGCTGGCGGTCTGGCGGCGGCCGACGGCGGTGGCGGCGGCGCTGGCGCTGGACGAGCGGTACGGGCTGAAGGAGCGGGCGACCACCGCGCTGAGCCTGTCGGACGCGGATGCCGCGTCACCCGCGGGCCAGGCGCTACTCGCCGATGCGGAGGCACGGCTGGCGACGGTTCGAGTAAGCGACAAATTCCCGATCCGCGTGCCGCGCGGCATCGCCGCGACCGTGCCGCCGGCGCTGCTGGCCGTCGCCCTGCTCGCCCTCTGGTGGAATCCGCCAGTCGGCGAGTCGCCGGACAGCGCCGACCCCGATGCGGCGACGCCGGAGGCGCGAGCGGACCTCGACCAGCAGGTGCAACAGCTGGCGGCGAAGCGCACGGCGAAGAAGCCGGACGATCCGCGCTCGCCGGAGCTGGAGCGGATCGAGGCCGAGGTGGAGCGGTTCGTTCGCCGGCCGCGCGACAGCAACGACGACCTGCGCGAACGGATCAAGGACGCCACCGCCCTCGAAGACCAGATCCGCCGCGAGCAGCGCGAGCAGGTCGACCGCGCCGACGCCCTCCGCGAGCAGCTGAAACAGGCCGAGCGGCTCACCCGCAAGAAGCGCGACCCGAAGTCCGCCGGCGCCGCTGCCGACGCGCTCGCCCGCGGCGACCTCGACCGCGCCGCCGACGAGCTGCAGCGGCTCAGCCGGCGGATGGAGCAGGAGGAGGCCAGGGAACGACTGCGGCGAAAAATGCGCGACCCGGCGCTCACCGACGACGAGCGAAAACAGGCGGAGGCCGACCTGCAGCAGCTCGACCGCGAACAGAACATGACGCAGAAGGATCGCGACGAACTGGCCAAACAGCTGGAGGCGATGGAGGAGCAACTGAAGCGGCTGACGCGCAACAAGGAGGAGCAGGAGAAGGAGCTGAAGGAGCAGGCCGACCGCGGCGAGCTCGACCGCGATCAGCTCGACCGCGAGCTGGACCAGCTGCACAAGAACGCCGATCGACTGGCGCAGGATCAGGACGAGCTGAAGGACTTGGCCGACCAGCTCGGCGAGTGCAAGCGCTGGCCGCGAGGGCGAAGACGGTGAGGCGGCGCGGCGGCTGGCGAAGGCCGCCGACAAGGCTGGCCGGCTGGGCAAGAGCCGTGACAACGCCGAGCTGGCGCACTGCTGGTTCAGGTACAGCAGGTGAGGCGGGCGGCGGTCCGCGGCGCCGGCAACCAACCCGGCCAGGGCGGCCGGCCGGCGGCCCGAGCAGAAGGACGACGCGGCGACCGCAAAGAACACCGCCGTCCCCGGCGCGTGGGACGAGAAGGGCAAGCTGCAGGGCGTCGGCCAGGGTCCGCCGGGCGGATTCAAGGGGCCGCGCGGCCGTCGGAGATGCAGGAGGAGATCCGCCAGGCGGCACAGGAAGCCGGCAGCGGCTCGACCGGCAGCGGCTACCGCCGTCGGCGCGCAGCATGGCGCGCGGCTACTTCGCCCGCGTCCGCGGCACCGACGAGAAGAAGAAGTGACCCGCCGGCTCACCCCGCCGCCAGCTGCGCCCCCGACACCCAGGTGCCGTGAAACCCGAACGGCACCCGCACCGGCAGCTGGACGCGAGCCGCCGCCGGACCGCCGACGTTTTGGGCGTCGACCACCACCAGCTCGCTCCGGTCGGTCGCCCGATCGTAGACGTAAGTCATTACCCACCCGTCATCCTCGGCCGTCCCGCCCGGCCGCGGCACGAACACCCCCTCGCCGCCCTGCCGGCCCTTGCCGAAGGCGTGTCGCTCGGTCGTGCCGCGCTCCAGGTCGACCTTGAGCAGCGCGTCCCAGCGCAACGTCGTCAGGTAGCTGAACCGCACCGGCCGACCGGTCCGCCGCTCGTCGATCCGCGGGAAGTCGGCCGGGGTGTCGTCGATCGCCCCCTCGCGGACTGCCCCGGTGCGCAGGTTCAGCCGCCAGCGGTACAGCGTCGAGCCGGTCCGCCGCAGCTCCCGGTCGCTCAGCCCGTCGGGCGGGACGATCTCGGCCGGAAAATCGGCCATCCGGCAGCCGTGGAGAACCACCTCGTCGCCGTCGTCGTGGGCGTTCACGGTGTGGAACACGTAACACGGGGCGACCGGGAACCAGCGCACCTCGCTGCCCTTGCCATGCCGCGGCAACACGCCGATGCGGGCGCCGAGCTTCGGGTCGTAGCCGAACGACGATTCGCCGCGCAGCAGGCGGCGGAAGTCGAACACCACCGGCAGGTCGAGGAACACGGTGTGTCGGGCGGTGACGGCGAAGTCGTGCATCATCACCGGCCGCGGCAGCTCGATCGGCGTTGTCCGCATGATCGCCCCGCGGGCGTCGGCCACGCTGTATTGCAAGTAAGGGGTTACTGGCTGATAGCCGAAGAACAACAGTTCGCCGGTCGTCGGGTCGATCTTCGGATGCGCGGTGCAGGCGTGACGCAGTTTGCCGCCGAAGGTGTAGCGGCCGGCCGTCTCCAGCGCCGGCGCGCGGACGGCGTGCGGCGCCCCGCCCTCCCACAATGCCAGCAACTTCCCGTCGTACCACACCAGCGCGGTGTTGGCGGCGTTCTTGTAGCCGTCCTGGCCGAGCGCTACTTTCTTCAGGTCGGGCAGCCCGAGCAGCCCGTTGTACAGCGCCTTGCCGGCCGCGTGTTCCTCCCGCCAGCCGTCGGTGCGGACGTAGCGGTTGCGGTAGCTGGCCCGGCCGGCGCGGAAGCGAACGCCGTGCAACATGCCGTCGCCGTCGAACCAGTGATACGCGCCGCGCGGCGAAAACTGCGGGTTCGGCCCGTTGCGCACGAACAGTCCGTCCAGCTCCGCCGGCAGCGTGCCGACCACTTCCAGCCGGTCCGCCGTCACCTCCGCCCGCACCGGCGCGTAGTTCCCCTGCAAAAACGGGCTACTCGTCTTCTCGCACGCACGCATCGCGGACGGCACGAGGGCGGCGCTGGCGAGAAACTGGCGGCGGCTGACGGCAGACATGAACGGCACTCCGGAAGGAGGATCGGGCCGACCCCTGTCATGGTATTGGAGCGGACGGCCGGGACCGCTGCAAAAGCAGTCGGGCCGGCGTCCCGTCGAGGGCGCCGGCCCGTTGTGTGTCCCGGTGAGTCGGTCCGATCAGCCACCTCAGCTGGAGGTGCCGCCGATCTTGTTGCCGACATAGGAGAAGGTGTTGTTGGCATTGGTGCCGAGGGTGGTGATGGCGGTGATGCACACCACGACGATCAGCAGCAGCATGACGGCGTACTCGACCGCGGTCGGGCCGCTCTCGTCCTTGACGAAGTTGATCAGGGTCTGGCTCAGTTTACGCATCGGTGTCGTCCCTTTAGAATGCCCAGGAAATCAGTAATTGGTTATCCGAAAGCAAATGCCACCGGCCCGTTCGCCCGCCTCAGCTGGAGGTGCCGCCGATCTTGTTGCCGACGTAGGAGAAGGTGTTGTTGGCGTTGGTGCCGAGGGTGGTGATGGCGGTGATGCACACCACGACGATCAGCGCCAGCATGACGGCGTACTCGACCGCGGTCGGGCCGCTCTCGTCCTTCACGAAGTTGATCAGGGTCTGGCTCAGCTTACGCATCGGTGTCGTCCTTAATCGCTGGGGGGCCACAAGAGAAAACGGGATTCGGTGCTCAGGCGTCGTCGCAGGTGGCGGCGGCTCAGCTGGCGGCGCCGCCGACCTTGTCGCCGACGTAGGAGAAGGTGTTGTTGGCGTTGGTGCCGAGGGTGGTGATGGCGGTGATGCACACCACGACGATCAGCGCCAGCATGACGGCGTACTCGACCGCGGTCGGGCCGCTCTCGTCCTTCACGAAGTTGACCAACGCCTGACTTAGCTTACTCATCGCAATCTTCCTTCACTTAGGGTCAGTACCTCAAACCCGCTGGGCACGGGCAGACGTCCACCCGATCAACTGCCGCTACGGATCTTGCTCCCGACGTAGGAGTACGTGTTATTCGAGTTCGTCCCAAGGGTGGTGACGGTAGCGACGCACACGACGATGATCAGTGCCATCATGATGGCGTACTCGACGGCGGTCGGACCGCTCTCGTCGCTCAGAAACTTCAGTAGGGTACGGCTGAAGGTTCGCATGGCAGGAAGCTCATCCTTTGGAGTGATGCAGTATCAACTCGTTGGGGGCGAGATGAACGTTCCACCGCGTTCGGCATTCCTCACCGCGCGGACCGGGGGCCGTCCGCCGAGGCGGGTCGGGTCCGATGCTGGGCTGGTCGTGGTGAAGGGTGCCGACCCGAAGATCGGGGTGACGTCAGGCGGGCACGACGTTCAAGTGCAGTGATCTCGTTCTGACGAAAACATGGGATGCGCCAAAAGGCTTGTCAAGAAAAACAAGGAAAAGTCTGCCGATTGTCGCGCCCCGAGGTACGGGAACCTGGGCTGGCGTGGCGGACGAGGGGGAATGCGGTCAAGGCGAGGCGGGGCGGCGGTCGATGGGAACCGACGCAACTGCCCCGTCCGTTTCGGAGGAGCCGACCATGAGTGAAGCGATCAAGCCGTCCCCCGACCGCCTGCAGAAGTGGCTGCGGCGGCTGCACGCGCCGGACGAGGTGCTGCGCGTCCACGCCGCCATGCGGCTGACCGCCCCCGGCGTGGACGCCAGCGACGCGCTGCCGGCGCTGCAGCAGGCGCTGGCCGACCCCGACCCCGACGTTCGCCAGGTGGCCGGCTGGGTGCTGGCCCGGCTGCCGGCCGCGCGCCGCGCCGCCTGAAGGACCGTCGATCTTATAAACGGATTTGAGGGATCGATAAAAGATTGTTAATGCCGGTGAGGGCGCAATGACACCGCCCCCGCGCGAGTCGTCGCGCGGGGGCGGTGAGCGTTTCGGGAGGCGGACGGGTCAGCTGCCCATCACGCGGTTGAGCAACTGGACGATCGCGGCCTCCGTCTTGACGCCCGGCGACGGCCGCTCGGCCGGCTGATCGCCGCCGTTGAAGATCATCAGCTGCGGAATGGCCGAGATGCGGTACTTGGCGGCGATGTCCTGGGCGTCGTCGGTATTCACCTTCACCACCTTCACCTTGCCGGTGAAGTCGTTGGCGATCTTGTCGATCGTCGGCGCCAGCATGCGGCACGGGCCACACCACACCGCCCAGAAGTCGACCAGGACGGGCACCTCCGACTGCACCACTTCCTTTTCCCAGTTTGCCCCGGTCACCTCGATCACGTTCGCACTTGCCATGTTCAGCTCTGCCTTTCGTTGGTGAACAGCTCCGCTCGCGGATACCGTATTATATCCGCCCGCGCCGGCAGCGGGAGAGGCCTCAACCGGGACGGGGTGCCCACGCCGCCGCGCCGGCCGCCCCGACGACGCCGACAATGGCAGGAATCGTCACGACTGGGGCGGTCGCTACACCCTGTTTCTCCGCTGCCCGCTCAATCGAGCGGCCACAGCGGACGGCGGATATGCCGGTAGGTCAGCCGCGCCGGGTTGACGCAGGTCCGCCCTGGCGTTTCCACCTCGATCATCGTGCCGGCGATGGGCGCATAGGCCGCCTTGTACGCGATCGCCGCCTTCACCACCACCATCCGCTGCAACTCCGGCCGCACGCCGAGACAGGTCAGCGCGCCCAGGCTGAACGGCGGGTGGCGCTCCGACGTCAGCGCCAGCAGCGAATCGCCGGGCAGCTCGACCAGGGCCGTTAGCCCCATGCGATTGACCCGCTTGCCGCCGTGCCGTACCGCCGGCTCGACATAGCGCCCGTCGTGCAGCACCCGCACCACTCCCGCCACCTCCACCGGGTCGCCGTGGAAGCGATCGACCTTGCCGCCGACACGCAGCGTTACTCGTCCGCCGACGCCTGCGGCGGCACACGCCGTCACTTCGTCCGGCGCATAGAGCATCACCACCCATCCGGTCGCCTCCTGCCGGAGCAGTTCGGCGAGGAGTACGGTACCGTCGCCGGCCGACCCGCCGCCGATGTTGTCCCCCGTGATCCACCAGCACCACCGGCGTCCGCTCCGCCTGGAGGGGCTTGCTGGACCGCCGTCGCCGCGTCGGGCAGGTCGGCCTGGAATTGCGCGCGGCTTCCACAGGTCGGCGGCGATTCGGTCGGCGTGGCGGCGGGCCAGTTCGGCGTCGCCGTCGGTCACGACCACCACCGCCGGCCCCATTTGCGGCACATCGGCGTAGGCAAACCCCGGCAGCAGACTGGCGGCGAGCACGCCCGGCTCGGCTTCGAGCCGCCGCACGCCGGCCATGAACCCGGCCAGCGGCTCGCACGACGTGTCCTGCCGCATGATGTTGATGAGCAGCGGCGGAGTCGCCAGCGCCAGCCGCGGGCGGATCTCGCCGCGCAGCTGCCGCACCAGCAGCCGGGCCGCGCGCCGCCCGCACTCGTGCTGGTCGACGTGTGGGTTGGTGCGGTAGGCGACCGCCAGGTCCGTCAGATCAGCGAACCGCGGCGGCAGGTTGCCGTGGAGATCGAGCGTGACCGCCAGCGGGAAATCACGGCCGACGGCGGCGCGCACGCGCGCCAGCACCTCGGCGTCGGCGTCGAGGTGGCCGTCGGCGACCATCGCCCCATGCAGTGCCAGCAGCAGCCCGTCGAGCCGTTCCCGCCGCAGCTGGTCGACGAGCAGGGCGGTTACCTCGTCGAACACGTCGGCGGTGACCGGCCCCGACGGCGTGGCCCACGCCATCCCCAGCGGCACCGGCGCGAACCCCAACTCGGCCGCCGCGGCGAAGAAGCCGCCGACCTCGTGGTGCGCCGCCGCCCACTCCGCCCGCACCGCCTCGCCGACGAGCAGACTTTGCCGGACGAAGGCGTCCCGGTCGGCCCGGATCGGGTTGAAGGTGTTCGACTCGTGCATGAACCCGGCGATACCGATCCGCATGTCCTGCCCTCGTCTTGCCGCCCTATTTCGAGACAGTGGGGCTGGCTTCCCGGGTACTGGGTGCCATGCCCACGCTTGCGTGGGCATGCGGCGTTACGCCGACCGGCCCCGTCGGGAGGAGGTGCGATCCGCACCACATGGCCACGCAAAGCCGTGGCCATGCCACCCGGCACCCAGAACACGATCGGTACACCCTGTTATTCCGACACTCGTTTCGCCGTTCGGCCGCTTCGGCGGTAAATCTTCACACATTCCTCACATCCTCGTCACGGAACAGCCCTATGGTAACGGAGCGAGTCGCCCGAGGCGATCACTGGTTCCGACGGAAGCTGTGCAAGGAGTTCGCGATGCGGTCCACCCGGATGCTTGTCACCGCCGCCCTGGTCGGGGTGGTCCTCGGCGTCGGTTGCTTCGGCGGGGGCGGCGGGACGCGGCGGCTGCAGGGCGCCGGCTCGACGTTCGTCGACCCGATCATGCAGGAATGGGCGAACCAGTACGAGCGGGAGAAGCAGGTCCAGGTCAATTACCAGTCGAAGGGGTCTGGCGCCGGCATCAAGATGATGACCGGCAAGGAGGTCGACTTCGGCTGCTCCGACGCTCCGCTCGACGACAAGCAGCTGGCGGCGGCGAAGGAGGCCGGCGGCGAGGTGCTGCACATCCCGCTGTGCATGGGCGCCATCGTCCCCGCCTACAACCTGCCGGAAGCGCCCGACCTGACGTTCTCCGGCCAGGTGCTGATCGACATCTACCTCGGCAAGATCAAGAAGTGGAACGACCCGGCGATCCAGGCGCTGAACAGGGACAAGGCGCTGCCGGACAGGGCGATCGCCCCGGCGTATCGCTCCGATTCGAGCGGCTCCACCTACATCCTCACCGACTACTTCACCAAGGTGAACAAGCAGGCGTGGACGCCCGGCCGCGGCACCGCGATCGAGTGGCCCGCCGGCGTCGGCATCGGCCGCAAGGGCAACGACGGCGTCGCCGGCTTCGTCAAGGAAACCGCCGGCGCCATCGGCTACATCGAGCTGATCTACGCCCTGAAGAACAAGATCCCGTTCGCGGCGGTGGTGAACACGGCGGGCAAGCCGGTGCGGGCCGACCTGCAGAGCGTCACCGCCGCGGCGGCGACGGCCGAGATCCCCGACGACCTGCGTTACTCGATCACCACCGCCCCCGGCGCCAACGCCTACCCGATCGCCGGCACGGTGTGGGCGCTCGTCTACGCCAATCAGCCGAGCGACCGGGCCGGTCTGGTGACCGACTTCCTCCGCTGGGCGACGCACGACGGGCAGAAGGCGACCGAGACGCTGCACTACGCGCCGCTGCCGGCGGCGCTGGTCAAGAAGATCGACGCCAAGCTCGACGCCATCGTCGCGAAGTGAGCGTCCTGGTCGGTCCGGCGCTCTCTCCCCGAAGGCTGCCGCCGTCCGCACCTGCCGTACCGGAGCGTAACCAGCTGACCCGGCGGTCGCTCGCCATCACCGACGCCGCCTTCCGGCTACTCTGCCAGCTGGCGGCGTGCCTGATCATCGCCGTCGCCGTTCTGCTGGTGCTGGTGCTGATCGAGCGGTCGTGGCTGGCGATCCAGACGTTCGGGCTGAGCTTCCTGGCGAGCCGCAGCTGGAACCCGAACAGCGAACCGCCGCGGTTCGGCTCGCTGGCGTTCATCTACGGCACGGTGGCGACGTCGGCGATCGCCATGCTGGTGGCGCTGCCGTTGGGGGTCGGCACCGCCGCGTATCTGTCGGAGGTCGCGTCGCCGGGCCTTCGCCGGGTGGCCACCTTCTTCATCGAGATGCTGGCGGCCATCCCGAGCGTGATCTACGGGTTCTGGGGCATCTTCGCGCTGGCACCGCTGCTACAGCGCATGTTCACCGTCCTGGGCGGGCCGAACACCGGCGGGTCGGGGCTGCTGGCGGCCGGGCTGGTGCTGGCGGTGATGATCGTGCCGTACATCGCGGCGATCACCTACGACGTGTGCCAGGCGGTGCCACGGTCGCAGCGCGAGGGCAGCCTGGCGCTGGGCGCCACGCGCTGGCAGACGATCTGGCAGGTGGTGCTGCCGTATGCCCGGCCGGGCATCGTCGCCGGCGCCTTCCTGGCGCTGGGCCGTGCGCTGGGCGAGACGATGGCGGTCACCATGCTGATCGGCAACAGAAATGAGATCTCTTTTTCCCTTTTTGCCGTCGGCGACTCGATCGCCAGCAAGCTGGCCAACCAGTACATGGAGGCGGACAACGACCTGTTTCGCTCGGTGCTGGTGGAGCTGAGCCTGATCCTGCTGCTGGTGACGGTGTCGATCAACACGCTGGCCCGCTACCTGCTGCATCGCGTCGGTCGGCCGGGGCCGTTCCTGCCGGCGTGGCTGACGCGGCCGTTTGTTCGGCCGACGCCGCCGGCGCCCGCGCCGGTGGAGGCGGCGACCGCGCCGGCGCTGCCGACCGGCGGGATCGACTGGGGGCGGCCGGGGCTGCCGGAAACGTGGCAGTGGGTGTCGGCGGGCACGATCAACCGGCTGATGAGCGGGGTGCTGGCGGCCTGCCTGTTCTGCACGATGGGGCTGCTGGTGGTGATTCTGTCGTACCTGCTGGTCAACGGCGTCGGCGCGCTCGACTGGCAGTTCTTCACCCGCACTCCGCCGCCGCCGACGGCGGACAGCGGCGGCGGGCTGGCGAACGCCATCTGGGGAACGGTGGTGGTCGTCGGCTGGGCGACCGGGATCGCGGTGCCGGTCGGGCTGCTGGCGGCAATCTACCTGGCCGAGTATCGGCCCGGTCCGCTGGCGCGATCGCTGCGGTTCATCGCCGAGCAGCTGGGTGGGGTGCCGAGTATCGTCGTCGGCATCTTCGCCGCCAGCCTGTTCGGCGTGCTGAGCACGTTCTGCGAGCGGCGGCTGGGGGTTCGCATCCGCTTCTACGGCTGGTCCGGGGTGTTCGCGCTGGCGGTCATCATGATTCCGATCGTGCTGCGCGCCGCCGAGGAGGCGATCAAGCTGGTGCCGGTCAGTCTGCGCAACGCCTCCTATGCGCTGGGCGCCTCGCACGCCCAGACAATCCTCCGCGTGGTGGTGCCGGCGGCGCTGCCGGCGATCATCACCGCCATCTTCCTTTCCGTCGCGCGCGTCGCCGGCGAGACAGCGCCGCTGCTGCTGACGGCCGGGTTCAACAACTTCTGGCCGACCGCGCTGAACGACTTCGTGCCGACGCTGCCGCCCTATATCTTCAAATACGCGACCAGTCCGTTCGAGAACTGGCAGCGGCTGGCGTGGGGGGCGGCGTTCCTGCTGATGGTGCTGGTGCTGCTGCTGAACTTCGGCGTGCGGATCGCCACCGGCAAGCGGGTGGTGCAGGCGAGCCGCGCCGACTGAGCGGGGCGGACGACTCATGTTCCGGCGGTTGTTGTTACCCTATGCGCTGGCCAGTCTCGCCGTCAGTGGCGGCGTGGCGGTGGTGGCGGCGCTGTTTCCGCTGTCGCTGGCGGCGGCGCTCGGCCTGTTCGCCGTGTTCCACCTGCTGGCGGTGGCGGCAGTGAGCGCCGGGCTGGCGCGCGGGCTGGCGCGCCGGCTCGCCGCCCTGGTCCGCGGGGTAAACGACGTCGCCGCCGGCGTTGCCGACGTCCGCGTGTTCCCCACCGGCAAGGACGAGATCAGCGCGCTGGGCGACCGCTTCAACGCCATGAGCGAGCGGTTGAGCAGCCGCATCACCCGGCTGGAGGGGGACCACCAGCAGCTGCGGACGATCCTCAGCAGCATGGTCGAGGGGGTGGTAGCGGTCGACCCGGCGCACCGGGTGCTGTTCATCAACGAACGAGGCCGTGAGCTGCTGCAGCTGTCCGGCTCGACCGCCGTCGGCCGCCGGCTGTGGGAAGTGTCGCGCCACCGGCCGCTGCTCGACGCGGTGCAGACGGCGCTGGCCGGCCGATCGTGCCAGACCGAGGTGGGCTGGACCGGCACGACGCCGCGGAGCCTGATGGTGCATGCCGCCGGGCTGCCGGGCGACCCGCCGCGCGGCGCCGTGCTGGTGCTGCACGACATCAGCGAGCTGCGCCGGCTGGAGCGGCTGCGCCAGGACTTCGTCGCCAACGTGTCGCACGAGCTGAAGACGCCGCTGGCAGTCATCAAGGTGTGTGTCGAGACGCTGCTCGACGGCGCGGTCGACGACGCCGTCCACCGCGGCCGATTTCTGGAGCAGATCGCCGGCCAGGCCGACCGGCTGCACGCGCTCATCCTCGACTTGCTCAGCCTGGCTCGAATCGAGTCGGGCGAGGAGCTGTTCGACCTGGCCGCGGTGCCGCTGGACGCCGTCGCCCGCGACTGCGGCGAGCGCCACCTGCCACGGGCCGAGGCACGGCGGCAGTCACTGACGGTGGACGGCGGCCGCTGACCGTCTGGGCCGACGAGGAGGCAGTCGATCAGATCCTCGAGGAATTTGCTCGACAATGCGGCTCAAATACACGCCGGAGGGCAGCACCATCCAGGTCGGCTGGCGGGCCGAGGGGTGCGACGCGGTGCTGGAGGTAACCGACACCGGCATCGGCATCCCGGCGGCCGATTTGCCGCGGGTATTCGAGCGGTTCTATCGGGTCGACCGCGCCCGCTCGCGCGAGCTGGGCGGGACCGGCCTGGGGCTGGCGATCGTCAAGCATCTGGTGCAAGCGATGCGCGGCAGCATCCGCGCCGCCAGCCAGCCAGGGCAGGGGACCACGTTCACCGTCCGCCTGCCGCTGCACCCGATGGGGACGGGGTAGCGTGCCCATCGCGAGGACGCGAGCGGGAGCGGGGCCAGTCAGCGAAACGCCGCATGCCCACGCCAGCGTGGGCATGGCACCCAACACCTGAAGCCCCGGAGACGAGTGGGACGGTGTCGGGCCTTTTCTGGGTGCCATGCCCACGGCTTTGCGTGGGCATGTGCAGCGAGGACGCGCGAGCTGAGGGACGGGGCCAGTCCGCGAAACGCCGCATGCCCACGCCAGCGTGGGCATGGCACCAGGCATGACATCCGCTGCACCTTCCTCGATACCGCTTTCATTCTCTCTCCTCCCTTCCTCCTGCTTTCCCTCTGTGTCCCTCTGAGTCCTCCGTGGTGAGTCCGTCTGCCCGCCGGGAATTCCGCTGATCTTCACACATTCCACACAATCCCCTTCTAGAATCACCCCTGGTTCGTGCGGGTGGGCGAACCGCGTGCCCAGCCCACCTCCCGGGTGAGAGGACGGTTATGTCCACGCTGTCGTACTCCGCGATCATGACGGAGCGGAGTCAGACTGGTCGCAAGCCCGGCACCACGCCGGGCGGGCGAGCGAAGTTTTCGGTCCACGGGCTGTCGTTCTGGTACGGCGAGAAGCAGGCGCTGTGGGACATCACGCTGGACATCGCCGAGCGATCGGTGATGGCCCTGATCGGCCCGTCGGGGTGCGGCAAGTCGACCTTCCTCCGCACCCTCAACCGCATGAACGACATGATCGAGAACAGCCGCCACACCGGCGAGGTGGCGCTCGACGGCGTCGACATCTTCGACCGCAGCGTCAACCTGGTCGACCTGCGCCGCCGCGTCGGCATGGTGTTCCAGAAGTCCAACCCGTTCCCCAAGTCGGTGTTCGAGAACGTGGTGTTCGGCCCGCGAGTGGCGGGCCTGCGCGACCGGCCGCGGCTGCAGGAGATCTGCGAGCGCTGCCTGCGCCGGGCCGCCCTGTGGGACGAGGTCAAGGACCGGCTGGACGACTCGGCGCTGAACCTCTCCGGCGGACAGCAGCAGCGGCTGTGCATCGCTCGCGCCCTGGCCACCAACCCGGAGGTGCTGCTGCTCGACGAGCCGGCCAGCGCCCTCGATCCGGCCAGCACCGCGCGCGTCGAGGACCTCATCTTCGAGCTGAAGCGCGAATACACCATCGTCATCGTGACGCACAACATGCAGCAGGCGGCCCGCATCTCCGACCAGACCGCGTTCTTTTACCAGGGGCGGCTGATCGAGGCCGGGCCGACCGACGCGCTGTACACCCGGCCGCGGGCGAAGCAGACCGAGGACTACATCACCGGCCGGTTCGGCTGAGCCGCTCCCCTGTTCCCCTCCGTCTTCCGACCGAGACCGTCAATGGCGATCCACCTGCTCCGCGACCTGGACAACCTGCAACGCGACCTCCTCGCCCTGGCCGGGCTGGTGGAGGAGTCGATCCACAAGGCCACCCGCGCGCTGATGACGCGCGACGCCGAGCTGGCCCGCGAGGTGATCTCCGGCGATTCGCAGATCGACCAGGAGGATAACCACCTGCACGAAGAGTGCCTCAAAATCCTCGCCCTGCACCAGCCGGTCGCCCGCGACCTCCGCCGCATCATCTCGGTGATGATGATCACCACCGACCTGGAGCGGATGGGCGATCTGGCCGAGGAGATCGCCGAGCGGGCGCTCAGCCTGGTCGGCAGCCCTCGGCCGCCGGTGCCGGAGAAGCTGCAGCGGATGTCCGACCTGACCACCATGATGGTGCGGCAGGCGCTCGACGCCTTCGTCAACGTCAACCAGGACGAGGCCGAGCGAGTGCTGCGGATGGACGACGAGGTCGATCGCTACAACAGCGAGCTGATCCAGGAACTGATTGCGGTCATGCGCGCCGACCCGCAGATGATCGAGGGTGGGCTGTCGCTGTTCTCGGCCACCCGCCACCTGGAGCGCATCGCCGACCACGCCACCAACATCGCCGAGGACGTGATCTACCTGATCAGCGGCGACCTGATCCGTCACCGCCCGCTCGGCCTCGACTGACCGCCGCCTCTGGGAGTGTACGCATGATGGCCACCGCCGCCCCTTCCGGCACGACGGGAACCACCACCGGCCGGCTTCGTATCCTGATTATCGAGGATGAAAGAGATCTGGTTGAGGCACTTGTTTACAACCTGCAGCGCGAGGGCTACGAAACCCTGGTGGCGCACGACGGCCAGGAAGGGCTGCGCAAGGCGCAGACGCTGCTGCCCGACCTGATCCTGCTCGACCTCATGCTGCCGGGAGTCAGCGGCACCGACATCCTGCGCGATCTCCGCGGCGGCGAGCGCACCCGCGACATCCCGGTCATCATCATCAGTGCCAGGGCGGAAGAGACCGACCAGATCGTCGGCTTCTCGCTCGGCGCCGACGACTACGTGACCAAGCCGTTCAGCCCGCGGGTGCTGATGCAGCGGATCAAGGCGCTGCAGCGGCGCGTCGAGGGCGGCGGCGAACCAGGCGAGGTGGTCGAGCACCTGGGAGTGCGAATCGACCGGCTCCGCCACCGGGCGTTCCGCGCCGGCCGCGAGCTGGAACTGACGCCGACCGAGTTCCGGCTGCTGGAATGCCTGCTCAAACAGCCCGGCCGGGCGTTCAGCCGCCACCAGCTGATGGACGCGGCGATCGGCGAGGGAGCGATCGTGCTGGAACGAACGATCGACGTCCACATCAAGACGCTGCGCCGCAAACTGGCCGCCGACGACCTGATCGAAACCGTCCGCGGCGTCGGCTACCGCTTCCGCGAGGGATAACAGAAGAAGAGTGAACCACAAAGGGCACAAAGAACACGAAGAAAGAACAGAAAGGAGAAAAGAACGAAGAGTTATAAAGTTACGGCGTTGAGCCGTTCTTCCTTTGAAGCCCCGAAGGGGCGACAGTTAATAGCCCAGGGTGTCAACCCTGGGAAAAATGCGCCACCGGCTAACTGCGTAACACCCAATTCGGTTTTTTGTTGTGGCAATGGGCGACGTTGCGCCCGTGCTCACTCTTCCTCTTCCAGCCACGGGGCGGCGGCGGCGAAGAATGCCGGCGGGCGGTCCTGGCCGGTCAGATGCCGCGCCTGCGCTCGCACCTGCTCCAGCCACAATCCGTAACTGGTGACGACCTCGCAGCTCCGCGCCTCGGCGGCACGAATCAGCGTCGATTTGTGCAACCCCGGCGTCAGATGCGCGACCACCATCCCCGGCCGCAGATAGCCGGGGTGGACTGCCTGGCTGCGGCCCGTGGCGGCGGTGCGGCTCGGCGCCTCGTCGCACACGATCAGGATCTGGTGTAGCACCGTGTACAGCGCCTCGAACTGAACGCCGCGGCACTGCAGCAGACTGGCGAGCGAGGTGGCGGCGGACTGGTTGTGGCTGGCGATGATGAGCGAGCAGCCGCGCTTCGCCAGCTCGCGGCCGATCGCGTGCGCGGTGTTGTTGGCGCCGACAATCAGGGCGATCTGCCCGGCCAGCGTGCCGGCCGGGTTCCGCCGCTTGATCGCCGCCTCCAGCGCCGCCGGCAGCGCCTCGGCCAGACTGTCGGCGGTACGCCATTGCTTGTCCTTGCGCAGCAGTAAATCGGCGAACAGCACCTGGCTGGGCAGCAGGTCCAGCTCGCCGGCGATCTCCGGCAGCGCCGGTCGATGCTCGGCGCCGAACGCCGCGCCGACCAGCTTGGCCGCCTTCACCACCTTGCCTAGCACCTTCATGCTGCCGACGCCGAGCGGCAGACAGCGGACCGCCATGCCGGCCTCGGCGAAGGCGGCGTTCAGGCCGGCGACGGTGGCGCGGTCGCGCTCACTGAAGCCGGCGACGCCGACCAGCGGCGTGGACCCGCCGATGCTCGGGTAGTGATACACTTCCTTCAGGTCGGTGACCGTCGCCTGGTCCGGGTACGCCTCCATGCCGCGCTCCAGCGCTGCGTAGGTCCACGGTGCGCCGAGCTTGGCGCTGAGCACGCTCAGCATCACCCCCGGCTTGCCCAGCCCGACCACCACCGTCGGCACCTCTCGCCGCACCAGGATCTGCACCAGCGGCCACGCCTCCTCCATCGTGTTGGCCACCGTCGTCAGCTTGACCACGTCGGGCTTCTTGGTGAGAGCCAGATCGTAAATCTCGCCGATGTTCGCCGGCGTTTCGGCCAGGTTGGTGTACGAGACGATCCGCTTGGCCGGCGGAAACGGACGGATCTGGTCGGCGATGTCCAGCTCGATCTCGACGTAGTCGGCCTTGCTGACGATCGCCTGCCGCAATAGCGCCTGCCGCTCCTCCTCGGTGCCGTCCCAGTGGCCGCCGTCGCGCGGCCGGCGGCAGCTGATGATGACCGGCTTCGGTTTGGCCGCCAGTAATTCGCCGATGTCCGCTGCCTTGGCGAACCGATCGAGCCGCAGTTCCAGCAGGTCGCCCACGCGGCCGGAGTTCACCATGTCCGCCAGCGCGAACCGGCGGGACTCCTGTGCGATCGAGATGCAGATCACGGCAAACCCTTTCGATAGGCGTCGGGGAACTCCGGCGTGGACGATCGGCGGCGCGGCGGGTCGATGCGAGACTTTACCGCTCCGGTCGCGCCCTGGCAAGCGGGCGAAGCTTTTCGGAATGCGCCTGCCGTCCGACCGCGCCGGCGGGTGTGCGGTCCGCCGCACGGACGATTTTGCTTCCCCCGGCGTCCGTGCCGTGCGACGCTGCATAGAATCTCCTCGCCCATGAGCGAGAGGGCACGGGGTTTTTTCACTGGCCGCAGAGGGTCCGTCGATGCGCAAAATGTTCGCCTGCATGCTGATGTTCGCCCTGATCGTCGGCGTCACCACCATCACCCACCCGACGGCGCTGGCCCAGCCGACCAAGAAGGACAAGGACACGGTCAAAAAGGGCGGCACCAGGGCAGGCGTCGGGACGATCGAGGTCAACGAGGGGAAGGACGGCAAATTCCGCTTCTTCGTCCGCAACGCCGACGGCAAGCTGATCGCCATGTCCGGCCCCGGTGGTTTCGCCACCGACAAGGAAGCGGCGAAGGCGGTCGACGAACTGCGCGAGGTCATCAACGCGGCGAAGGTGTCGACCGGCAAGGCGCCCGCCAAGTCGGACAAGGGCGGCAAGACCGACAAGGCCGGCAAGAAGGACAAGGCCGCCAAGAAAGACGAGTAACTCATTACTCGACTTGAACGGCGCCGCCGTCCGACTCCCGCCCGGGAGGCGGACGGCGGTCGGCGTTTCCGGGCCGGTCAGTCGAGGAACCGCCGCAGCACGTTGGCGGTGATCGTGGAGATGTGCGCGTCGACCGGCAGCGAGCACGGGTAGCTGATCGACCCGGCGGAGAACACCCGCCCGCCCGAAGGCGTGTCGAAGACCACCATCTCGGCCCCGCCGTCGTCGGGGTTGGTGCCGCGGGCGAGCAGGTGGACGTTCGGCGGCGACGACGGCGACCGCTTGTCCGTCTCGTGTCCCGACGCGCCGCCGGGGCAGCGGCGGTGCAGACTGTTCAGCCCGAACAGGTCGCCGTCTTTCAGCCCGGTGCCGGCGAACACCCAGTGTCCGGCGTTGCGTACCTGGTAGGGCGCGCCGGTCATCGCCCCGGCCGGGGTGAACACCACGCCGAGCAGGTTCGCCTCTGACTCCACCCGCATGGCGAAGCGGCTCTCGTGGCCGCCCATTCCCTCCGGCCACAGGCTGGTCAGCCGCTCATTGTGAACGGTCATGGTGTCATCGGGGTGAAGCTCGACCTCGCAGTTCAGCCCGTTGCCGCCCAGGTAGACCAGCCGCCCGCCTTCCTCGAACACCCATCGTTTCACGCGATGGTACATTTGGCGCGTCCAGTACTCCGGATGGACGCTCAGCAGCAGCACGCGGTAGGCCGACAGGTCGAGCACCCCGCGGTGCAGCTGCGTCTCGGTGTACAGGTCGTAGGCGAACCGTTCGCGCTCCAGCCAGCCGAGCGTTCGCCACTCCGCCGGCGCGACGGCGCACGCCATCCGCCCCTCGATCGGGTCGGTGATCCGCTCGTCGAGGTCGACGTGGTTGAGCGGTTCGGGCCGCTCGAACGACAGCGGGGCGTAGCTCGGGCAGCCCCAGGTCTGGAACTCGGCGTCGGCGTAGCGGCTCAGCTCCTGCCGGGCGTTGACGATCGGCACCGGAGGAAGGCGATCCGCATTGATGTAATTGCTTCGCCCGCCGAAGTGGTTGTAGGCGTTCCAGGTGATGTCGCAGGCGAGGACGGCGAGCGGCGCCGACGGACGCGCCGGGGCGACCACCCACGGGAAGGCGCAGCGCAGCCCGGACGGCGTGGCGGCGTGGAAGTAATAGAGGCCGCTTCGCTCAGGCGCGGTGACGAACTGCAGGTGCGTCTTGCTGGTGTAGCCGACCCGGTTCCAGCCGACGCCGGTGCGCGTGTAGTCGCCATCGGGGGTGATCTGCATGGTTGCCCGCGGGCCGTGCTCGTCGTGCCAGCCGAGGGCGCGGACGTGTTCCTTCTCCCACCCGTAGCGCCACAGCCCGAGCGTGTACTGCTCGACGGCGTGGACGCGAAACTCGGCCGACTCGCCGCTGCGGACACCCTTCGGCCACGCATAGCCGAGCAGTCCATCGGCCAGCAGCCGGAAGGCATATGGCTCCGCCCGCGGTAAGGTCAGCGCCACCCGCTTGGCGCCATAGCCTGGCTTTTGCAGCACCGCCTGGTAGGCGCCCGGCGGCAGGTCGAGGTAGATCGCCCCCGACGCGCGCGACCGCGTCTCCCACGACCGGCCGGCGGGGTCGACGAACTCCAGCAGCACGTCCGGCAGGGCCACATAGCGCTCGTCACTGACATGACCAATCAGCATGGTTCGGCACCCGGCAGGAGGAACGGGAGGCGGTTCGCCCTCAGTGTAGCGACCGCTCGCCGGACGGCCGCGGCGCCCTTGCTGCCGCCCTCTGGCGACGTATGTTCAACAGGGCCAGGCAACCGCCGTCTTACGAGGTGTACTGATGACCCGCCGACCCCCCATCGCGGCGCTGCTGACGCTCGCACTCGCCCTGCCGCTGGCCGTCCCCGCCGACACCCCGACCGCGAAGAGCACGGGCGAGCCGACGGTGAGCCAGTTACTCGCCGCCGTGGAGTTTGGCGATCCGGAACAGGAGAAGGCCCTGCTCGACCTGGTGCGGCGGCGACCGGCGGCGGTCGATGAGGTCGTCGAGCGGGTCCGCAAGTGGCTGGCGGCGAAAGAGTTGACCGACGCCGAGGAGCGGCGGCTGCGGGCGGCGGTGCAGCTGCTCGGCGAGGAGCCGAAGGTCGAGGCGGCGCTGGCCGAGGTACTGGCCGGCGCGAAGACCCCGCGCGCCACCCGCCGGCTGGCGATCCGGGCGCTGGGGCAATTTGGTAGCCGCCCGCCGCAGGCATGGCTGGACGGACTGGGCCGCGCTCTTGACGACGCCGACGCGCAGGTGCGCGGCGAGGCGATCTACGCCATTCACACGCTCGACCTGCGCAGCTTCGACGAGCGGCTGGTGGCGCTGGCGAACACGCCGGGCGAGCCGCTGGAACTGCGGGTGGCGGCGCTGGCGTGCGTGGCGCCGCGCAACCCGGCGGTGGCGAACGAGGCGTACCCGCTGCTGCGGCGGCAACTCGGCCCGGACGCCGACGCGGTGGTACGGCTGACGGCGGCCCGCGCCGTGGGGGCGTCGAAGCTGTCGAACGCGCACCTGCTCGACCTGGCCCGCGCCCTGCCGAAGCTACCGGCGACGAGCGGCGTGCTGGCGCTGGCGGCGTTTCAGAAGGCGACCGACGCCGAGGTCGCGCTGGCGGCGGTGGCCGGGCTGAAGGACGCACCGGCGCTGCGGCAGCTGGGCGAGGCCGATCTCGAACGGCTGTTCATCGCGTACCCCGAGGAGGTGCGCAAGGCGGTCGATCCGCTGCGGGAGCGGCTGGCCGAGGTGAGCCGCCAGCAGCGCGACCTGCTGGCGCGGGTGGAGGCGGAGCTACCATCCGGCGACCCGAAGCGGGGTCGCGCGGTGTTCTTCGCCGACCGGGCGGTGGCCTGCGCCACCTGTCAATGCGCCCTCCAGGGCGCCCGGCGGCACCCTTGCTCCGAACCTGTCGCGCATTTCGCGCATCCGCTCGCCGCACGAGCTGCTGCGATCGATCCTGCACCCCAGCGCCTACGTCGCCCCGTTCTTCCGCGCCTACCTGGCGACGCTGAAGGACGGCCGGGTAGTGACCGGCATGCTGGTTCAGGAGAGCGTCGATGCGGTGTACCTGCGCTCGGGGACGAACGTGATCACTCGCGTGCCGCGCCGGCAGATCGAGGACCTGCAGGTGTCGCGGACGTCGCTGATGCCGGACGGCTTCGACCTGCTGCTCAGCCGCAAGGAACTGGGCGACCTGATGGCGTTCCTGGCGGTACTGCGGTAAGGGCGGCGCTCGCCGCCGGGCGGTCGACGCGGTACGATGCCTGCAGCGAATCGTTGCGTCGGAGGCCGTGCCGTGACGTTCGAGCAGCAGCTGGAACTGTCCCTCCGCGCCCGCTGCACCCTCGTCGTCCTGGTGACGGTCGAGGAAGAGCGGGCGGTGGCGATTGTCCGCCGGCTGTGCGAACGGCTGCGGCATCCGTGCCTGGTCTGGGATCTCGCCGAGGGGTTCGCCGGCGCCACTCCGCCGGCGGCCGACCCGCTGGAGGCGCTCGACCGCATCGATCGCAGCGACGCCGACGGGCTGTTCGTCCTCCGCGATTTCCACCTGTCGTGGGCCGATCCGGTCGTTCGCCGCAAGCTGCGCACCCTGGCCGGGCGCCTGCGGTTCAGCCGCAAGTCGATCGTCGTCACCACCCCCGTCGGCCGGCTGCCCGACGAGCTGCGCGACGAGGCGGTGGTGCTGCCGCTGCCGCCGCCGACGACCGCCGAGCTGGAGGCGGTGCTCGACGGCCTGACGCGCACCCCCGGCGTGCGCGTGCTGCTCAGCCCGGCCGGCCGCGAGAAGCTGCTGCAGGCGGCACGCGGGCTGACGGTGGCGCAGGCGCAGCGGGCGTTCGCGCGGGCGATCGTCGACGACGGCGTGCTCGACGACGGCGACATCGACCTGATCACCGAGGAGAAGCGGTTGCTGCTCCGCGAGGCCGAGGCACTGGAGTTCCTGCCGGCCGGCGGAACGCTGGCGGACGTCGGCGGGCTGGACGCGCTGAAGCGGTGGCTGCACCTGCGCCAGCGCGCGTTCACCGCCGAGGCGCGGGCCTATGGGCTTCCGGCGCCAAAAGGGATCGCGTTACTCGGCATACCCGGCACCGGCAAGAGTCTGGTGGCCAAGCTGATCGCCGGGTTGTGGCAGCTGCCGCTGTTCCGGCTGGACGCCGGCGCCCTGTTCGGCAGTCTGATCGGCGAGTCGGAGGAGCGGACCCGGCGGGCGCTGGCCATCGCCGACGCGGCGGCGCCGGCGCTGTTGTGGATCGACGAGGTGGAGAAGGCGCTGGCGCATGGCGGGCTGGACAGCGGCACCAGTTCCCGGGTGTTCGCCACCCTGCTCACCTGGATGCAGGAGAAGACCGCCCCGGTGTTCGTCGTCGCCACCGCCAACGACGTCCGCGCCCTGCCGCCGGAGCTGCTCCGCAAGGGGCGGTTCGACGAGATCTTCTTCCTCGACCTGCCGACCGCGGCGGAGCGCAAGGAGATCCTCGCCGTCCACCTGCGCAAGCGCGGCCGGCGGCCCGACGCCTTTGACCTCGACCTGCTCGTCCACCACTCCGAGGGCCACGTCGGCGCCGAGCTGGAACAGGCGGTGATCGACGCCATGTATGCGGCGTTCGCCGACGGCCGCGAGTTCACCACCGGCGACGTGGCGCTGGCGGTGCGGCGGCAGGTGCCGCTGGCGGTCGCCCAGCGCGAGACGGTGCAGACGCTGCGGGCGTGGCTGCACGAGGGGCGAGCGCAGTCGGCGTCGGTGCCGATCGGCCCGGACGGCCGACCGGCGATCCTGCCGCTGGAGCTTCACCGCCCCGGATGACAGCCGGCCGGCATCCGACCCGCCGCCGGGCGGTACTCGACCGCCTCATCGGCCGCCGCCTCGTCGAGCGTCTCCGTCTCCTCCGCTCGCTTGCGCAGCCGCGGCAGGGTGATGAGCACCACCGCTCCGAGGATCAGCCCCGCCGCCAGCAGGACGGTGTTGTCGATCCGCTCGCCCAGCACCGCCCAGCCGAGCAGCACCGCCACCAGCGGGTTGACGTAGGCGTAGGTGGACACCGCCGTCGGCGAGGCGACGTGCAGCAGCCAGGCGTAGGTGCTGAAGCCGACCAGCCCGCCGAACACCGCCAGGTAAACGAACGCCACGACCGACCGGGTCGCGACCGGTCCGGACAGCAGCGCCGGCAGCTCGCCCAGCCCGGCGCCGACCAGCAGCATGAGGATCCCGCCGAGCAGCATCTGCATGGCGCTGGTCATCAGCGTACTCTCCACCGGCCGCGCTCGCCGCGTCTCCAGCGACCCGAGCGACCACGCCACCGGCGCCAGCGCCAGGGCGAGCAGCCCGCCGGCCGATGACTCCGCCGTGGCCGTCCCGGGCCGGATCAGCAGGGCGGCGCCGACGAAACCGACCGCCAGCCCGAGCCACACGCGCCCCGCCGGCCGATCGCCGCGGTAGAACAGCCAGCCGAGGACGACCATCCACAATGGGGTGGTGGCGACGATCAGCGCTGCCCGTCCGGTGGCAACCGTTTGCTGCCCCCACGTCACCAAGCCGTTACCGCCGAGCAGCAGCAGCGCCGCGGGAACGACGCTGGCCCGCCACTGCCGTGCCGTCGGCGCCGCCACTCCACGGACGCGCAGCAGCGCGTAGAGCACCCCGCCGGCGAGCACGAACCGGCCGCCGGCCATCAGGAACGGCGGCAGCGTCTCGACGGCGAACTTGATGCCCAGGTAGGTGGACCCCCAGAGCAGGTAGAGGGCAGCGAACCCGGTGAGCAGGGCAGAAAACGAGGCGGCGGGGCGTGTCGGACACGCGGCGGGATCGTCCATCAGACTCTCGCAGGCAGGTGGAGGGCGACGCGCGGGCGATACCTTATTGTTACCTGCCGGACACCGGAGCAACAGGTCAGGTTCGGACGAGTTGCTCGTTCAGTCGACCGCCGCCCCGATCAGCTGGGCGACATTCCGGCCGGCGGTCGGCGGGGGGAGCGGGCGGCCGTCTCGGCGGAGGAGGGCGATCCAGTCGTCGACGATGCGACAGAGTTCGCGATAAACGTCGGCCTCGTCCGGGCCGTGGCAGCACGGCCCGATCACCCCCGGGCACTGCCCCACGAACGCGCCATCCTCCTCGGACCACTCGACGATCTTCACATACCGGGCCGCGTCGGTCATGACTTTGCCTCCTCACCGCCGTTGAAATACGACACCCTGCCCGAACGGGTCGCCCCACTCAGAACCGGCCCCAGCGTTTGCCGAACTTTTCGCGGAGCTTGTCCCGGTCGCGCGGGGTGATGTCGTTGCCGCCCAGCTCCAGTCGCTTTACCCCGCGCAGCCCTGGCGATTCGCCGACGGCGCGGGCGCCGGCGGCGGTCAGCCGATTGCGCCGCAGCCCCAGGTGCCGGAGCCCGGTCAGGTTCGTCGACTTCGCCAGCGCCACCGCGCCGCTGTCGCCCAGACGGTTGCGGTTGAGGATCAGCGTTCGCAGCCCCGTCAGGTGCGGGCAGCTGGCCAGTCGCCCGGCTGCCATCACGCTCAAACTCTGCCAGATCAACCGCAGGAACTTCACCGTGGCGAGAAACGGCGTCGCGGTCAGCGCCCGCACCCCCGCCGTCATGATCCGCGCCCGGCCGAGGTCGAGATACTCCAGCCGCCGCAGGTGCGGCGAGTTGGCCAGCGCCTCGACGCCGAGCGGGCCGGTGTAGGTGCCCATCAGTGACAGCCGCGTCAGTCCGGCCAGGTGCGCCGCCTCCGCCAGCGCACGCACGCCGAGGTGGGTGATGCGGTTGTAGGTCAGGTCGAGCACGCGCAGCGACGCCAGCTGTCGGGCGGCGGCGAGGTCGCGGGCGGCGCCGTCGGTCAGCCCGCATCCTTCCAGGTACAGCTCGGTCAGCCCGCCCAGGTGCGGCGAGGTGAGCAGCAGCCGCAGCGGCAGGTCGCCGACGTCGCTGGTGCCCAGGGTGACGCGGTTCAGCCGCAGCGACTGCACCCGCGCCAGCGCCGGCACCGCCGCCAGCTGCCGCAGCGGGTTCAGGTCGTCGGAGTCGACCAGCACCACCAGCCGGCGGATCGGCAGCCGGCTGGTCAGCGGCTCGCCCAGCGCCATGAACTGCTGCGGCACCACCGTCACCTGTTCGAGAAACCCGCGGTGCAGCTGGCCGACCAGCCCCAGTCCGGTGTCGATCCATTCGGGGTGGTCCTTCAGCAGCGCTCGCTCGCGGCGGAGCAGTTTGGCCGCCTCGGGGTCGTCGTCCTCCAGCGCGGCGCGGCGGAGCTGCAGGCGGATGATCTCGGCCCGCGCGCTGTCGCCCGTCTCTTCCAGCCAGTCGGCGTAGGCCAGCCGCGGCAGGTCGTCCTCGGGGTGCTCGACGATGTCCTGCAGCAGTGCGTCGGCGGTGTTCATGGCGGCTCCCGGTGGGTAGACGGATGTGGTATATCCGACAACCGGGGCAGACGCCAGCGCCGCAGCCGCTCAGCGCGCCGGCGACTCCGCCAGCCGCCGCGCCGCTGCCCGGTGAGTAGCCGCCCGCTCGGCCTGGCCCTGCCGCTCGTAACACTCCGCCAGCCGCTCATGTGCCGCCCGGTGCGCCGGGTCCAACTCGAGCGTCAGCCGCAGCCAGCGCACAGCGTCGTCCGGCACCCCATTGCGGAGGAAGACGCCGGCGACCTCGTAGCGCAGCCCGGCGTCGGCCGGCTCGCGATCGATGCGGGCGAGCAGGTCGCGAATCCGCCGGCCGTCGGCGTCGACCTCGGCGAGCGTGCGGGCAACCGTCTCGGCGTCCCTGGTCTTGCCCTGGCGCGACAACGACTGCTGCAGAACGTAGATCAGCTCCCGGTCGCGCGGCAGCCCCGTCAGCGCCTGGCGAAGCAGCGGCTCGGCTGCCGCGAACGCGCCGCGGGCCATCGCGATCTGCCCCCGCTCGGCCACCGCGCGCGGCAGCTGGTTGTCATCCCCCGCCAGCGTGTCGAGCGCCTCGGCGGCGCGGTCGGGCTGGCCCAGCTCGCGAAAACACCGCGCTCGCAGGAGCGGGACGGTGGCGCCGTGTGCGGCGGGGTCGCGGATCGCGTCCAGCTCCGTCACGGCTTCCGCCGGCCGCCGCAGCTTGAGCAGCAGCTCGGCCAGCCGCACCCGCACCGGGTCGCGGATTGGGTCGAGGGCCAGCGCCTGGCGGTAGTCGGCGACGGCCGCGTCGAACGCCAGCTGGTGCTCGCCCACCCAGCCGCGGCGCAGCCACGCCTCGACGTCGGCGGGGAACAGCTCAACCCAGCGATCGAGGACCTTGCGGGCGTCAGGGAAGCGGTACAGGCGCATGTACTCGCCGGTCAACACCTCGGCGACCACCGAGTAATCGGTCCGCGTCGTCCGCAGTAGCGCGTGCAGCGCCTCCTCGGCCTCCTCGCTCCACCGCCCTTGCTGTACTCGCAAGAGCAACCGCTCGATCTGCACCGCGCGCGGGCGGGCGCCGCGCGCCTCGGCGGTTTGCAGCCACTCGGCGGCGTGGTCCAGCTGTCCCGCGCGGCGGGCGGTGCGCGCCGACAGCAGCCACACGTCCGGGTCACTGGCGGCGGACCACCGCGCCCGGCCGAGCGGGCCGAGGGCGGCGGTGAACTCCCGGTCGCGGAGCATTCCCGCCGCCTGCTGCAGGTGGTACTGCGTCAGCGCCCAGCCGCCGACCCGCCCCAGCCCATAGACGAGCAACGCTCCGGCCGCAACACTGACGAGCAACCTCGGCAGCCGGCCCCGAGCAGCCGGCGCGGCGACGAGGTCTGTCGAACCCGACGGCGGGTGACACGACGTTGCAGACAAGAGGCCCACCCTCAACCCGTTCGCGTGAAAGGTTCCCTGCTCATTACACGCAGGATGTCCCGTGCAGTCAATGAAAGAACGAGGCCGACTGCCTCCCAGCGCGAAGGTGTCGATGGCCGGCCGAGGCGCCTCGATCTGCCACAAGTTTGGGCACCCTCGCACGGTCCAGATGCAGGCGTCCCGATCGCCAACCGCCCGGCTCGCCGCAGGCGGCCAGGCCTCGATTTGCCTGCACGGCTCAACCATTTGCAGCGGGCGGACGCGCCCGCTGCATGGATCGGCCTGCTCGCCGCGCTCGCATTCGCTCGCTTTGGCGCACCAGTTGCGTAGGGTTCGTCGCTGCCGCTTTCCGCCACGCTGTCAGACCTCTCCCGTCTGCACTCTCGCCTGACGAAAGGAGAAAACTGTTATTATTACTATAAAGACCTTTGTTAATTCAAATAGAGATGCCTCGGCGCCTCCGGATCAGTGGGGGCGGCAGCCGATGTGAAGATGCGGTTGTCCAGAGGTGATTGGCTCTTCTCCCGAGGAACGAAGATTTCGCGAAGAAATCAGTTGCGTGGGCGCCGGCGCCGAAGTACATCTCGATGGCGTCCTATCGCCCGTTCTCAGTCCACACGACGTTCTCATTCGGGAAAACCTGTCCCTGCTTCGTCCTGTGCGTTGGGGAAAATGGCATGTTTCATCGCATCCGTTCTCTGCGTGCTCTCGGTTTTACGCTGATCGAGCTGCTGGTGGTGATCGCCATCATCGCCATCCTCATCGGCCTGCTGCTGCCGGCGGTGCAAAAGGTCCGCGAGGCCGCCGCCCGCATGCAGTGCAGCAACAACCTCAAGCAGCTTGGCCTGGCCATGCACAATGCCCACGACAGCTACCACAAGTTCCCGCCGCTGCTGGGCGTGTTCCCGGCCACCCAGAACCACCCGCAATACAGCCTGTCATGGGGTAACACGTTCTATCACCTGTTGCCGTACATCGAACAGGACAACCTGTACAAGTCGTCGTATGACGCCACCAATCCGGACGGCAACGGCGCCGCGGCCGGCAATCGGCCGTGGATCAACGGCATTTACCAGCGGTCGATCAAGACGTACATCTGCCCCGGCGATTACTCGGCCCCGGCCAACGGGATCGCCCAGCACTCGAATCCGTGGAACGACAACTGGGGAGTGAGCAGCTACGCCGCCAACGCCCAGGTGTTTGCCCGCGTCAACGCCAACGGGTCGATGAACGGCGGCGGCGGGCCGAACTCCTCGCCGTGGTACGGTGATACCCGGATGACCGACATCACCGACGGCACGTCGAACACCATCATGCACGCTGAACGGCTGGCCCAGTGCGGCGACCCGAACAGCGAAGGTTACGTCAACCGCTACGACTTCTGGTGGGCCGGCAACTGGCAGCCGACCTTCGCCAACACCGGCGCCGGCCAGCCGGTCGGCACGGCGTCGATGTTCCAGGTCGGCCCGCAGCCGTACAACACCCCCGCCGGCTGCGACAACACCCGCGCGTCCAGCCCGCACACCGGCGGAATCATGGTCGGCCTGTGCGACGCCAGCGTCCGCAGCCTGACCGCCGGCATGAACGCCCAGACGTGGTGGAGCGCGGTCACTCGCAACGGCGGCGAATCGCTGGGGGCCAACTGGTGAGCGGCGGCCTCCGCGGCTGGCTCGGCCGGGGCAGCTGCCTCGACCGGGCCGGCCCCGTTTGCTGATTTGACGATTTGGTAACTGTGGGTATCTCTCATGTCGTTTTTGCGCGGCCGCGTTCGGCCGGTGTGCTGGGTCGCGTGGGTTGGGCTGGTTCTGGCGGCGCCGGCCGGCTGCTCGAAAGCGCGTCCCCCGCAGATCGTTGTTTCCGGGGTCGTCAGTTATGACGGCGAGCCGGTCTGGCAGGGGAAGGTGCTGTTCCTCGGGGTGGACAACCGGGTGGTGTCGGCCGAGATCGAGCCGGACGGCAGCTATCGGGTGATCAACCCGTCGCCCGGCCTCGCCCGCGTCGCCGTGACCAACTTCCCGACCACGGTGGACGCACCCGTCGACCAATCGGCCGCCGAGCGGCCCGGGGTCGCCCGCTCGGCGGCCCCGCCGCGACCCTGGCTGACGCTCCCCGATCGGTACGCCGAGCCGTTTCGATCGGGCCTGTCGCTGTTTCTGCAGCCGGGGGAAGTGCGCCAGGACCTCCGCCTGGAACGACTGCCCGACGATCCGCCGGTGGTCCGCAAGGACGACCTGCCGGCGGTCGGCGTGGAGGTCGGTCAGACGGCGCCAGACATCAGCGGGCCGGACCTGGGCGGCGCGCCGCTGCGGCTGAGCGAGCAGCGGGGCAAGGTGGTGGCGCTGCTGTTCTGGGGCTACTGGTGAAGCCTCTGCCGGGATCGCTTCCCGCACGAGCGGTCGCTCGTGGAGCGAATGAAAGACCGGCCGTTCGTCGCGCTCGGCGTCGCCACCGACACCGACACCGCCCAGGCGCGCAAGGGCGTGGAGCAGTTCCAGCTGCCGTGGCGGTCGTGGTGGGATGGCGGAGTGAACGGCCCGGTGAGCCGGACGTGGCAGGTGCCGGGGCTGCCTTACGCGGTGCTGATCGACCCCCGCGGGGTGGTTCGCCACCGCGGCATGGCCGGGCCAGCGCTGGAGGCCGCCATCGACCGGATGATGCAGGAACAGTCGCCCAAACCGTGATCGCCCGTCGGAACAGTATTCATCAGAGAAGATCGAGGGTGCCATGACACGGTATCGGTTCGCGTGCGTGTGTCTGCTGGCCGGTCTGTTCGGAATGGTCGGCTGTGGCAAGAAGGAGACGCCGCGGGCGCAGGTGTCCGGCGACGTCAAGTACCAGGGCAAACCGCTCCCGGTGGGCACCGTGGCGTTTGTCAGCGGCACCGGCGAGGTGGTGGAAACCAGCCCGATCAAGGACGGCCGTTACACCGTCGCCCGCGCCCCGGTGGGCGACGTGAAGGTGAGCGTGACCACTCCGCCGCCGCCGTCGGCGATGCAGATGCGCCAGAAGGTGGAAGGCAAGAAAATGGAAGGGTCGGTGGCGGTGGTGGCCGTACCGTCGCGCTACAACGACCCCGGTTCGTCGGGCCTCACCTACACCGTCACCGGGGAGAAGACGCAGACGTTCAACATCAACCTGCGGTGACCGGACGTCGTTTGCACCCGTTCGCCGCCGGGAGGGGTCGGGGTTGTTTCGCTGTGATGCCGTTCTCGGGCGCCTCGCCGCCGGGTATCGCCGCCTGACCGCGTGGGTGCCCGCCTGGCTGCTGCTGCCGCTGCTGCTGCTCGGCGCCGGCGTGGGCGGGTATCACCTGCTGGTGGCGGTGCGGTTCGAGTACCACTACCGCGCCGCCGGGCGACTGATCGAGGCGGAGGCGTTCGCCGAGGCGGGCGAGCACCTGGCGGAGTGCCTGCGACTGGCTCCGCGGAGCGGCCGCGCTCACTTCCGCGCCGCCCGCACGGCGCGGCGCAGCGGGCAGCTGGAGTTCGCCGAGGAGGAGCTGCTGCTGTGCGACGATCTCGGCTGGCCGGCCCGCGCCGTCGAGCTGGAGCGGGCGCTGCTAGCGGTCCAGCAGGGCGACCTCGACCCGGCGCGCGAGGCGTCGCTGCGCCGGCGCGTGACGGCGGATAACCCGGACCGCTTCCTGATCCTCGACGCGCTGGCGCAGGGGTACATGCGGGCGTACCGGCTGACGCATGCGCTGGAGTGCCTGGGCCGGTGGGTCGAGGGGCAGCCGGACTCGGCGACGGCGCGGATGCGGCGCGGCTGGGTGTACGAACGGCTGGACCGGCTGGCGGACGCCGAGGCCGATTACCGGCAGGTGCTGGCGACGCGGCCGGCGCATCGGCCGGCGACGCTGCGGCTGGCCCTCGTCCTGATGCAGCAGAAGCGGCCGGCCGATGCGCTGCCGCTGCTGGAGGCGCTGCACGATCAGCCGCCGGCCGACCCGGCGCTGACGCTGGCGCTGGCCCAGTGCCGCCTGGCGGTGGGGCGCAGCGACGACGCCCGCCCGCTCCTCGATCAGCTGGCGGCGCTGCCGCTGCCCGACCCGGCGGTGCCGCTCGAACAGGGCAAGCTGGCGCTGCGGGAGAACCGGCTGGAGGCGGCGCGCGACTGGCTGCGGCAGGCAGTCAGCCGGGCGCCGCAGTCATATGAGGCGCACTACCAGCTGGCGCTGGCCCTGCGGCGGCTGGGCGACCTGGCCGGCGCGGCTGCGGCGGAGGAGCGGTTCACCGCCATCGAGGCCGATCTGAAGCGGATGGGCCAGCTGACCGCGGCGCTGCAAAGCCGGCCGGACGACCCCGAATTGCGGTTGCAGATCGCCGAGATCTTCCTCCGCCGCAGCGAGCAGGCCGAGGGCGTGCTGTGGCTGACCAGCGTGCTGCGGGCGGCGCCGAACCACGCCCGCGCTCACCAGCGGCTCGCCGACGAATATGAGCGAACTGGGCAGCGGCGGCGCGCGCCGGCACCGGCAGCAGGCGGCGCCGGCGGCGGTTCCGGCCGCGGCCGAACGGGTCGTAAACTGGACCCCGGCGGCGTTTGGCCGCCGTGTCGTCGAACCCGCGAACGGAGCGCATCCATGTCGGCCTCTCCCCCCCCCGACCCGACCGTGGTCCTCGACCTGTTGACCGCCTTCCGGTCGTCGGCGGTGCTGTTCACCGGCGTGTCGCTGGGCGTGTTCGACCGGCTGGCGGTCGAGCCGAGCGACCTGGCGGCGCTGGCCCGACACCTGGGCGCCAACGAGGACGCGCTGGGCCGGCTGCTGGACGCCTGCGTCGGGCTGGGGCTGCTGGCGCGGCACGGCGACGAGTACCACTGCACCCCGGCGGCGGCCACCTACCTGAGCCGTTCCAGCCCGCGGCGGATGACCGGCTACATCGCTTACTCCGACCGCATCCTGTGGAGCATGTGGGGCCACCTGGCCGACGCCGTCCGCGAGGGGACGAACCGCTGGAAGCAGGTCCACGGGCTGGACGGTCCGCTGTTTTCCAGCTTTTTCCGCACCGAGGACGCCAAGCGCGAGTTCATCTGGGGGATGCACGGGTTCGGCCAGATCAGCTCGCCGGCGGTGGTGGCGGCGTTCGACCTGGCCGGCTACCGCCACCTCGTCGACCTGGGCGGCGCCACCGGCCACCTGGCGTCGGCCGCTTGCCGCCACTACCCGCACCTGCGCGCGACGGTGTTCGACCTGCCCGAAGTGGTGCCGCTGGCGAACGAGGTGATCGCCGGCGAACACGACCTGGGCGGCCGGGTGAGCACCGTCGCCGGCGACTTCTTCACCGACCCGCTGCCGCCCGCCGACCTGTACGCGGTCGGCCGCATCCTCCACGACTGGAGCGAGGACAAGATTCGCCGGCTGCTCGCGCGCATTTACGAGGCGCTGCCGCCCGGCGGAGCGCTGCTGGTGGCCGAGAAGCTGCTCGACGACGACCGGAGCGGCCCGCCGTGGGCACAGCTGCAGGCGCTCAACATGCTCATCTGCACCGAGGGCAAGGAGCGGACGCTGGCCGAGTACGAGGCGCTGCTGAGGGCCGCCGGGTTCACCCGCGTCGAGGGCCGGCGCACCGCTACCCCACTCGACGCCATCCTGGCGGTGAAGTGAGATCGACCGGCGAAGCGTTCAAGCTCCTTGACCTGGCGACCGTGCCGGCTAGGTTGACCGTGACGGCGGCCGCCCGGCCGCTCGCCTCCCACCTGCCCACCCCCGCGAGGATGGCACCGATGACACGCGCTGCCCTGGTCGTCTGGCTCGTGGCCCTGGCCGGCCCGCTCTCCGCCGCCGAACCGAAAGTCATCTTCGAGGATCGCTTTACGGGAAAACTCGCCGACGGCTGGGTGTGGCTGAAGCAGGATCCGAAGAGTTGGCGGCTGCGTGACGGGGCGCTCGAGCTGCGCATCCTGCCGCAGCAGGTGAACATCCTCGCCCGCACCTTGCCCGACCCGGCGGACGGCCCGTTCGCGGTCGAGATGACCGTCACCAACGTGCCGCAGCTGCAGCGCCAGTACGAGCAGGTCGGCTTCTTCTGGTACGCCGACGGCAAGCCGGGGCCGAAGTTCGTCAAGGAGATGATCGACGGCACGGTGTACGTGTTCCCCGGCAAGAAGCCGGCGGCCGAGGCGACGGTGGGCATGCGACTGGTGGTCGACGGCAAGAACTACACCGCTCAGTACCGGCCCGGCGGCAAGGGCGCGTACCAGCCGGCGTTCACCGCCCCGGTGCCGCCGGCCGAGAAGGGCAAGCTGCAGGTCGCCGTCACCTGCTTCCACGGTCCCACCGACGCCGAACACTGGGTCCGCATCACCGCCTTCCGCATCGTCCGCCTGCCGGCCAGCCGGTAAGGTTTCGCATCGTCGCCCCGGAGACCCCTGTCATGACCGAACCGATCATCCCCGCAGCGGCGGACGAGGCCGTCCCGCGACCGGCGGGGACCGAACCGACGCGCCGCGACTTTTTGGAAACGGCGGCCGCCGCCCCGGCGGTGTTCACCATCGTGCCGCGCCACGTCCTCGGCGGTAAGGGGTACGTCGCGCCGAGCGACACGTTCGGCGGGGCGCTGATCGGCTGCGGCGGCCGCGGCCCCGGCACCTACGCCGACATGTGCCGCGGCCTGGAAGTGCGCCAGCTGGCCCGCTGCGACGTGCGCTTTGTGGGCAAAGCGGATAACAAAACAATCTATACCGACTTTCGCCGCGTTCTCGACCGCAAGGATATCGACCTGGTGGCGATCGCCACCCCGCCGCACTGGCACGCGCTGATCTCCATCGCCGCCGCCCAGGCCGGCAAGGACGTGATGTGCGAGAAGCCGCTCACCCGCTTCATCGCCGAGGGGCGGGCGGTGGTCAACGCCTTCCGCCGCTACGGCCGCATCTTGCAGGTGTGTACGTTTGGCCGATTCGGCGCCAGCCACGACCGCAACCGGGTGCAGACGCACAAGCTGATGCGAAGCGGCCTGCTCCAGCGCTGCCCGGCCGTCCACATCGCCCGCGGCGGGCTGAAGGTGAAGGAGTGGAGCGGCAAGGCCGACCAGAAGCCGCAGCCGGTGCCGAAAAACCTCGACTGGGAGATGTACGTCGGACCGTCACCGATGAAGCCGTTCGTGCCGGCGCGCTTCGGCGGGACACACCGCTGCTACTGGGACTACGAGGGCGGCGGACTGAGCGACATGGGGCAGCACCACTTCGACCCGGTGCAATGGACCTACGGCAAGGACGACACCAGCCCGGTGGAGATCGAGGCGTACGCCCCGCCGGCCGACCCGGAGGTGACCGGGCTGTGGGGCTGGGTCGAGCTGAAGTACGCCGACGGGCTGACGTTCGTGATGGATTCGCGAGAGTGGGGACAGCCCTACGACCGCAAGAAGAGCCGTGACGTGAGCGTCAACGACCTGGCGCCGGCGGACCGCGAGAAGTTCAAGGCGCTGCCCGACCCGGAGCCGCTGCGCAGCTTCGCCGAGGCGGTGAAAACGCGCAAACAGGCGGGCGGCCACCCGGAGGCGGCCCACCGGGCGGCGACGCTGTTGCACCTGGCGAACATCGCCATCCGTGTGGGTCGCAAGATTCACTACGACCCGGTGAAAGAAACGATCGTGGGCGACGAGGAAGCGAACCGGCTGGTGAACCCGCCGATGCGGGCGCCGTGGCATTTGTGAGAACAGGGATCGTAAAAGAGGATGTCATGTCCACTTCTGAACAAGTGACCCGGCTGGTTCGCTCGCTCGTCATCCCCGACCGCACTGCCGACGCCGCCGCGGTCGACGCGGCCGCCACCGCGCGCACCCTGGAGGCGATCCTGCAAGGCGGCAAGGAGGCGGTGCTGGCGGTGATCGGCCTGCTCGACGAACCGGGCGTCGGCGACGACGCCAAGGCGCGGTATGCGCTGCATGCGCTGGCGGTGCGGGCGGCGGCGGCCCGCGACGAGCCGCAGCGGCGGGGGTTCGCTGAGACGCTGGCCGCGGCGCTGCACGGCAAGCGGACGCGCGCCGCCCGTGAGTTCCTGGTGGCCCAGCTGCAGGTGGTCGGCCGGCAGGAGGTGGTGGCCGACCTGGGCAAACTGCTTACGGACGAGGCGGTGTGCGTTGCGGCGACGCGGGCACTGCTGGCGATCCGCACCGGCGCCGCCGACCCGCTCCGCGCCGCCCTGCCGAAGCTGACCGGCCGGTCAAGGCTGGCGGTCACTCAGGCCCTCGGCGTGCTGCGCGACGAGGCGGCGGCCCCGACGCTGCGCAGGCTGGCCGCCGACCGCGACAGCGACCTGCGACACACCGCCCTGTGGGCGCTGGCCGCCATCCTCGATCCGGCCGCCGTCGACCTGTTGATCCGGTCGACCGGCGGCGACGGCTACGAGCGGGCGCAGGTCGGCGACTTCTGCCTGCTGATGGCCGACCGGCTCCAGGCCGGCGGGAACAAGGCGGAAGCGTCGCGTCTGTACCGCCATGTGCAGGACACCTACGCCGGCGGTCACGAGCGCACCTTCGCGACGCCGCCGCCCGCGGCCTGGCCGGGAAGTAAACGGGTGACGGCCTGCGAGCTTGGTGCCATGGCCACGCTTGCGTGGCCATGCGAACGACCACCGAGATGGCCTCTGTCCCCACATGGCCCAGCCCCGAGCGGCTGGGCATGGCACCAAATCGGCTGCCCTGGCGGGGTGGCTGGTGCCATGGCCACGCTTGCGTGGCCATGCGAACGACCACCGAGATGGCCTCGATCGAGGTCGTGGACGTCCCCCACATGCCCAGCCCCGAGCGGCTGGGCATGGCACCAAACCACGCCGGCCTGGCCGGGAAGTGAACGGGTAACCGCCTGCGCGACCGGCTGCTCACGGCCGGCCGTGTGGGCCTGATTGGCCCCCTGTCGCCGGCCGAAACCGGCTGCGGCGAGCGGGCATGCGCTTTGCTCGGTCTCCTTTACCACCACGACGGGTGGGAATCCGCTTACCCATCAACCGAGGAAGCGACGCATGCTGGACCCCAACACCAACCCCGAGAAAACCGTCGACCTGCCGCCCAAAGGCGACCGCAATCCTGATCCGATCACCGACCAGCCCGGCTCGCACCCGATCGAAACCGGGGTCGGCGCCGCCATCGGCGGCGCGGCCAGCGGCATTGCCGTCGGCGCTGTCGCCGGGCCAGTCGGTGCTGCCCTCGGCGCCGCCGCGGGCGCCGTCGCCGGCGGACTGGCCGGCAAGGGCGTCGGCGAACTGATCGACCCGACCACCGAGGACAACTGGCTGCGCGACTCCTTCGGCTCGCGCAGCTACGTCAGGCACGGCGAGACGTTCGACACCTACCGTCCGGCGTACCAGTATGGCGGACACGCCGAGTCGCATTATCGCGGCCGGTCGTTCGACGAGATCGAGAACGATCTGCGCAGCGACTGGACGACGCGGCACGGCAACGGCGGGATGGACTGGGACCGCGCCCGCCCGGCCGTCCGCGATGCCTACGACCGCACCACCCAGATCCGCACCGAGCGGCAAAAGCAGGGCGGGTGCGGCCAGTGCGGCTGTTCCTGAGCCGTCATGCCGACGCGGCGGCGCGCGCCAGCCGGCGCACCGCCTCGCCGATCTGCTCGATCGGCACCGGCGCGAAGCACAGCCGGATCGCGTTCCGCTGACTGTCCTCTCCCGGCGGGCAGCAGAACGCGCCCGGCACATACAGCACACCCTCGCGGAGCGCCGCCTTCAGCAGCGTCCCGTCCGGGCCGGTGTCAACCCCGTCGGCGAACGACAGCCACACGTACAGCCCGCCGCCCGGCCGCGTCCACCGCACCCCCGAGCCGGCCGGGAACGCCTCCGTCAGCGCCGCCAGCAGGACATCGCGCTTGCGCTGGTACAGGGCGCGGACGCGGCCGACGTGCTCGTCGTAGGCGCCCGTCTCGATCAGTCGGGCGATCAGATGCTGCGCCAGATTGTTCGAGCCGAAGTCGTGGCTGCCCTTCACCCCCGCCACCGCCTCGACCAGTTCGCGCGGCATCAGCCCGTAACCCGTCTTCAGCCCCGGCGCCAGCGATTTCGAGAACGACATCGCCAGCACCACCTGGCTGTTGTCCGTGTCCAGGCTCTTGATGCTCGGCACGTCCGGCCCGTCGTAGCGCAATTCCCGATACGCCGCGTCCTCGACGATCAGCAGCCGCTGCCCGCGGCTGTACTGCCGCGCCAGCTCCAGCAGGCGCTGCCGCCGCGGCGCCGACAGCGTCAGCCCGCTCGGGTTCTGGAAATAGTCGCAGGTGTAGATGAAGCGGAGGCGATCGAGCTGCCCGGTCCGCTCCAGGCGGGACAGGGTCGCTTCCAGGGCGTCGATGCGCATGCCGTCGTCGTCCATCGGCACGCCGACGGTGCGAACGCCGAGCGTCTGGGCGAGGCCGAGGAAGACGAAGTAGGTGGGTGTCTCGGTGATGACCAGGTCGCCGGGGTCGCACAGCATCTCGGTCAGCAGGTAGAGCAGCTGCTGCGAGCCGGTGGTGATGACCACGTTGTCGACCGTCAGCCCCAGCTGATCGGGCGTGCGGCCGTCGAGGGCGGTAGTGCGGTGAAGCAGCATCTCGCGGAGCGCGGCGTAACCCTGCGTGGTGCCGTACTGCAGCGCCGCTTGCGCCGTCGCCGTCTCACCGAGCAGCCGGTCAAGCGCCGCGGTGACCGGACCGACCGGGAGCGACGACGGATCGACCAGCCCGGCGGCCAGCGTGATCAGGTCGGGGTTTTCGACCGCCTGCTTCATGAAGTAGCTGATCGGCTGGCTGGCATCGGAACAGCGGTGCGATAGCTTCACCGGCGGTCGGGACATCGGCTCGTCTCCTGCGGGGCGGGCGAGGTCATTCTACCGGACCGGCCGAAGCGGCATTCGGTTCGCGGGAATCCGCCTCGCCCGGCCGTTAACCGATCACTCGCCGCAGGTGCTCGATGCTGGCCGCCGCCTGCTCAACGGTGCCGCACTCGACGCTCAGACAAATGGCGCGGTCGACCGGCCGGAGGATGTCGACCACCCTGGCCCAGTCGATCACTCCCTCACCGCAGGCGCAGCCGACCGGCGTGCCGGTGACGTGGCCGCGTTCGGCCTCGCTCTGGCGGACGCTGATGTCCTTGGCGTGAATATGCACGACCCGGTCGCGGACGCGCTCCAGCCAGGTGTACGGATCCTGACCGGCCAGGTAAGCGTTGCCGGTGTCGAAGTTGATGCCGACCGCCGGCGACTTCACCAGCGCGTGAATGCGGTCCAGCCCGGCGGGGGAGCGGCTGTAGATCTGGTGCGGCTCCAGGCCGATGCGGATGCCGCGGCGCTCGGCCGCCCGCGCCGCCCGCGTCAGCGTGTAGCGCATCAGCACGAAGTCGGTGTCCTCGTCGGTGAAATCGGGCTTCGGCCCCTCGTCGGTGTTGACGACCGGCGCGCCGATTTCGGCGGCATAGCGGATCGCCTGTGTCAGATAATCGACGCTCACTTCCGGCTTCATCAGCGGACAGTGGGCACTCAGTCCGGACAGGCCGACCTTGTGGCGGGCGCACACCTCGCGGACGAGCAGCGGGTCGTCGAGCATCGAGCAGCTGTGGAAATACCCGGCCTCGCTGAGCAGCTCGCGGCCCCAGTGGACCATCGGTTCGACGAACCGATAGCCCAGCTCTGCCGCCTTGGCCACCCCCCAGTCGAACGGCTTGTCGGCCGAGCGGACGAACTCCATGTTGATGCCGACACTCAGGCGTGCCATGATCGATCTCCCGGCGGACCGGCGCCGCGGTTGCCGACGCCGCTATCCGTCGTAAAACTACGCACAGAAGATATCCGTGTCCACAAAAGGCTCCATGTCACGGCTGCGGCCGGGAGGCGGCGATGCGGCGAAGCAGGCGAACGGTGCTGGGCGTGCTGATCGGCGGGCTGCTGGTGGTGGCGGGCGGTCGGGCAGCCGACGACACGAAGGGCATCGCCGGCCGAAGGCTGACGATTCAGGACAAGGGCGCCGTCGTCACCGTGGAGCAGGACGGCAAGCCGCTGCTCCGCTACCGGACGGTGGGGAAGGGGCACAAACCGTATGTGCTGGAGCTGACCACGCCGGCGGGCGTGAACGTGCTCCGCGACGCCCCATTCGACCACCTGCACCATCACGGGCTGATGTTCGCCTGCCGGGTGAACGGCGTGAACTTCTGGGAGGAGCCGGCCGACAGCGGGCGGCAGGTCCATCAGAAGTGGGTGACGAAAACGGTGAGGCAGGTAGGCGACGCCGAGGAGGTCGTTCTCACCGAAGCGCTGGTGTGGCAGGACAAATCGGGTAAAGCATTACTGGAAGAGGAGCGGACGCTGACGGTGCCGGAGCGGCGGAGCGGGGTGGTGCCGGTTCTGACGTGGAAAACGACGCTGAAGCCGGCCGGGTCGGCGGCGGCGACGCTGACGGGCGCCGTGTATCACGGGCTGGGCTGCCGGTTCCCGAAGCCGATGGACGTCGGCGGCCGGTTCTTCAACGCCACCGGCGCGTCCGGGCCAGCGGCGAAGCTGCTGGGGACGCAGGCCGCCTGGTGCGCCTACACCGCCGCGCCGGCGGCCGGCAAGCCGGTGACGGTGGCACTTCTGGACGAACCGACAAACCCACGGGCGCCGGCAACCTGGTATCCCAAGGACGACGGTTTCGCCTATCTGTCGGCCACCCTCGGCCTCGACAAGAAATCGCTCAAGGTATCCGCCGACAAACCGCTGACGCTGCGCTACGGCGTGATCGCCGTCGACGGCGTGGCGACGAAGGCCGCGATCGAGGCCGCGTATGATGCGTGGCGGGGGAAGTAGATCCGTCAGTAGACAGTAGTCAGTAGTCAGTAGGAAGACAGCAGACAGGCGTGGTCGTCGCCGGTCGCACTTGCCAGGCGGGAGCGGGAGCACGTCAGTGCCCCGAGTCAGCGCGTGAAGCGTGACGTCGCACTCCAGGGCGACGCTCGCACGTTGTGGCCCGGTCTCCCGACCGGGCCACTCCGGGGACCGAAGGTCTCACCAGCGCCGGAGGAGACCTGCGGTCCGCAGAGTGGCAAGGTCAGGAGACCTTGCCACAACAGCCGGGGCGACGGGGTCCGTTAGGGCCCCGAGTTCTTCGCCCTGGACGCGACGTCACGGGTACGTGCGATGGCTCGGGGCACTGACGTGCTCCCGCTCGCCTCGCCTGTGGAACCGGCCCTGTCTTTCTACTGACTACTGACTACTGACTACTGTCGCCCTGCCGCTTGTCACGCCTTTCGCCCCAGTGGCGATTCTTCCTTGCCCGCCGCAGGGCCGACGACTACGCTGATATCCGTTCGTCCGATCACGCGGAACGGATACCGTCTCTTTCGCCATCTCTTTTTCTGCCGAACTGCGGCAATCCGGCGCTCGCGTGTCCTCGTCGATAAGGGTGAGGGTATGAGCAGACCTGCCAGCAGTGTGGCCGCCCAGCCGACCGCGGACGTCGAACCTGCCCGGTCCGCCCCGCCGCCTGACCTTGCGTCAGCGAACGGGCCGCCGGCGGTCGCGTCCGGCGAGCTGCTCGTCCGCACCTTCAATGAGGCCCGCGACGAACTGGTGAGTACCCTCTGGTTCCTGCTCGGCAACGCCGACGATGCCCAGGACATCGCCCAGGAAGTGTTTCTGCGGTGCTGGCGCGGCCGCGAAGGGCTGCCCGAGGTCCACAACCTGCGGGCGTGGATTTTCCGCGTCGGACTCAACGCCGCCAAGGACCTGCAGCGCAGCGCCTGGCGGCGACGGGCCAGACCGCTGCTCGGAGGCGAAACCATGCCGCAACCGCACGCTGCCTCGGTGGCCCACGACCTCGAGGAGCGGGAGTCGCTCGAACGGCTCCGCCAGGCGCTCACGCACCTGCGCGCCGAGGAGCAGGAGGTGTTCCTGCTCCGCCAGAACGGCGACCTGACCTACGAACAGATCGCCGAGCTGCACGGCCGCCCGGTCGGCACTGTCAAGACGCAGATGCGGAGCGCCCTCGCCAAGTTACGCAAGGTGCTGACCTGAGCCGCCCCGACTCGACTGCCCCGGACGCATTCAACCAACCCCGATGGACTCGTGGACGGACCCGCCCAATTTCGGGCGCGCTCGCCCGGCGGAGATGACCATGCTTGGCTGTCACGGTTGTCAGGAACTGATGCTGGATTTCCTCTACGACCTGCTCGAAGAGGCTGACCAGCGCGCGCTCCGCGACCACCTGGCCGGCTGCCCCGGCTGCCAGGCGGCGCTGGAGAAGGCCCGTGCCCACCAGCAGCTCCTGGCGCGGGCCGCTCGACTGTCCTTCCCGAATGTCCAGTTCACCCCGCCGGACGAGGCCGCGGCCACCCCGGCGGCGCCGCTGGTGCCGGCGGCGGGCGACGCACCGGCCATCCGCGAGGTTCACCTGCCGGTCCGACCGCGGCTGACCCCGGCCCGGTCGTGGACCGGCTGGGCGGTCGCCGCCGGCGTGCTGGTGGCGGTGTTCGCCGCCGGCGTGCCGATCTACCGCGCTCACCGCGACTACACCGCCGCCCAGACCGCCGTGATCGCCCACGACGTCACCGTCGCCGAGGCGCGGAAGCAGGTGGAGGAGCGCAGCAGGCGCCACCCGGGCCGCCGCCGACCGCGACCGCGAGGTCGAGGCCGTTCACCAGGAGGTGAAGGCCCGTCAGCTGCGGCTGATCGTCACCGGCCCGCGGGCGGTGCAGCCCGGCGCCCCGGCGGAGTTCCAGGTGCAGGCCCGCGACCTCGCCGGCCAGCCGGCCGACGCCGACGTCGTCGCTCGCCTGAAGGAGCCGGCGCGGACGAGCGGCAGCCGGGCGGCCATGGCGCGCACGACCCCGGCCGAGAAGGACAAGGCATCCGAGGCGCGCTTTGACCTGCCGGTGGCCACCGTCGCCCCCGGCGAATACCGGGTGCAGCTGCCGCCGTCGGTGCGGCTGGAGCCGGGCCAGGCGCTCGACATGCTCGTCAGCGCTCGCAAGAAGTCCACGTTCGGTACCGCGGCCAAAAGCGAGGTCGCCAAAGCGAGCGGGGCGGTCACGGTGGAGGGACTGGTGCGGCTGACGGCGCCGGTGTACGTCACCCACCTGACCACCGACAAGCCGATGTACCAGCCGGGCGAGACGGTGTGGTTCCGCTCGCTCACCCTCGACCGGCAGACGCTCACCCCGCCGGCCGACGAGTTCCGCCTGAAGTACACCGTCACCACGCCGCTCGGCGCCGTTCAGGACGTTGCCCGTGGTACGACGATGCTGCTCCGCGCCGGCGACAACAAGCCGATTGCCGGCCCCGACGGTAAGCCGGTCGCCGGTGTCGGCGCCGGTGAGCTGCCGCTCGAACCGGACGCCGCCGGTGGCGAGTATACCCTTACTGTCTCCGAGGAGCAGGGCCGGTTCCCGGCGGTGACGCGCAAGTTCACCGTCAACCGCTATCAGAAGCCGCGGCTGGACAAGAAGCTCGACTTCAACCGCTCCAGCTATGGCCCCGGCGACGAGGTGCAGGCGCGGGTGACCGCCCGTCGCGCCGACGGCGGGCCGGTGCGCGATCGGCCGGTCGACGTGACGGTGAACGTGGATGATCGGCTGGTCGACCGCGCCGGCAACCCGACCGGCGGACCGTTCCGGCTGACCACCGACGCCGACGGCGCTGTCGTCGTCCGCTTCCGGCTGCCCCGGCAGATCGACCGCGGGCAGGCGAGCGTGACGGTGACGTTCGACGACAACGGCGTGGTCGAGCCGATTGTACGGCCGATCCCGGTGGTGCTGAAGAAGTTGCAGGTGGAGTTCTTCCCCGAGGGCGGCGAGCTGGTCGCCGGCCTGCCGGCGCACGTCTACTTCCAGGCGCGTACTCCGCTCGGTAAGCCGGCGCAGCTGGCCGGTGTGCTGCTGGAGAATGGCGTCGAGCTGCCGGCGCGGCTGGAGACGCTGCACGACGACCGCGAGCCGGGCGTCAACCAGGGACAGGGGAAGTTCGCGTTCACGCCGAAGGCCGGCAAGCGCTACGAAGTGCGCATCGACGAGCCGAAGGGCGTCGAGGAGCGCAAACCGCTGCCGGCGGTCCGCGACGACGGGGTGACGCTGCATGTTCCCGGCGGGGTGTTCGCCGGCGATCAGCCGATCCGCGTTCATGTCCACACCACCCGGCCGCGAGCGTTCCTGGTCGGCGCTTACTGCCGCGGCCGGCTGCTCGACACCGTTCACCTGGAGCCGGGTCGGACCGAGGCCGAGCTGCGGCCGGCGGGCGGCATCGGCGGGGTGTGCCGCGTCACCGTGTTCGAGGAGCTGCCGGGCGGCGGGCCGCAACGGGCGCTCAAGCCGGTGGCCGAACGGCTGGTGTACCGGGTGCCGCGCGAGCGGCTCGACGTGGCCGTCAAGCCCGCTCAGAAGCGATACGTGCCGGGGCAGAAGGTGGAGCTAACGGTCGAGGCGACCGACGAGGCCAAGAAGCCGCGCCCGGCGATTGCCTTGATGGCGGTGGTCGACAACAGCGTGGTGACGATGGCCGACGAGAAGACGGCGCGGGCGATGCCGACGCACTTCCTGCTCACCACCGAGGTCCGCCGCGCCGACGACCTGGAATACGCCGACTTCCTGCTCGGCACGCATCCGAAGGCGGCCGCGTCGCTCGACCTGCTGCTCGGCACGCAGGGGTGGCGACGGTTCGCCGAGCAGAACCCCGACGAGTTTCGCCGGCGGATGCAGCAGGGCGGCGCGGTGCCGGCGCCGGGTCTGCCGGGCGGCGGACCGGGGGGCGCTCCGGCGCCGGACCGGCAGCGCGACGAGGAGGAAGCCGAGCGGCTGCTGGTGCTGAGTGGCCAGTCCGGGTCGCGGTCGACCGACCTCGATCAGCAGCGGATCGACCGGGTGGCGGAGGCGTACCGGCGCACCGAGGAGGCGCAGGTCAACCGGCACGAGGAGGCGGCGGAGGCGCTGCAGGCGGCGGCGAACGACCCTGAGTACAAGGCGGCGGTGACGCTGCTGACCGGGTGGCACGATTGGTGGCAGCAGGCGTGCCGCACGGCGACGCCGATTCTGGCGGTGCTGGCGGCGCTGCTCGCCCTGATCGCCCTGCTGACGGCGGTGCGGAACCGGCCGCGCGGCGCGTGGACGTTCGCCGGGCTGGCGGCGACGTGCGGGCTGCTGCTGGCGGTGGCGCGGCTAACGCCGGGCCTGCTGCCGATCCCGACTGCGGACGCACCGTCGGCGCCGCAGGTGGCGCAGCTGGTCGTTCCCGCACCCAAGGCCGCTGAGCGGAACGAGCCGCAGCAGATCGATCTCATGATGGCGGTTCCCGAGGACGCCGCCAGGCCGATGGCGATGCCGGGCTTCGGCGGCGGGATGGGCGGCCTCGGCATGCCCGGAGTGGGAGGCCCGCCGGCGGCCGCGGCCCCCGCCATGCCGCCGCGGCCGATGGCGATGGCCCGGATGGCCCCGGGGATGCCACAGGGGCGGGCGCGGATGAATGCATTCGACTTCGGCGCCAAGGGAGTGGGCGGACCCGGCATGGCAAAGCTCGACGATGGCCTCCAGGCGATGAAAAAGCAGAACCGCGAGGCCGAGATGCTCGGTGGGCGCTTCCAGCAGGAACGCCGCAGGGGCGACGTGCTGCGGCAGCTCGACCGGCGCGAGGGGGTGGCGGGCAGGCGGATGGCGGCCGACCGCAAGGCGTTCGGGCAGGCTCGGCCGAACCTGGACGTCGCTGGTGGGCTAGCAGCAAAAGCGCCGGAAATGGCGCCGGAACCGCTGGTGCCGCTGGTGGTCCGCGAATATGCCCACGTCCACCGGCCGGGCGAGTCGGCGGCGATGCGGACCGACTTCACCGAGACGGTGTACTGGCACCCGGTGCTGGTGCTGCCCGACGGCAAGGCGACGGTGTCGTTCGACCTGTCCGACTCGGTCACCTCGTTCCAGGCGACGGCGGTCGTCCACACTCTCGACGGGCGGCTCGGTGCCGCCACTCAGCGGATCGAGTCGGGGCTGCCGTTCACCCTGGCGGCCAAGGTGCCGCAGGAGGTCACCGCCGGCGACCAGCTGGACATCCCGGTAGCGATCACCAACAACACCCCGTCGCCGCGCGGGCTGACGCTCAAGCTCGACCCGCCCGCCGGGCTGGAGCGGTTGGCCGGCAAGACGGAGGAGACGTTCCCGGTGCCGGCCGAGGGGCGAGCGCGGCGGACCTTCCGGTTCCGCCCGACGCTGGTCGACGGCACCGCCTCGCTGTGGCTGGAGGGCAAGGCCGAGGCGTTCCCGGCCGACGCCGTCCGCGAGACGATCCGCGTCGTCCCCGACGGTTTCCCGATCGCCGGCTCGGCCAGCGATCTGCTGGAGACGTCGGCCACGCACAAGGTAACGCTGCCGGCGTGGCTGCCCGGCACGCTCCGGTGCCAGGTCGACGTCTACCCGTCGACGCTGGCCGATCTGCAGAAGGGACTCGACGGACTGCTCCGCGAGCCGGCGGGTGCTTCGAGCAGTCGTCGACGTCCAATTACCCCAACGTCCTGATCCTCGACTACCTGAAGGCGAGCGACCAGGCGAATCCGGAGCTGGAGAAGCGGACGAAGTAGCCGTTCGACCGCGGCTATCGCCGGCTGACGTCGTTCGAGTGCCAGGTGCAGGGCAAGCCGGACCAAGGCAAGTGGCTACGAGTGGTTCGGCGGCACCGCCCGCCGCACGAGCGCTGACTGCCTACGACCTGTTGCAGTTCCGCGACATGGCTATGGGTGTCCGAGGTCGACGCGGCGATGTCGAGCGACCCGGCAGTACCTGCTCGGCCAAGCGCGACGGCAAGGGCGGGTTCCGCCGTGCACCCTGGTGCTCGACACCTTCGGCCGCGCCCCGGAGCACATCACCACCGCCTACATCGTCTGGGCGCCATCGAGAAGGGCAAGCAGGACGACCTGACCGTCGAGCAGGAGGCGTTGTGCCGGCGGCACCGCTGACAAGCCGGACGACCCGTACTTCCTGGGCGTTGGTGGCGATCGGGCTGGCCAACTGCGCGGTCGGCCGACGCCGCCAGTGGCTGCTCGGACAAGTGGCGAAGGCGCAGAAGGACGACGGCCACCTCGACGCCGCCGAGACGGCATCACCGGCTCGGGCGGCCGCGACCTGCAGATCGAGACGACGTGCTGGCCCTGCTCGGCTGATGAAGACCAACGCTGGCGTGTACGACACCGCCATCCGCAAGGCGGTCAAGTGGGTCGGTCAGCAGCGCGGCGGCTACGGCGGGTTCGGCTCGACGCAGTCGACCATCCTGGCGCTCAAGGCGCTGATCGCCTACACCAACGCCAACAAGCGAACGCCGGAGGCCGGCGAGCTGCGGCTGTTCGTCGGCGACGAGAAGGTGGCCGAGCTGGCGTTCCCGGCCGGGGTGGATAAGCCGCTGACATTGGCGATCGCCGATGTTGAGAAAAAGCTGAAGGCGGGCGACAACACGGTGCGGGTGGAGATCACCGGCGCCAAGAACGTGTTCCCGCACACCCTCGGCTGGAGCTACCGTACCACGAAGCCGACCACCGCCGCCGGCACGCCGGTCGAGTTGACGGCGACGCTCGCCCGCACCAGCTTGCTGGAGGGCGAGAGCGTGCGGCTGAACGTCAAGGTGCGCAACGTCAGCGGCAAGGACCAGGGCATGACGGTGGCGATCCTCGGCCCGGCGTTGGCGGGGCTGATCCTGCCCGAAGACCTGAAGCAGCTGAAAGAGTACACCGGCTGCCCGACGACGGCAGCCGGCCGATGGCCGTTGCGTTCGAGGTCAAGGTGCACGCGAGCTGGCGTTGTACCGCGCGTATCCGCGAAAGACGCCACGGTCGAGCTGCCGGTCGACCTGATCGCCCGCGTCCCCGGCGTCTACCGCGGCCCGGCCAGCCGGGCGTACCTCTACTACAACGCCGACCACAAACACTGGCTCGACCCGCTCGCGGTGACCATCGGGGCACGCGAGTAAGACAAAGAGTTGAACCACGAAGGACACAAAGAACACGAAGAAAGGGCAGAAAGAAAGCAAAGAGAATGGTAGAAGAGAGAGGGCGGGACGATAAGCGCATCGTCCCGCCCTGTCGCGTCGGTGAGCGCGGGAGGGGGACACATGATGGGTTGCGGTGCTGTCGTACTTCCGCCGTGCTGGGCGTTGCTCTACGGTACCGGCGGCGCTGATCGCGCAGGTGCCGGTACCGGTGCCAGCTATCGCCGGTGACCTTGAGCGGATCGTCCCCGTCACGACATTGCCGCCGCTGGTGCGGTACAAGGCCGTGCGAGAGCGCCGCGACCTGGAGGTCGGCTACTTCTACCGGCACTACCTGTTCGGCGAGGGGTTCGACCTGTGGACGTGGGGCGGCCGGTGGGTGCTGTTCGCCGGCACCGAATACTGGCCGCTGACCGACGCCCAGCTGAACGAACTGCTCGGCGCGGAGCAGGCCGCCTCACTGGGGCGGCCCCTGCGCTACACCTTCCCGCCGGGGCTGCTCGTCCTGCTGGTGGGAGCGGTCGGGGTGGCGATCCTGGTGTGGCGGGGGGAGGCGGGCAACCGGCGGAAACCCGGCGGTTGGCCGACGATCCGCGGTTCCGCCAGGGATTTGACGTCTACACCACCTTGCCTGCCGGGCAGGACGAGCCGCCGATCGAGCGCAAGCGGCAGGCCTCCAGGACGCGATCGCCTGGCTGCAGGAGGCGCAGGGCCTCCCGGCACCCGAGGCCGAAGCGGGACTGCGCTGGCTTCCAGGAGTTCGATTGGCGCGCGGTCCTACGAGCTGCGACACCTGGCGCTCAACCTCGAACATGGCAGGCTGTACGACGGGCGCGCTCCGCCACCCAGCAGGCCGCCGACCTGCAATCGGAGTGGAACGCCGAGGACCACGGGCTCTGCTCGGCTGTACCGAACGGGTGAAGAAGAAACAGCCGCGGACATGAGAGAAGAAGGGGGAACCACAAAGGACACAAAGAGCACAAAGCAAGATCAGAAAGAAGACAAAAGATGGAGGGGAAAGGAGTTGCGCCGTTGAGCCGTTCCCTCTTTGAAGCCCCGAAGGGGCGACAGCCAATAGCCCAGGGTGTCAACTCTGGGAGGAAAGGGACCATGGCCAACGTCTTAACCTACAAGAGAGAGGAAAAGTGGTCTAATGACGGTGGTTGGTGAGGGCGAGCCTTGTCGACCCCGGCGGGACGGATGAGAATAGCGCGTGCCGGCGGTGGAACGGTCCCCCCGCAGGCGCCCGCCTTCCGGAACGTAGCCATGACCCACCTGTGTGCCCTCGTCGCCGTCGCCGTGCTGGGCGGATCCGCCGCTGACGAAGCGCCCCATAACCTGCTCCGTAACGGCTCGTTCGAGGGCGGACTACGCTACTGGCACGAGGCCGATAAGGCCAAACTCGTTCGCGCCGCCGATGCACCGCATGGGCAGTACCACGTCCGCATCGAGAATGGACTGATCCAGTCGGCGGCGTTCCTGCTCACGCCGCGGCGCGCGGTCACCATTGCCTGGACCGCCCGCGCCGACGCCGCCGACGCGGTCATGGGCTGGCAGTGCTCGCCGTGCTCCCGCGAGGTTGGCGCCCAGGCGAACCAGACGTGGAGTCTGCGGCACCATCACCCGATCAAGCTGACCCGCCGCTGGCAGCGGTATTCCGTCACCTTCACGCCTACCGCCGCCCACAACGGCCTGTGGCCGCGGCCGACGTACATGGTTCAGATCGGCGACGCCAACCGGCCGATCGAACTGGACGCCGTCACCGTGGTCTACGGTCCGGCTGACGCTTACGTCCCGTACCGGCCGGTCGAGGTGCAGGTCGAGTCGCCCGATTTGCGCGGCTACCGGGCGAACGGCAACCTGCTCGACCACGGCGCTGACGTGCGCCTGGTGGGACACGTCGCCAACCCCGGAACGGAGGCGCGGCGGCTGACGGCGCGCTGGCAGTGGGTCGATTACGAGGGGGTGCGGACGTTCGGTACGCCGGTCGAACGAGAGGTGACCGTGCCGCCGGGGCAGGTGGTGAGCGAGACGGTAACGATGCCTCTGCGGCCGCGCGGGCTGGTGCTGGCGCGGTTCTCCGTGCTCGACGGCGAGCGGGTGGTGGATGCGTCGGACCTGCCGGTGTGCTCGCTGCCATACCCGAAGGCGGCGACGCGGCCCGACCCGCGCGAGCGGTTCGGCGGGTCGTTCTTCGGCCCGCACTCGGCGGCGCTGGGGGCGCAGATCGGCTTCGCCTGGAGCCGGTGGTATCCGCACATGAACTGGGCCGACCATCAGCCCGACGGACCCGATCGATGGCGCTGGTTCGACGACACGATCGACGCGCTGGCGGCGAAGGGCATCTCGGTGAACGCCGTGCTGTACGGCCTGCCCAAGTGGGCGCGCGACGACAAATCGGCGCCGCTGCCGAAGGACATGAACTGGCCGGCCGATGACCCGCGCTGGGACGACCTGACGGTACGAACGGGGTGGGACCGCTTCGTCACCGAGGCGGTGCGCCACTACCGCGGCAAGTCGCTGATTTACGAGATCGAGAACGAGCCGGAGTTCGACGGGTGGGAGAAGAAGCGGGACCAGTACGCCCAATTCACGACGCGGACGGCGCGACTGATCAAACAGGCCGACCCCAAGGCGCGAGTGATGGTCGACAACGTCTACGGCATCCCGTCGGGGATGAATGCCCACCTGCTGCGGAGTGGGGCGGCGAAGGTCATCGACATCATCTCGTGGCACGACTACCGCGGCGGTCCGCTGACCGATGCACTGGCGATTCGGCGGATGCGGCAGAACCTCGATGAAGCCGGCGGCAAGCACATCGAGATCTGGTTCAACGAGGGCTGGGCGTACACCAACACTGCCGTCGACGAGCCGGCCATCGCCCTGCTCGACCTGTCGTCGGCGGCCAGTACCAACGCGATGGTGTCGAGCGTGGCCGAGGCGACGGCGGTCGCGCAGGAGAAGACGATCCTGTTCCACACCGGCTACGAACTACACGGCATGAGCTTCTGGGACTACGCCGGTCCGGGGACGATGCTGTGGGACTGGTACGGCTATCCGCTGCCGCTGGTACCGGCGTGGAACACGCTGGTCCACCACGTCGGGCTGAGCGAGCCGCGTGGCGTTCGTTCGCCCGCCGGGGTGCAGCGTGTGCGTCTTCGACGACCTCCGCAACCGCCGCAGCGTGCTGATCGCCTACGCCGACGCCAACGCGAAGGCCGATGCGGTCCTCGACCTGAACATGGCCGACCTGGCCGCCGAGGATGTGATGGGTAACCCGTATCCGATCGATGGCGGTCGGCTGACGCTGCCGCGGAGCGGGCGGCCGGTGTACATCTGGTCGACGAAGGGGGTGGCGGGACAGGCGTTCGCTCGCCGGCTGGCGCCGCTGGACCGCAAGTTCCAGGGGTTCGCCGACGCCGCCGGATTGAAGTTCCGGCTGCCTGCGGCGTGGGACGGCGAGGCGAAGGGGCAGGCGACGGGCAACCCGATCCGCCAGGGCGGGGCGCCGGTGTGGCGGTTCGACATGCTGTGGCCGGCCGACCGACCGGAGCTGGCCGACAGCTATGCGCCGATGGTGTGGGGCGGGACGGAGTGGATCGGACCGCGGCACAACATGGGCGGCCAGCCGCAGGCGCGGATCAAGGACGGGACGGCAATGTTCGGCGTGCGCGGCAACTGGAGCGGGACGACTCCGCCGGGTCAGCGGACGGCGGCGCTGGTGTTCGTAGCGCCGAAGACCGGCGTCTATCGGTGAGCGGCACCGCTCGCAGCGAACCGTGTGGAGGGCGCGAAGCGCGCTGGCCCTGCAAGTGCGGAAAAAGGACGCCCAGCGCGCCGCCGTGGTGCGAACGATCGAGCTACCCCGCAAGACTGACGTGCCGTTGGCGTTCACCGTCGAGCTGTCCGCCGGGCACGAGCTACTGTTCCTGCCGTTCGTCGACCCGTGGCACAACGCATCGACGATCACCCTGACCGAGCTGACGATCGAGGGCAGCGAGAGCGGTAAGCCCGCGTTTAGGCTGGCAGAAAGACACTGGGCGCCACGTTGAAGAACCTGGCCAGCGTGACCACCTGCGGTCGGGTGAGCGTTCTCGCGCTCCGGTCAGGACGGCGGAAAGCGTCGAGCCGCGCGATCCCGACCTGTTTCGCCAGGGCTGTCTGGCTGAGTCCGTTGGCGGTCATGAGCGTCCGCAACACGTCCGCCTCGGAGGCGTCCACAGTGGAGGGGAACGTGCCGCTCCTCATACGCCTCAACCAGATCGGTAAGTACGTCGAGGTACGCCTACCCCCGAGTCGAGGTCGTTCTCCAGCAGTCGGTCGATCATCGCCTACGTGCCGTCGCGGTGATGCGCCTCATCGCGAAGGTGGGTGAGCGGGAATTGCCGCACCAGACGGAAGTAGCTGTCCAGCATCCGCACATTGAGGGAGACGGCCATGGGTTACCTCCGGGGCAAGCTTGGTGGCTCAGCGTGCCTCGACATGGCGATGAGTCAATCGGTTTCAGGATCGGCCAAGCAGAAGGTCGAGGGCCCAGCAGCCGCACATGGGGACACGGCTCCCGCATGTGCAAGACCAGTTCGGCCGCGGCTCCGCTCTCCTCAGCCGCGTCGGCAAGTACGGCAAGGCGGTCTGGCTGCAACGTCCCGGCGGGTAGGTCGCGCTCGTCGTAGGCGGCTTGCGCGAGGCCTCCGATGGCAGAACAAGCAGTCCCCTGCTCAGAAAGGTGACTGGAGACGAAATGTCGGCAGAACAGATCGTTCACGAGAACGACGTGTGCCTTACCTTCCGCCTCGAACGCTACCTCGAACGCCTCCCGCGCAGCTCGTTCCCGCCTATACGGTCTTCTTCCTGTCGGGTTACTCGTCATGGCGACCGTCAAGGAGCTATCGCCGCTGGCCTGAATCGCCGCCTCCAACGCCGAGGTGTTCAGGACTTGCCAGGCGGCGCGAGCCGGCCGGCTTTTTCCCGTCGCCTGCCAGACGGCGCGGGCTTCGGCCCGAGGCTGTCGAGTGCCAGCCCGGCCGATTACGCCGTCGGCCCATTGCTCCGCAGCCTCAACTGCGCGACGACTCCGATCGTCCGGCAGCAGATGCCAGATGCGGCGACAGGAGGCACAGGCGAAAAGCCGCTGCTTCCGCGCACTCGGTTCGTCGCGCAGGAACACCCACACGTCGCCAAGATCGTTCAGGAAATCCCACCGGCTATCGCTCATCTGGGTGGCCCCCGTGTTCAGGGTGAGTTATACCCCTCCGTCGCGGACCGTCCCAGCGTCCGCCCTCGTTCCGCCGGTTCCGGTTGCTCCGGCGGGGAGGGTAAAGCCGGCGGAATTTTCTGGCGGCGCTACTCCTGCCGCGTTGTCCGCTGGCTCCTAGAATGGTGCAATCGGAAAGGACCTCCCGAACAGGTCTTTAGGACCCATCGGGCGGGCACAGGTGCCCGCCGAGGCTCGCGCTTTCGGGCTGTCGTTATGATCGCGGCGAAAGGGATCCCTTACATGGAAAAGATTCTCTGCTTCGGCTCCATGGGGATTGCCGGTCTGCTGCTGCTGCTGTTCGTCCTCGATATGGTCGTCAAGATGCCGTTCGGCGGCACCAGCGTGCTCGTCGACATCTTCGGCATCCTCGTCAGCGCGCTCGTGCTCTACCTGGCGTTCGACGCCTTCCGCGACCTCGCCTGACCTCGCCTCAGCCGCCCGACGCCACCAGCCGGCACAGCGCCTGCACCACCCCCGCGGTCGTGTACACGTCCGTCTCGGCGGCCACCGGCAGGCCCATCGCGCGAACCGCCCCGCTGGTCGTCGGGCTGATCGTCACCAGCTTCACCCGTCCCTGCCGGATCGCCTCGTGCCCCGCCGGCCCCAGCGCCGCCAGCAGCGATCGGGCGATGTTCGAGCTGGTCAGCGTGACGTACTCGATCTCACCCCGAATGACTCGCGCCAGCGTCTCGTCATCGGGGTCCAGGTCGACGTCGCGTTGGTGATACACCGCCACCTGCTCGACGTCGGCCACCTGCGACAGCTCGACGCGCAGCACTTCCAGACCGCGGTCGGCGCGGGCGAGCAGCACGCGCTGGCCACCGACTCGCTCGGCCAGTGCGGCGGCCAGTCCCTCGGAGTTGTACACCGGCGGCACCAGGTCCGGATCGAGGTGATACCGCCGCAGCGCCTCGGCCGTCGCCGGGCCGATGGCGGCCAGCTTCACGCCGCCCAGCGCCCGCAGATCGCGCCCCGTCTGCCGCAGCCGGCGGACGAACGTGTCGACACCGTTGACGCTGGTAAACACCAGCCAGTGAAATGTCGCCAGCCGGGCCAATGCTCCGTCGACCGCCGACCAGTCGGGCGGATCGAGTACCTCCACCGTCGGCAGCACGACGGCGGCGCCGCCCAGTTCCTCGATTTGCCGCACCATGTCTGCCGCCTGGTGCCGCGGGCGGGTGACGAGCACCGTCTTGCCGAACAGCGGCCGTCGCTCGAACCAGGCGATCGAGTCGCGCAACGTCACGACCGGTCCGATCAGTAACAGCGCCGGCGCGCGCACCCCTTCTCGCTCGACCACCGCCGGCAGCGCGGCGAGGGTCGCCGTCACGGTTCGCTGTGCCGGCGTGCTGGCGCGCTCGACGACGGCGGCCGGGGTGTCGCCGGCGAGGCCGTGGGCGGTCAGCGCCTGAACGATCGGCGCGACGCGGCTGACGCCCATGTAAAACACCAGCGTGCCGGGGAAGCGCGCCAGCGCCTCCCAGTCGAGCCGCGAGCTGGGCTTCCCCGGCTGTTCGTGCCCGGTGACCAGGGCGACGGCGCTGCTGTGGTCGCGGTGCGTCAGCGGCACGGCGGCGCACGCCGACGCCGCCGCCGCCGCGGTCACGCCGGGGACGATCTCATACGCAATCCCCGCTTCGCGCAGTGCCACCGCCTCCTCGCCGGCGCGACCGAAGACCATCGGGTCGCCGCCCTTGAGCCGCACGACACGCCGTCCCTGCCGCGCCTCGGCGATCAGCAGCGCGTGGATGTACGGCCAGCGGTCCGGCTGGCTGGTGCCGGGCAGCTCCTCGACGCACACCCGCCGCGCCGCCGCCGGCGCGTGTTCGAGCAGCCGCGGGTTGACCAGCCGGTCGTACAGCACCACGTCGGCCAGCCGCAGGCACTCGACCGCCCGCAGCGTGATCAGCCCCGGATGCCCCGGCCCGGCGCCGACCAGCCAGACGAATCCGCCGCCCTCATCCGTCGGCTGCTGCATTCTGCATTCTGCATTCTGCATTCTGCATTCCCTGACAGCCGCGTCACACCTCGACCAGGTCGTCGATCTCCGAGCTGTCCTCGTCGGCCGGGGTCGCCGGCGTTACCTTCATCAGCACGATGCCCAGCTCGAACAGCAGGCTCATCGGCACCCACAGGAACAGCATGCTGAACGCATCGGTCGACGGGGTGCAGACGGCGGCGAACACCGCCATGCCGAACCAGGCCAGCGCCCGCTTGTTGCGGAACGTGTCCGGCTCGACGATCCCCAGCCGGTTGAGGAACAGCATCACCATCGGCGTCTGGAACGACAGTCCGAAGATGACCGGCATGAAGATGGCGAAGCTGAGCCAGTCGTTGAGCCGCAGGTCGGGCTTGAAACCGAGCCACTCATTGAACCACAACAGCGCCTCCAGCGCCTTGGGGATGACGAACAGCTCGCAGATGAACACGCCGACCAGGAACAGCCCCAGGCTGACCGGCAGGTAGACGTGGACCAGCCGTTTCTCGTGCGGGTACAGGCCGGCGGCGACGAACATCCACACCTGCCAGAAGATCCACGGGCTGCCGATCACCAGCCCGCACACCATGCACACCTTGAACCAGACGAAGAACCCTTCCTCGGCGCGCAGGGTTGTCGGATTTTCCAGATCGAGAAAGGCGCGTACCCCTTCCTGCAGATCGCCTTCGAGGAACAGCGGGTCGCGGATGCTCACCCACAGCGGGGTCAGGTGCTTGGCCTCCTCGCCCTGGAGGATGTCGACGGTCGGCCCCTGGTGGTCGCTCAACGCCGGGTCGTCGCCCGGCTTCTTTCGCCCCAGCACCCAGCGATCCCACAGGCTCAGCTCGGTCTTCTCGGCCTCCTGTTCCTCCTTCGTCAGTACCCGCGGCCGCGGCATCGCCGGATCCTTGCCCTGGGCGATCGCGCGCAGCTGGCGGGTCGGCACCAGCAGCTGGCGGAACGGCGTCGGCCGGTTGGCCTGTTCGTGGATATCCTTGTGCTTCTGTTCCAGCAGGGTGCTCTGGCGCCGCTTGTAGTATTCGCGCAGCTGCTGCTTGACCGGGGCGGTGATCCAATCGACCACGTAGTGACCGATGAAGAAGCTGAGGAACATCGCCACGACGAAGCCGAGGATGGCTCGCCACAGGTGGACGCGGAGATCCTCGATGTGGTCCCCAAAGCTCATCCGCGTGTCGGCAAAATAGTCGTCCGGGTCCCGGGGGAGGGAGTTGCTCATCGTCGCGCTCGTGAGTGCAGGCGGAGGCCCCCGGGAGTGGACCGGCGGCGAGGACGCCCGCGCGGGGGCGGGGGCGCCAGCATTAATGTAGCAACCAGCGGCCGTTCCGTTCAAGCGGCCGCGCCGGTTGCCCGGCGCCGCGGGTTGTATATCCTGTCCGCTAACCCGCCCGGCTTGCGAGGATCGCACCCATGCGCCGTACCCTGTCCCTCCTTCTCGGCCTTCTTTTGTCTCCCCCCCTGACCGCCGCTCCGCTGGTCGTCGTCGCCGAGGGCGAGCAGTTCCGCCCGCGGGACGCCAAAGGCTGGAAGGTCACGCATCAGGACGACAGTTACGCCAGCCACACCTACGGCGGCATGTGGGCGACGCATGGCGGGCTGCTCGGCGCCCCGGCCGACAGCGACGGTTCCGTGGCCGTGCAGACGGTGACCATCCCCGAGGCCGGCAAGTACCGGGTGTGGAGCAAGTACCAGGCACCGCCGTATTTCAACTACCTGCACCGCATCGAGGTCCACCAGGCCGGCCGGCTCGTCTTCACCGCCGACTACGGCAAGGCCGGCACGCCGCGGCTGTGGAGCTTTTCCGGCGTCAGCGACGAGCTGTTCTGGTACTGGGGCATCGACCACGACGCCGCCGAGGCGCCGGCGACACTCGTCGCGCTCGCCGCCGGGCCGGCGGAAATTCGCCTGGTTACGCTCAAGAACCCCGACCCGGCCGGCGCACGGTTCGTCGACTTCGTCGTCCTCACCACCAACCCCGGCAACGACTACGACGGCTTCAAGCCATACCGCGTCGGCTCGCCGTTCACCAACGAGGCGCTGGCCGTCTCACGGCTGTACCTGCGCTTCAAGAACACCGCCCGGGCGCCGGCGCAGCTGGTGGTTAGCCGGGCCGGCCACTATCAGCCGAACTATGGCGGAGCGACGACGCAGGTCCCCGCCGCCCCGGTGGCCGAGGGGCAGTGGAGCGAGTGGACCAACATCGGCCCGTTCTGCCGGCTGGTCCACGACGAGGGGCTGACGCTCACCCTGCCGGGCAGCGGTGAGGTCCGCGTGCAGTTCGCCCGCGACGCGGCCGGCAAGGACGTCGTCGGCGACCTGACACTGCCATCCGGCGAGGCGGTGTGTGTGCCGATCGACGTCACCTGGCGGAAGGACGCCCGTGTGCAGAGCAGCCGCGCGCTGGCCGAGGCGCTCGTCAAGGACAGCCGTACCTGGCGGCGCGCCAACGGCGGCAAGAAGCCGAAGCAGGTGCGGTTCTATGGCGCCTTCGGCGGCGCCGAGCCGTGGGTGGCCAACCTGAAGGATGCGCTGGGGTACAACACCGGCCTGCCCGCCGGCCGCGAGCAGATCGCTCGTTCGGTCGTCGCCCAGCACCACGGCACGCCCGACGCCGTCCGCGCCTTGCACAAGGGGATGCCGCCGGCGGAGCGCGACCGGCTGCACGTCGTCAGCTTCGGCGACGAGATCGGCCTGGGGAAAGTCAACTTTGGCGACCCGAAAATGAACGAGGCGTTCCGCGCCTGGCTGCGGGCACGCGGGGTGACGGAACAGGACCTCGGCGGGCCGATCGAGAAGGCGACGCTGACCGAGGCGCCGGGCCGGCTGGCGTGGTACGCGGCCCGCTTCAGCGACGAGACGACCTTCGCCGGCTACCGCGACCTGACCCGGCTGACTCGCCAGCTGTTCGGCCCGCAGGTGCTCACCGGCGCCAACTTCTCGCCGCACCACCTGGCGCTGTGTTACGGCCCGATCTTCCAGTGGGTCGACCTGTTCCGTCACGAGGGCATGGGCATGCACTGGGCGGAAGATTACGTCTTTAGCGTGCCTGAGGCGCCGGCGATGGTGTCGTGGATGCTCGCCCAGATGCGCTGTGGCACGAAATACCACCGGCAGCCGATTCACTTCTACGTCATGCCGCACGCTCCCGGCCAGGTGCCCGGCATGCTTCGCCGCAACCTGCTCACCGCCATCGGCTACGGCGCCGCTCACGTCGATCATTTCTGGGTGGCGCCGGCGGAGCGGTTCACCGAGAACTACGTTGGCTGGGGCTACCGCGACACCTTTCGCACGCTGTCCGAGTCGATCTTCGACACCGGCGAGGTGGAGGCGGTCCAGCAGGCCGGCACGGTGCGGCCCGCTCGCGTCGCCGTCGTCACCGGCCGCGCTACCGACTTCAACGAGTCCCGTCTGCAGGTCGACAGGGCGAGCGACCCGTTCCTCCGCCGCTGCCAGAACGCGCCCGACAAGGTCCACCAGACGCTCTGTCGCAAGGACCAGCAATACCTCTACCTGGCGCTGCGGCACGCTGGCCACGCGGTCGAGCTGATCACCGAGGACGACATCGCCGACGGCATTCTGAAGCGGTTCGACGTGGTCTACTTCGCCGGCGAGTGGGTGGAGCGGCGGACGGTGGCGGCGCTGGACGCCTGGGTGCAGGCGGGCGGCACGCTGTACGCCGCCGCCGGGCTGGGGCACCGCAACGAGTTCGACGAGAGCGACCCCGGTCTGCCGCGGCTGCTCGGGCTGAAGGCGGTGACCACCAGCAAGAACGCGATCGCGCCGCGAACCCTGCTGGAACTACCGCTGCTACCGGCGATCGGGACGATCACCCTCGACGGCGGCAAGGTGCCGGCCTACGGGATGCGGCAGGCGCTGGTGCCGGCCGAGGCGAAGTCGCTGGCGACGTGGGACGACGGCGCCGCGGCGGTGACGGTGCGGCGGCACGGCAAGGGCGAGGCGTATGCCGTCGGCACGCTGGCCGGCGCAGCGTGGCTGCGGACCGGGTTGCGGCGCATTCCCTACGCTCGCGGCGGGCGCGGCACCGTGTACAACCCGGCCAGCTTCGACGCCGCGGCGACGCGGCTGGCTCGCCTGGCGGTGACGGCCCGCAAGCCCGAACAGGCAGTGACGTGCGACCGCGACGGCGTCGAGGCGATCGTGATCGACGCCCCGGGCGGATCGCTGCTGACGCTTGTGAACTGGACGAACGAGCCGCTCACCGGGCTGACGGTGCAGGTACGGCTGCCGCAGCCACCGGCGCGGGCCTGGAGTGTGACCGGCCAGAAACCGCTGCCGGTGACGTTCGCCAACGGTCAGGCCACGTTCCGCATCGACCTGACGGAGGGCGACTTCGTGCTTTTTAGCCCCGGTGAACACACCGGGGCGTGTCGACGACCACCCGAGCGGGGCGACTCGCATCCGCCCCCGTGTGGCGAGGATCACCAAAGCGCTCCGCATCCGCCCCCGGTGTATTCACCGGGGGCTAAAAACGGGGGCGAACTTCACACCGTCTGCCGCATGTGGCAGTTCTTGTACTTCTTGCCGGAACCGCACGGGCACGGGTCGTTGCGGCCGACCTTCTCGCCGCGGTTGCGGATCGGGTCGGTCTTCTTCGTCTCGCCGGTGCTGCCTTGCTCCTGCGAACCGTCCGACGGCGGCGGCGGCGCCTTCAGTCCGGACGTGGCGGTTTCATGCACCGTCGCGCCGATGTTCCAGATCGTCTCCTGGAAGGCGTCCGTCTCCTCCATGCGGAAGACCATCTCGGTGATCTTGTCCTCGACCCCCTCCCACATGGCGCGGAACTCTTTCATGCCTTCCTGCTTGTACACCGTCTTCGGGTCTTCCTGGGCGTAGCCGACCAGGCCGATACCGGATCGCAAATGGTCCATCGTGTACAGGTGGTTCTTCCACGACTGGTCCAGCTGCATCAGCACCAGGCTGCGCTCCATCTGCCGCATCTCGGGGCGGAACGCCTGGTCGTAGGCCGTCCACAGCCGGCTGCGCACGCCCTCGACCGGCTCGCCAACCAGCTCCGCCTCCGGCACGGTGACGCCGAACTGCTTCTGCACCCAGGCGGCCAGCTCGCGAGCGTCGTCGGCGTCGCATTCCCGCTTCGACCCCTCAAACACCTCGTCGATCTGCTCGTCGATCAGCTCCTGGGCGGAAGCCGGGAACGCCGTCTTGCTGGCGTCCAGCAAGACTTCCAGCAGCTTCTGCCGCGACTGGGTGCGGAAGTCGTCCTCCTTGAGCCGCTCGCCGGCGGACGGAAACCGCTCCTTCGCCCACAGGTACAGCCCTCGCGGTTGTACTTCAAGCTGGCCCGGCGCCGTTCGTGCCCGATCGCTCATGAACTGGGCCATGCCGGCCTTCACCGGAACTCGGCCTCCTTCTGGTGGTACAGCTCGCGGATTCGCTGCTGCAGCAGCTCCTTGATCTGGCCCTCGTTCTTGCCGGCGACCTCGTCGACGGCCAGGCGCACGCCGTACTTCAGCCGCGCCCAGTCGCACAGCGACCGCGGCCCCCAGTCGGCGGCCAGGTACGGCTGCCCTTCGCTCAGGTCGATGGCGTTGACCGTGGCCTGGGCCTGCTCGGTCAGATACTCGGCCAGGTGATCCTTGCCGATCTGCTTGAGCTGCCGGTCGGTCGTCTTCAGCCCGTAGCGGGTGTTCGCTTGATGCGACAGCGCCTGCCAGTTCCACTCGTCGGGATCTTCGGCGCCGAGGTTCTCGTCGATGATCTCCTGCACGAACGTGGGGATGTAGCGGTGCGCCTTGTCGCGGGCGGCGCGGTCGGCCTCGTCGAAGGTGGCGCGGGCGAAGTCGGAGCCGTCGAACTCCACCCCCAGTCGGCTGGCGGCGAACTGGGCGAACGTCTCGGCGCCATAGTCCTTGTCCAGAAACCGCTCGACGGCCAGCTCGACCTGCCGGTCGAACATGCCGAGGATCAGCACCTTGCAGTTGGTGCCACTGAGGATGCGCTGGCGGTAGCCGTAGACCTCCTTGCGCTGGTGGTCCATCACCTCGTCGTATTCGAGCAGGTGCTTGCGGCTGTCGAAGTTCCGTTCCTCGACCTTCTTCTGGGCGGCGGAGATGCGGCGGCTGACCATGCGGCTTTCGATCGCCTGGCCCTCTTCCATGCCGAGGCGAGCGAGCAGGGTGGACACCCATTCGCCGGCAAAGATGCGCATCAGGTCGTCTTCGAGCGACAGGTAGAAGCGGCTGGAGCCGGGGTCGCCCTGGCGGCCGGCGCGGCCGCGCAGCTGGTTGTCGATGCGGCGGGCCTCGTGGCGCTCGGTGCCGATGATGTGCAGCCCGCCCATGCCGGCCACCTTGCGGCCTTCTTCCTTGGTCTTCTCCTTGGCCTCGATGGCGTCAACCGTCGCCTTCCACTCGGCCTCGGGGACGTCGAGGCGGGAGGCGTACTTGTGCCGCAGCTGCGCCCAGGCCATGGTCTCGGGATTGCCGCCGAGGATGATGTCGGTGCCGCGGCCGGCCATGTTGGTGGCGATGGTGACAGCGCCGATGCGGCCGGCCTGGGCGACGATGTCGGCCTCGCGGGCGGCGTGTTCGGGCAAGGCGTTGAGCAGCTCGTGCTTGATGCCGCGCCGCCGCAGCAGCTCAGCCAGCTTGAGCGACTTGTCCACGTCGGTGGTGCCGATCAGGATCGGCCGCCCCTGCTTCTGAACCTCGACCACCTCCTCGACGCAGGAGGTCCACTTCTCCTTCTCGGTGCGGAAGATGACGTCGGCGTGGTCGATGCGGACGAGCGGCCGGTTGGTCGGGACGGCGATGACTTCCAGGTGATAGATCTTCCAGAACTCGTCCATCTCGGTCATGGCGGTGCCGGTCATGCCCGCCAGCTTCTTGTACATGCGGAAGAAGTTCTGCAGCGTCACCGTCGCCAGCGTTTGCGTCTCTTCCTTGATCTTCACCCCGTCGCGCGAGTGCTTGGCCTCGACTGCCTGGTGCAGCCCGTCGGACCACTGCCGGCCGTGCATCAGTCGGCCGGTGAACTCGTCGATGATGATGATCGCCATCTCGCCGTCCTCGTTCCGAGTAACGGCATACCGCTTGTCGCGCTTGTACAGGTGGTGGGCCTTGAGCGCATTGTCGATCAGGTGCGGCCACTCCATGTTGCCGGCGGTGTAGAAGCTCTCCACCCCGGCCAGCTCCTCGGCCTTGCGCACGCCCTCGTCGGTCAGGTGGCAGGTGTGCTCCTTCTCCTTGATCTCGAAGTACTTGCCGGGCGTGGACTTCTGCAGCTCGGACAGCTGCACGGCGATGGCGTTGGCCTTGTCGTAGCGGCGGACGTCGGTGAACGCCTGGCCGGAGATGATGAGCGGGGTACGCGCCTCGTCGATGAGGATGTTGTCGACCTCGTCGATGATGGCGAAGTTGAGCGCCTTCTGCACCTGCTGCTGCCAGGGCAGGTAGTTCGGATCGCCCCAGCGCGCCGGCTTCATGTTGTCGCGCAGGTAGTCGAAGCCGAACTCGGAGTTGGTGCCGTAGGTGATGTCGCAGTCGTAGGCGACGCGCCGGTCGCCGGGGTCCATGTCGGCCTGGATGAAGCCGGCGGACACGCCCAGGGCGCGGTAGATCGGCAGCATCCACTCGCAGTCGCGGCGGGCCAGGTAGTCATTGACGGTGATGATGTGGACGCCCTTGCCCTCCAGCGCGTTGAGAAACGCCGGCAGGGTGGCGACGAGCGTTTTGCCCTCGCCGGTGACCATCTCGCCAATGTTGCCGCGATGAAGCACAATGCCACCGAGCATCTGCACGTCGAAGTGCCGCATGTTCTTGGTGCGGCGGCCGGCCTCGCGGCAGGCGGCGAACGCCTCGGGCAGCAGGTCGTCGAGGGTGGCGCCCTGAGCCAGCTTCTCACGGAACTTGGGAGTCAGCCCGCGCAGCTCCTCGTCGGAGAGGGCGCGCATCTTCTCCTCGTAGGAGTTGATCTGCGCCAGCAGCGAACCGGGGATGACGGTGTGCGGCTCGCCCGGCCGGGACGGGCGGATGTAGCCGAGCTTGCGAATGTAGCGCTCGTTACTGGATCCGAACAGGCGGGTGAGGAACCGGCTGACCCCGTCGGAGAACGCGGATAGCCCGTCGCCGAGCTTGTCCCAGAAACCGCTGTCCATCTTGCCTTGTTCGGTGCTCATCGACACGACGCCTCCACGGGTCGAGCGCCCGGTCGGCCTGACCGGGCGTAACGCCAATCCCTGCCTAGTCGTCGAGCGAGAGGAACGTCCGCCCTCTCGCGGGTTGCCACCCCCAGGCTGCCTTTTACCCAATCTTCCACAGTACGTCAGTCTAAAGGGCGCATCGACACCCGGTCAATACGGACCGCCCGCACCGCCCCCCTCCACCGGACGGCGAACCCGGCGTTTCTCGCCGCGACGAAGAAGAGAGTGAACCACAAAGGGCACAAAGAACACGAAGAAAGAACAGAAAGGAGAGGAAGAAGAAGAGGAGGAAAAGAAAGAGCAATCGCTTCGGTGCCATGCCCACGCAAGCGTGGGCATGCGGCATCTCGCCGACCGGCCCCGTTCCAGGAACGATCCTCGCTTCTCATGCCCACGCAAGCGTGAGCATGGCACCAGGCGTCGAACGCCGCTGGGATCAGATGGCGGCGAAGACCCATTGTCCGCCTTTCTTCCCCCGGCGGGGCGACTTACAATGGAGCGGCTTTCCCCAGGACCCGCACGCGAGGGCACACCGTGTCGATCGTGGTCGAGGAGTATCACAAGAACTACGGCACGACGGTGGCCGTCGCCGGAGTCAGCTTCACCGTCGCCGCCGGCGAGGTCCTCGGGCTGCTCGGACCAAACGGCGCCGGCAAGACCACGACCCTCCGTGCGCTCGCCGGTATCCTCTCCCCGACGCATGGCCGGTTGCTGCTCGACGGACATGACATCGTCCTTGACCCGGTGGCGGCGAAATCCGTCCTCGCCTATGTCCCCGACGACCCGCAGCTGTTCGACCGGCTGACGGTGTGGGAGCATTTCTGCTTCATCGCCAGCGCGTACCGGCTGACCGCCTGGAAGCCGCGCGCGGAGGCGCTGCTGGAACGGCTGGAACTGACCGAGAAACGCGACGCCCCGGCGGCCGAGCTGTCGCGCGGCATGCGGCAAAAGCTCGCCCTGGCGTGCGGATGGCTGCACATGCCCCGTGCCGTGCTGCTCGACGAACCGTTCACCGGCCCCGACCCGCGCGGCATCCGCACCATGAAGGCGCTCATCCGCGAGCACGCCGGCTGGGGCGCCGCCATCATCGTCAGCTCACACCTGCTGTCGCTGTTCGAGGACCTGATCACCACCGTCCTCATCATGCACCGCGGCCAGGTGCTGCGGCACGCCCGGCTGGACGACCTGCGCGCCGAGCTGGCCACCGAGGGGCGCCACGAGACGCTGGAGCAGATGTTCTTCCGGCTGACCGAGGCGCCGCCACCGCCGATCGTGCCGCCGGCCGCCGAAGCGCCGGTGATGGAGGCGGTGGCGGTCCCGCCGCCGGCCGACGACGGGGGGCAGCAGCCATGAGCGGGGCGCTGTGGGTGCTGCTCGGCTTGCAGATGCGCGGCTGGCTGCGCTACCTGGGGCGGAGCCTGACGACCGTCCGCGGCGTGCTGCTGGCGCTGCTCGGGATGATCGTGTTCGTGCCGTGGCTGATCAGCCTGGCGGTGGCCCGGCCGGGCGGCGGAATGGACCCGATCGAGGTCCGCCGCTACGGCCCGGCGCTGCTGATCTTCTACTGCGTGACCAACCTGCTGTTCTCGTCGCATGAACGAGCGCTGTACTTCACTCCGGCCGAGGTGCAGTTTTTGTTCCCCGGCCCGTTCGGCCGGCGCCAGGTGCTGGCGTACAAGCTGCTACTGACGCTGCTGGTCGGTCTGCCGGCGACTCTCATCATGGCGGCGGTGTTCCGCGTCCGCGACGGGTGGTTCCCGGCGACCGTGCTGGGGGTGCTGCTGGCGACCACGTTCATGCAGCTGTTCACCACGGCGCTTGCCTTGCTGGCGAGCGCGGCGGGAGAGACCGGGTACGGTCGCGGCCGGCGACTGGCGCTGCTGGCGGTGGCGCTGGCCGGCGCGGCGGTGCTGTGGCAGGCGGGCGAGGGAGTGGCCAGCCACCCCGAGGCGCTGCTCGATACGACGGCGTGGCGCGTGGTAGCGACGCCGCTGCGACCGATCTTCGCGGCGATGCTGGCGCACTCGGCGAGCGAGCTGGCGGTGCCGGCCCTGGCGGCGCTGGCGGTCAACGCGGCGCTGGTGTTCCTGGTGTTCACCCTCGATGCGCACTACGAGGAGGCGGCCGCCGCCACCAGTGCCCGCATCTACGCCCGCATCCAGCGTCTGCGCGGCAAGAACGCCGAGGTGACGGAGGCGGCCGGACCACGGCGAAAGCGGCGGTGGGCGGTGCCGGTGTTCCCGCACCTGGGCGGCGTCGGGCCGATCGTCTGGCGGCAGATGGTGGCCGGGGTACGGGGACTGGGGCGCATCGTCCTGGTGATGGCGGTCATGACCGCTGCACTGCTGCTGTCGTTCGGCCGCGAAAAGCTGGACGAGCAAGAGCTAGTGCTGGTGATGCTGGGCATCCTGACGGTGTGGATGGCGCTGTTTTTGACGAACCTCGTGCCGTTCGACTTCCGCGGCGACCTGGACCGCATCGCCATCCTGAAGACGCTGCCGATCGTACCATGGCGGCTGGCGCTGGGGCAGCTGGTGGTGCCGACGCTGCTGCTGTCGGCGCTACAGGGGGGGCTGTTCCTGCTGGCGGCGGTGCGCTGGCCGGGACAGCTGCCGGTGCTGCTGGTGGCCGGTGTGCTGGCGATCCCGTACACGTTCTTCCTGGTGGCGATGGATAACCTGTTATTCCTGCTGTTTCCGGTGCGGCTGATGGCGGCGACGCCGGGCGATTTTCAGGCGCTGGGACGCAACGTGCTGCTGTCGATGGGCAAGCTGTTCGGGCTGGGGGTGGTCGGCGGGGTGGCGGCGCTCGGCTGGGTGGTGCTGGCGCTGGTGACTGGCGACCAGTGGGCCAGCCTGGTGGCGGCGTGGCTGGTGTTCTTCCTGGCCGGGGCGGTGCTGGTGCCCCTGGTGGGCAAGGCGTTCGAGTGGTTCGACGTCGGCCGCGACACGCCGGCCTGACGGCCCCGGAGGGCAGACGATGCGCGAGCCGGCGCCGCCGAGCTGGGTGTGCAAGCGCGACGGGTCGCTGGCGCCGTTCGAGGCCGATCGCCTCAGCCGTGCCCTGTTCGCGGTGACCGAACGGCTCGGCCGGCCGGACGCCTTCCTGGCCCGCGAGCTGGCCGATACCGTGGTCCACTTCCTGGCGGTCGACTGCGAGGGCGAGACGCCGACGACAACGCGGATCGCCGAGGTCGTCGACCAGGTGCTGACCGAGCTGGGCCAGCACGACCTGGCGCGCGGCTTCCGCGCGGGGGACAACGACCGGACGGCGAACCGGCGCGCCGGCGCAGCGGGCGGCGGCGGCGCGCGACTGGTCGCTCGCCGGGCTGTACACCCGCGACCTGACGGCGGCGGCGGACGAGGGGTCATCGTCCTGACCGGGCAGGACACCGCCGACGCCCTGGACGGATGCGTACTCGGCGCCGAGGTGCCGCTCGACGGCGCGTTCGACCGCGCCCGGCGGCTGGTCGGCCGGCTGATCGCGGTCGACGGGCTGGAGTACCTGGCGGGCGAACGGAGCACCGTCGAGCTGGCCGCCGCCGTGACTGCTGGACAGACGCGGACCGGCCGGCAGGTGGTGGTGAACCTGAACGTGGCAACCCCGCCGGGCTGGGCCGACGCCCTGGCCGCCGGTCCGCTGTTCGCCGATCAGTCGTCGCCGGTCGACGAGGAAGGCCGGCTGCGCGAGGCGGCCGACGGGCTGTTCGACGTGCTGGCGCCGGCGGCGGACGGTCCGGCGGTACGGATCGACTGGCATCTGTCAGCACGCGACTTCGAGCCGGTTCACCGTGACCGACTGCTTGTGGTGACGGCGGCGATGTTAGCCGGCATGAACGTCGGCCTGGTGTGTGATCGACCGCGGCGGCCGGTGGCGCTGGCGGAGGGCCTGGACCGGCGGCGGCCGGTGACGCTGCTGCTGGTCGGCCTGAACCTGCCCGCGCTGGCGCGGCAGCCGGGGATGCTGGCCGATCCGCCGCGCTACCTGCAGCGGCTGGGCAGCCTGGTGCGGCTGGGGCTGAGCGTGGCGGTGCAGAAGCGCGACCACGTCCGCCGTGTGGACCGGCGCCGCGCCGCCGGAGGCGACGCCGCACCGGGAGTGACGAGCGGCTTCCTGCTCGACCGGGCGCGGTTCGTGGCGGTGCCGCTCGGGCTGGACGAGACGGTGCGGCTGATGACCGGCTGGGGGCTGGCGAACGGCGGGCCGTCGCTGGAACTGGGCCGGCAGATCGTCCGCCGGCTGCGCGAGGTACTCGACCAGGAGGGCCGGCTGGCGCAGATGGACGTGTGTCTCGACGCGCCCGCCGCGGCGACCCTGGCAGCCGACGTGCTGCCGACGCGCGAGACTGCCGCTGGATTAACGCCGTGGGACGACCGCGCCAGCCTGACCAGCCAGGTGCGCGCCGCCGGCGCGCTGCACGCCATCGCCGAGGGCGGCACGGTGACGCTGTTCCCCGAGCCGACCTGTACCGCCGCCAATCTGGCCGACGCCGTGGCGCGGGCGTGGCGCAGCACCGAGGTGGTGCGCCTGGTGGTGGCCCGGCCGGGCGGCGCCTGAAAAACACCCGCAGTGCCTGCTGGTGTGGGCATCGGGGTGCAGTATAATGGGGAATCCCATGTCAGCGCAGCGAGCGATCCCGGCGGGGGGGCATCCCCGACGTTCTCGCCGGCCCCGCAGGTCGTCTCGCCGCGGTCCGATTCGCGAGGGAGCAGCACACCATGCCATGTCCCTTTCCCGGAATGGACCCGTACCTCGAAGAGGCAGGTTGCTGGCCGCTGTTCCAGCACCACCTGATCGGCACGCTCCACCAGACCCTGCTGCCGGCGATCGGCGACCGCTACCGCGCGCGCCTCGGCCAGCGGAGCTACGTCACCGAACAGGCGCTGTTCACCTCGGTCATCCGCGAGGAGCACCGCGAGGAGTATCTGGAGATCCGCCAGCGGAGCGACAACCGGCTGGTCAGCCTGATCGAACTGCCCAGCCCGGCCAACAAGACCACCCCGCAAGGCCGCGCCGCCTACCTGGAGAAGCGGCGCGACGGCCGGTCGTCCGGCGCCAACCTGATCGAGATCGACCTGCTGCTGCAGGGCCAGCCGCTGCTCGACTACCCGCGCGACACGCTGCCCGACCGCGACCACGTCGTCACCGTCACCCGCGCCACCCAGCCGGATCGGTACGAGATCTACACCGCCACGGTGCGCAAGCGCCTGCCGCGCTTCAAGCTGCCGCTGGCGTCCGACGACCGCGACACGGTGGTCGACCTGCAGACGGTGTTCACCCGCTGCTACGACCTGGGCGGGTTCGCCGAGCGGGTCGATTACCGCCGAGATCCGGCGGTGCCGCTGGCCGATGACGACCGCCGCTGGTTGAATGATCTCCTGCGGCAGCAGAAGCTGCGGTGAGTCGCCGTTGTCCCGGATTTCGAGAAAGGTGCCCCGATGGTGGCGCGGACTGCCCTGTTGCTCCTTGTCCTGACGATGACCGCCACCGCCCAGCCGCCCGACCCCGCCGACGCGAAGATGAAGGCGGCGCTCGACGCCTATCAGGCGCTGGTGAAGGAGCACGCCGTCGCGCTGGCGGAATATCAGCAGGCGGCGGCTCGCGCCAAAACCCCGGAACAGAAGCAGGAGCTGTTCCGCACCCGCTTCCCGCACGCATCCGCCTACGTCGAGCGATTCGCCGAGGTGGTGCGGCGCTATCCGACCAGCCCGGTCGCGGTCGAGGCGCTGGTGTGGATCGTCACCCACCCGACCGCGCCCGACGCGCGCGAGGCAACGCTGCGGCCGCAGGCGCTCGACCTGTTGCAGAGCGAGTACGTCAAGGACGAGCGCGTCGGCCGGCTGTGTACCCAGCTGGTGTTCAGCCTCGACCCGGCCAGCGAGCGGTTCCTGCGCACGGTGCTGGAGAAGTCGCCGCTGCCGGCGGTGCAGGCGCGGGCGTGCGTGTCGCTGGCCGCCAACCTCAAGCACCGCGGGCGGCTGATCCGCCTGCTCAAGGACGACGCCAAGGGAGTGGCCGCGCAGGAGCAGGTGTGGGGCAAGGCGGCGATCGCGGCGCTGGTCGCCCGTGACCCGGATCGGCTGCTGAGCGAGGCGGCGAAGCTGTTCCAGCGCGTCGTCGACCAGTATGGCGATACGCGTCATCCGACGCACGGCACGCTCGGAGCGCTGGCGCGCGCGAATCTGGGGGCGATCCGCGCGCCGGTCGACGTCGACCGGGTGGCGCCGGAGATCGACGGCGACGACCTGGCCGGCAAGCCGCTGCGGCTGAGCGAACTGCGCGGCAAGGTGGTGCTGGTCGACTTCTGGGGCGACGGCTTCGCTGCCAGCCGCACGAACTACCCGTATGAACGCGGCCTGGTGTATCGGCTGCGCAAGAAGCCGTTCGTCCTGGTCGGGGTGAACGCCGACCCGGATCGGGCCGACGCCCGGGCGGCGATGCAGCAGGAGAAGCTGACCTGGCGCTCGTGGTGGGACGGCGGCGGGGTCGGCGGACCGATCGCCACCCGCTGGGAGATCGACCTGTGGCCGAGCCTGGTGCTGATCGACCACCAGGGCGTGGTCCGCGGCATCTGGATGGGCTGGCCGGAGTCGAAGGAGCTGGACGCCGCCATCGATCGGCTGGTCGACGCCGCTGGCCGGACCGAGTAACGCCTTATGGCCAACCCGCGCCTCCCGCCACCGGGACTGCTCCTCGTCGCCGCGTTCAGCCGCCACCCCGCCGCGCTGGCCTGGGCGCGGCCGCGGCTGGAGGAGCACTTCGGCCCGATCGGGCTGACGAGCGCCGAGTACGCCTTCGACCAGACGAGTTACTACGCGCCGACGATGGGCGGCGGGCTGCGCAAGGTGCTGTGGGCGTTCGACCGGCTGCTGCCGCTCGACGCGCTGGCGGACGCCAAGTTGGCCGCCAACGCGCTGGAGCGTGAGGCCGCCGCCAGCGGCGAGTATCCCGATGCCCGGCCGCTCAACCTCGACCCCGGCACACTCGTTCTCGGTAAGTTCTTACTGGCAACCACCAAGGATCAGGCGCATCGCATCTACCTCCGCGACGGCATCTTCGCCGAGGTGACGCTGCAGTTCCGCGCCGGCACCTTCGCGCCGTGGCCGTGGACCTACGCCGACTATCGGCTGCCCGAGGTGATCGCGTTTTTGAACCTGGCCCGCGCTCACTATCGCCAGCGGCTGGCCAGCGCGGACGAGTCGTACTCCCGTGGGGAAGGACCGCATCCGTCATGAGCAAACGCCAACGGGTCCGCCGACCCACCCTCCGCCCGCCGGCGCCCGTGCCGACCGCCGACCTACCCGGCACCGACGTGCTCCGCCGCGTGCTGCTGGTGCTGCTGACCACGGTGCTGGTTGCCCGGCCGATCGTCGGCGGCGAGTTCCCCGGCCTGACATCGGAGTTCGCTGATCCGGGCGGGTTGACGCTGCCGTTCCTGGTGCTGCTCGGCTGCGCCGGCTGGGCAGCATGGCGGACGTGGGCGGGCCACGAGACGGTTGTCGGCGGGGCGGTCGACGTGGCGGTGCTGGCGCTGGCGCCGCTGCTGTTCGCCGGCGCCGCCGCGGCGGCGTACCAGCGCGCGGCGTGGCTGGCCGCCTGGGACGGTCTGGGCATGGTGCTGATGTTCTTCCTGGTCCGCCAGCTGGCGGTGCGGCCGGAGGAGCGGCACGGGCTGACGGCGGTGGTGCTGGCGGTGGCGGTGGCGGTCGGCGGCGAGGCGCTTTACCAGTCGGCCGTCACCCTGCCGCGAACCGCGGCCGCGGCGGCCGAGTCGGAGGACACCGCCGCCTACCTGCGTGAAGCGCTGGCCGAGCGAAGCCTGACGGCGTCGTCGCTGGAGCTGGTGCAGTTGACCCGCCGACTCGACCAGCGGCAGGCGCACGGGCCGTACTTCCACCCGGCGAGCCTGGCGGCGTTCCTGGTGCTGACGGTGCCGGGGCTGGTCGGCGCCGTGGTGGCGAGTCGACGCGGCGGCGGACCGCGCTGGCTGACCGGCCTGCTCGGGGTGTGCGCCGCGGTGGCGGTGGCGGGACTGGTGCTGACGAAGGTGTGGCCGGCGGTGGCGGCGGTGGTGGTCGCCGGAGTGGGGACGCTCCTGGTGATGCGCTGGCCGACGCGGTGGGGCGGATGGAAGGCGGGGCTGCTGTTGACCGTCGTTGTCGCGACCGTGGCCGCCTGGCTGCTGCCCGCCGAGGGGTGGGCGATGCGGCGCGAGGTGTGGCCGGCGGCGTGGCAGGTGGTCGTCCACCACTTCTGGCGCGGCGTCGGGCCGGCGGGGTTCGGGCTGTTCTAACCGCACTATATGGCCGAGACCGCCGGCCCGCGCGTCAACGACCCCTCGTCGGCACTGCTCGCCCTGTGGGCCGATGCCGGGGTGCTGGCACCGCTGGCGTTCCTCGCGGCGGTCGGGCTGATGAGCGTTGCCGTGGCCCGCTGGTGGCGAGAGAACGCGGCCGAGGACAGCGGCGACGACGCGCCCCCGGCGGAGGAGTCGGCGGCAGCCGGCGGGGTGATCCGCTGGGAGTATTACGCCGGCGGGATGGTCGGGCTGGTGCTGTCGTTCATCCTCCGCGCCGGCGCGCTGCCGATGGAAGACGTGATGGACGAGGCGGTGGCCGCCGGGGTACGGGCGGTGCTGTGGTTCGCCGCGTTCGGCCTGCTCGAAGGGGTGGCGTGGAGCCTGACCGAACACGTCGCCGCCCTCGCCGCCGGGCTGGCCGGCTTTGTCCTGCTGATGCTGGTCGGGTCAGGCATCGACTACCCGAGCGTGGGCGGGCCGGCGCTGGCGTTCGCCGCGTTGCTGCTGGCGACCGTCGCGCCGGTGGCGGCGGGAGCGGTCGGCCGGCTGCGGGCGATCAATCTGCTCGCCACCCCGGTGTTCCTGGCGACCGCGGCGGCGTTCTTCCTGTTCGTGTTCTACCCGGCGGCCAACAGTGACAACGTCCTCCGCCGGGCGCAGCTGGCGGGGTCGCACTTTGTCCGCGAGATGTCGAAACCGTCCGGCGAACGGCTGCGCGACCCGCAGGGGTACATCCGCGCCCGCATCCTCGACCCGCTCGAACGGACGCGGCGCGACGACCCGGACAACGCCAGGCTGCTGGTGACGCTGGCCGCCTGGTACGGCCAGCTGTGGGCGCTGGCGCCGGAGGCCGAGCGCCCGCCGACGGCTGCCGACCGGGCGATCAGCTATGCCGTCCTCGCCCAGAAGGCCAACCCGCACGGGCCGGACGGCTACCTGGCCGAGCTGGACTTGCGGCTGCGGATCGCCACGGTGCTGCGGCAGGCCGTCCGCCGGATCGAGGCGGAGCCGCCAAAGGACGCCCGCCCAACGCCGTCGCCCGAGGAGCGCAAGGAGATCGCACGGCGGCTGGAGGCGAAGGCACGGGAACAGTACGAACTGGCCGCCGAGGTGATCGAGCGCTATCTGCCACTCGACCCGACCGACCCGACCATCCGCTATCAGCTGGCGGGGGTGCTGCACGAGGCCGGCAAGGTCCGGCAAGGCAAGGGGCAAGCGGACGAGGCCCGGCGGCTGGACGCCCTGGCTGCCCCGCCGCGCAATCTGTCCGACCGGCAGCGTGAACAGCTGACGCGCTGGCTCGGCCGCGAATCCGGCGGTTGACTCTTGCGAGAAGCTGCGGCGCGGATTACGATTCTCGCATCCTGCACGAGTCACGCCCCGGACTGCATCAGCCGCACAGGTCGAGCCAGTGCTGCAACGAGTCGACCTGGACCCGGAGGGCAGGGGGAGCAACGGACGGGCGAGCGACCGGGCGCGGTCGAGCGGCCGGACGGACCGTGTGAGGACGGACGGCGGGGGGCGTGGGCCGGGATCGCGACGGACGAACGGACGGCGCGACGGTCGCTTGCGACATGCTCACCTCTGGCAGATGGGATGGTCAGCTGCGGACAGATGGGAAAACGCCGGTCCCGGTTGTCGTGGTGCAGAGTGGTGACAAAGGAGCAACGGAACCGGCGTCCAGAAGCCACGGCGGTGGCCGCTCGCATTCTACGCCGGCGAATGCGGCCGGCGGAACGCAATGGTAAAAAACCGCCGTGATTTCTGCTGGGCAGTGGGCGATCGTGCCGGTCGCTGCGATGAGTGAGAATAGGCAGAGCGGGGAAGGAGGCGGCGGTGAGCGCGTGGCTGTTCAAGGAGGAGCCGGAGCACTACAGCTACGCGGACCTGGCGCGCGACGGAACGACGGTGTGGGATGGGGTGACGAACGCCCTGGCCCGGCAGCATCTACGACGGGTACAGGTCGGCGACCGGGTGTTCTTCTATCACACCGGCAAGGAGAAGGCGGTGGTTGGCGAGATGCGGGTGGTCGGCGGGCCGCGCTCCGACCCGAACGACACGGACCCGAAGGCGGTGGTGGTGGAGGTGGCGGCGGTCCGTCCGCTGGATCGGCCGGTGCCGCTGGCGCGGATCAAGGACGACCCGACGCTCGCCGGCTGGGAGCTGGTTCGCTTGCCCCGGCTGTCGGTCATGCCGGTGACCGACGAGCAGTGGGAGCGGGTCGAGGCGCTTGGTCGCATCAAGGAGTGACGGTGCATAACTTGGCAGGACGCTCGGACTGGTCTAGAATCACTGTACAGAGTTCGAGGGAGGCCTTCTCGGCGAGTCGCTTCGCGACGGCCGGGAACCCCTGAGTTGGGTCGGGGGTGGCCAGGGACGTCAGTCATTCGGACGTGGCCCGGTTGCGGCGAACGCACAACGGTTCGAGCGATCGGCACGTTCCCTCCCCGACGCGATGCTACGGAGGACAACCCGCCATGGCGCAACGGAGCGCCAGTTCTGGATCGAATGGCCAAGAACCTCCCTCCCGACGATCCGACCGCTTCCTGGCGGGACTCCAGCAGGCGTCCCAGGTGATTTTTGTCAGCCACGTCCACCCCGACCCCGACAGTCTCGGGAGCATGCTCGGGCTGGCTCATCTCGTCGAATACCGGCTCGGCAAGCCGACGCGGATGATCCGTGACGGCGTGATCAGCCGGGCGGAAAACCGGGCGATGGTCGAGCTGCTCGACATTCCGCTCGTCCCGATCGAAGAGTTCCAGTGCCGCAGCGGCGACCGCGTGGTCATGGTCGACAGCCAGCCGAACACCGGCCGCCACAACTTCCCGTGCAAGGTCCCGCTCTACGCGGTTATCGATCATCACGACACGCCGGGCGACCTGACCGGGGTGGAGTACATCGACGTCCGCGAGACGGTCGGCGCCACCTGTTCGGTGGTGACCAGTTACCTGACCGAGCAGAGTGTGCCGATCCCCGGCCGGCTGGCGACCGGCCTGCTGTACGGCATCGAGACGGAGCTGGCCGGCTACCCGCGGGAGGCGGGCGAGCTGGACGACAGCGCGTTGCAGTACCTGTATCCGCTGGCGGACAAGGATCTGCTGTCACGCATCCGCAACGCCCGTCTGCCGCAGAGCTATTTCGGCTGTCTGGTACAGGCGCTGCAGTCGTCGTTCATCTACGATCGACTGATCATCAGCTGGATCAACGACCTGCCGCAGCCGGAACTAGCGGCGGAGGTGGCGGACTTCCTGATGCGCTTCGAGGAAGTCGACTGGGTCCTGGCGGCGGGCGTGTACGACGACAAGCTGATTCTGTCGATGCGATCCTCGGCGCCGGACGCGCGCGCCGGCGACCTGCTGCGCAAGGTGGTCAACGGCATGGGCCGCGCCGGCGGACACGACCGCCGCGCCGGCGGCACCATGTGCCTCCCCAGCACCTCGGCCAGCGCCATCGACGACGTCCGCGCCGAGCTGCGCCGCCGCCTGCTGCGCGCGCTGGACATCGAGGAGTGCCGCGGCCAGCGCCTCGTCTCACGCAAGGAAATGCTGCAAAACCTCCAGGCATAAGGGAAGAAGAAGACTCACCACAGAGGACACAGAGGGGCACAGAGGAAGACACAGAGAGGAAGAGGAATAGGAATGGGAATTCAATATCAGAAAGTGATTCTACTCCTCTCTCCTTTGTCTTATTTAATCTCTCTCTTCTGTCTTTCTTTCTGATCTTTCTTTGTGTTCTTCGTGATCTTTGTGGTTCCCCTCTTTTTCCCTCTCTTCTGTCTTTCTTTCTGATCTTTCTTTGTGTTCTTTGTGATCTTTGTGGTTCCCCTCTTCCATCCATGCAGACGACGGCGGTGTTTTTCCCGTTCGACCTGTTCGGCTCGCCGGGGGCGGCGGCGGGGCCGCCGTTGGTGGCGGAGGCGGTGCGCGAGATTCTCGCCGACAACCGGCGCGAGACGGCGGCGACGCGGGCGCGGGCGTACACGCCGCACGTCCGGCTCCGTGAGGTGGAGTTCGGCTCGCTGGACGGCTGGGTCGGTGGCGGCAGCAGGGCCGGAGTCTGGTGCGGCGAGCGCTGCGGGCGGGCGACTTCCTGCTGTGGGTGAGCGGCAACCACCTCGGCGTGCTGCCGTGCTACGACGAGCTGGCGGCGCGGGGCGAGTCGGTGCTGGTGGTGCAGCTGGACGCCCACCTCGACATTCACCAGTTCCACGACACCGCCGACGAGCTGTCGCACGGCAACTTCCTGCTCCACTGTGCCGGTCCGCTGCCGCCGCTGGTGAACGTCGGCCACCGCGACCTGCTGCTGCCCGCCGAGCAGGTGGGCCGAACCTTCCGGGCGACCTTCCCGGTCACCCGGCTGGCGACCGATGGGGCGAACGTGCTGGCGGAGCTGCAGCCGGCTGGCCGACGCGGCGGACGAGGTGTACCTGGACATCGACTGCGACGTGTTCGACCCGGTGCTGTTCCCGGCCGTCGGCCAGCCGGTGCCGTTCGGGCTGGCGCCGCCGGTCGTCCTGGCGGTGATCGACGCGGTGTGGTCCGATCGGGTGCGTGGCGTGTTTCTGTCGGAATTCGTCCCTGCCCGCGACCGCGACGACGGCTGCCTCGCCACCCTGGCGTGGCTGATCGAGCACCTGCTGCTGCGGCGATACGAGGGAATTGCGCCGCCCCCTCTTGCCTGACCGGACGGGGCCGCTTATCCTATTCCCATCCACCCCAGTAGCCGGTCAACGGACATGACCATCCGAGGATTCCACCCGCTGTTCGCCCGTCTGGGTCGCTGCCTGCTGGTAGCGGTCCTGGCGGCGGCATACCTCGGCGGGGCTGTCGGCTTTCCGGTGCCGGTCCGTTTGACCTCCTCTTCCACCGGGGAAACCTCCCCGGCGCAGGTCCGCGCCTGCGGATGTGGGGCTGGCGACTCGTGTAGCGGCTGTTGCGGCTGCTGCAAGCAGACTCCCGCCGCCGAGGATGCGGACGCCGACGGGTGCCCGGAATGTGGCGCGACGTCTCCGCCGGCTCCGCTGGTCCACTGGGTGATCGGCGTGCAGGAGCGGCAGTGTCGCGGGCTGTCGACGCTGTGGCTCTCCTGGGGCGTCAGCCTGCCAGCGGCGCCGCCCGTCGCCGTGACCCGTGACGCCACCCCCGCTGGAACGACGGACCTGCCGGAGTTGAAGCGTATCGCGATCGCTGTTGTTCCCGACATTCCGCCTCCCCGCGCCTGAGCCGCGCTCCCGCCTGGACCCGGTTTCTCTTCATGCCTCTGTCTCAACCGGCGGGATGTCGGCGTTCTGACGATGAGCCAGCTTTCCGGCCCTCGCGGCCGGCGGGCCAATTGCGGTGATCGTTGAACCTCCCCGTACCCGTAAGCAGCCGCAAGCACCATCGGGAATAGAAGTTGGCGAGTCCAGTCGGCAGCGGGTTCGATCCCTGCCAGAGGTACTCCAGACGTTAATCCACAGGACGGGAAGACGCGCCCGTCCCTCATTGTCCGGTCTGGTCATGACACACGAACCCGTCGCGCTGCCGGGAGGTCCGGCGGTGCGGCGGATCGTCACAGGGAGAGTTAGTAATGAATCGTCTGTTCCTCCTCGCCGGCGCGATTGTCCTGGCTGCCGTCTCCGGCACCTCGATCCGCGCCGAGGACGAAGGCAAGGTGACCCCCACCAAGGCCATCATGAAGAAGGTCCACGGCAAGGGCGGCCTGCAGAGCAAGGTGAGCGCCGCTCTGAAGGAAAAGAAGTCCGACGAGGCGGCCGAGGCTGCCAAGGAGTGGTTCGAGCTGGCCAAGGCGCTGACCAAGAACCCGTGCAAGAAGGGCGACGCCGAGTCGTGGAAGAAGCAGACCGGCACCTACTGCGTCTGCGTCAAGACGCTGAACGAGGCGATCGAGGCGAAGGACGCCAAGAAGGCCCAGGGTGCGATGGGCAAGATCGGTTCGATGTGCAAGACCTGCCACTCGGCGCACCGCTAATCGGCTGGTAAATCGACCGACGGCCGGGTTCCTCTCCCCGAGGTACCCGGCCGTCGTCGTTTCCGGCCATCGATCAGACCGCCGCGGCGACAGCCCGGCCGACGTCCCTGGTGCTGGCCTTGCCGCCCAGGTCGGGGGTACAGACCTTCCCCTCCTTGAGCACCGTCGCCACCGCCGCATGCACCGCCTGGGCCGCCGCGGTGAGCTTGAGGAAGTCGAGCAGCATGCTGACCGACAGAATCGCCGCCAGCGGGTTGCTGATGCCCTTGCCGGCGATGTCGGGGGCCGATCCGTGGACCGGCTCGAACATGCTCGGGTACTTGCGCTCCGGGTTGATGTTGGCGCTGGCCGCCAGCCCCACGCTGCCCGTGACGATGGCGCTCAGGTCGGTGAGGATGTCGCCGAACAGGTTGCTCGCCACCACCACGTCGAACGCCTCCGGCTTGCGGACGAAGTCCATCGCCGCCGCGTCGACCAGCAGCGAGCTGGCCTGCACGTCGGGATACTCCTTGGCCACGTCGCGGAACACCTCGTCCCACATCACCATGCCAAACTGCATGGCGTTCGACTTGGTGATCGACGTCACCTTCTTGCGGCGGGTGCGGGCGCCCTCGAAGGCGGCGCGGATGATGCGGTCACAGCCGCGGCGGGTGAACGTATTGGTCTGGATGGCGACCTCGTGCGGCGTACCCTGGTACAGCCGGCCGCCGATCGGGGCGTACTCGCCCTCGGTGTTCTCGCGGTAGACCAGCATGTCGATCGACCCCGGCGCCTTGTCGCGCAGCGGCGACTGCACTCCATCGAACAGGTAGGCCGGGCGCAAATTCACGTATTGATCGAACTTGCGGCGCATCGGCAGCAGCACGCCGTGGATCGTGATGTGGTCGGGAACTTCGGGGTGGCCGATGGCGCCGAGGAACACGGCGTCGTGCTTGAGCAGCGTGTCCCAGCCGTCGGGCGGCATCATGTGGCCGACCTTCAGGTAGTGCGTGCCGGACCACGGCAGGCGGTTCCACTCGACCTGGCCGCCGTGCTTTTTCAGGGCGGCGTCGGCCACCAGGATCGCCTCTTCGACCACCTCCGGGCCAATCCCGTCACCGCCGATGACCGCCACGCGGGAAACTGTCATTGCATCCACCTCGGGAGTTTGGTATCGCCCGCCGCTCATCGCGCCGGTCAGGGTACGCTCGAACTATCGATCTACGACGGCCGGCAGGCGAGTCAAGAAGGCCCGGCGGGGGAAGCGGGCCGCATCGTGGGGGGCGGGGTCATGCGCGGGTTCACCACAGGGCCGGGGCGGGGGCGACGGCCGGGGCCGCTGGCGCGGGCCGGCGGGGTGGTGCTGGCCGGCCTGCTCGGGATGAGCGGCTGCCAGGGCACCCCGGTGGCGCGGGAGAACGACCCACTCGTCGGCGGCTCACCGATCCCGACCCGGCCAGCCGGCCGGCTGGCGGGACCGGAACGGCCCGTCGATCCGCTGCTGGCGTCTGGCCCGGCCGAGCCGGCGCCGCTGCCGCAGCCGGCAACCACGCCGCCCAGTCCGGCGGCGCTGGCGAGCGGCACATCGACCCCTGGCGACCTGCGCACCGCCGCCAGTGAGGTGAACCTGAAGGCGCCGCGGCCGACCGACGCCCGTCTGGTTCCGGTCGATCCGCTGCCGGCCGGCACCACGCTTACACCGACCGCCGCCACCGCGACCACCACCACCGCCGCCACGCCGACCGGCGGAGGCAGCGACACGGGCGACTCCTACGAGCGTCTGCAGCGGCAATTGCTGGCCCGCGGTGTGGTGTGGCAGCAGCTGAAGAACGTGGAGCGCGACGAGTGGCACTTCATCTGCGCCATTCCCGACCCGCAGCAGCCGAACGTCCGCCGTAACTACGAGGCCCGCGCCGCCGGCCCGCTCGGCCTGGCCGCCATTCGCGCCGCCATCGACGAGATCGACCGCGAACGCTACTGATCGCGAACGACCTTGTTCTTAGCCCCCGGTGAATACACCGGGGGCAGATGCGTGTCGCCCTCATTGGCTGGTCGTCGAGATGCACTCGCCCCCGGGGGGCGGATGCGGGAGCGCCCCGCTGAGGTGGACGTCGACACGCACTTGCCCCCGGTGTGTTCACCGGGGCTAATGCCAGGATCCCCCAACTCGGGGACAACGGCGGCCGGCGTTCACCCCGATACAGGGCCAGTTACGGGTTACTCGCATACGCTTCACGGTCGCGGCCGAGGCGGCGGATGGCGCGGGTGGCCTCGGCGGCCAGCCATTCGCCGCCGTCGCCGCGCGACAGCCGCTGCAGCACGGCGCGGGCCTCGGCGGTGCCGATGTACTCCAGCGCCTGCACCGAGCGCAGGGCGACCAGCTCCTCGGCCGGCAGCTCGGTCGGGTCGAGCCGTGCCAGCAGCCGCCGCGCCCGGTTGCGCACCTCCAGCGACGGCGGGTGCGCCGCCGCCTGCTGCAGTGCCGACAGCGCATGGACGCCGATCTTCGCCAGCTCCGCCGTCGCTGCCTCGCGGACCGCGTAGACGTCGGCGTCCAGGTCGCGAATCAGCGCCGCGATCCGCGCCCGCGACGGGCCAGCCGGTTTCGTCCGCGTCAGCCGGTCGACCAGCCCTGGCAGGCTGGTGTCGGGGTCGCCGGCCAGGGCGCAGACGGCCCGGTAAGCGGCCCCGGCGTCGGCCGACGCCAGCGACCCCAGGTGCTTATCCACGTCGGTCGGCGACAGCCGCGCCGCCGGTTCCGCCGGCCGTTCGTCCAGCCGCCACATCAACACCCGGCCGTCGTGACTGCACGACGCCAGGTGCGTCTCGTCTGGACTGAGGCTGATCCCCCACACCCAGCCGGTGTGGCCCTCGATCTCGCGAATCAGCTGGCCGGTCCGCGCCTCCCACAGCCGCACACAGCGGTCGTAGCTGCCGGTGTACAGGGTGCGGCCGTCGGCCGAGAACAGCACCTGCGACACCTCGCCCTTGAACCCCTTGAGCGTCTGCACTTCCTTGCCGGTGACCACCTCCCACAGCACCACGCTGCCGGCGTCGCCGGTGGCGAGCAGCTTGCCGTCGGGCGAGAAGCAGACGGTCACGCAGCTGAAGCGGTTCATCCCGTCGCGCGGGATCGGCCGGCCGGTGGCGACGTCCCACAGCTTGGCGCCGTCGCGACCGGCGGTCGCCAGCGTTCGTCCGTCGGGGGACAGGGCGAGGCCGTAGACGGTGCTCGCCTCCACCTTGATCTGCCGCACCTGGCGGAAGGTGCTCACCTCCCACACCGCCACCACCCCGTCGAACCCGCCGGACAGCAGGTGCTTGCCGTCAGGGGTGAACAGCAGCCGCCGCACCCCGCCGCTGGGGTGGCCGTGTAGCCGCGGCAGCTCCTTGCCGGTGGCGACGTCGAACAGGTAGATGTGGTTGTTCGGCCCGTTCTCGTACCCGGCGGCGGCCAGCACCTTGCTGTCGGGCGAGAAGCGGACGGCGCAGGCGAACGACGTCGGTCCGGTCCAGGTACGGACCGGCTTGCCGGTGGCGGCGTCCCACAGCCGGACCGTCTTGTCGCCGCCGCCGGACGCCAGGTACTTGCCGTCGGGCGAGTAGTGGAGCGACGCCACTCCGCCCTCGTGTCGGCCGACGTCGCGGGTGGGGTGGTGGCGCGGCTTCGCCGGGGCGTCAGTCGCTCCCGCCGTCTGCTCCTCGGCGGGAAGGGACGACGCCGCGAGCAGAGCGAGCAGACACGCACCGGCCGTCCGGGCCAGGAAACGTGCGATCATGAGTCAACCTCCCGCATCCTTGCGAGACGGGTAGACGAGTGGGGTCGTCGCCCAAAAGCCGGGCCGACGCCGGTCGATCCGCGACCGGGGAGAATCCGAGGTGAGCCGGCGGCCTGTTCCAGCAGCCGCCCGCCACGCCGATGATACTCGCAACCGCGCGCGACGGGCAACACCGTCTGGCGGGCCGTTGGGTGGCACGCTCGGAGCGTAGCGACGGGCGTGGTGAAGCGTGGATTCACGGTCACTCCACCGCCACGCCCTTCGCAGAGCCAGGGCGTGCCACCCAGAACAGCCGCTCTGCCGGGTGGCACGCCGGAGCCGCAGCGACGGGCGTGAGGGCGATTGGGCGCCCGTTCGCCGCCCTCAGCCGGCGTCGAGGGCGGGGTCGAGCAGGCATTGTGCGGTCGATCTGCGGCCGATCGCCGATCAGCAGGGCCAGGTCGCCGCTCTCGAACCGGAAGTCGGCCCCCGGATTGGTCAGCAGCTGCCCGCCGCGCCGGACGGCGACCAGCGATGCCCCGGTGGCGGCGCGGAGGTTCAGCTCGCCGACGGTGCGGCCGGCCACCCCGCCGTCAGGGCGGACCTGGCACGTCTCGATCTCCATCTTTTCCAGCAGGTCGAACGGCACCTCGACCTTGGTCGCCGAGCCGCGGAGGTCGCGGAGCACCTCGTAATGGTCCTCGCGCACCCGGTCGATCAGCCCGAGGATCAGGTTGCGCGGCACCGCGTAGTGTTCCAGCACACGGGCGAAGATCTCGACCGACGTCTCGAACTCTTCCGGGATGATCAGGTTCGCCCCGAGCTGCCGCAGCTGCTCCACCTCGGCGACATGACGGGTGCGGACGATGATCGCCAGGTCCGGATTCATCCGCCGCGCCAGCAGCACCGCCCGCCGCGAGCTGACCGGATCGGAGATCGCCACCACCAGCATCCGCGCTGTCCGTACCCCCAGGTGGCCGAGCACCGGCGGCCGGGTACAGTCGCCGTACACCACCGGCTCGCCCTCCTGGCGGGCCAGCCGTACCGTCTCGGGGTTCAGCTCCAGCACCACGTAGTCGATGTCGACGACTCGCAACACCCGCGCCAGGTTGCGGCCGTTCAGCCCGTAGCCGAGGATGATGACGTGGTCGCGGTGGCTGTGCCCCTCCGCCACCGGGCCGACCGCCGCGTTCCCCGCCAGCGCGACAGCGGCAGTCGCCAGCCACACCGTCAGCCGCGGCGTCAGTCCCAGGAACGCCGGCGTCGGGCACGATGCTCAGCACCGCCGTCGCCAGAAATCGGCCCGGTACCGGTCGCGATCGAGCAGCTTCAGGTGCAGTCCGCGCTCGGCCAGGATGAACGAGAACTCGCCCACCGGCGCGCCAGCCGCCAGCCCGGTCAGCACCGCCACGTGCAGCGGATAGCCGGCCAGCAGCGTCGGCGCCGCCGCGGCGACCCACTTGAGCAGCACCACCGTTGCCACCGACGCCGCCACCAGCGGCAAGTTGGCCATCACGAACCGCAAATCGAGCAGCATCCCCACCGAGATGAAGAACAGGCACGCCAGCGTGTCGCGGAACGGCAGCACCTCGGCCAGCGTCTGCGTGGCGTAGTCCGGACTCCGACAGCGATAGCCCGGCCAGGAACGCCCCCAAGCGCCAGCCGACCAGCCCATCACCCCGGTCGTTGTGCCGAGCTGCCCAGGCACAGCAGTACCAGCACGATCAGGAACAGCTCGCGGTTCTGGGTGCGGACCACCTGGAACAGCACCAGCGGCACCACGTACCGGCCGGCCAGAGCAGCAGGACGACCACCTCGGTGCCCAGGCCGAGCGACTGCCACAACGGCGGCCCGTTCGCCTCGCCGTCGGCCGCCAGCAGCGGCAGTACCAGCATGCAGACAACGACGAGCAGGTCCTGAAAAAGCAGGACAGCGGTCGCCACGTTGCCCTGCGGCGACGCCATCTCGCCGCGATCGGTGAGCAGCTTGAACACCACCGCCGTGCTCGACATGGCCAGCAGCATGCCGACCAGCAGCGCCGGCCGCGGGTCGCCGAAGTAGCCCCAGGTGGCGATCAGCCCGGCGCCCAGGCACAGCCCGACCTGCGGCACGCCGACGCGGAGCATCAGCCGCCCCAACCCGACCAGCCGCGGCAGCGAGAACTCCAGCCCGACCGCGAACAGCAGCACGACAACGCCAATCTCCGCCAGCGTTTCCACCCGGTCCAGGTCGCGGATCAGGCTGAATCCATACGGCCCGATCAGCACGCCCGCCACCAGCAGCCCGACCACCGACGGCACCCGCAGCCGGTGGAACAGAAACACCACCACCCCGGCCACGGCGAACACCACCAGCAGATCACGCAGCAGATGCAGTTGTTCCATCGAGCACCGATCGGTCAGAAGAAGTAGTCAGTAGTCAGTAGTCAGTAGACAGTAGTCAGTAGGAGATACACCGTTGGGCCGTTGCCTGCTCCCAGGGCTGACGCCCTGGGCTATTAACTACCGCCCCTACGGGGCTCAGACGCTTCGGAGCCGTTCCCAAGCCCCGAAGGGGCGACAGTCAATAGCCCAGGGTGTAAACCCTGGGAGGAGATCTGGCTGGGTTCGGGCGTCGGCCGGGGCTGGTCTGGCCGTGCCGGGCAATAGGGGATATGCTTATCTATACCTCCCTTGCGTCTCTCTCGTGACTTCGCATCCCGCCTTCGTCCGAGGAGAACTTCCCCGATGATCACCACCGCGAACCGATGGATCGCGCCCCTTGTGGCGATGGCGTGCGGCCTGGTCCTGCTCGCCGAACGGCCGGCGGATGTCGCGGCGGTCGCTGACCGGCCGGTTGACCCGGCCGAGGTCGGCGGCGACGAGATCGTCTTCGTCAAGCGAAAGCCGTACTCGTCGGATCATTACTATACCGACATCAACAACGGCACCAGCCCGGACCGGTTCGTGCCCGAGAACGGCATCTACGTCTACAACCTCCGCACCCGCACCGAACGCCCGGTGGTGACCGCCGCCGGACTGCCGGGCGGCAAGGGGTTCGTCGGTAAGATCAGCCTGTCGTTCGACGGCAAGAAACTGCTGTTCGATTTCCGCCAGGACACCCGGTCGGGGTTCCGCATCTGGGAGGTGAACGTCGACGGCAGGTTGCGGCAGGTGTCATTCCCGCCGAAGGACGAGGCAGCCGGGTGGCGCGCTGGGGCCGCCCGTGGCATACACCGACGACATCCACCCGTGCTACCTGCCTGACGGCAAGATCGTCTTGCTCGACCCGCTGCGAGCACACCGTCCTGTGCGGCGGATCGGCCCGCCTGGTCGCCACCTGCCTGTATCGCATGAACGCCGATGGCAGCGGCGTCGAACAGCTGTCATGCAGCCGGTCAACGAGTTCTGCCCGGTGGTGCTCGACGACAGGCGCATCCTGTACCACCGCTGGGAATACATCGACCGCGGCGCGCGAGTGTCGAAAACGCTGTGGGCGATGTACCCCGACGGCACCAAGTCGCAGGAGCTGTTCGGCCTGTCCGACGATACCACGCCGGTTTACATGTATCCGCAGCCCCTGCCCGGCGGCGGTAACCGCGTCGTCTGCGTCGGCACCTGCCACTATCCGCAGGGCAGCTGTCTCGGGTCGATCCTGCTGATCGACTTTGCCCGCGGCGTGCGTGTCCCCGGCCCGGACCCGAACGAACCCGGTTTTGTGTCCGCCGATGCGCGCCATCCGGTCGTCAACCTGACCCCACACGTCTTCGTCTCGCGGCGGTCGGAGGCCGGCTGGTCTTTTCGTGCCAGTAACGGCCGATTCGTCCACGACCAGGCAGGCCGCAGCGGCCATTTGTACACGCACCCGTTCCCAGTGAGCGAGAGTGCGTTTCTGGTGTCGTACAAGGTGAAGGCGGCCGACCACTGCCAGAATGTGCCGAACGCCTACGCCCTCTACCTGATCGACACCGCCGGCCGTCACCAGCGCATCCACGCCGACGCCAATCTGTCGTGCTGGCATCCGCTCCCGCTGGTCGCCCGCCGCGTTCCGCCGGTGGTACGGTCGCCGCGCGACGCGAAGCTGGCGGAGAGCAATCAGGCGCTGTGTGTGGTGAACGACGTCACCGAGGGGATGGAGGGCGTGCGGCCGGGACAGGTGCGCTGGCTGCGCGTCAACGAGGCGATCCCGCGCTACTGGTCGACCGGCCGCCGGTGGAACCCGTCGCTGAGCAGCTCGGAGTGGAAGGCGGCGCTGTGGCCGCGGGTGCAGTGGGGAGTGGTGCCGGTGGAGAAGGACGGCTCGGCACACTTCCTGGTGCCGGCCGGCCGCAACCTGTTCCTGCAGGCGCTCGACGAGAACTTCCGCGAGGTGCAGCGCGAGCGGAGTTATGTGAACTATCAGCCGGGGGAGACACGCTCCTGCACCGGCTGCCACGCCAGCGCCAGCCGCCCGCCGGCCCGCGGCCACATCACCCGGCCGATCGCCCTGACCCGTGCGCCGAGCTTGCCCGAGCCGCAGCCGTGCGACCGGACGGAGAACGGCGGCGACGGCAAGGCCGGCCAGGTAATCCATTACCCGAACGACATCCAACCGATCCTCGACGCCAAGTGCGTTTCGTGCCACGGCGCGAAGGCGCCGGCCGACGGGCTGCGACTGACCGGCGAAGTGACGACGTACTACAACACGTCCTACGAGCAGCTGGCGAAGAAGGAGCTGGCCGGGCCGATCATCGCCGAGTTCATTTCGTTCCTCCACGGTGACCGCGGCAACTACAACGGCGCCTATCTGCCGCCCGGCAGCCTCGGCTGTCCGACCAGCCGGCTGATCGACCTGCTCACCCGGCCGGCGCACCCGAAGAACGCGCGGACCGATCACACGCGCCTGCTCACGCCGCGGGAGCTGATGATCGTCAGCCGCTGGGTCGACACCAACTACCAGTTTTACGGCAGCTACTTCGGCCGCCAGCATCCCCGCTGGGTGGAGCGCGACCCGAACAACCCGGCCTACGACCCGGCCGACTTCCGCCGCAAGGCGTCGTTCGAGGAGGCGGTCGGCTTCTTCGCCCCGGCGTGGCACCGCTGAGCGGGCGTCTGTCACGACAGGGGCCGACGATGCGTGACCAGCGGCGTCCGCTGGGCGCGATGCCCACGGCTCTGCGTGGGCATGCGATGCGAGTCACCCGGCGTTCGTTCTCCACCCCCGTGTGCACAGGGCGGCTGACGGGGCAGCGCGCGGGCGACCTCGCAACCGCCCTCCATGCCGGACAACGTGACATGGCGCCGCTAGCGCCCTCGACGGAGATGTTGCGTTGGGTAGTGCACAGGCGGCGGCGATCTCCAGGGCGCGCGGGCGATGGGCGGCGTCGAGCGTCGAGGGGCGACCAGCGCGGGCGGCGGCGACGGCGAACGATCCACCCGAGCCAATGGCGGCGATGCCGTCGGTCGGCTGAATCACGTCGCCGGTGCCGGAGATCACCAGCAGGTGATCGCGGTCAGCGACGATCAGCATCGCCTCCAGCCGCCGCAGCGCGCGATCGGTCCGCCAGTCCTTGGCCAGCTCGGTGGCCGAGCGCGGTACGTTGCCCTGAAAATCCTTCAGCTTCGCCTCGAACCGCTCCAGCAGAGCAAAGGCGTCGGCGCTGGCGCCGGCGAAGCCGGTGAGGATCTTGCCGCCGTGCAGCCGGCGGACCTTGTGAGCGTCGCTCTTGAACACCACGTTGCCGAGCGTCACCTGGCCGTCGCCGCCCAGCGCCACCCGGCCGCCTCGCCGGACCGCCAGTACGGTGGTGGAATGCAGTTGCGCCACGAACAAACCCTCCCCGCCGCACCCGGACGCCTGACCAGTAGTCCGCGAGCGGCATCCGGTGGATAATAGAATGATACGAACGGCCGCGGCCGGCGCGTGCCGCCGCGGCTGGTTTCCCACGCCGTCGAGGGTCCGCCGATGTATCGCCGGTTCGTCTCCCCCGTCCTGCTGACCGTCGCGTTGCTGCTCGGGTCGACCGGCCCCGCCCGCGCCGTCTACCCGCCACCGCTGAAGGACGACGGCAAGTTCTTCGGCAAGGAGGCGGTCGACAAGGCGAACAGGAAGATTCGCGAATTGTACGAGAAGTACCGCAAGGACGTGATCGTCGAGACGCTGGCCACGCTGACGCCCGAGCAGGAGAAAATGGCCAGGGAGGAGGACGATCGGGGACGCTTCTTCGCCAAACTGACGCTCGATCGGTCGCGCGAGCTGGGCCTGAACGGGGTGTACATCCTGATCGTCAAGAAGCCGCGCTATCTGCGCATTCACATGGACCCGGAGACGCAGAAGACGACCTTTTCCGCCGCCAGCCGCACCAAAACGCTCACCGCCATCACCGAGAAGTTCAAGGAGGGCAGCTTCGACGCTGGCCTGCTCGCCGGGCTGGACGCCATCGAGGCCAGCTTCAAGGGCGCGACCGCGCCGACGAATAAGGGGACGGGAACACTCAAGAAGTGACGGATGAGGTTACGCCGACAGAGGAGACACGCAGCCATGCTTCGACGGATACCTGGATTGCTGCTCACCGCCGTGCTGACCGGCGTCGTCGCCCTGACGACGGCTGGCCCGGCGCTGGCAGCGCTGGACGTGTTCACGGTGAAAGATGACGCCGGGCTGTTCAGCAAGGAGGCGATCGCCAAGGCCAACGCCAAGATCGAGCAAATCAAGAAGCGCTACCAGAAGGACCTGCTGATCGAGACGTTTGGGCAAGCGCCGGAGCACATCGAGAAGGCGGCGAAGGAGGAGCGGCCGGCGCTGTTCCGCAAGCTGGCCGAGACGCGCTATGCCAACCAGGGCGTCCACGGTGTCTACGTGCTCATCAGCAAGGAGCCGCGCCGCGTGCAGGTCGAAAGCGGGTCGAAGGTGCGCCAGAAGGAGTTCCCCGACAGCGAGGTCACCGCGCTGTCGAAGACGCTGACGTCGCAGCTGGGCAAGAACCCCGACCAGGCGCTGCTGTCCAGCGTCGACGAGGTCGCTCGCGTGTTCGAGCGCACCGTCGGGAATACGGCGGCCCAGGGCGGACCGGTCACGACGAAGAGCCTCCGGCCCTCGGGCGGCCTGCCGGTCGGCGCGGCCGGCGGCGGGCTGTGGGGCTGGGTGTGCGTCGGGCTGGTGGTGCTGCTGGTGCTGTGGGTGGTGATCGGCATGATCCGAGGGTTCACCAACCGCGGCGCGTACCAGGCTGGCCCGGCGGCCCACTACGGGCCGGGTGGTCCGGCGATGGGCTACGGGGCACCGGCAGCCGGCGGCGGTGGGTTTCTGTCGTCGATGCTGGGCGGCATGCTAGGCGCCGGTGCGGGCATGTGGGCGTATGATACCTTCTTCCGGGGCGGCGGTGGGCCGTCGATCACCCCGCCCAGCTACGGCGGGACGACCGGCGGCGGGATGACTGGCGACACCGGCGTCGGCGGCGCCTCGGCTGGCGGCGACTGGGGCACCGACGCATCCGCTCCCGCCGGATCGGACGATGCCGCCGGCGGCGACTGGGGTGCCACGGACGACGGTGGCGGCGGCGACTGGGGCGGCGGCGATGATGCCGGCGGCGGCGACTGGGGCGGCGGGGGCGACGGCGGTGGTGGCGGCGGCGACTGGTAGCCTGAGTAATGCAGAATGCAGAATGCAGAATGCAGAATGCAGTATGAAAGGCAGAACGGAGGGACGGATGCGGTCGGGGATGCTCGGGGTGATCGTGCTGACGAGCGTCGTCGGCCTGGCCTGCGCCGAGGGCGGGGATACCGGCGCGGTACGGGATCGCGCCGGGATGTTCGATCGGGCCACGGTCGCGGACGCCAACCGGCGCATCGATTCCGTCCGCCATGAGTTCGAGATCGACGTCGCCATCGAGACAGTGCGCGACTTGCCCGGCCAGCCGGTGCGGTCGTCGCTCGGCCGGCAGCGGCAGTGGCTCCGCGAACAGGCGCAGTCGCGGGCCGACGCCTATCGGGGCGAACACCCGGGGTTCCACGGTCTGTATGTGCTGATCGTTCAGGACCCGCGGCCGCTCGCGTCGGTGATCGGCTGGCCGGCCGATGCCGAGCGGGATGTGTACAGCTCGGACTACAAGCGGTGGACGTTACGCAACGACATCGAGCGTCACCTGGCGTCGCCAGGGGAGACGAATAAGGGGTTATTGCGTGCCCTCGACCACTACCGGCTGCTGCTGACCAAGGCTCGCCGGCTGGGACCGTCGCCGCTGGGGACAGTGCCGGCGCTGACCGTGGTCGGGCTGCTCGCCGGCCTGTGGCTGGTGCTGAGCATGCTCCGGTTCCGGCTCACCGCCGGCGAACGACCGCCCCCGCTCTATCGGCCGGGCCTGCAGGGCAGCCTGTTCGGCCTGCCGTGCGCGTTCTGGCTGTACGATCTGCTCTACCGCGAGGAGCGGCCGGCGGAGGTCGCCGCTGCCCCGCCGGCCGAACCGGCCCCGACCGATCCCACCGAAGCGCCGTCCGGAGGACCGACCGCGTGAACGGCGATGCGTGCCCGTTCTGTGTCAAACTGGCCGCCCTGCCGACCACCGCGTCGGCGGACGTGGTGTGGTCGTTTCCGCACAGCGTCGCCTTTTTCGGCCCGTGGCAGTTCTATTCCGGCTACTGCGTGCTGGTGGCGCGGACCCATGCCCGCGAGCTGAGCGAGCTGAGCGACGACGTCCGCCGCGGCTACCTCGATGAGATGTGCCTGCTGGCGCGGGCGATCGAGCGGGTGTGCCGGCCGCACAAGCTGAACTACGAGCTGCTCGGCAACCAGGTGCCGCACCTGCACTGGCATCTGTTCCCCCGCTACGCCGACGACCCCGCGCGCCTGGCGCCGGTGTGGCTGGCGCTCGACGCCGCCGACCGCGACGCGGCGGTGCGCCAGCGGCTGCAGACCGGCCCTCGCCCGGCCGTGGACGTGATCGGCGATTTGCGACAAACCCTGACCGCGCTCGGCGCGCCATCGGCATGACTCCCCTACGCATTGGCACCCGTCGAAGTCCCCTGGCGCTGTGGCAGGCCCACCACGTCGAGACGCTGCTGCGCCCGCTGGCGGCGCCGCGGCCGGTCGAATTGGTGCTCATCGAGACGGAGGGCGACCGCGTCCGCGACCGGCCGCTGGCGCAGATCGGCGGCGACGGGCTGTTCACCAAGGAGATCCAGAACGCCTTGCTCGACGGGCGCGCCGACGTCGCCGTTCACAGCCTGAAGGATCTGCCGACGCTGGTGGTGCCCGAGCTGACCCTGGCGGCGGTGCCGGAGCGGGGGCCGGTCGGCGATGCGTTCGTGTCGCGGCGCTACGCCCGCTTCGACGACCTGCCGCCGGGCGCGCTGGTGGCGACCAGCAGCCTGCGCCGCCGCTCGCAGCTGCTGCACCGGCGACCCGACCTGCGCGTGGAGAGCGTGCGCGGCAACGTCGAAACGCGGTTGCGCAAGCTCGACGAGACGGGCCTGGACGCGATCATCCTCGCCGAAGCCGGGCTGCGGCGGCTCGGGCTGGAGGAGAATATCACGGAGATTCTGGCCCGTTCATGGATGCTGCCGGCGGTGGGGCAGGGGGCGCTCGGGCTGGAGTGTCGCAGCGACGACGCCGAGACGCGCCGGCTCCTCGACCCGCTCAACCACCCGGCGACGCGGGCGGCGGTGCTGGCCGAGCGGGAGTTTTTGCGGAGGCTCGGCGGCGGTTGCCTGGTGCCGATCGGCGCCCACGGCGAGGTCGACGGCGACGAGCTGCGGTTGACCGGGGCGGTGCTCACGGGTGACGGCACCCGCCGCATCGCCGGCGCGGCGCGCGGCCCGGCGGCCGACCCCGAGGCGGTTGGCCGCGACCTTGCCCGGCAGCTCCGCGAGCAGGGCGCCGGCGAGCTACTGGAGCGGTAAGCGCCTCGCGCGGCGCGGCTACCGCATCCTGCCGCCGGCCGTCGGTGCGCCCCGTTTCGCGCGGCCCCGCGGCCGGAAACCGACCGTCCCTTTTGCCCGGCTTGACGGGGGGGAACAAGTTCGCTACGAAGAGATTACCTTCGACCCCCCCGGGCCAAACCGGCCGGCCCCGGCCCCGCCGCGAATGTCTCGGAAGTGTCGAATCTGCAAGCTGTTCCGCACACAGCGCTCGTAGCACATTGGGGTGCCCGATCGGCTGCCAGGCGGACAATGTCGCGGGGTCGGGAGAAGGTCCGGATCGGCCCGCGCCGATACCACGAGGGTTGTCTGCCATGTGCCCTCCTGTCGTCACTGGTCTTTGCTGAGGACAAACGAATGTGTGGTGGTAATCTGCTGGTTCCGACTCGGCTCGATCCGGACGCAGCTTCCTGGAAGCTGCTCGAGGAGGAGTACGACCTGCTGACCATCCTCGCCGCCCGCGCCCGGGATGAAGACGAGGACGAAGACGACGACGAGGACGACGACCTCGACGACGACGATGAGGACGACGACTTCGACGACGACGAGGACTTCGACGACGACGACTTCGACGACGAGGACTTTGACGACGACGACCTCGACGACGACGATCTCGACGACGACCTCGACGACGACGACGATGACGACTTCGATGACGACGACGATGAGGATGAAGACGAGGACGGCGACGAAGAGGCGCTGTGATCTGGCTCGGTCCACCCGCCGGCCGGGAGGGGTACATCGACCTTTCCCGGCCGGCGTTGTTTATCGCCCGCCCGGCCCGCGCCGCCCCGCCGATCCGCTTTGCACTTCCCCGGCGATCGGTTATAATCCGCTGGTAGATGGTCTTCCCGTGAACCGTCCGGCGGCTCGACCCGCTACTTCCTGCCCCATCCTTCTGCAGGGGGAAGTCGATGTCTCTTCCAGGTGGCCCGTTCAACGATCAACCGGGCTTGCCCACCTCGTCCAAGGCCTCGACCCGTGACAGCGAACAGAGTCAGCTCGATTTCGAGCTGGACTTCTTTACCGGAATCCTTGAGCACTCCGACAATTACATCGACGTGCTGCGGGTCCAGGGAAGCCTGCTGTCGCTCAAGGGCCGGTTCGCCGAGGGGTTGAAGATCGACAAGCGGCTGGTACGGCTGCGGCCGCAGGATGCGCTGGCGCACTACAACCTGGCGTGCAGCTACGCCCTGATGAAGCGGCCGACGCTGTCGATCCGCACGCTGCGCCGGGCAGTCGAGCTGGGCTACCGCGATTTCCGCTACATGCGCGAGGATCACGACCTCGACCTCATCAAGCACGATCCGCGCTTCCGCAAGCTGATGCAGGATTTCGAGAAGCAGTAACCCGGCAGCACCCCGGCCCACCCCGCGCACGGATCGGTGACATGGACGCTCTCCCGCGAGGTCAGGGGCCGCTGTTCTCTGATCCGTCGTCCACGGCGGCGCGGCAGGCGTTCACCGCCAAGCCGCGCGGCCTGGTTGACAAGGTGACGACGGTCGCCGACGCCGTCCGCCGGCTGGTCCACGACGGCGACTACCTCGTCCTCGGCGGGTTTGGCGGCGATCGTATCCCGACCGCGGTAGCGCACGAGATCGTCCGCCAGAACCCGCAGCAACTCCGCGTCGCCGGCCACACCGCCACGCACACCTTTCAGATCCTCGCCATCGGCAACCGCCTCGGCCGCGGCCAGCTGATCGCCGCCCTCGACATCGCTTACGTCGTCGGCATGGAGGCGCGCGGGCTGTCGCCGCACGCCCGCCGGGTGATGGAGGCGGGCGAGATCCAGTCGACCGAGTGGAGCAATTACGGGCTGGCGCTGCGGTTCAAGGCGGCGGCGATGGGGGTGCCGTTCCTGCCGACGCATTCGATGCTCGGCACCGACACGTTCCGATACAGTCCCGTCCGCGCGATCGCTTGCCCATTCACCGGCGAGACGCTCGCCGCCATCCCGGCACTCTATCCCGACGTGGCGGCCATCCACGTCCATGAGGCGGACAGGTACGGCAACTGCCGCATTCGTGGCACCACCGTCGCCGACCTCGACCTGGCGCGGGCGGCGCGGCGGCTGATCGTCACCTGCGAGCGACTGATCCCCAACGACGAGATCCGCCGCGACCCGACGCAGACGGTGGTGCCGTTCTTCTGTGTCGACGCGGTGTGCGAGGTGCCCTACGGCAGCTACCCCGGCAACATGCCTTACGAGTATTTCTCCGACGAGGACCACTTTCGGGCCTGGCTGGAGGCGGAGCGGGACGAGGCGCGTTATCGTGAGTGGCTGGACCGCTACCTGTTCGGGGTGAGCGACTTCAGCGAGTACCTGGACCGTTGCGGCGGGCTGCGGCGGTTGCAGCAGCTGCGGCGGGAAGAGTTCCTGCTCGACCGCCGCGGCTGACCGCGAGGAACGCCATGCCCGCCTACAACGCGATGGAGCTGATGATCTGCTGTGCCTCCCGCACGCTGGAGGACGGCCGCACCGTCACCGTCGGCACCGGGGTGCCGTGCGCCGCCGCGATGCTGGCACAGCGGCTGCACGCGCCGCGGCTAACCATCCTGTTCGAAGCCGGCGGTGTCGCTCCGCAGCTGCCGACCATGCCGATCAGCGTCGGCGACTCGCGGACGTTCTACCGCGCCTGCATGGCCACCAGCATGGACGACGTGATGGGCGCCTGTCAGCGGGGGATGATCGACTACTGTTTCCTGGGCGGGGCGCAGATCGACGCCCACGGCAATCTGAATTCGACGTTACTGGGAGACGACTACGCCCGGCCACGGGTGCGGCTGCCCGGCAGCGGCGGGGCGAACGACCTGGCGAGCCTGTGCTGGCGAATCCTGGTGGTGACGCTGCACGACCGGCGGCGGTTCGTCGAGCGGGTCGATTTCGTCACCAGTCCCGGTTACCTGACCGGCCCCGGCGCGCGCGAGGCGGCCGGTCTGCCGGCCGGCACCGGCCCGTACCGCGTCATCACCGACCTGGCGGTCATGGGTTATCACCCGCAGACGCGGCGGATGCAGGTCCTCAGCCTGCATCCAGGGGTGACGCTGGAGCAGGTGCGCGCGGCCACCGGCTTTGCGATCGACGCCGTCGAGACGCTGGCGACGACGCCCGCCCCCAGCGACGAGGAACTGACTCTGCTCCGCACCGAGGTCGACCCGCTGCGCTTACCTCATTGGGCGGAAGTAGCCGACAGCTCGCTGCTGCTCGCAGTAGTCAGTAGAAAGAAGGCAGCGGTCAGCCTTGCGAGGCGAGCGGGAGCACGTCGGTGCCCCGAGTCTGCCGCGGCGCGACGTCACGGGTCACGCGACGACGCGCTCCGTTGTGGCAAGGTCTCCCGACCTTGCCGCCACCCGCATTGGACCGAAGGTCTCCCGGGGTCATTGCGGGAGACCTTCGGTCCGCCGGAGTGGCCCGGTCAGGAGACCTGGCCACAACGTGTGAGCCTTGCCTGGGCGACGTCACGAGTCGCACGGCAGCTCGGGGCCGCGGGCTCCCGCTCGCCTCGCAAGTCCGACCGGCGATGTCCGCCAGGGGCTGCTGGTTTTCTACTGACTACTGACTACTGGCTACTGACTACTGCGAGCGCAGCGAGCCAACGGCGGATCGGTCTTTTCCTCGCCGACGCTGGTCCGTATAGTCCCGCCCGGTTCCGGCACCTTCGCCGGATCGCCGACTCCGGTCCGGTCTTCCAGGGAGGGAAGACGATGGCCAAACAGCCCCGTCCCTACATTGGCGTCAACGCCGACCTCGTGCCGGCGGGCAAGCACACCGCTGCCCAGCTCCGGCTTGCCACCGGCTACCTCGACGCCATCGTCGCCGCCGGTGGGCTGCCCGTGGTCGTCCCGCCGCTGGGGCGCGACGTCGACCTCGACGCCTACCTCGACCGGCTCGACGGGTTCGTGCTGTCCGGCGGCGGCGACCTCGACCCGCGGAAACACGGGTTGCCCACGCACCCGGCGGTGCAGCCGATGGCCCCGCGGCGCGACGACAGCGATCGCACGCTGGTACGACGGCTGATCGATCGGCAGATGCCGGTCCTGGCAATCGGCGTCGGCATGCAGCAGGTCAACGTGGCGTGTGACGGCACGCTCTACCTGCACCTGCCGGCCGAGCTGCCGCGGGCGCTGCCGCACCGCGAACAGGGGGGACAGGCGCACCGCCACCTGGCGTTCATCGAACCGGGATCGCGGATGGAGGAGATCTACGGCCCCGGCGAGATCCGCGTGAACTCTGACCATCACCAGGCGGTCCGTCAGCCCGGCAAGGGGTTCCGCGTTGCCGCCACCGCCCCGGACGGCGTGATCGAGGCGATCGAGGCAGTCGACCCGGCGTGGTTCTGCCTGGGCGTTCAGTGGCACCCGGAGGCGGACACCGCCACCGCCCTCGACGTCCAGCTGTTCGAGAGCCTGATCCAGGCGTGTCTCCGCAGCGAACCGGCGCTGCGGCTGGTCGCCTAGCGGAAGGAGCCGGTCATGGCACCGCGGTGGGTCCTCGGCCTGGCGGCCGGCGGTAGCGGCGAGGGGTGGACGCCGCCCTGGTGCAGATCCACGGCAACGGCCTCGATCTGCGGGTGGAGGCGCCTGCACGGTTGCACCAGCCGTTCCCTGCCGAGCTGCGCGACCAGGTGCGGCAGGTGCGAACGACGCCTGCGAGGTGCTGCAGGTGAGCCGCCTGCACCGGCTGCTCGGCGAGACGTTCGCCGCCGCCGCCCGCGCGGTCGCCGACCAGGCCGGACTGCCGCTGCACCGCGTTCAGTGCGCCGGGTCGTCCGGGTACACGCTCGGTCACGACCCCGACGGCCGATTCCCGACCGCCGTGGAGCTGGGCATGGCGGGGGTGATCGCCGAGCGGTGCGGGGTGACGGTGGTGAGCGATTTCCGCACCCGCGACCTGGCTGCCGGCGGTCAGGGCACGCCGCTCGCCACCCTGCCAGACCACGTCCTGTTCCATCACCCGACGAGGGGCGGCTGCTGCTGCACCTGGGCAGCGTCGCCCGGCTGGTCTACCTGCCGCCCGGCAGCCGACCGCGAATGAGCGAAACCGTCGGCTTCGAGGCGGCGCCCGTGCAGCCTGCTCCTGAACACCCTGGTGCAACACCTGACTGCCGGCCGCGGGGTACGACGCCGGCGGCAAGCACGCGGTGCGAGGGCGATGCGTCGAACCACTGGTGCAGGAGTGGCTGGCGCACCCGGCGGCAGCGGCGACCGCCGCGGACGTTGCCGCGGCAGGCGTTCGGCGAGGCGTTCGCGGTGGCGGCGATTCGCCGGCTACGCTGCAACAGGCGACCTTGCACGACCTGATGTGTACCGCCACGCATTTCGTTGCCCGCGCCATCACCACGGCGCTGCGGCGGTTTCTGCCGGCGACGGCGCGCGTCGACCGGGTGCTGCTCACGGGCGGCGGGGTCCGTAACGGGTTTGTGGCACCTGCTGGAGCAGCAGCTGACGGGCCTGACGCTGGCGCGGTCCGACGAGGTGGGCATCCCGGCCGAGCTGCGGAAGGCAACCGCCTATGCAGTGCTGGCGGCGGCTCACCGTCGACGGGATACCGGGCAACGTGCCGGGGACGACCGGGGCTGCCGGCACGCGGCTGCTCGGCAGCCTGACCCCCGGCACCACCGCCAACTGGGTGCGCTTGCCTGCAGTGGATGACCCAACACCCGCCGACATCGCTCAACGGCACCGCCGCCTGAAACGCCCGATACGGTCGTGACCTGTGTCCCGGGTTCGGTGCCATGCCCACGCTCGCGTGGGCATGCGGCGTTTCATTGACCGGCCCGGTCCGGCAGGGTGGCACGCCCTGAGGCTTGGCGAAGGGCGTGGGCGTGGAGCAGACCTGACACACTACACCGTCGCGCTTCGAGCGTGCCACCCAAACCACGACGCATTGGGGTGCTCTGCTGGGTGGCACGCCCTGAGGCTTGCGAAGGGCGTGAGCGTGGGGGTGACCGTGAAGCGCTCCACGCCGTCGCTGCCGCTCCGAGCGTGCCACCCTGCCGCATCCCATGGCCACGAAGCGCGGTCGTGGCACCCAGGCGCCCCGTCGGTTCTCCCGTCCCGGCGGCAACTTCGCTGTCGCTTCGGCTCCCGTCGTCTATACTGAAAGTCTAGCACTCAGTTGCCCTGGACGGGAGCCTCGTGACGATGACCGCGATGACGTTGACGGAAAAGATCCTCGCTCGCCACGGCGGCCGCGACGCGGCCGCGCCCGGCGAGAATATCTGGATCGATGTCGATATCCTCATGACCCATGATGTCTGCGGGCCGGGCACCATCGGCGTGTTCAAGCAGAACTTCGGCAAGACGGCGGCGGTGTGGGACCGCGAAAAGGTGGTCATCATCCCCGACCACTACATCTTCACCGCCGACTCGATGGCCAACCGCAACGTCGACGTGCTCCGCGGCTTCGCCGCCGAGCAAAAGCTGCCGCACTTCTACGACGTCGGCACCGATCGCTACAAGGGCGTCTGCCACATCGCCTTGCCGGAGGAGGGACACACCCGCCCCGGCGAGGTGCTGCTCGGCACCGACAGCCACACCTGCACCGCCGGCGCCTTCGGCGAGTTCGCCACCGGCATCGGCAACACCGAGGCCGGCTTCGTCCTGGGCACCGGCAAGCTGTGGGTGAAGGTGCCGCCGACCATGCGGTTCGTCTTCCACGGCAACCTGCCGCCCTACCTGATGGCCAAGGATCTGATCCTCGCCGTCATCGGCGACATCGGCTGCGACGGCGCCACCTATCGGGCGATGGAATTCGACGGCGACGGGGTCTATGCGCTCAACATCGAGGAGCGCATGACCCTGTGCAACATGGTCATCGAGGCTGGCGGCAAGAACGGCGTGATCGCCCCCGACCAGGTGACGCTCGACTACGTCAACGCCCGCAACAAGGGCAACAAGCCGTACACCGTCGTTCGCACCGACCCCGGCGCGAAGTTCATCTACGAGAAGGTGTACGACGTCAGCAAGCTGCAGCCGATCGTCGCCAAACCGCACAGCCCGGACAACAAGGCGACCGTCCGCGAGGTGCAGGGGACGAAGCTCGATCGCGCCTATATCGGCTCGTGTACCGGCGGTAAAATGACCGACTTCCGCGCCGCCGCCCGCGTCCTGGCCGGCAAGGCGGTGAAGATCGACACGTTCGTTGTGCCGGCCACCAGCGAGGTTGCCCGCCAGCTGAAGACCGAGAAGCTCGACGGCCGCACGCTGGAAGAGGTGTTCCTCAACGCCGGCGCCAAGCTGGGCGAGCCGTCGTGTGCCGCCTGCCTGGGCGGGCCGAGCGACACCTTCGGCCGGCTCAACGCGCCCTTAAGCTGCATCAGCACCACCAACCGCAACTTCCCTGGCCGCATGGGGCACAAGCAGGCGCAGGTGTTCCTCGCCAGCCCGCTCACCGTCGCCGCCAGCGCGCTGACCGGCACCATCACTGACCCCCGCGAGTTCGTCGGTTGAGACAATCAGGAGATTCGAGACCTCTGTTATGAGCATCCAGAACCCGATCGTCGGCAAGGCCTACGTCCTCGGCGACAACGTCGACACCGACCAGATCATCCCGGCGCAGTACCTGACGTTCAATCCGGCCATCCCTGAGGAGTACCGGCAGTTCGGCAAGTACGCGCTGTCGAGCGTACCGCCGTCGCAGGCCGGACTACCCAAGGGGCATGTACCGTTCCACACCGGCGACGAATTCGTCTCCGACTACACCATCATCGTCGCCGGCAAGAACTTTGGCTGCGGCTCGTCGCGCGAGCACGCGCCGATCGCCCTGGACGCCGCCGGCATCAAGGCGGTGGTGGCCGAGTTCTACGCCCGCATCTTCTACCGCAACTCCGTCAACGGCGGCTACCTGATCCCGTTCGAGTGTACGAAGCGGCTGTGCGACGTGGTCTGCACCGGCGACGAGCTGGAGCTGGACGTGGCGAAGTCGGTCTTGCACAACCGGACGACGAAGGAGAGCTACGAGCTGGCGCCGCTCGGCGACGTGGCGCCGATTCTGGAGGCGGGCGGGCTGTTCCCCTACGCCCGGCAGGTGGGCATGCTGAAAAGCTGACGGCGGCCGGTTCGGGGTGAACCGGCGGCAGCCAGGCGGCCTCCTGTTTGACGGACATCGCCCCGCACCCCCGCGCCGACGGAGGCCGCCATGCGCTCCCTGCACGACCTGCTGCGCGACGCTCGTAACCTGTTACTCGATCCGCTCCAGGGCGAGCTGGCGCCCCTGTTCGCGCAGGAGGACCGGCTCGGTGAACTGACGGCGCGGCTGCTGGTCTACGGCCGGCAGGGACCGCCGGACCGGCTGCCGCCGCCGTCGTTCGCCGGCGAGATCACGCCGCTGCCGGCGGCCGCGTTCGCTCCATTCCGCCCGGCGGTCGCCGCCTGGCACACCGACCCGGATTCTCCGGTGGTGGTCGGCCTGCTGGCCGACGCGCTGGCGACAGCAGGGGTGAGCGGCGTGCTGGTGCTGCTCGGCCAGCGGCTGACGTCGGCCAGCCTGACTGACGGCCGCGCCGTCCCGCCGCCACGGGCCACGCTGCTGGCGTCGGCCGGCGAGGTCCACGGCGGCGGCGATCGGCTGAGTGTCGCCGGCCGCGCGCTGGCCAAGCACGCGCACCGTTCGCCGTCGGCGTTCTGGGGCGTCGTCACCGGCGGCAGCGACGAGAAGAACGCCGCCGCCGAGCGCATGCTCCGTCATTTGCTTGACCAGGCGACGTGGTGGAACGTGTTCGGCCACTTCAAGCACGAGACGGTGTTCGAGGTGCGCGTGCCGACCGGCCACGGCGCCCGCTGGGGCCACGCCGGCCGCGAGTTCATCGGCTTTCTGGAGCCGTTCGTGGACAAATCGCCCGCGTGAGCCGGAGGGTGAGCCGAAGCCCTGTCACCTCCGCGCGGCGGGGTCCGCGCCGCGCCGTGAGTGGACGGGGCGTGCGCCCCCCGCTGGTCGACGGGAATCTCCCCTGATACGCTAAACGATACCCACCTTGCTCTCCCCGCGTCCGGGGGAGTCAACCCAACTGTGAGGTTTCGCATGTCGGATCAGGTCCATCGCAGAGACTTCCTGAAGGCCACCACCGCGGCCGGTTCGGCGCTCGCGCTGTCGGCGGCCGGCTACAACCGGGTGTATGGGGCCAACGAGCGGCTTGGCGTCGCCTTCCTCGGCGTCGGCGGCCGCTGCCAGCAGCACATCGACGTCATCCTGCAAATGCAGAAGAAGGGTGACAAGGTCGCCCCGGTCGCGGTGTGCGACGTGTGGGACGGCGACGACGAGCTGGGCCGCGGGCAGGGCCGCGGCCTGTACCCGTCGGCCAAGCGGTGCGGTATCAACGTCGACGACAAGGACCACGTCGCCAAGGATTATCGCACCATTCTCGACAAGGGCAAGAACGTCGACATCGTGGTCATCGCCACCCCCGACCACTGGCACGGCAAGATGGCCGTCGACGCCATGGAAGCGGGCAAGGACGTGTACATGGAAAAGCCGATGACCCGCACCATCGCCGAGGCGCAGGCGGTGGTCAAGGCGGCGCAGCGGCACAACAAGGTCGTCACCGTCGGCGTGCAGTCGATGGCCGACCCGACCTGGCGGGAAGCCTACGAGTACATCCGCGCCGGCAAGATCGGCCACGTCTTCCAGGGGCAGACCAGCTACTACCGCAACTACATCGGCGGCCAGTGGCGCTACTATCCGCTCAAGAAGGACATGTCGCCGAAGACGATCGACTGGGCGCAATGGCTGGGGTACAAGACCGAGTTCCTCGGCGAGAAGCTCGGGCCGACGCCGAAGGAGCAGCCGTTCGACCGCGCCGTGTGGGCGCAGTGGCGCTGCTACTGGCCGTTCGGCGGCGGTATGTTCACCGATCTGTTCGTCCACCAGACGACGCACCTGATTGCGGCGATGGGCGTTCGCTACCCCGGCCGGGTGGTCGGCGCCGGCGGCATCTACCTGGAGTACGACGGCCGCGACGTGCCGGACACCGCCACCGTGGTCGCCGACTACCACGAAGGCTGCCAGGTGATCATCTCGGCGACGATGTGCAACGACACGCAGCTGGGCGAGATGATCCGCGGCCGGCTGGCGACGCTCAAGTTCCAGGGCGGCGGCGACTACATGAAGGGGTTCGAGGTCTACGGCCAGGAAATCGCCGGCGGTCCGGCCAAGCCGAAGGACGGCTACGGCAAGCCGATCCACACCTATCAGAACCCGAAGTCGGGCAACGCCACCTACGCGCTGTGGGAGAACTACCTCGGCTGCGTCCGCGATCGCAAGCGCGAAACGTTGAGCACCCCCGAGCTGGGCGCCGCGGCGTTCACCACGGTGAACATGGGTGTGCAGAGCTATCGCACCGGCAAGGTCCTGTTCTGGGACAAGGACCAGGGCAAGCCGGTCGAGGCCGACGGCTCGTGGGCGTCCAAGCTGGAGGCCCGCAGCAAGAAGCGCGGCAAGCCGAGCCAGATCCTCGGCTGGAAGGGCGGCGACTCCGGCAGCACCGTCGTCCCGCCGGACTACCAGAAGCTCGAAGGCCCGTGGATCGACGGCAAGGATCCCGCCAACGGCACCGCCACCTCGGCGGGCGGACAGTAGCATCAATGCAGAATGCAGAATGCAGAATGCAGAATGCAGAATGAAAGCGAAGACGGGTGGTGGCGCCGGCGTGAGTCGGCGCTACCGGCGCGATCCTGAACGATGCGAGTAACCCGTTACGTCGCGAACCGGGCCGCGAGCGTTGGTGAGCCGTGCGGAGGAGTTGCCTCCCTTCACACGGTCAGCCGACGGTCGCGGCCCGCCTTCTTTTGGCCGCGCCCTCCACCCAGGGTTTACACCCTGGGCTATTGTCTACCGCCCCTACGGGGCTAAGACTTCTGCCCCCTTTGAAGCGAAGGGGCGACGTTAATAGCCCAGGGTGTCCAACCCTGGGAGCAAAACGCCACCGGCCATGGCGTCACACCTACTTCAGGGCTACCGCATGAACCCGAGACGAGATAGGAGTTTAGGGCTACCCTGAGGAGTCAAGGAGGATCCCGCCATGCCGCCGTTGCCGATCGTGTGCTGTTCGCGGAGTTGCCGGAAACCCGCGCTTGGAGACGGAGAACAAGCTCCACGCTGGTTGACCGACATCCTGACGATCGCCACCTGCGCGCCCGTCATCGGCGGGGCCGACACCTGGGACGAGATCCGCTGAGTTCGGCGGCACCTGCCAAGCAGGCGTTTTTCCACCGTTTCTGCCGCTGGCAACGGCATCCCCGACCCGGACACCTTCTCCCGCGTCTTCGCCAAACTCGACCCCGACCGCCTTCGCCGCTGCCTTCGGCCGGTGGATGGCGGCCGCCTGTGGGAGCACCGGCCTGGTGCCGGTGGCCATCGATGGCAAGTCGGCTCGCGCGCGCCAAAAAGGCAACCGCCACCGGCTGCACTGCACCTGGTCAGCGCCCTGGGCCACGACCAGCCGCCTGACGCTAAGGCGGAGTGGCCGTTTCGGAAGAGCAGCAACGAGATCGCCGTGATCCCCGAGCTGTTGCGGATGCTGGACCTGAACGGGGCGATCGTGACGCTCGACGCGGCCGGCTGCCAGGTCGAGCGCGCCGCATCATCCGTCGAGCAGGGCGGCGACTACCTGCTGGCGGTCAAGGGCGATCAACCGGGCCTGCAGGAGGCGGTGCACGGGGTGTTCAGGCCGCGGTGGCGGCGGACTTTGAAGGGGTGGCGTACGACACCCACGAGGAGAAGGCGACGCGGGGCACGGGCGGCAGGAGGAGCGGTACGTGACCGTGCTCTACGACCCTGAAGGGCTGCCCGAGGCGTGGTCGGACGTGAAGGCGGTGGTCCACGTCGGTCAGGAAAAAGGCGGGAGCAGCGGGGGCGGAATGCCAGCACGTCGCACTACGACGTGAGCAGCCACGCCGGGTCGGCGGGAACTGGCGACGTTGATTCGCGGGCACTGGGGGATCGAGTCGATGCACTGGCTGCTGGACGTGGTGTTCGCGGAGGATGACGGCCGGGTGCGCGGCAAAGGGCACGCCGGGGCCAACCTGGCGATGATCCGCAAGGTCGCCCTGACCCTGCTCAAACGGGCTCCGGGCAAACACACCCTCCCGACCAAACGATTAAAGGCCGGGTGGGACGATGACTATCTGTTGGAGGTCCTGAACGGTTTACAAGAAACATAGTGCGGTAGCCCTGCACCTACTTCTGTCTCTTCATTCTTCATTCTGCATTCTGCATTCTGCATTCTGCATTTGCCTTGACCACTCGATCACCACGCGGCAGCCGATGAAGTCATTGCGGCCGCCGGCCATGAAGCCGATGCGGCACGCCGAGCGGCACACCGCCGCCGGGTTGCTGTACGACCCGCCCCGTGCTACTCGCAGGTGCTCCTCGCCGGCGGCACAGGGGTCGGTCTGATCGTCCGCGGAGTACGGTCCGTAGGCGTCGCGCGTCCACTCCCAGACGTTGCCGTGCAGGTCGTACAGCCCCCACGGATTCGGCTCTTTCAAGGCGACCGGCTCGGTGGCGGTGCGGCCATACCAGCCGAGCCGATCCATCGCCGTCGGATCATTGCCGCCGGCGTAGGCGGTGGTGGTGCCGGCGCGGCAGGCATACTCCCACTCCGCCTCGGTCGGCAGCCGCACCGGACGGCCGATTCGCGCCGCCAGCTGGTCGCAAAACGCCTGGCAGTCGTTGAAGTTGACCCGCTCCACCGGCCGGCCGGCGCCCTTGAAGTACGACGGACTGCGCCGCGTCACCGCCCGCCACTGCGCCTGCGTCACCGGGGTGACGCTGAGATAGAACGGCTGCGTCAGGGTGACGCGATGCCGTGGCCGCTCGTCGCTGTCGCGGCCCTGCTCGCCGCGCCCGCAGCCCATGCGGAACGACCCCGGCGGCATCAGCGCGACGGTGAGCGACACGGTCTTCCGCAACGCAAACGTGAGCGTCGGCACACACGGTCGCACGCCGGCGGTGAGCAGTCCCTGCACCCGCCGCTGCCAGACGGCGCGCTGCCGCCCGCTCGCCGGCCCGTTCAGGTGGCGGGTGGCGCGCAACAGCTCGGCGCGATCGGTCTCGCCTCGCTCCTCCAGACAGTCCGCCAGCGCGAGCCAGGCCGTCTCGTCGGTCGGATCGGCGTGCAGCGCCGCCAGCAGCGCCGCGGTGGCGTCGAGGCCCGAAGCGAACCCATCGGCGGCTGGCCGGTTCCAGAACATGCGTGCCTCTGCAGACCTCGTCCGGCCGTCACCCCGGCCACAGGCTCATTGTAGCCCGCACCAGCACCGCTGACGCCGAACCGGCCAGCGTCAGGTAAAACCACGCCCGCCGCGTCGTTGGATACGCCGGGTAGGTGTACACTCCGCTGACCAACGGGTACGCCGGCGGTGGGTTGGGAGGCTCGCGCGTCCGCAGCGCGACCTCGCGCTCCAGCACCTCGCGCGGTACCACCGGCTCGCGCGCCGATTCCTCCGCCGACGACTCGTCCGGCGTGGCGAGTGTGTACGGCTCCGGCTCCGGTCCGAGGTAGCTCGGCCGCGGCGGCGGAGCCTCGTCGTCCTCTGTCATGACCCGGTAGCCGGAAGACGGACGATGCGCCGGCGGCTCGTCGTCCTCATCCGGCACCGCCCACGGGTCGTGAACCGTGGCGCGGCGGCGGCGGCGCTTCGGCACGGCGGGCCGTGGTCGAGGAGGAGGTGCCGGCATCTCGACGCGGTGGAGCAGCCAGCCGATTCGGCCGACCAGGCGAGCGTGAATCAGCCACAGGGCGGCGGCCCCGGCGGTCGCCACCGGCACCAGCCGGAAGTCGACCAGCAAGGTGAAGGCGGCCAGCGCCAGCAGTGCCGCGATCAGGACGGCGGTGACGGCATAAAAGACGACCAGCGCCGGCACCAGCCGCGCCAGCCCGAGCAGCACTTGCCCCGACAGCGGCATCCAGCGCGACGACGACGCCAGCGCCGACAGCAGCCCGAGCGGTAACACCAGCCAGGCGAACGGCACCAGCACCAGCAGCACCCGCCCCGTCGGTCGGTCCGGCAGCACCGCGTCCGGCAGCGCCCGGCCGATCAGCCCGACCGGGATCAGGCAGACCGCCAGCAGCGCCAGCGTCGGCAGTCCGCCGATCAGCAGGTCGATCGGCGGCTCGTTCGGCCACTCCACCCGGTCGATACCGGCGACCGTCCCCTGCACCGTCACCCGGTAGCAGTGCAGGGCGTACAACAGCGTGTACGCCGCAAGGGGAACGCACAGGACGAACAGGCAGACGAACAGGATAGCGCCGCCGGCGGCCCCGACCATCGCGAACGGCATGACGCGGACCTCGGGGTCAGCGGGGCCGGAACACCAGCGCGACGACGCCGAGCAGCCCGGCCAGCACCACCAGCCCCACCCCGCCGGCGAACGCCGCGACGGAGAACGCCGCGCTCGACGGCGTGCGACCGGCTTCCACCAGCACCATCTTGCCAAAGTCGGCGCCGGGGTACGCCTGCTGGAGCATGTTCCGGGCGTCCGAGTCGATGCTGCTGACCGAGTTGACGATCATCCCCTGAATGTGTCCCTGGCTGAACAAGGCTTCCAGGTCGCTCCGGTTCCGCGCCTTGCGCGACACCAGCAGTACGCGGATGTCAGCGGGGTTCACCGGCTGGAAGCGGCCGATTCCTGGCGGGGCGAGCATGCCCGGCGGGATCCCCGGCGGACCGGCGACCGGCTGAGCCGCCGAGTCGGGCAACAGCGGCACGTACACCGCCTCCCACGGCTTGCCCTCCGTCCGCCCCATCATCTTCTCGGTCTTGCTCACCTTCACCCGGTAAACGTAGTTGTCACCGGGGATCAGGTTGGTCAGGTCGACGTTGACGTTGCCGCCGTGGCCCTTGGCGATCAGCTGGGCGAGCGGCAGCTTTTGCGGGGTGGCGCTGGCCTGGCCGCCCAGCCGCATCTCGTTGAACCCGTAGACGCCAACGCCGATGCCCGCGGCGGCGAGACCGATCATCACCGTGATGCCGATCTGGCTGCACAGTCCTGCACCGACCGTGGCCAGGAACCCGCCCGACGAGCTGCGCCGGGCCGGTCGCGGCCGGCGAGCCGGGCGGTCGTCGTCCTCGTCCTCGGCGTCGTCGTCCGCGCGCCGGCGGCGGCGCGGGCGGTCGTCGTCCTCGTCGTCCACGGGCGGCGGCGCGAGCCGGCCGGCGCGGGCGATCGTCCTCGTCGTCCTCGTCGTCGCGCGACCGGCGCCGCCGCGGGGCGTCGTCGTCCGCATCGTCGTCACGAGAGCGGACGGCGGCGCGCTCCGGCTTGCGGCTGGACGGTCGCGGCGGTTCCTCGTCCTCGACCGGGTCGAGAGTGACGACCTCCTCTTCAGGTTCAGGCAGGTCGAGCACCCCCTTGCAGGCGGGGCATCGCACCTTCTTGCCGGCCTGCTCCGACTTGTAGTTGAGCTGGCGGCCGCAGTCGCACTTCACCAGGGGCATGCGAGGCTCCTCCGACGAGATGGCTGAAGGCACAGCATAACCGGCCGCGCGCGCGGGAGCAATGGTAGCCTGATCGGCGGCAAAGTTTGCCCATCCTGCGCCAACGACCTGACGAGCGGCGCGCCGGGTCAGCGGGGGCGGTAGATGAGTGCGAGGACTCCCAGCAGGCCCCCCACGGCTGCCAGTACCACCCCAACGACGAACATCGCCAGCGCGGAATTGGCGCTTGACGGGACGCGGCCGTCTTGAAGGATCATTACCTGGGAGAAGTCGGTGCCGGGGTAGCTTTGCTTGAGCAGGTCCGACGCCTCGCGGTCGAGTTCGCGGACCGAGTTGGTGATCATTCCCTGGCATCGCCCGCCAACAAACCGGGACGTTAGCTCATCGATGTTCTTCGTCTTGTTCGTCACGACAATGACCCGGATCGGGTCGGCGGCTTTTGCCCGCCCGCCTTCCACACCGGGAGGGGGAGGTCCCTTGGCAAGGGGTCCGCCCGGTTCAACCGAGCGGAGCGGTAGATACACCGTCCGCCACGGCTTGCTGGCCAGGACAACCGGATCCTTGCGCTCCTTTGGGGTCGCGTTCACCTCGAACACCAGGTTGGGGAGGTCCGGGACGAACTGGTTGACCACGACGTGCAAGTTGTCGAGGCCCTTTTCCTCGGTCTGAATGAGCTGGGCGAGAGTGAGCGATTTGGGTTCGGACCTGGATCGCTTGCACAAGCGCATCTCGTTGGACCCGACCATCGAGAGCATAAGTCCAATGATTGTGGGTAACAGGATCGTGACGGCACCGACCTGGGTCCACAGCCCGCGTCCAGTCTCGGGCAGAACCCCTTCTGCCGGTGGGCGTCGCGGCCGACGGACCGGGCGGTCGTCGTCCTCGTCGTCACCTCGGCGGTGGCGCCGCCGTGCGTCGTCCCGCTTCGGCTTGCGGTGGGCCGCTGGTGGCGATTCCTCATCCTCGATCGGCACGACGACGACTTCTCCCTCGGGCAGCGCCAGTACCCCCTTGCAGGCGGGGCAGCGCACCTTCTGGCCGGCCTGCTCCGGCCGGTAATTGAGCTGGCGGCCGCAAGCGCATTTTAACTGGGGCATGCGAGAACCCTCCGTCGCGCCAGCGAGAGGTCCCGCCTCCCCGCCTCGCGCGCGGCGAGGCAGGACGGCCCGGTCGCGCGGTCAGTTGTGGCCGGCGAAGTGCGCCAGCCCGGCGGCGAAGGTGTCGACGAACAGGAACTCGCCGGCCAGCTTCGACGCCAGAAACGTGCTGTAGGCGTTCGGCCCGACGTCGCACAGCGCCATCTCCCCGCCGGCGTTCTTCAGCAGGTGGCGGAGGCTGACCAGTTTGGCGAGGAACACGCTGTACAGGCAGTAGGGCGTTTCCGGTCCGAGGCTGAGCAGCAGCTTGCGGCACCCCTCCTGGGTCACCAGCGCGCTGATCTCGTCGGCCAGCTGGTGGATCTCCTCCTCCTCCATCCGCGCATGCTTGAGCCGGACTCCGAAGACGTCGCCGTGCCGGGTGACGTGGATATGCCGATACACGCTCATGATGGCCCCCTCGCGAAAGGACGGGTGATTGCGAGAACGGGCACGAAACACTCCCCCTCTGTCACCATATCCCGCTCACCGGCCGGCAGCAAGCACCGGCAGCGCGAAGCGAGCTGAGCAGGGGGCCGAAGGCGGTTCGGCTTCCGCCACCGGCTCGCCGAGCAAGCCTCCGCCGGCGACCGCCGTCACCCGCACCGGCACCCGTTGCCGCAGCAGCGCCGGCGCAAAACCGCGGAACGACACCGGCACATAGCGGCACGCCGTCCCGCGCGCATGGCCCGGCCGGTCGGCGTCTGCCCCCTCGACCAGTACGTCGAGCGTGCGGCCGAGCAGCGAACGATAATAGAGGTCCGCTAACTCGCTTTCCAGCTGCCGCAGCGCCTCGCGCCGCGCTGCCTTGACTGCCGGCGGGACGTTGTCGGGCAGCTCGGCCGCCGCCGTCCCTCGCCGCGGGCTGTACGAGAAGACGTGAATCCGCGCAAAGCCGACCGCACGCACCACGCGCAGGGTTTCCTCGAAGTCGGCGTCGGTCTCGCCGGGAAGCCGACGATCACATCCGTGCTGAACGCCGGCGCGTCCAGCGCGGCACGGATGCAGCCACCCCGGTCGAGGAACCCGCCAGCGGCGACGCTTCCGCTTCATCGCCGCCAGGATGCGGTCCGACCCCGACTGCAGGCACAGGTGCAGGTGCGGACACGCGCCGAGGTGGCGGGCCATCGCCCGGATCAGGTCGTCGCGCGCCCTCCGCCGCCTCCAGGCTCGATAGCCGCACCCGGAAGTCGCCCGGCAGCGCCGCCGAGGTAGGTCGAGCAGGTGCCACGTACCCTCGACTTCGGCCGGCCGCGGCCAGGTCGATCCCGTAATGTCCCAAATGCACCCCGGTCAGCACGATCTCGCGATAGCCGTTCGCCGCCAGCCGCTCGACCTCGTCGACGATCTCCTCGACCGGCCGGCTGCGCACCACCGGCCGCACCGACGGAATGATGCAGAAGGTGCAGTTGAGCAGACAGCCGTCCTGCACCTTGACGAACGCCCGCTGGTGGTCGTCGAACCGGCTGATGCCGCGCGGCACGGCGGTAACGCCATGGACCGCCATTTCCTCGACCAGTCGGGCCTTGTCGGTGATGACGTGGCGAACGCCGGGCAGCCGGCCGACGGCGGCCGGGTCGCGCGTGGCGTAGCAGCCCATGACGACGATGGCGGCGGCCGGCTGCGCCTGGTGCAGCCGGCGGATCAGCTGGCGGCTCTTGGCGTCGCCCTCGTGAGTGACGGTGCAGGTGTTGACGACGCACAGGTCGGCCGGCTCGCCGGCGGCCGCCTCGACGTGGCCGTTGCGCTCGAGCAGCTCCTTGACGTACTGCGTCTCGTACTGGTTCACCTTGCAGCCGAGGGTCGCCAGGCGAACGGTCGGCATCGCACCTACCTCCGGGGCCGGTCAACCGAGAAACCGCCACCCAGGAAGGCGACGCCTGCGCGCGTCGGCCAGCCGCCGGTCGCCGCTCTCGCGCTCGACGGCGATCCAGCCCTGGTACTCGACCGCCAGCAGCACCTCGGCGAGCTCAGCCAGTCGACTCGCCGTGCCCGAGCGGCACTTCCTGAGCGGCCCGGCTGGCGCTGGCGCGGCGGCAGTCGCGCGCGTGGACGTGGGCGATCCGCCCGGCCAGGTCGCGCGCCGACTGCAGCGGATCGAACCCGTGCATCAGCAGGTTGGCCGGGTCGAGGTTCACGCGCAGGCTGCCGGTGTCGAACGTCGCCAGGTAGGCGGCCAGCACGCTGCCGGCCTCCAGTCCGGTTTCCAGCGCCAACGTGGCGCCGATGCGGTCGCCGTGCCCCGCCAGGTCGAGCAGCGACTCGCGCAGCCGGCCGGCCTCGGGGCCATCCTCCTTCTCCGGCACCGGCCCGGCCTCGACCACCACCAGCCGCGGCCCCAGCTCGAACGCCAGCGACATCACCTCGCGGATTCGCTCCAGGCGCGGCTGCTGGTCCTCGGCCGCATCCAGCCCGCGCCGCAACGGGCAACCGAGCGCCGTCAGCTCCAGGTTGTGGACGCGCAGCAGCGCGCGGAACTCGCGCCGGCCGCTCTGCGACAGCTGCCCGGGCGCCAGCGGACCGACGGCGTCGATCTGCACCCCGCCGACGCCCAGCTTCGCCGCTTCCGTCAGCGCCTGCCGCAGCGGCAGGCCGAGCGATTCCAGTCGTACTCCGAGTTTGAGCTTATTCATCGAACTCCTCTAGAACGGCACTTCTTCCGCCTGCTCGACGCGAAGGAAGTCGCGAAACGGGCGGACCAGCGTGCGATAAACCGCCCGCGGCAGGGTGACGGTGTCCCAGCGCGGACTGCGGACGACCATTGCCTCGCGGTAAGCGGGCACGTCGACGGCGCGGAACAGGTAGCGCCGGCCGCGGCAGACGAACAGGTCGGCGGTGTCGGCCGGCAGCTCGACGGAGCGGTGCAGCACATAGGCGAACACCAGCAGCCCGCGGTAGTCCGGCCCGGCCAGCGCCGCCCAGCGATCGAGCGCCGTCACGTCCTCGCGGAACGACCAGCACTCCCACACTCGCCGCGGCCGGTCGGCCCGCCCGCCGGGAAAGCGCCGCCCCTTGACGTCGATCACCAGCCGCACCCCGCCTTCGGCGAACACCAGGAAGTCGAGACTCTTGACCGGCTCATCGGCGAACAGGCTGCGGCGCGTCTCGTCGACGGCGACATAGCTGACCCGGTGCGCTTGCAGGTAGGACGCAAACGCGACCTCATAATGGTTACTGCGGTCCATGCCCCCGGCCTCCCGCCGTCAACCGCCCAGCGCGGCGCGGAGCGTGGCGGCCACCTGCGGCTCCGGCACCGCCACTTCCTCACGCTTCGCCAGGTCCTTCACCTTCCACACGCCGGCGGCGAACTCGTTCTCGCCGGCGATCAGGGCGAGGCGGAAGCCGCGCTTCTCGGCGTACTGCAGCTGCTGGCCGATCTTCTTCGCCTCGGGGTAGACCTCGACACCGATCCCCTCGGCGCGCAGTTGGCGGGCGAGCCGCTGGTAGTCGCCCAGCCGGCTGGCGTCGAACTGTACCACCAGCACCGGCGCCGGCGTCGACGCGGTCGGCAGCCGCTTCAGTTCCTCCAGCGCCGCCAGCAGCCGGTCCAGCCCGAGCGACGCGCCGACGCCGGGCAGCTGCTGTTTGGTGTACAGCCCGGCGAGGTTGTCGTAGCGCCCGCCGGAGCAGACGCTACCGATCTTCGGCAGGTCGAGCAGGAACGTCTCGTAGATGGTGCCGGTGTAGTAGTCCAGCCCGCGGGCGATCGACAGATCGAGGCGAATCCGCCCCTCCGGTACGCCAGCCGTCTGCGCCACCGCCAGCAGCTCGCGCAGCCGGGCGATGCCGTCGGCGGCCTTGCCGTTGGTGCCGAAATCACTCTGTAACCGATCGAGAATCTCCTGATTACTCCCAGTCAACCCGGCCAGCTGCAGCACGCGCGCCGCCTGGTCGGGACTGGCCCCGGCCTTCTCGACCATCTCCGCCTGCACCGCGGCGGCGCCGACCTTGGGCAGCTTGTCGAGCGCGCGGAGCACGGCGGCGGTACAGGCGGATAGCCCGAGTTCTTCCAGCAGCCCGTTGAGCACCAGCCGGTTGTTGACGCGGACCTCGAACCGCTCGACGCCGAGCGCCGCCATCAGGTCGTGGATGACCAGCGCCACCTCGATGTCACTGGCGTTACTGGTCGTGCCGATGGTGTCAAAGTCGCACTGCCAGAACTCGCGGTAGCGGCCGCGCTGGGTGTTCTCGCCGCGCCACACCGGCCCGAGGTGATAGCGCTTGAACGGCACCCCCAACTCGGGAATGTGCATGGCGGCGAAGCGGGCGAACGGCACCGTCAGGTCGAAGCGCAGCGCCACGTCATGATCGTGGTGCTGGAAGCGATACATCTGCTTGTCGGTTTCGTCGCTGCCCTTGCCGAGCAGGATCTCGGCATATTCCAGCGCCGGCGTGTCGATCGGCGCGAACCCGTAGGAGCGGTACACCTGCCGCGCCCGTTCGAGCAGCCCCTCGCGGGGAATCATCAGGGCCGGCGGATAGTCGCGGAACCCCTTCAAGGTGCGTGGCGTGATCATCGTGACTCGCTTCGCTCGCAAGTAGGCAGTAGACAGTAGTCAGTAGTCAGTAACAAGACACCGAGCGCCGACGTCGGGGTTCAGTGGGATCGTCAGGCAAGCGGGGTCCCGTCAGGACCCCGAGTTCGTCGCCTGGCTGGAGCGCGAGGCAAGGTCTGACCTTGCCCGCGTAGGACGATCTCCTCCGGACCTTGGTCAGGAGACCGGGCCACAACAGCCGGGTGTCGACGCGCGCGGCAACCCGCGTAGGACCGAAGGTCTCCTCTGCCGCGTGCGCGAGACCTTCGGTCGGCCAGAGTGGCCCGGTCAGGAGACCGGGCCACAACAGCCTGCGTCGCCTGAAGCGCGATGTCGCGCCTTGTGCGCTGACTCGGGGCACTTACGTGCTCCCGCTCGCTTCGCCAGCGCCACCAGCGGTCTTCTGTCTTTCTACTGACTACTGACTACTGGCTACTGACTACTCTTCTCCTAGTGCCGATTCTTGTACCGATCGCTGACGCGCTTCATGAAGCGTTCCTCGTCGTCGGTGAGCGAGCCGCGGCCGTGGCGGTTGATCTTCTCCAGCAGCTCGTCGAGGCGCCGCTCCTCGGCGTCGCGCTGTTCCATCTCCCGCTGGACCCGCTTGGCGGCCCGCCGCTGCAGCCAGCGCCGCCACCAGCTTAGCCGCGGCCGCACCGGCGCCGCCTGGACGTGGTCGCGCTCCAGACTGGTGTAGCCCTGCGAGAAGTCGTAGCCGAAGATCCCCTCCTCGCCGCCGGTTTCGAGAATCAGCCACTGCCGCTGACAGGCGGCGTAGATGAACAGCGCCAGGCACAACGCCAGCACCGAGGACTGGACGATGGCATAGAGGCCGACCACGAACACCACCGCGAAGCCCGTAAACACCGCCGTCAGCGTCGCCTGCCGATAGCCGAGCGACGGCCACAGCGCCGCCTGCAGGATGCGCCCGCCGTCGAGCGGGAAGCCGACCAGCAGCAGGTTCATCAGCGCCAGAAACCAGTTCACCCAGGCGATCCGCGCCAGCCAGACCGGCAGCGCGTAGGGTGACAGCAGCCGCGTCTCGCCCGACCAGGTGGACAGCGTCACCGTGCCCGTCCCGTCGCGAACGGGGAACCCGCTCGGCAGGGGACTCCACACCGGCTGATATCCCTCGGCGACGAACACCAGCAGCAGCAGGCAGCCGAGGAAGACGAACAGGTTGACCAGGGGACCGGCGGCGGCGGTGATCAGATGAGGACGGGGACGCGCGGGCACCTCGACGTTGGCCAGCCCGCCAAGGGGCCAGACAAGCACCTCGTGCGCCTCGCCGCCCGACGCCCGCGCCGCGACGCAGTGACCCAGCTCATGCACCACCACGGTGACGAACAGGATCAGCATCATCACGGCGGCGTCGACCCACAACCCCTCGGGGATGCGGTATTCGGGGTACGGCTTGTAGAGGGCGACGTGCAACACCCAGCCAAGTGCGACGAACGGGAACAGCCAGTGAATCCGCAGGTTGATGCCGAACAGACGGCCCGCCGGGATCGACCAGGCAAAGGGATCGTGCATCGTCGCCACTCACTGGTTGGTGAACTCGTTGCAACCCGTCAAACGCGATTCTATCATCGGGGGGAAGGCCATGCAATCATCCCGACCGGCGAGGTTTCTCACCATGACCCGCACCATCGTTCACGTCGGCCGCAAGATCCAGGTGGCGGTCGAGGAAGCCATCGGGAGCGACGGCAAGCCGGTGCGCCGCGACGTCGTCCTGCACCCCGGCGCCGTCGCCGTGTTGCCGGTGATCGACGCCGACCATGTGTGTCTGCTCCGCAATCACCGGCCGGCGGTCGGCGAGACGCTGTGGGAGATCCCCGCCGGCACGCTGGAGCCGAATGAGCCGCACGAGGTGGCAGCGGTCCGCGAGCTGGCCGAGGAAACCGGCTATCGGGCGGCGCGGCTGCGGCACATCCACAGCTTCTATCCGTCGCCGGGCGTGATGAGCGAGCGGACGCACCTCTACGTCGCCGAGGGGCTGACGCCAGGCGAGATGCGGCCCGAGCCGTGCGAACAGCTGGAGCCGGTCGTCGTCGCCTGGACCGACGCCCTCGCCTGGTGCTTAAGCGGCGAGATCCGCGACGCCAAGACACTCGTCGCCCTGCTGCTGTGGCAGCAGATGCGCGACTCGTCCGTCTGATTCCCCCGCCTGCCGGTCGGTGTACGGTCGGTGTGCCATGCCCAGCCCCAAGCGGCTGGGCATGCGCAGCGGGTCGCCGATGGGGTAGCGGGCGGAGCTGGGGAAACGCCGCATGCCCACGCGAGCGTGGGCATGGCACCATGCACCACCGCAGCTGGCCCTGCCTGCCCACCCGCCGCGGTTTGCCGGCCGGATCGCAGGTCGGCTTGACCGCGGCCGGTGGATCGAGTCAGATGCCCGCCTTCCAACCCACCGGGCAACCGCTCGTGTCGACGGCGACCGGCGGCTCTCCCGCCCGGCAGGCAGAGGCAGTGCTGATGAGCCATCTTCTCCCGACCAGCCGGCCGTTGTGGGCCGCGCTGGCCGTGCTCGCCTTCGTTTCGACCGCCGCCCCCCTCTCCGCCCAGGCGATCCGCCCGCTGCCCGGTCATCGTGGGCCGGTGACGGCGGTCGTCTTCCGCCCCGACGGCCGGCACCTGGCTACCGCCGGGTTCGACCACACCGTGCGCGTGTGGGATGCCGACGACGGCACGCCGATCTGCACCTGCCGCGGCCATCAGGACAAGGTGACGGCGCTGGCGTACCGACCCGACGGCCAGACGCTCGCCTCGGCCGGACTCGACCGGACGATTCGCGTCCATGACGCCACAAGCGGCAAACGGCGGCTGACCCTGACGTGCGAGGAACGGTGCGTCCACGCGCTGGGCGTTCACCCCCGACGGCCAGTACCTGGTCGCCGCCGGCGAGAGCGGGACGGTGACGGTGATCGACCTGTCGACCCATCGGCCGGTACGCCGGTTCGCCTCGACCGCGGCCCGCTGTTCGCGCTGGGCGCTGTCGCCCGACGGCCGGCTGCTGGCCGCCGCCGGGCTGAGCGGCCGGGTCCACGTCGTTCACCGCGTCACCGGCGAACGGCTGCCGACGCCGCCGGAGCTGCCGCACGAGGTCTACAGCCTCGGTTTCGCGCCCGGCGGCGACCGCCTGCTGGCCGGCGAGGCCGACGGCGTCGTCCGCGTCTGGGAGGTGGCCACCGGCAAGGAGCGGACCTGTCTGCACGGCCACCACGCGGCGGTGTACCAGGCTGGCTTCAGCCGCGACGGCCGGCGGCTGCTGTCGGCCGGGCTGGACGGGCAGGTGCTCGTCCGCGACGCCGACTCCGGCGCCGTCCAGCACAGCCACCGGCTGCCCGGCAAGGCGCTGTGCGCCGCCATCGCCGTCGACGGCCGGCACGTCGGCGCCGGCACCGGCGCGGCGGGCTGCTTCCTGCTCGAACTGCCGCGCCGCGCCCGCTAATGCAGCCCCCGGTGTGTTCACCGGGGACTAAAGAAATCAGGGCGCCGGCACCGGCAGGAAGCCGTGCGCCAGCAGCAGATCGTCCACGGCGGGAGAGGTGGCGAAGTCGAGGAACTGCTGCACCGCCTCCTGGTTCCGCTCGCGGGTGAGCAGCGTCAGCTGACGGAACAGTCCGTAGCGGCCGGCCCGCAGGTTGGCCATCGTCGCCGGCACCCCGGCATACGGCAGCACCCGCAGTCGCTCGGCCGTCTTCATCCGCTCGGCCACGCTGAGCGACAGCAGCCCCAGCGCCGCCGGCTTGCGCGCCACCTCCTCGCCGACTAACTCGGCGCTCGGCAGGAGCAGGTCGAAGCGCAGCTGTTCCGGCCGCAGCCCGAACCGCTCCGCCAGTACCTCGCGCAGCCACGGGCCGCGCCCCTGGCCGACCAGGAACGGGGTCTGGCTGGGCGGATTGCCATCGACCGCCGAGCTGGCGCCCACGTCCTGCCAGGACGTGTATTCGCGGATCAGGAGCCGCATCAGCCGGCTATCGTCCAGGTCGGGCACCCGGTTCGACGGGTGCAGCACCACCGCCAGCCCGTCGAGCGCCAGCGGCGTGCGCCGCAGGTCGGCCTCGGCCGGTCCGCCACCGCGGCCGATCAGGCCGATGTCAGCCAGGCCAGTGCGGGTGTCGCGGACCGTCTGGTCCGGCTCGACCACCTCCAGGGTGATCTGCACGTCGTCGCGCCCCTGGCAGAAGCGGTCGGCGATCTGCTGCGCCAGCGGCACCAGCCCGCGGCAGCCGACCACCACCAGCTGCCGCACCGGCCGCGGCCGCGCCGGGCATCCGGCCAGCAGCGGGAGGAACAGCAGGACGATCGCCGCGCGGAGTAGCGAGCGGGACATGGCGGCCCTCGGGAGAGCGGGCGGGAAACCCTCACCCGTTTCAGTCTAAGCGGCCCACCACGGGCCGGGCAATGGCGCCGCCGCCGGTCGCCCTCGATGAACCGTAGCGGCCGGGTAGAATTTGCCGGTTGATCCGGCCCCACCGGCGGCGCCGATTCGGTAAAGTGGAGGGAACGACGGAGGGCCGCCATGTGCCACGACCGAGACCTCCTGCACGCCTACCTGGACGCCCACCCCAACGACCGCGAGGCGCGGCTGGCGCTGGCGGACTTGCTGGAGGAGTATGGCGACGATCGCGAGGCGGCGGTGCAGCGGTGGCTGAGCGAGAACCGCTGCTGGCCGGACGCCGACCTGGCGTTCCTGCGCATCCGCGGCTGGCACTGGTGGGCGTGTGTGTCGGAGGACCACCGGCAGCGCGAACACGCCCTGTTGCCGCACGCCGTCCAGCGCCACATGCCCGGCGGGGAGTGGGTGTACCGCACCCGCCGGGACGCCGAGCAGGTGCTGGCCAACGCGCTGATCGAGGCGCGGCTGCTTGCGGTCCCCGCCGTGACCGCCCGCTGACCGCCGACGGTCACGGCAGCTCGATGGTGTCCCAGCCCAGCATTCCCCGCCGGGTGGGGCGGTACGCGGCCACGGCGAACAGCAGGTCGATCACCTGCGATCGACTGAGCGGCGGCGTCTGCGTCTGCGCCTGCGTCGGCGTGAGCGTCGGGGCTGACGCCGGGGTCGCCACCCCGCTCAGGATCGCCGACGGTTGGAGCGTTGCGGCGGCCTGCGCCACCGCCGCGGTGGTGGCGGTCCGCGGGACGAAGCTGGTCGGCATCACCGTGCCGCGGGGCGGGACGCGCACGGCGGCGTTGGCGTTGAGCAGCCCGGCCATGACCTTGCCGTTGAGCGCTGTGGTCGGGGTGGCGGTCTGCATCACCCAGGCGATCACCTGGCGATACGTCCACTCCGGCCGCAACCCCCACACCAGGGCGATGACGCCGGTCACCTGCGGGGTGGCCATCGAGGTGCCGCTGCGGAGGTTGTACCCCTTGTTCGGGGTGGTGCTCAGGATGTCGGCGCCGGGGGCGGCGAGGTCGACGCTGGCGACCCCGTAGTTGGAGTACCCGGCCAGCACCCCGGTACGGGTGACGGCGGCCACCGCCACCACGTTGTCGAGGGCGAACCCGGCCGGGTAGGCGAGGTTGGTGTCGGTGTTGCGGCCGTTGTTGCCGGCGGCGGCGACGAAGATGTGGCCGGCGGCCTGCGCCCGCTTGACGGCCTCGAACAGCACCGGGGTGTAGCCGGAGTCGTTCCAGCTGTTGTTGGAGATCTTGATTCCCTTGGCGAGCGCGTAGTCCAGTCCGTCGATGTACTGCAGCACGCTGCCGACACCGTTGGCATTGAAGAACTTGACCGGCACCAGGCTGACCTGCCAGTTCACTCCGGCCACGCCGATGCCGTTGTTGCCGACGGCGCCGATGATGCCGGCCACATGTGTGCCGTGGCCGTAGTCGTCGTAGGGGTTGTTGGTGGCGGCGTTGCTGTTCCAGCCGACGAGGTCGTCGACGTAGCGATCGCCGTCCTGGGAGGCGCCGTCGGCCCAGCCGCCGGTGCCGGCATCGGCCCCGGTGGAGGTGCGGTCCATCGACTTGAGCAGGTCGCCGCCGTCGATGTAGCCGTTCTTGTTCAGGTCGGTGATCTTGCCCGGTCCGATGTTGATCGGATTATTAAGATCGTAGAAGGTGATGGTGCGATCGCCGTCCACGTCGGTCAGGTTGGCCCGGCGGGTGGCGGGAATCTCGCCCTGGTTGATCCAGATGTTGAGGTACAGATCGGGGTGGGTGTAGTCGATGCCGGAGTCCATCACCGCGACCGGCAGCCGCTTGCTGCCGACGGTCACCCCCCAGGCGCTGGCAGCGCGGATATCGACGCCGGCGGTGCCGCCGGCCTGGCCGGTGTTGTTGAAGTTGTACTGTTCGGAGAAGCGCGGGTCGTTGGGCACCCACGAGTTGACCAGCTGATAGTCCGGCTCGGCCCAGACGACGGCGGCGCTGTGGCGATACGCCTGAACCGCCTGGTCGACCGTGGTCCCGGCCGACAGGTCGACCTGGAAGCCGCCGGTGACCAGGGGGATGGCCGGGCCGAGGGTGGTCCCAGGCAGGGCCGTCGCCGCGGCCGGGGTGCGGAACTGCACCAGGATGTGCCCGTCAACGTAACGGGTCGGGTCGACCTGCACGGCGGGCAGGTCGAGGGTGTTCGCCACCCCGGCGGCGAACAGCGACCGCTCTTCCAGCCGTTCGAGGCGGAAGGTCCGTCGAGGGGCGGGCGGGGGGGTTGCCCGACACGGAGTCTGCCGGCGGCCGGACATGCGGTCGTCCTCCTGTGCGTGAGTCCGGGCGGCGCGCGCGAGCACGCACCGTCAGCGCGAAGCAAGTCGCTTCGGACGTAACCGATCCTGAATCATCCGTGGGGAGGTGCCCGGCGGGAGAGTCCGGGACGAATCGCCCTCGTCACCTGAGGGTGGGGCGTGGCGCAGGACGTCACCCGCTGGGAGACAGGTGGACGCCGCGGCCGTGCGAAATCTGCTGCCGGTTGCAGTCTACACGGCCGTACGAGGGAGCACGGGATGAGTGAAAAGAAAAATCGAGGGAAGTCAGGGCGGCCGGTTCAATCCTGCCGGCCGGGGCGGTTGCGGTGGCTGGCGGGGAAATCCGGCCGGGTTTTGGCCGTCGGGAGAGCGGGGCGGGGGCGCTGCGGCAACCGGGGAAACGCAACGGGCCGCGCCGGAGGGTGGCGCGGCCCGTGACGGTCGGGGGAATCGTCCCGACGCTTACTTCTTCTTCTTGGCAGCGGCGGCCTTCTTGGCGGCGCTGGCGGTCTGCACCTGCGGCTCGCGAAGGTGCTTGCTCCGATTCTTCTTGGTCGCCCGCACCGACACCAGCCCGCCGGTCGGGCCGGGGACGGCGCCCATCACCAGCATCAGGTTGTTCTCGGCGTCGATGCGGACCAGCTTCAGGTTGCGCGAGGTGACCCTGGTATTGCCGTACTGGCCGGCCATGCGGATGCCCTGCTTGGGCCGACCGCTACCACGGTTGCTGGCGTTCGAGGCGATCGAGCCGCGCTGGCGGTTACCCTTCTTGACGCCGTGGCTGCCGCGCAACCCCTGGAAGTTGTGCCGCTTCATCACGCCGGTGAAGCCGCGGCCCTTCGACTTGCCGGTGACGTCGACCGCCTTGACGTCCTTGAACACCTCCTCGACGCGGAGCAGCGCGCCGACCTTGAGGTTCTCATCCGGCTTGTCGAGCCGGTACTCGCGGATGTACTGCTGCGGCTCGCAGTTCGGCTTGGGCGGCGGGGTCACGCCGGCGGCAATACGGGCGGCCTTCCGCCGCGACTCCAGGTCGGCGGCGACGGCGCCACGTTCGGCGCGGGTGGCCTTCCGCCGCGCCTTGTCCAGGTAGCCGACCTGCACCGCATCATAGCCGTCGCGCTGCTGGTCGCGGACGAGCAGGATCGGGCACGGGCCGAGGCGGATCACGGTGACCGGGGCAATCTTGCCCTCTTCGTCGTGAACCTGCGTCATACCCAGTTTCGTTCCAAGCAATCCCAGAGGCATCGATCCACCTTCCGTTTTTTCGGAGGCAACTGTCTGACCCGGACGCCCCGCCCGGTGAGCATCATTGCCTGTGCCCCGAATGGAACTCCGCGGCATCCGGCGCCGGGGAGCGAAAGGATGTATTATGGCGGGTTCGCGGCGACTGTCCAGCCCGCGACGTGGTTCGCCTCCGGTAGAACATTCGGGGGGCATCTTACTGCACGGGGTGCCATGCCCACGCTTGCGTGGGCATGTGGAGCGAGTCCACCATCGGGGAACGAGGGCCGGTCGGGGTAGGCCGCATGGCCACGAAGCGTGGCCATGGCACCCAGCGGGAAAAGCCCCCGGTGAACACACGGGGGCTAACCAGTGTAACTTTTACCGATGTCGCGTAAATTCTGCACGATGGGCGAGTTGCGCTCGATTGGCCTTCTTTTCGGCGCGACCCCCTGGTACATAGCCCCCCGCTCGCGACGGAAGGATCCGTCCGGCACGACTCGCTCGCGACTCCCCCACGTCGAACTTGCCCTCTCCCCTCTGGAGGTCTTCCCATGCGCATGGACGCGCTGCGGAGGCTGATGCTGTGCGCCCCGGTGCTGCTCTGGGTAATCGTGCCGCCGCGATTGACCGCCGGCTGAGGCCCCAGCGGATGTCCGATCGGCGGTCCGCCGATCTTCATGCCTGCGATGCAGCCGGCCATGCCGGGAGGCTATCCCCAACCGTATCCGGGCCAGCCGGGCGGCATGGCGATGCAGCCGGGCGGGATGCCTGGTTACCCGGGCGGGATGCCGATGCAGCCCGGCCAGGTGCCACAGCAGCGGCGGCCGGCGACGAACCCGGCTGGCCGCGGCGCCATGGCCGACGCCAGCCGCGACCCGCTACCACCGCCCCCGCCGTCCGCGGCGCCGGCCCCGGCACCGCGAGTGATGCGCGGCGTCCGCGGCGAGGACCGGCCGGCCGCGCCGCGTCCGGTGGCCCGCGCCTCGGTCGCCATCCCGACGCCCGAGGAACTGGGCATCGGCGGTGGCGCTCGTCCGCCCGCCGCGACGCGCCAGCTCGCGCAAAACCTTGACTGGTCGACCGCTCGCGCCCAGATGCAACAGCTCGGCGTGGTGCGGTTCCAGCTGGAGAACACCGCCAGCGGTGGTACGCGCTTCTCCTGCTGGGTTGGCGACGGCGCCGGCAGCCGGCTGGTGCAGGCCGACGGGGAGAACGAGGCCGAGGCGGTCCGCACCTGCCTCGACCGCGCCCCGCCAGCACACCGCCAACCGCCGCTGAGGTCGGCGTGCTCCGACGAGTCCCGGCCCGCAGGTCCGGTGAGGCACGACACGATGCCTTCACCGCGCTCCTGCGGGCCGGTGGCGTTCCCGTCTCGCCGGCATCCGCCGTCGCCTTCGCCGGCGGGTGATACACTCTCTACACCGGAAGCGGGACACGCCGGCCGGCTGGGAGGGTCCGCGTCGATGACCGTGAACAACCTGCAGGGGGTCGCCGAGGCCGTGGTCCGCCGGGCCGAGCGCCAGGGCTATGTGGTGGCCCGCGACGTTCGCGAGGAACTGACCACCGCCGGGCTGGACGACGGACTGTGGAAAGAGGTGCTGGCGCTGGCCCGGCCGTCGCTCACCGTCCGGCGCAATCGCTACTATTACTCCGCCCCGGTGAGCACGCGCGTCCGCGCGGCGCAGTCGACGCAGCGCGACATCGAGGAGGCTGTCGCCGGGCTGGTACAGGCCGCCCAGGCGGCCCGCCAGCGGGTCGAGCGGCGCGAGCAGGGACGGTTCGACTTCATCCAGCCAGTGCGGGTGGTCGCCGAGGACGGCCGGGAATGGACCGTGCTCACCCGCGACCTGTCGGCGACCGGCATCCGGCTGATCGCGGCGCGATCGCTGCTGGGGCAGAAGCTCCGCGTCTGCATTCGCCACGAGGGCCGGACGATCGAGTTCACGGTGCGCATCCTGTGGACCTGTCCGGTCGGGGACGACCTGGTCGAGAACGGCGGATCGTTCCTGGCGGTGCAGGCGGAGGCAGACGTTCGCCCCCGGTGAGTTCGTCCGCCCCGTCGGTGGCGAGTGTTGCCCTTTCTTCCGTGTCCTGGTAAAGAGGATAAAGCTGCCTCGATTGTCTGCGCCTGATCCCTGGATACCGGAAAATGAATGCCGTGTCCCCGTCCGGCCCCTGGTCGCTGTCCCACTGGATTCAGCTCGTCAAGGCCCACGACCCCGACGCCGATCATCGCCTGCCGCTGGTCGAGGAGGTGGCGCCCGTTCTGTTTGGCGAGGCGGACCTGCCGCAGCCGGAGCGGGTCGGCCTGGCGGATCGCCTGGAGCGCTGGCGCTACCAGCTGCTCAACAAACGCGACGGCAACCTTCCGCCGCCGGTGCGCGAGCTGGCCGACACCCTCGATCGGGCAGCGAGCCAGCTGCTGGGAGGCGATCGGCCGCCCCGTCAGCCGCGCCGCTGCCTGACGGCCGACGTGCCGGAGGTGGCCCTTGCCTGCGATCCGGCCGTCCCGCTCGACGAGGGGGCCCGGCAAGCGGCGCGGCTGACGGCGCAGCACTTTCCCGGCCGCGCCGGGACCGGCGCGTCGCGCCGCATGGTTCTGTATGCTCCCCTTTATCTCTCCAGTTACTGTGTGAATCACTGCCGCTACTGCGGCTTCCGCTACTCGCGCGAGCAACAACGCGATCACCTCTCGCTCGCCGAAGCGCTGGCCCAGGCCGACATCCTCGGCCAGCGCGGCTTTCGCCACCTGCTGCTGGTCGCCGGCGACTTCCCGCGGCTGACGTCGACGCACTACTTCGTGCCGATCATCGCCGCCCTGAAAGAGCGGGGTTACAGCATCGCCATCGAGATCGCCCCACAGACCACGCGCGCCTACGCCGAGATGGCCGCCGCCGGCGCCTGCGGCGTGACGCTGTACCAGGAAACCTATCAGCTGGAGCACTACGCCCGGCAGCACCCGCTCGGCCCCAAGGTGTGGTACGACTGGCGCCTGGAAGGCCCGGAGCGCGCCGCCGAGGCCGGGATGCGCCGCCTGGGCCTCGGCGCTCTGCTGGGACTGGCCGACCCGCGCGACGACCTGCGCGCCCTCGTCGGTCACGGCCGCTACCTGCGCGAGCGCTTCCCGCACCTCACGCTGGCGTTCAGCCTGCCGCGCATCCACGAGGCGCCAAGCGACTTCGTCCCGCCGGTGACCGTCGATGACGATCTCTTCGTGCGCCTGTACTGCGCCCTGCGGCTGGCCTTCCCCACCGCCGAGCTGGTCCTCTCGACGCGCGAGTCGCCCGCTCTGCGCGAACGGCTGGCGGCCCTGTGCATCACCCAGATGAGCGCCGGTAGCTCGACCGCGCCGGGCGGCTACAGCGAGACGGCGGGTGATCCGCCGCGGCACCAGCAGTTTCCCGTCACCGACCAGCGCTCCGCCGCGGAAGTGGCCGCCGCCCTGGGCCAGTCGGGCTTCGACGTGCAGTGGCAGCTCGCCAATGCCGCGCCACCCTGACCACGTCCCCTTTGCTGCCGCCTTGCCGGTCGCTACTGTGGGAAGAGGATGGCGGCACCAGATAAATATCTACTTTTAAGATAGAGAGACTTCTTGAAATGGCACCCGATCGGCTTCGCTTCATCCTCGTCGGCGGATTCCTCGGCGCGGGCAAGACGACCACCCTGGCCCGGCTGGCCCGGCACTACACGGCGCAGGGGTTGAAGGTCGGTCTGGTTACCAACGACCAGGCCGACAACCTGGTCGACACCACGTCGCTGCGGTCGCAGGGGTTCCCGGTCGAGGAAGTGGCCGGCGCGTGCTTTTGCTGCAAGTTCGACGACCTGATCGGCCAGGTCGGCAAGCTGGAGGCAAACCAGCGGCCCGACGTGGTGCTGGCCGAGCCGGTCGGCAGCTGCACCGACCTGGTGGCGACGGTGGTGCAGCCGCTCAAGGACCTCTACGGCGGGCGGTTCGAGGTGGCGCCCTACGCGGTGCTGTTCAAGCCAAGCCACGGGCTGAAGATCCTGGAGGGCGGGAGCGGCGGCGGCTTCTCGCCGAAGGCGGCGTACATCTTCCGCAAGCAGCTGGAAGAGGCCGACGCCATCGTCATCAACCGCATCGACGAGCTGTCGCCGGAAGACCTGGCCCGGCTGCAGGCGCTGCTCGCCGAGCAGTTCCCCGGCACCCCGGTGCTGCAGATGTCGGCGCTCACCGGCCTGGGGTTCGACGGACTGACGGCGCTGCTCGACCAGCAGGGCGCGTTCGGCCGCAAGATCCTCGACATCGATTATGACGTCTACGCCGAGGGGGAAGCCGAACTGGGCTGGCTGAACGCCACCTTCCGCGTCGAGGCGGATACGCCGTTCGATCTCGACCCGCTGCTGCTGGACACTGTCACCTCGCTGCAAACGCTGCTGGCCGGCCGCGACGCCGAGGTGGCGCACCTGAAGGTGATCGCCCTGACCGACAGCACCTTTGGGGTCGCCAACCTGGTCGCCAGCGGGAGCGAGGCGGAGTTGTCGCTGCCGGCGCGCGCCAGGGTGGCGGCATTTGACCTGATCGTCAACGCCCGCGTGGCGATCGATCCGGCGCAGCTGCAACGGCTGGTGACCGAGACGGTCGGCCCGGTGTGCGCCGCCCGCGGCGCCACCGCCACGCTGCGCACGCTGCAGAGTTTCCGTCCCGGCCGGCCGATGCCGACGCACCGCTACGCCGCGGCGGCTCACTGACGCCCGGAGCCGACCCGTGTTCGCCGTCCGCGCCTGGCAGGGGGTGATCGACCTGCTGTTTCCGCCGCGGTGCCTGGTGTGCTACCAGCCACCGCAGCGGAGCCGCGATCCCTTCTGCGAGGCGTGCGCGGCGGCGCTGTTCACCGACCCGGCCGAATGCTGCCCGCGCTGCGCCGCCACCGTCGGGCCGTATAGCCATCCGCGACGGATCGTGCAGCACCTGCCGGCCGCATCCGCCGCCGTTCGATGCGGCGATTCGGCTGACGGTGTACGACGGGCCGATGCGCGACGCCATATTGCGGATGAAGCACGCCAGCCACGAGGGACTGGCCGAACTGCTCGGCGAGCGGTGGGCGGCGCGGCAGCGCGAGCGGTTCCGGGCGGTGCCGATCGACGAGGTGGTGCCGGTGCCGCTGCACTGGTGGCGGCGGCTGCGGCGGGGCTACAGCCAGGCGGCGGCGGCTCGCCCGCGGGCTGGCGGTCGGCCTCGACCTGCCGTTGCGGCTCGACCGGCTGGCCGCGTCCGGCTCGGGCCGGCCGCAGAAGGAGGGCTGACCGCCGCCCAGCGGCACGCCAACGTCCACGGCGCCTTTCGCGGGCGTGGGCCACTGACGGGCCGCCGGTTGCTGCTGGTCGACGACGTGATGACCACCGGCGCCACCCTGTCGGCCGCCGCCGGGGCGCTCAAACAGGCCGGGGCGATGCAGGTGACGGTGGCAGTGCTGGCGCGGGCCGGGCTGTAGCGGTCGCGGCGATCAGGCGAGCACGAACGGTGCCGCCCGTCGGGCAAGCGGTGCCGGATAGAGGCGTCGGCGGGAGCGCGCGCCGCCGGCAAACCGCCGCCGCCGCTTGACCCCTGCTCGCGCGGGGGGAATAGTCCCAGTGTGCCCCCCAGGAAGACGCATCTTCACCGGCTGGTGTTCCCAGGGAGCGGGGGGGGGAAGGTAGGATTCAACCTGTATGTTTCGGCATAGTCTGGTTCTTCTCGCCACCCTGTGGCTCGCGGCGTCGGCCTCCGCCAGCACCTGGGCGGATGCCCTGTTCGATGAGCTAAGTAAAGACTTCGGTTCGGTCCCGCGCGGGCCAACGCTTACCCACCATTTTCGCCTCGTCAACAAGACGCAGGGGCCGATCAGCATCTCCAACGTGCGCGTGTCGTGCGGCTGTACCACCGCCACCGCCGTCAAGACGTATTTGAAGCCCGGGGAGGAGACGTCCATTCTCGCCCAGATGGATACCACCCGGTTCCACGGCACGAAGACCGTCACCATCTTCGTGCAGTTCAACGCCCCCAGCTTCGACGAGGCGCGGTTGTGGGTACAGGCGATCTCGCGAAGCGATTTCACCCTGACCCCCGACACGTTCGCGTTGGGCCAGGTGAAGCGCGGCACCGCCCCGGTCAGCACGGTGCGGATGACGTTTTACGGCAACCCCGGCGCCCGCATCGTCGGTATCAAGGGCGAGAGTAATTATCTGATTCCCGAGTTCCGGGAGACTCGCCGGGCCGACCAGGAGGTGGTCTACGACCTGACCGTCCAGCTCCGCGAGGACACCCCGGTCGGCAAGTGGTACACCGACGTGTGGGTGAAGACCTCGCTGCCGACGCTGCCGGCGGTCCGCGTGCCGCTGACGGTGGAAGTGGAATCGCCGCTGACCGTCAGCCCGTCGGTGGTGAACCTCGGGCCGGTGCGGCTGGCCGGCGAAAGCGAACGGCGGATCCTGGTCCGCGGCGTGAAGCCATTTCGCATCACCGGCGTGAAGGGTGCCGACGACGTGCTCGACGTGTCGTTCGCCAAGGGCCAGCCGCGCGAGGTACACGTCATGACGGTGAAGGTCCGCCCGGACCACGCCGGCAACCTCGACCGCACCCTGCGCGTCGTCACCGACCTGCCGGCCGACAACGAGATTGACTTCCGCATCCAGGCTACCGCTCTGCCCAACTGACCGACCTGGATCGACCGACACCCCCGCGCGGCCATGTGCCGCGCAGGGGTGTTCCCGTTTGGTCCCCGCGGCATAAAGAGCTTTTCACCGAGCGCCCGAATCGGATGACGTAAACTGATGGATGGGAGCGGCCGCACTCCCTCGCCCCGCCGTTGAATGATCGGGGAGCGATTCCCTGTTGCCCGGCAGGTGTCCTGTGACTGCCCGTCACCCGCTTACAACCATCAATCTCGGCGGCGAAGGCGAAGTGCCGGGAGTGGTGAACCAACAACGGGCCGCCGCCCTGTCCAGCAGCTGGGCGTCTTGTGTCCGCGGTGAGCCGGTTGAAAGGCTCGCGCGGGCGGGACACGATTTCCTGATCTGCGACAACACGCGACTGCCGCTTGCCGACGCTTCGGTAAGCCTGGTCCTGACCAATTCCGTCCCGATCGACATCGTCGTCCTGGGCGAGCCGGGGGTACAATCCAGCGAGATTCGCCGCATCCTGGCCCCCGGCGGCCAGTGGATTCACGACGGCACGTTGAGGTACACCAGGCCATGACACGGTTCCGCGACCTGCTGCAAGCTGACCTCACTGCCACCCCGACGGAGGACCAGCTGCGAGCCTCGGCGGGGTTGGCGGCCGCCGTCGCCGGTAGTCACCTGCGCTGGTGGCAGCGGTGCGATGGGCCGGCGGGGACGGGCACACGGCTCCTCCTCGCGGTCGCGCCGTATTCGCAGTACGACCTGACCCTTCTCGACCTGATCGACGAGCAGTTAGGCGCCGCGCCGTTGCCGGTGACGGTCTACGTGGCGAATCTGCTGGAGTATGCGACTCTCGCTGAGCTGAGTGCGGACTTCCCGGGCGTCGGTCCGGCGCCACAGACGCCGATCGTCGCCCTGTGGGACGGTTCCAGTTCGCCGACCGTGGTCTGGGGGAAGCGGGGGCGCGATCTACTTGCCCGAGCGCTTGGCCTTGGCGCCGACCTGATGACCCGGTGGACCATCACCGGGTTGCCCCACGCCGCCGCACCAGCCGCCCCTTGACTGGCGAGTCGCAGGAAACGAACAAGCTCCGAAATTCTTGAAGATTATGCTTGCGAATCCGCTGCGGTGTGGCACACTGGCCCTCGTTCATCTCTTTTGCCAGACGCCCTTTCTCCACCACGTCGATTACCCCAGTGAGGAGCACACGGCATGGCGACGGTTCGTGACATCTTGGCGGTGAAAGGTTCCCAGGTCGACTGGATCGGTCCGCACGCGACGGTTTACGACGCGGCCGAACGCATGAACGAGAGCCGCATCGGCTCGCTCGCGGTTCTCGACGGCAATCGGCTGATTGGCATTCTGACCGAACGCGACATCCTGCGGAAAGTGGTCGCCCTGCGGCGTGACCCGGTGGAAACGCTGGTCGAAGACGTGATGACGTCCGAGGTGGTCTGCTGCCGGCCGCACACCCGGCTGGAGGAGGCGAGCGGGGTCATGACCAACCGCCGCGTCCGCCATTTGCCGGTAGTCGGCGAGGACGGCGAACTGCTCGGCATGGTGTCCATCGGCGACCTGAACGCCCACCAGACGCACGCCCAGGAGCTGACGATCAAGCTCCTGCACGAGTACATCTACGGCTACGCCTGAGCCTTCCAGACCGCATAACTCCTTTTTGCTGGCCGGCTTACCGCGCTGGTCGGGACGTTGCGGCTTGCGCGCCCTGGCGCGTCCGGAGCGACCCTGTCAGCGGTATGCAGGACACGGGCCAGGGTGGTGGCGGATCGACGCGGTCGGCCGCGGAATCCGCCTTGGCCCGGTTTGCCCCCGCGGGTATGATTCCGCAGCCAAACCCGGCGACCCGCTGCGCGCCGGGCGGATGCAACTCCCGCTTGGAAGGGGCGATGAGATCATGCGCTACGCTTTCTGGGCGCTGGTGACGCTGGCGATCACCACGACGTCCGCCCCCGCTCAGGGGTGGGCAGAAAAGATGTTCAAAGGCGGACTGAACCACGACTTCGGCACCGTGCCGCGTGGTGCTCAGCTGATTCATCGCTTCCCGATCACCAACATCTACGCCGTCCGCATGGAGATTACCAACGTCAAGAGCGGCTGCGGCTGCGTGACGGCGACGGCCGAGAAGCGGGTGCTCGAACCACGCGAGACGTCGTACATCGAGGTACGCATGGACGGCCGGCGGTTCGCCGGCGCCAAAACGGTCGGCATCCGCGTCACCGTCGGCCCTGAATACATCTCCAGCGCCGAGCTGAAGGTGGTCGCCAACGCCCGCGCCGACATTGTGTTCAACCCCGGTGAGGTGAACTTCGGTACCGTCACGCGCGGCCAGACGCCGACCCAGAGTGTCGACGTCGAATACGCCGGCGCCCTCGCCTTTCAGGTGAGCGAGGTGGTCGCCAAGGACGTGCCGTACTCCGTCACGTTCAAGGAAAACTACCGCCAGCCCGGCCGCGTCGGCTACAAGCTGCTGGTCACGCTCAAGCCCGACACTCCAGTCGGCGCTCAGAAGCACGAGGTGTTCCTCAAGACCAACGATCCGGCCAGTCCGCTGGTGCCGGTGCTGGTCGAGGCCAACGTGCAGTCGTCGGTGACGGTCACCCCGTCGCTGCTGGCGCTCGGCGCGGTCAAGACCGACACGCCGCTCATCCGCCGGGTGGTGGTTCGCGGCAACCGGCCGTTTCGCATCACCGGGGTTGACGGGATGGGCACCGGCATCGAGCTGGGCGCTCCGCTGTCGGAGAAGGATGAGGCGATCCAGTTCGTCACCTTCAAGTGCCAGTTCGGCGCCCCCGGCAGCTTCCAGCGCGAGCTGAAGGTCCGTACCACGATTCAGGAAGACCCGGTGACGGTCGTCATCGAGGGGACGGCGGCGAAATAAGGCGGCCAGGTCACGCCGCGGCTCGCCCGCCGGTGACGCCCAGCTTGCGCGCCTCGGCGATCGCCTCCTTGACGCGGGCGAACGGCTCGGTCAGGTCCGGGATGCCGTCCAGTCCGCCGAGCAAATCGCGGACCGCCTGCACGTCGGCCGGGTACTTCGGATGACACAGCAGCGCGCCGCGGCCGTGCGGCAGCGGCACGGCGCACTCCTCCCCGGCCCGCGGGTGCGTCGGCTCGACCACCCAGACGACCGGGCAATCCACCTTGTGCCGCAGGTCAATCGCCTGCTCGCAGGTGGTGAGGACGAAGCCGACCGGCACCGCCGCCTTGTCCACCAGCGCCTTGCCGATCAGGTCGCCGCAGATGTACGGCACCAGGGTGGCGGCGTAGAGGATCTGCTGCACCTTGTTCGGCTGCACCGCGCTGGACAGGCGAAACTCCAGCGGCCGTCCCCAGGCGTTGGTGACCAGATAGCCGCCGAGGTAGCCGTTTCCCTCGTGAAGGATCGTCAAAAAGCCGAGATTGAGTGGAGTCGAGGCCACGGATACCCTCCCATCTGGCTGGCGGGATGCGAGCCGCGACCGCAGGAGCAGCCGGCGCACGCCCATCTACCAGGGATCGACTGCGGCGACCGACCGACTTGAACCGCACGCGAACTGGTCAGACGCCGCTGCCCTTGTTACAAATGAAGGTAAGCTGATAAGCTTAGTAATCTTGGTCGGTCTGGCGCCCGAAGGAATCACGGTATGTCCGCGCACGTTACCCAGTCTGTTCAATCCGAAGCCCCGGCCGCGCCGGAGCCGAAGCGGTCGGCGGTCGAAGTCGTCAAGGAAAACAGCCAGGCGTTGCGCGGCACGCTCATCGAAGAACTGGCGAAGGACAGTGACAAGTTCAGCGACGCCGACAAGAACCTGCTCAAGTTCCACGGCAGCTACCAGCAGGAAGACCGGGACGCCCGCAAGAACCGCCGGGCCGACGGGCAGGGCAAGTTCCACATCTTCATGATCCGCTGCAAGATCCCCGGCGGTCGGTTGACTGCCGAGCAGTATCTCGGCGTCGACGCTCTCTCCGGACAGCACGCCAACGGCACGTTGCGGTTCACCACCCGCCAGGGCATTCAGCTGCACGGGGTGATCAAGCGGAACATGAAGGCGACCATCGCCGGCATCAACGCCACCCTGCTCACCACCCTCGGCGCCTGTGGCGACGTGAACCGCAACGTCATGTCCTGTCCGGCCCCGCTCCGCGGCGTTCGCGACGAGATGCAGGACGCCGCCCGCCGGCTGGCCGCCCACTTCGCGCCGCGCAGCAACGCCTACCACGAGGTGTGGCTCGACGGCGAGCCGGTCGAGAATCCCGGTGCTCGCGAGGAACCGATCTACGGCAAGGTGTACCTGCCGCGGAAGTTCAAGATCGGCTTCGGGCTGCCGGAGGACAACTGCGTCGACGTGTTCGCCCAGGACCTCGGCCTGCTCGCTCTCGTCGAGGGCGGGCACATCGTCGGTTACAACTTCCTCGTCGGCGGCGGGATGGGCATGTCGCACGGCAACGCCAAGACGTTCCCGTACCTGGCAAAGCCGATCTGCCACGTCCCGGCCGACAGGCTGGTGGAGACGGCCGAGGCGGTGGTCAAGCTGTTCCGCGACCACGGCAACCGGGCCGACCGCAAGCGTGCCCGCCTCAAGTACGTCGTCCACGACTGGGGCGTCGAGAAGTTCCGCGGCGTGCTGTCGGAGTACACGCACGGCCCGCTGGCCTTGCCGCGCGACATGCCGATCACCGGCAACGACCTGCACCTCGGCGCTCATGCGCAGGGTGACGGCAAGTGGTGGTATGGCGTGAGCGTCGAGAACGGCCGCGTCAAGGACGAGGGCGAGCTGCGCCTGCGGAGCGGGCTGCGAGCGATCGTGGAGCGGTTTCGGCCGGAGCTGCGCATCACGCCGAACCAGGACATCCTGCTGTGCGGGCTGGCGAGTACCGACATCCCTGCGATCGAGGCGATGCTCGACGCGCACGGCATCCCGCGGCCGGAGCGGGTGTCGGTGGCGCGAAGCCTGAGCATGGCGTGCCCGGCGACTCCGACCTGCGGGCTGGCGATCTCCGAGGCTGAGCGGGTGATGCCGGAGATCGTCACCGAGCTGGAAGCGGCGCTGGCGTCGCTGGGCTTGCAGGACGAGCGGCTCAACATCCGCATGACCGGCTGCCCCAACGGCTGCGCCCGCCCGTACCAGAGCGACATCGGCATCGTCGGCCGCAGCGGCGACAAGTACGTCGTCTACGTCGGCGGCCGGATCGCCGGCGACCGGCTGAACTTCGAGCTGCGCGACCTGACGCCGCGGGGTGAGATCGTCTCAACGCTGCTGCCGCTGTTGCGGCGGTTCCGCGAGGAGCGATCCAGCGGCGAGGGCTTCGGCGACTTCTGCACCCGCATCGGCCCCGACGCCGCCCGCGCCACCGCCGGCGTCCACCAGGCGGCGCATGACGGCCATTGCGATGGGCTGGCGCGCCCACTGCTGGTGGGCACACTGACTTGTTGTGGCCCGGTCTCCCGACCGGGCCACTCCGGCCGACCGAAGGTCTCCCGCCCGGAGGAGACCTGCGGTCCGCGAAGCGGCAAGGTCAGGAGACCTTGCCGCAACAGCCGCGTCGCTGGGTGCCATGGCCACGCTTCGTGGCCATGGGGTGCGAGGACTCTTCTCGAACGGGGCCGGTCGGAGAACGGCCGCATGCCCACGCAAGCGTGGGCATGGCACCGAGCAGCCCTTCTACGGGGTGTCCTGGGTGCCATGGCCACGCTTCGTGGCCATGCGCAGCGGGCACACGCGCGAAGACGATGACCGTTCCGGTGACAGACACCCATCGTCCGTCGCATGCCTGACAATGCGGGATGACCGGCGGCCGGCTTCCTACAATGATCCCCTGACCCGAGGGATCTGGAAGGACGGCCGTTCATGAAAGTGTTAGTCATCGGCAAGGGGGGGCGCGAGCACGCCCTGGTGTGGAAGCTGGCGCAGTCGCCGCGCGTCGAACGAGTGTACTGCGCGCCGGGTAACGCCGGCACCGCCCGCGACGGGGTGAACGTCTCGGTCGACGTCAATGACTTCGATCGGCTGGTGGCGTTCGTCCGCAAGGAGGGGATCGGCCTGACGCTGGTCGGCCCGGAAGAGCCGCTGACGAAGGGGATCGTCGACCACTTCCAGAAGCACGGACTGCGGATCTTCGGCCCCGTCCGCGAGGCGGCGCGGCTGGAAGGCAGCAAGGTGTTCGCCAAGACGGTGATGCGCGAAGCCGACGTGCCGACCGCCGAGTTCGTCACCTTCGATCACCCCGAGCCGGCGCGCAACTACATCAAGACGCGCGAATATGTCCTGCTGCCCGACGGCCGATCGGTGCATTACCCGTTCGAGGGGCACAAGGTGGTGGTCGAGGACGGGGTGAAATACCTGGTCGACGGCCGCCACCGGGTCAAGGTCAGCCCGCCGGAGCCGATGGTGGTGAAGGCCGACGGCCTCGCCGCCGGCAAGGGCGTGTTCGTGTGCAGCACGACCGAGGAGGCGCTGGCGGCGATCGAGCGGATCATGGTCCGCGAGGAGTTCGGCCGCGCCGCCGGTCGGCAGGTGGTGATCGAGAAGCGGCTGGAGGGCGAGGAACTGAGTCTGCTGGCGCTGGTGGCTGGCCGCACCGTCATCCCGCTGCCGCCGACCCAGGACCACAAGCGCGCCGGCGACGGCGACACCGGCCCAAACACCGGCGGCATGGGCGCCTACTGTCCGGCGCCGGTCGGCACCCCGGAGGTGCTGGAGGCGGCTGACCGGGACGTCTTTGTCCCGACGGTTCACGTCATGCGGCAGCGCGGCACGCCGTTCCTCGGCATCCTGTACGCCGGGCTGATGGTGACGCACCAGGGGCCGCGGGTACTGGAGTTCAACTGCCGGTTCGGTGACCCGGAGGCGCAGCCGCTGCTGATGCGGCTGAAGTCCGACCTGCTCGACGTGATCGAGGCGGCGCTCGACGACCGGCTCGACACCGCGTTCCCCAACGGGCTGGAGTGGGACACGCGGGTGGGGGTGTGCGTGGTGATGGCCGCCGGCGGCTACCCCGGACCGTTCGAGAAGGGAGCGGCGATCGTCGGACTGGAGGCGGCGGCCCAGCTAGCCGACGTGAAGGTGTTCCACGCCGGCACCCGGCTCGACGGCAATCGCGTGGTCACCGACGGCGGGCGGGTGCTCGGGGTGACGGCGCTGGGCGACACGCTGGAGGACGCCCGCCAGAAAGCCTACGAGGCGTGCGCCCTGATCCGCTATCGCGACGCCTTCTATCGCACCGACATCGGGGTGAAAGGACTGGGCCGGTAGGGGGCCGGGGGCTGGGCTTGATTCGCCCCCCCGGTCTGTACACAATCGCCATCTCACCACGACGACGCACCTTGGCTGTCTCGACCCTCCGGTTCACGAAGGAAGCAGACCATGCCGAAGCGCGCACTCGTCGCGTATTTATCTTTACTCGCAGGCGTGGCCGGGTTGTACGCCGCTGCGCCGGGGGCGTCGCCGCTCGACGGCACCTGGGAGATCACCCAGATGATCGACAACGGGGTGCCGATCCCCGCCAACATGATCCGCACCCGCTATATCGCCGACGGCCGATTCGTCTTCGCCGGCAACACCATCCGCTTCGAGCGCCCGGACCAGGGGCCGAAGAAGGTGGCGTTCGTCACCGCTCCCACCGCCAGCCCGCGGGCGATCGACCTGGCCGGCACCGAGGCGGTCGGGTCGCGGGGGATCTACATGGTCGACGGCGATTTCCTGGTGCTGTGCCTGGCCGGCGCCGAGTCGAACGAGCGGCCCCGGACGTTCGCCTCGCTTCCCGGCTCGAACACCGTGCTGGCGACCCTGCGTCGCACCCCCGACCTGTTCACCGCGGTCAGCCGCACCGTCGACGCCCCGTCGCCTCCACCCCCGCCGCCTCCGCCGCCCGTCGCGCCGGTCAAAACGCAGGCCCAGATCGACGCCGAGAACCGCCGCATCCTCTACGGCACCTGGGGCCACCAGGACGACAGCAAGGTCGACCTGATCACCTTCAACGAGGGCGGCTCGTACAGCTTCAACCGGACCTGGAAGAGCGGCTTCAAGAAGGTGTTCAGTGACGCCATTCGTTCCAGCGGCACCTGGAAGCTGACCGACGGCGTGGTCATCATGACCGTGACCGCCTCGACCGACCGCGACCAGATGGGGCAGGTGTTCTCCTACCGCATTCGCAGCATCTCGCCGACCGAGATCCTCTACGTCGACCAGGCCGGCCGCCTCCGCCGCGAGTGGAAGACGCTCCGCTAACCGGCCTCTTGGCTCGCTGACGCTCGCGGTAGTCAGTAGACAGTAGAAAGACAGTAGGCAGCGGTGGGCGTCGCGCTTCAGGCTTGCCAGGCGAGCGGGAGCACGTCAGTGCCCCGAGTATTCCGCTACCCGCGACGCCGCGATCTCGGCGACGCTGGCTGTTGCGGCAAGGTCTCCTGACCTTGCCGCTCTGCCGACCGCAGGTCTCCCGCATGCCCTGGAGGAGACCTTCGGTCCGCCGGAGTGGCCGGGTCGGAGACCCGGCCACAACAGGGGTGGCTCGTGTTGTGGCTGTTGCGGCAAGGTCTCCTGACCTTGCCGCTCTGCCGACCGCAGGTCTCCTCTGGCGTATGGGAGACCTTCGGTCCGCCGGAGTGGCCGGGTCGGGAGACCCGGCCACAACAAGTCTCCCGTCCCCGATACAACAAGCTGTCCGCACGCCCAGCAGCGCGCCGCCGGCGCTTTCTCGCCATTCGGCCCCTATTCTCCTATCCTTGGCGGAGGAGGCCGCCCCTCCGCCGCACCGCTCGCCGGGGTCCGACCCCTCCTGCCGAGGCGACCATGCCGCACACCGTTCCCGATGTCCCCTGCACGGTCTGCGGGTGTGTTTGCGATGACCTGGAAGTCACTGTCGACGGCGATCGGGTGACCGCCGCTCGCAACGCCTGCCGGCTCGCCGAACCGTGGCTGCTCGACGCCGGCCGATCCCGCCCCCCGGTGGCACGGATCGACGGCCGAGAGGTGACCCTGGACGCGGCGATCGACCGGGCCGCGGCAATTCTGCGGCAATCGCGATCTCCCCTGGTGTATGGGCTGTCGCGGAGTAACACCGACGGCCAGCGGGCAGCGCTCGCCCTCGCCGAGCGCCTCGGCGCCACCGTTGACACCACCGCCGCCCGCGGGCACGCGCCGTCGATCGTCGCCCTGCAGGAGTCGGGCGAGTCGACCTGTACACTCGGCGAGGTCCGCAACCGCGCCGATCTGGTGCTGTTCTGGGGGTCCGACCCGGTCGACAGCCACCCGCGCCACCTGGAGCGCTACTCCGCCGACCCGGCCGGGCTGTTCTGCCCGCGCGGTCGGGCCGACCGCCATCTCGTCGTCGTCGACGTCCGCCCGACTGCCACCGCCGCCCGCGCCAATCAACTGATTCAGGTGCAGCCCGGCCGCGACTTCGAGCTGCTGTGGGCACTGCGCGGCCTGACGCGCGGCATCGATCCGGGCGACGACCCGGTGGCGGGTGTACCGGCAGGGCAAGTGCGCGACCTGGCCACCCGGATGATGCACTGTCGGTTCGGGATCGTCTTTTTCGGCCTCGGACTGGCGCGATCAGGGACGCGAACGGTCGAGGCGCTGCTACGACTGGGCATCGATCTGAACCGGCACGCCCGTTTCTACATTCGCCGCATGCGGCTTTCGGGCGACGTGGCCGGGGCGGACAGCGTGCTGGCGTGGCAGACCGGGTTCCCATTCGCCGTCAACCTGGCGCGACCGTGGCCGCGCTACAACCCGGACGAGTTCACCGGCCCGGACATGCTCGTTCGTGGCGAGGTTGACGCCTGCCTTCTGGTCGGCAGCCGCGGCGTGCGCCGGTTCGAGCCGGCCGCCCGCGCCGCTTTGGCCGCCATCCCCTCCATCGCCCTCGACGGCCCCGACGCCGAGCCGATCGTCGACACCACCGTGCGCATCACCACCGCCACGCCGGGGCTGCACCTGGGCGGCACGGTGTATCGCATGGACGAGGTGCCGATCAGCCTGCGGCCGATGTTGCCGACCGCCTACCCGTCCGACGCGACGGTGCTCGACGCGCTGCTGGCACGGCTGGTGCGCTGACGGGCCGGAACCGCCTTGCGTCAAATCGGCGGGGCAACTACTCTGCTCGATTGCCGCCCCGCCGATGGGAAAGGACTCCCCATGCGCCGATGCTTCGACCTGCTCTACCTCGTCGCCCTGCTGCTGCTGTCGCCGTGGCTGCTCATTCGCGCCTGGCGGACCGGCCGCTATCGCCAGGGGTTGCGCGACAAGCTCCGCGGACTGGACGTCGACGTTCCCACCGGCGGGGTGTGGTTCCACGGCGTATCGGTCGGCGAAATCCACGTCCTGCGGCAACTCGTCCCGGCGTTCCGCCAGGCGTACCCGCACCTGCCTGTCGTTCTGTCGGCGACCACCGACACCGGGCTGGCGGAAGCGCGCAAGCTGTTCCCCGATCTCACCGTCATCCCATTCCCGTTCGACTTCTCGTGGGCGGTCGAGCGGACGCTGCGGCGGGTGCGGCCGGCGCTGGTGGTGCTGTGCGAGAGCGAACTGTGGCCGAACTTCCTGCTGACGGCGCGGCAACTGAGGGTGCCGGTCGCCGTCGTCAACGGGCGGATGAGTCCGCGCAGCCTCGGCCGCTATCGGCTCGTCGCCGGACTGGTGCGCCACCTTTTCGGCCGGCTCGACCTGATCGCGGTGCAGGAGGACGAGTACGCCGCGGCGATGCTGTCGCTCGGCGGCGTTCCCGGCCGGGTGCTGGTGACGGGGAACATCAAGTACGACGGCGCCGCCACCGACCGCGACAACTCGCGGACGCGGGCGATGCGCGACCGGTTCGTCATCGAGCCGACCAGTCTCGTCTGGGTGGTCGGCAGCACGCAGGCGCCCGAGGAGGAGGTGGCGCTGGCGATCTATCACAAGGCGCGCGCGCGGTTCCCGACGCTGCGGCTGTTCCTGGTGCCGCGGCAGCCGGATCGTTTCGACGAGGTCGCCCGACTGATTGAGAAACAACAGATCGCGTTTGCTCGTCGCTCCCAGATGGGCGACGACCCGTGCGATGCGCCGGTGGTGCTGGTCGACACGATCGGCGAGCTGGGGGCGATCTGGGGGCTGGCGGACGTCGCCTACGTCGGCGGCAGCCTCGACGGCAAGCGCGGCGGGCAGAACATGATCGAGCCGGCCGCCTACGGCGCGGCGGTGACGTTCGGCCCGCATGTGTGGAACTTCCGCCAAACCGCCCGCCGGCTGGTCGAGGTCGGCGGCGCCTATCAGGTCGATACCGCCGCCGAGCTGGAACAGACGACGCTGCGGCTGCTCGCCGACGGCGAGGAGCGGCAGGCGATCGGCCGGCAAGCGCGGGCGTTCGTGCTGCGCCAGCAGGGGGCGACACGGCGAACGGTCGAGCTACTCGGCAAGCTGCTGCCGGTGGCGGCCGAACAGGCGGCGTGACGTGGCACGGCAGACAGCGACGTGCCATAATCCGTCCATGACCGCACCGCTCGCCTTCCTCAACGGCCGCCTGCTGCCCGCTGCGGACGCCACGCTGGCGATCCACGACGCCGGGATCGTCTCCGGCGCGACGGTGACTGACTTTTGCCGCACCTTCGCCCATCAGCTCTATCGCTGGCCCGATCACCTGGCCCGCTTCCGCCGCGATTGCGCCGCCTGCTTCATCGACCTGCCGACCAGCGACGCCGAGCTGACCGCGACGGCGACGGCGCTGGTCGAGCACAACGCCCGGCTGCTGCCGCCTGGCGGCGAGCTGGCGGTGGTCACGTTTGCCACGCCGGGGCCGGTCGGGCTGTACACCGGGCTGCCAGGCCGCGACGGGCCGCCGACGGTGTGCATGCACACGTTTCCGCTCCCGTTCGACCGCTACGCCCGCTTCTTCCGCGACGGCGTGGCGCTGTCGGTCGCCGGCGCGCACGGCGCCGACCCGGACGACCTGGCGCCGCCGGCGGTCAAGCACCGCAGCCGGCTGCACTGGTGGCGGGCCGACCGGCTGGTGCGGCAGCGGACCGACGTGCCGACCGGCGCCGTCGCCGTGCTCACCGACGGCCGCGGCCACCTGACCGAGACGGCGATCGGCCACGTCCTGCTGATTCACGACGATACCGTCCTTTTTCCGCCGCGCGGCACCGTGCTGGACGGCATCAGCCTGGCCGTCGTCGCCGAGCTGTGCGCGTCGCTGGGCATTCGCCACGTCGAGCGGCCGTTGCCGCTGGCCGAGGTGCCGGCGGCGAGTGAGGCGATGCTGTGCGGCACGGCGTTCTGCCTGGCCGGCGTGCGCTGGCTGGAGGGGACGACGTTCCCCTGTCCCGGCCCGGTGACGCGGCGGCTGCTGGCGGCGTGGAGCGCCGCGGTGGGCACCGACATCGCGGCGGCGTTCCTGGCGGGCGGATGAGATGTGGCGGCGGGTGGACTTTCTCCCCCCGTCTGCCTAGGTTAATCACCAACCCCGTGCCGGATTCCGCTTCGTGATAAGCGGGAGCGGCCGGGGAGGCTTAACGCACCCGCCCGCAGGGAGGCCGACGACCAGGGGACGCGACTCGCCCGGACCCTCGGGGGGATACCCACCAGCGTCGGTCCGGGGCCACGTCCGCCGATCCGCGGAGGTCGCTCACCGTCGTGCCGTTCCCCGTCGGGGAGCGGTCCGGTGGTGCCGTCGCTCGCGGTCCAGCCGGCCGCCCGGCGGGTGTTGCTGAAAGCATGATAAAGGAGAGAGGAGTAGTTTATGAGTCGTCTGAGACCGATGGTCGTGGCGATCGTCCTGGCGCTACTGGCGGTGGGATCGGTTCACGCCAGCGAGGCGGACCTGGCCATCCCGAACCTGGATCAGAAGGTGTTCTTCAACGACACCGTCAGCGCCTGGTGGCTGCTGCTCTACGGGGCGCTGGTGATCACCGGCACCCTCGGCATCAGCCTGTTCCTGCGGGCGCGCATCCACGCGATGCCGGCGCACCGGTCGATGCTCGGGGTGGCCGAGATCATCTTCCAGACGTGCAAGACGTACCTGATCCAGCAGGGCAAGTTCCTGCTCATGCTGTTCGCGCTGATCGCGGCGGCGATGGCGTTCTACTTCCTCGTGCTCAAGCACGAGCCGGTCAACACCCTGGTCATGGTGCTGCTGTTCTCGGTCATCGGCATGGCCGGCTCGTACACGGTGGCGTGGTACGGCATCCGGGTGAACACCTACGCCAACGCCCGCACCGCGTTCGCCTCCCTCCGCGGCGAGCCGTGGGACGTGGTTAACATCCCGCTCCAGTCGGGCATGTCGATCGGCCTGTTCCTGATCTCGCTCGAGCTGGTGATGATGGTGATCATCCTGCTGTTCGTGGACCGCACCATCGTCGGCTACTGCTTCCTCGGGTTCGCCATCGGCGAGTCGCTCGGCGCCTCCGCCCTCCGCATCGCCGGCGGCATCTTTACCAAGATCGCCGACATCGGCTCGGACCTGATGAAGATCGTCTTCAACGTCAAGGAAGACGACCCGCGGAACCCCGGCGTGATCGCCGACTGCACCGGCGATAACGCCGGCGACTCGGTTGGGCCGACCGCCGACGGGTTCGAGACCTACGGCGTGACCGGGGTGGCGCTGATCTCGTTCATCACCCTGGCGGTGACGCAGGCGGCCGGCGCGGCCAACTTCGAGAACCTGCAGATCAAGCTGATCGTCTGGCTGTTCGCCATGCGGTTCCTGATGGACTTCATGTCCGGGGCGTCGTACTTCATCAACCAGTCGATCTCGCAGAAGAAGTACCGCGGGCTGAAGGAGTTCAACTTCGAGGAGCCGCTCACCCGGCTGATCTGGATCGCGTCGATCCTGTGCATCACCACCTCGGTTCTGATGAGCTACCTGCTGATCGGCGATTTGCACGTCGACAAGGTGGGGGCGAACGGGCAGGTGGTCAAGATGGCCCTGCCGAACCTGTGGTGGCAACTGGCGGCGATCATCAGCTGCGGCACCCTGGCGGCGGTGCTCATCCCCGAGTTCACCAAGATCTTCACCAGCTCGCACTCCAAGCACGTCCACGAGATTGTCACCGCGTCGCGGGAAGGCGGGGCGTCGCTCACCATCCTGTCCGGCATCGTGGCCGGCAACTTCAGCGCCTTCTGGAAGGGCATGCTGATCGCCGCCCTGATGGCGGCGGCCTACTTCGTCAGCGGGAACGACCTGAAGCAGGTGATGGGCCAGTATGCGTCCGTCTTCGCGTTCGGGCTCGTGGCCTACGGGTTCCTGTGCATGGGGCCGGTGAACATCGCGGTCGACAGCTACGGGCCGGTGACGGACAACGCCCAGTCGGTGTTCGAGCTGGCGCAGACCGAGAGCCTGCCGGGGATCAAGGAGGAGATCCAGCGCGACTTCGGGTTCACCCCCGACTTCGAGCAGGGCAAGCACTACCTGGAGGCGAACGACTCGGCCGGCAACACGTTCAAGGCGACGGCCAAGCCGGTGCTGATCGGCACCGCGGTGGTCGGCGCGACGACGATGATCTTCGCGCTCATCCTGCTGCTGGAGCACGTCACCATCCACGGCAAGCCGCTGCTGCAAGTCAGCCTGACCGACGCCCCGGTGCTGCTCGGGTTCATCTGCGGCGGGGCGGTCATCTTCTGGTTCGCCGGCGCGTCCATGCAGGCGGTCACCACTGGCGCCTACCGGGCGGTCGAGTTCATCAAGAAGAACATGAACCTGGAGAAGAAGGAGGCGGACATTGAGGACTCCAAGACGGTCGTCAAGATCTGCACCCAGTACGCCCAGACCGGCATGTGGAACATCTTCGTCGCGCTGATGACGATGACCCTGGCGTTCGCCTTCTTCGACCCGAACTTCTTCGTCGCCTACCTGATCTCCATCGCGGTGTTCGGGCTGTTCCAGGCGATCTACATGGCCAACGCCGGCGGGGCGTGGGACAACGCCAAGAAGCTGGTGGAGGTCGACCTGAAGGAGAAGGGCACCCCGCTGCACGCCGCCACCGTCATCGGCGACACCGTCGGCGACCCGTTCAAGGACACGTCTTCGGTGGCGCTCAACCCGATCATCAAGTTCTCCACCCTGTTCGGCCTGCTGGCCGCCGAGATCGCCATCGAGATCAAGGTGGCAGCGGACAAGACCAAGGGGTTGGACTACAGCTGGATGGTCGGGCTGGTGATGCTGGCGATCGGGCTATACTTCGTGTGGCGGTCGTTCTACGCGATGCGCATTCCGAAGGAGAGTCCGTCGACCGGCACGCACTGAGCGGCGACGGTCACGACGCGGGCGGCGGTCGGACACCGACCGCCGCCCGTCGGCGTTGGTGGGCACTTACGCTCGCTCGTCGAGCAACCGCCGCAGCCGCGCCAGCTCGGCCTCCGCCTGCTCCGCCTGCCGCCGGCCCGCTCGCGCTCCGCCCGTGCGTATTCCTCGTCGGCGCGGCGCCGCTCCTGCTCGCGCTCGACCTCCAGCGCCTCGAAGGTGAGGAACGGCCGGCCGTCAGGGCGGTAGACCTTCATCTCCGGACCTGTCACGTCAAAGCGGATACCCAGCCGTGGGCTGACAAACCGCTCCGCCGGCCGAATCCGTCGCAGCGTCGCCTGACCGCGGACGTACACCTCCAGCATGTTCCGGTCCGGGTCGAAGACGTAATACTCCTCAACCCCGTGATCGTCGTAGAACAACAGCTTGTCTGCCATCTCCTCCGGGCTGTTCGACGGCGACAGCACCTCGAACACCACGGTCATCGGGATGCCACCCTCCTCCCACTGCTTGTACGAGCCGCGCTCGCCCTTCGGTCGACCGAACACCGCGTACACGTCGGGGGCGGCGACGATCTCGGGATGGCCCTCGACCGGGTACCAGTTCTGGTTGCCGCACACGAACACGTCGGCGCGGTCGTGGAACAGCGCCGCGATATTGGCGGCGAGCGTCTGGATCCAGCGGAACTGTCTGGTGTTGTCCGACATCGGCTTGCCGTCGCTCTCCGGGTACACGATCGGGGTGGCGGAGATGACCTGTGGTGTCATGCGTCGTCCTCGTTCGAGCGGACTGGTCCGGCCCTGACGGCCGTCGCCGGCATTGTATCGCCGTCGTCCGCCGGCTCACCAGCCCGACCGGCGGTGTCCGCCCTCTGGCCTTTGGCCGACCGAGCGGCTATCCTGAACCGACTTCCCGCCCCCAACCGGCCGCGGCCGATCGTGCTTTCGAGGTGTTCGCGATGCAAGGTGTCCTCTACGACGTCGTCGGCGACCGGGTGGTGCTGCACGCCATGCCGCTGCTGCTCGCCTGCCTGTGCGTGCTGGCGATCGCCTACCGCTACTACAGCGCGTTCCTGGCGGCGCGGGTGGCGGTGCTCGACGACGCTCGCGCCACGCCGGCGCATCGCTTCTACGACGGGCAGAACTACCACCCGACGAACAAGTGGGTGCTGTTCGGCCACCACTTCGCCGCCATCTCCGGCGCCGGCCCGCTGATCGGCCCGGTGCTGGCCATCCAGTACGGCTACATGCCGGGCCTTCTGTGGCTGATAATCGGCGTGTGCCTGGCCGGAGCGGTGCAGGACATGCTGGTGCTGGCCGCCAGCGTTCGTCGCGACGGCAAGTCGCTGGCCGAGATCGCGCGGAGCGAGCTGGGGCCGTGGGCGAGCGTGGTGGTGTCGGCGGCCATCCTGTTCATCGTCGTCATCGCCCTGGCCGGCCTCGGCTTCGTCGTCGTCAAGGCGCTGGGTGGCGAGGAGGTGAAGCTGGCTGAAGGGATGCGGATCACCCTGCCGGCCGGGACGCCGCTCGACGCCGGCACGCACCCCGTCTACCACTTCCCGCCCGACTGCACCGTGCGCTACACGCCGGCCAGCAGCGAGGCCGGCCGGCCGGAGGCGTTCCAGCTACGGCTGCCGGCCGACGCCGCGCCGCTCGACACCGACGCCCTCGGCCGGGTGACGTTACCGGCCGGGTGCGTGCAGATCGTCCCCGGTTCGTCGTGGGGCACGTTCACCATCGCCTGCACCATTCCGATCGCCCTGTTCGTCGGCCTGTACATGTACAAGATCCGCAAAGGTGCCGTTGTCGAGGCGTCGCTGATCGGCGCCGTCGCCACCCTGGCCGCGGTGGTCGCCGGCAACTGGGTGCCCGGCTCGCTGCTGGAGCCGTACTTCTCGCTCACCAAGACGCAGACGGTGCTGGCGC
>JAXMAU010000008.1:0-148516 GCA_046350215.1 Gemmataceae bacterium | reverse complement strand
TGGCTGCGCCAGGGGGCGGTGAAGAAGATCGTGCTGGTCCGCCCGGCGGTGGAGGCCGGCGAGCGGCTCGGCTACCTGCCCGGCGACCTGATCGCCAAGGTGAACCCGTACCTGCGGCCCCTGTTCGACGCGCTCAACGACATGATGGAGCCGGAACAGGTCAAGCGCTACATGGAAAATGATATCATTGAGGTCTGCCCACTCGCGTATATGCGCGGAAGGACTCTTAACGCTGCGGCGATCATTCTCGACGAGGGACAGAACACCACGGTGCCGCAGATGAAGATGTTTCTCACCCGCATGGGCACCGGGTCGAAGATCATTGTCACCGGCGACGTCACCCAGGTCGATCTGCCGCCGCACACCCGCAACGGGCTGCAGGACGCCGTGCAGCGCCTCCGCAGTGTCGAGCGCATCGCCGTCGTCTACCTGGACGAGAGCGACATCGTCCGCAACCCTCTGGTGCAACAGATCCTGCGGGCCTACGAGGAAGAACGGCCCCGCAAGAGGAAGGAGTAAACCGCAGAAGACATTCACAGAATGCAGAATGCAGAATGCAGAATGCAGAATGAAAAGCAGACATACGTGCAGTCCTGATTGATACGCCCCTTTTCGTTCGGTTCTTCGTTCTGCTTGATCGATCGCTCGATCACTCGCTTGCCCATGTGCCCGGATTGGATTGCCGGGTTATTCATTCTGCATTCTGCATTCTGACTTCTGCATTTTGCCTATGTTTCCTCCGTTGAGCAAGAAGTCGTCGCGGATTGGCCAGTGGAACGGCCGTCGCCGGTCGTCGCGGGCCGACGAGCCGGTGTTCCCCCAGGTGTGGCAGCGGTCGGTCCTGTTCCGCCTCGGCGCGGTGCTGGTCACCGCCCTGACCGCCGCCCTGCTTGCCTATTACTGGGGACCGACCCACTCGTTCCGGGTCGGCCAGGTGGCTCCGCACGACCTGCGGGCGCGGATCTACTTCGAGGTCGTCGACCACATCCAGACCGCCCGCCGGCGCGACGAGGCGGTCGAGGCGTTGTCCGCCGACGAGCGGACCAGCCCGCCGCGCATCGAGGCGGCCCGCCGTGCGGTGCAGCCGGCGGTCGACCGCTATCCGCCCGGCACCCTGCTGGTCCAGCGCGGACAGCCAATCAGCGATCTGCAATATCAGCTCCTGCGCGCCGAAACCGCCGCCTTCCTGACCAGCCAGTCCAACGCCGACCACGTCCGCCGGGGCGTTGCCCTGTTCCTCGTCTTCAGCCTGCTGGCGTCGGTCGCCGTCCTGTACGTCGTTCGCTTCCAGAAGGCGCTGGCGGAAAGCCTGTCGAAGATTCTGGGCGTCTGTTCGCTCGTTGTGCTGACATTGCTGCTCGGCCTGGTGCTCAGCCAGGCCAGCTGGCAGGCGGTGCTGATCCCGCTGACGGCGACGGCGATGATCTTCACCATCGCCTACAACCCGCAGTTCGCCCTGCTGATGTCGCTCAGCCTGACGCTGGCGATGATCGTGGCGCTTGGCGGCAAGCTGGGCGACCTGCTGGTGACGATGGGCGGGCAGGCGACGGCGATCCTCCTGCTGCGCAACGTCCGCACGCGCACCCGACTGGTGGAGGTCGGGGTGATGGCCGGGGTGGCGTCGCTGGCCATGACGGTGGCGGCCGAACTGCACGCCGAGCAGACCTGGTCGATGATCGCCTTCGATGCCGCGCGGGCGCTGCTGTGGGGCACCCTCGCCGGGTTCCTGGTGAGCGGACTGCTGCCCGTGGTCGAGAAGTGCTTCACCATCGTCACCGACGTCAGCCTGCTGGAGCTGGGCGACGGGTCGCACCCGCTGCTTCAGGAACTGGTCCGCCGGGCGCCGGGCACTTACACGCACAGCATGACGGTGGCGACGCTGGCCGAGGCGGCCGCCGAGGCGATCGGCGCCAACCCGCTGCTGACACGCGTGGGCAGCTATTTCCACGACATCGGCAAGATGCTCAAGCCGCACTACTTCATCGAAAACCAGCTGGGCGAGAACCGCCACGACGCCCTGGAACCGGCGCTGAGCACGCTCATCATCATCGGCCATGTCAAGGACGGGGCGGCGCTGGCCGAACAGTACCGGCTGCCGCGACCGATCGTCGACTTCATCCAGCAGCACCACGGCACGACCCTGGTGGAGTATTTTTATCGCGAGGCACTTCGCCAGCAGGAGAGCGCCGGCAACCTGCCGCCGCGGACCGACGGTACGCCGCACCCGCTGGAGCCGACGTTCCGCTATCCCGGCCCGCGACCGCAGAATCGCGAGAACGGTATCGTCATGCTGGCCGACTCGGTCGAGAGCGCCAGCCGCGCGCTGTCGTCGCCGACGCCGGGCAGCTTGCGGAAGCTGGTCCACGACCTGCTCATGAAGCGGCTGCTCGACGGTCAGTTCGAGGAATCGGGGCTGACCCTGACCGAGCTGCACGCGATCGAGGAAAGCCTGTGCAAGAGCCTGGTGGCGCTGTATCACTCGCGCATCAAGTACCCCGAGCCGGAGCAGCGCAAGGCGTCCTGACCGGGCTACCGCCGATTCCGCCAACCCGGAGGCTGTCAGGAAACCCCTGACAGCCACAGAATTTGCGATCTGGGGGCTTGACGAATCCTGCGAATTCGTGCAAATTCCCTTTCATGCTTTTCTCATGATGTCCGTTCCTTTTTCGGGGTCGAGTACATGCCTCGTCTCTCTCTCCGTTTGCGCGGTCGCGCGTTCACGCTCATCGAATTACTCGTCGTCATCGCCATCATCGCCATCCTGATCGGGTTGTTGCTCCCTGCCGTCCAGAAGGTGCGGGAGGCGGCCGCCCGCATGACCAGCTCGAACAACCTCAAGCAGATGGGTCTGGCCCTGCACAACATGGCCAACACCTACGACGGCAAGCTGCCGCCGTCCTACGGCATGTACCCGCCAGGCACCGGCGGCTGGGACACCAACGGCGCCGAGGGATCGATCTACTTCCACATGCTGCCGTACATCGAGCAGGACAACATGTACAAGGCGTCGACCACCTCGGGCGGCGGCAAGCTGGGTTATCAGCTGGAGTGGGACAACAAGCCGCGCGTCGTCAAGACGTTCTTCGCCCCGGCCGACTCCACCGGCACTACCACCGACCCGGTGTGCAGCTACCGCACCAACGGCCTGGCGTTCTGCGTCCCGCCTGGCGACCAGTCCAGCTGGGCCGGACCGCGGCTGCCGGCGTCGTTCTCCGACGGCACGTCGAACACGGTGGCGTTCGCCGAGGCGTTCGGCCGCCCCGGCTCGATTAACGTCTGGTGGTATGCGACGATGGATGCCCCGGCTGCCCCAACGGCGGTCGCTGCAACGGGCCGGTCTACTTGTCGCCGGCGGCCCCGGCTACACGGCCCCGCCGATCTACAACGGCACCCCGCAGGGGATCACCACGTTTCGCCGATTACAACAAGCCGCAGGTGCTGTCCACCGGCGGTATCCAGGTGAGCATGGTGGATGGCGGTGTGCGGCGGTGTCGACCACCATCAACCCGATGACCTGGTATCAGGCCAACCACCCGTCGGACGGGCAGACGCTCGGCAGCGACTGGTAATAGCCACCCGCTCCGCCGGCCGGTGGTTCCCGCGCCCGGCGGAGCGGCCGTACTCCGACCAACCGATCTTGCCTCACCGGACTCGCTTTTCATGACACACGTTTCTCGACGCACCTTGCTTCCCTTCTGTTCACCCTGACTCTGCCGGTTCTCGGCTGCGGACCGGGGAAAGCCGACGTCAGGAACCGTCACCCTCGACGCCAAACCGCTCTACGCCGGGACGATCGTGTTCATCCCCGGCTCTGGCCCGGCGGTGTCCGCCGAGGTCAAGGACGGCAAGTATACCGCTCTTGGCGTGCCGGTCGGCGAGGCGAAAGTGACGGTGGACAACAAGGCGGTCAAGGTGCTGGTCGATCAGGCCAAGAAGACCGTGTTCAACTCCGGTCCGCCGATGATGTCGAAGAGCGGCCCGCCGTCGGGGGCGAAGATGAGCCCCGAGGCGAAGGCGGCGCTGGAAAAACAGATGCAGGGGATGAAGGAAGCGGGCCAGCGGAACAAGGAGCTGGTCGACCGCTATGTGGCGGTCCCGGACAAGTACAATGACCCCAACGGTTCGGGCCTCTCGTACAAGGTGGCGAGCGGGTCGAACTCCTTCAACCCCGAGCTGAAGTCCCACTGAGACGCGCACTCCGACCGGATCCGGCAGCGCAAAGGCAGCGTGACGACGACGTGTCGGCTCCCGACAGGACTGGGCAGGACGGGTCCGCCGCGACGCCACGGCACCGCCGGGGTCGCGCCCGTCGGCTGGCGATCGTCGGCCTGTTGCTCCTGCTGACCGGCCTGGGGCTGGTGCCGGTCGTCCGCTACGGCCTCGCCGAGCACCACCTGCGGCGGGCGACGGCGGCCCATGCCCGCCAGCGTTATCGGCTTGCCCTGGCCGACTATGAGCAGGCGATCCGCTACCGGCCGGGCAGTGCCGCGCTGCACCTGCTGGCCGGTCGAGCGGCGCGGCAGGCGGGAGAGGGGGCGGTCGCCCGCGATCACCTGCGACGGTGCCGCGAACTGCAACACGGCGTGTCCGAGGAACAGCAGCTGGAAGAGTACCTGCTGCGGGCGCAGACCGGGCAGGTCGACGAGGTGCTGCCGTCGCTGCTGCCGTATCTGCACCAGGAAGGCCCGCTCACTCCGCTGGTACTGGAGGCGCTGGTTCGCGCGTACATGGCGAAGTACCGGCCGGTGCTCGCCTGGCAGTACCTCGCCCGCTGGTCCGAGCTGGAGCCGGACAACGTCGAGGCGGCGTTCCGCCGCGCCACCTGGTTCGCCCAGCAGCAGAGCATCCGCGACGCCATCACCGCATTCGCCCGCGTGCTCGAACTGGACCCGCTCCGCACCGAGGTCCGGCCGACCTACGCCGAGATCCTCCGCGCCGACCGGCGGTTCCGCGAGGCGGCGGAGCAGTATCGGCTGGCCGTCCGCGAATCCCCGGACAACGTGGCCGCGCTGCTCGGGCTGGCGCAGGCGGCCACCGACCTGGGCGATCTCGACGAAGCGCGCCAGGCGCTGGCCGCCATCCCGGAGGAGCAGACGACTGCCGAGGTGTTGTTTACCCGCGGCGTGGTCGAGATGCGCTCCGGTCGGCCGGAACAGGCCGAACCGCTGCTCCGGCAGGCGCTGCAGCGCGATCCGGGGCATTTCGAGGCGTGTTACAACCTGATGCTGTGCCTGCGCCGCCTCCGCCGCGACCGCGACGCCGACGCCATGCAGGAGCGCTTCCGGCAGATCGACGCCGACACGAAACGGCTGATCGCCATCACCACCAAAGAGCTGAGCGAAGCCCCAGCGAGCGTGCCGCTCCACTGCGAACTGGGGGAGGTCTACCTGCGGCTCGGCCACCCGCAGCGGGGCATTCACTGGCTGAACAAGGCGCTGCAGCTCGATCCCACCTGCCGCCGCGCCCACGAGCGGCTGCGCGACCACTACGAACGGCTCGGGCCGGAGGCGGCGGACCAGGCCGCCTACCACCGGCGGATGCTCGCCGGCCGTTGACTCGCCTTTCACCCGGGAGCCGTTCCTGATGTCCTCCTCCGCCGTTGCCCCACCCGGCCAACCCGAAGCCGATCTCCTCCCGCCAGCCGCGCCGCCGGCGAATACCATCCCTTACGCGATCCTTTTCGTCGTCCATCGTGCTCGCCGGGTCCAGGCGTCCGTCCCGCTGCAGCAGGCGGACGTGTGGCGGCAGCTGGCGAACGGGCGAGCGCTCGCGACGGGCCGATTGCCCGAACCGACGTCATTCCTGGTCGCGCCGGCAGAGGATCGAGTCGCCGGCGGTGTATTACCTGGTCGACCTGGCGATCTACGCGGTCTACGCCTGGCCGGCGGAACGGGCCAGCGCCTTCCACGCCGCCCTCGCCGCCCTGGTGCCGCTCGGGTTGTACCTGGCGGGACGACAGGGAGCGAACCGCGGCGCCGCGGCCGGGATTCGTCCTGCTCGAGTCGTCGCCTCGGGCCGTGGGCCGCCTCACCTCGCACGTCGTTTCTTCCCTCGTTGCTGGTACTTACGCTGGTGCTCACCGGCCGGCTGGCGCGGGCAGCCGAGGCGGGGTTCGGCAGCCGGGCAGGCTGGTTGCTGGCGGCGACGGTCGTGCCTGGGCGAACAGCGGCGACTGGGTGGTGCTCGCTCCCATCGCCGTCGCCAGCCGGGCGATCGGCGAACGGCTCGACCGGCCGACGACGAAAGCGCGCGCGTGCCGCCGTGGCTTCCGGTCGTGCTGGCGGCGACCCTGGTTAGCCGGAACACCGTGCTCGCCTGGACGGCGGTCCTGCTGCTGCTGGCCTCCTCGTTGCCGTCCCCGCTCTCGCCCGCGTGGTATCGCATGGGTTCGCCGATGGCGGGGATCGCGTATTTGGGCCTGGCATGTGCTGGTGTGGGTGCTTCGCCGGCGAGGCGAAGCATGGGCGCTGCGCCGCTGGCTGGCTTCCTGCTCGGGGGCCGCGGTGTGGCGTCCGGCAACGGCGCCGTTCTTCCCGCTCGGGCGCCGCTGGCCGCACTCGTTCACCGCCGGTCGACGCTGGTCGGTGGCGCCGGCCCTGGCGCGCTGGCGGTGGAGTCGCCTCGTCGTCGCGTGGCATGGCCGATGGTTCCAGGGCGTTCCGCGCGCTGCGTTCGTGGGCGGTTGAGGTGGATGCGTCGCGCGGCGACGCGATCGAACAGGTGCGGACCTGGCACGACAGCGGGAGCCGCTCGGGCGCCGATGCCCGCGGCCTGACGCTGTCTCCCGACGCCGCCGCCTACGCCCGCTGGTTCGGCCCCACCCCTGCCGGCGACCACGCCCTGCTGCCGCGTGAAGAGGCCGACATCCTGTGGAACGGCCTGCTCACCGGCAGCGACGGCTGCGCGCGGTGTTACGCCGTGCCGGCATCCGCTCCCTGGTGCTGGCCAACGGGGCCGAGCTACCTGCTGCGCGCGCGCTGGTGATGCGACTGGCCGCCGACCCAGTCGAATGGCCGATCCTCTTCCGCGTGGCCGCACCGCCGTCTTTGGCGGGCGCGACCCGGAACGGCCGAGTGCGGCCGACCCGTTCGCATCGCTCACCGTCGACCTGGGCCGGCAGGCGTTTCACCCTGGGCGCGGACGACCGGCGCGCCGGCCGACGTTCCGCCGGAGGAAGGCGGACGCCCGGCGTGGTGGCAGGCGTTTCGGCGACCCGTCGCCGCCGCTGCCGCTGGACCGGGACGAGGCGGCCCTGTACCTGGCGTGCTTTGACGCCCAGCGACCGCGGTATCAGCGCCAGAACAGCCGGCAATGGCTGGCCCTCACCGCCGCCGAACTGGTCAGTGGTTCCGCCGCTTCTGCCGGCGGCCCGGTGACGTTTGGGCTGATGGCGGGGCCGCAGACCGCCTGGTCGCAGCTGGGGTGGGGCGACTTCGTCTCCGGTGCCGACGACGGCCCGCCGGGACCGGCGTACCTGGCGATCCGGGCGGCAGCGCGGACTGGCCGCCAACCCCGCCGACGCCCGCGGGCTACTTCCTGCTGGGCGAGGCGTACCTGCGGCTGGCGCAGGCCACGCGCGAACGCCGCTGGCGGCACCAGCTACCGCCCTGCACCGGCTGCGGCAGTTGCAGGCGATCAACGCCTTTGCGGCGGCGGCCGAGCGGCGGCCCGACTCTCCCGGGCTGCCCACGGCCGGCTGGGCGCGGCTGTACCGGGACGCCGGCAGCCTGGACCTGCCGCTGCGGCACCTCGACGGGCTGATCCGCGCCACCCGCGCCCGCGGCGGAGATGTGGCTGGGCTGGAGGATGAGCGAGCGACGCTGGCCCGGCAGGTGCAGCTGAGCGAGCAGGAGGCGATCGGCGACGGCAAGCGGCCGACCTCGACCTGGCCCGCGAGGCGGCCAGTCGGGGCCCGCCCGACCTCGCCCTGCGAACGCTGCTGGCGTCGGACTACTCGGAGTTCGGGGCGGTATGGGCACGGCTGCAACTGGAGCTGCAATTGTGGGCCGGCCGGCCGGGCGACGTCCGCGCCACCCTCAGTCCCGGAGTTGCAGCCGGCGCTGGGCACGCTGGCGTATCTCGACCTGCTCGCCGGACTGGCGGTGGCGACCGGCGACTACGCTGCCGCCGACCGGCACCTGGCGGCGGTCGCTCACACCCTCGGCCTCGCCCCCGGTGGCAAACAGCCGGGCGCGGGAACAGATGGCGCGAGACGCCGCGCGGGCCGTGCTGAGGGCCGACGCTCGACCTGTCGCCGGCTCGCCTGGTGCAGTCGGCCGTCCTCCGCCACGCCCTGCTGGAACGGGCCGAACAGGGGGGCGGCAACCTGGTCCGTGAGGCGAACGCCACCGTCGTTCGCGGGCTGATCGCCCTGGAGGCCGGCGAGACGGCCGCCGCGAGGGAATGGCTGCGCGCGGCACTGTCCGTCGGGCGCGCGGTTCCCGCCACCGGCGTCGAGTTCTCCGGCCGCGCCGCAGCGCAGGACGTCCTCCGCTGGCTGAGCGGGGCAGACGACCGGCGCTGAACCGGCAGCCGTTTTCGCGACAATTCCCGTCACCCCCCTTTGACCGGGGGCACCCGCGTCGCTATACTTACTCTCTTCCCCTTCTCCGCGCGGGGTGGGGGCCTGACGTTGTTTTAGTCACCCGACCCTTTTTTCAGCAGTGAAGGCCTGGCGTACCAGGCCTGTCTGGAGGTAGTGCGTGGCGATCGTCCAAGTGAAGGATCTCATCGAGGCCGGCGTCCACTTCGGCCATCGCGCCAGCCGGTGGAACCCGAAGATGCGGCCGTACATCTACGGCAAGCGCAATCTGATTCACATCATCGACGTGCGCGAGACGGTCCGCGGCCTGCTGCGGGCGTATCGGTTCCTCGCCAAGGTGGCGTCGTCCGGCAGCCTGGTAGTGTTCGTCGGCACCAAGCGGCAGGCCCGCGAGGCGATCGAGCGCGAGGCCGCTCGCTGCGGCATGCCGTTCGTCAGCGAGCGCTGGCTGGGCGGCACTCTGACCAACTATCGTACCATCCGCGACCGCCTCAAGCGGTTGCAGGAGCTGGAAGCGCTGTGGCTGCCCGCTGGCGAGAACCCGGCCAAGCACGACATGCCGGCGTACATGAAGTCGATGCTCACCCCGCAGGGGAAGCTCGAGGTCAATCTGGCCCCGCCGACGGCGCCGATTCACACCTACAGCAAGAAGATGGTCGCCACGCTCAACCGCGAGCTGACCAAGATCCAGCGCAACCTGTCCGGCATCCGCGAGATGAACCGGCTGCCCGACGCCATGGTCGTCATCGACCCGAAGCGCGAGCACATCGCCGTCAAGGAAGCGCAGCGGATGAACGTCGCCACCGTGGCGCTGATCGACACCGACAGCGACCCGGACACCGTCGACCTGCCCATCCCCGGCAACGACGACAGCATCCGCTCGATCGACCTGATGCTGGCGAAGCTGGCCGACGCCGTTCTCGAAGGCCGCGCCGCCCTGCCGGCGGAAGGCCCCGGTAGCGGTGGCGGCGGGAGGCCCCGGCCGACCCCGGCGCCGCAGCAGGCGCCCCAGCAGGCTCCCGCGGGCAACGGCCCGACGCCGGCCCCCGCCGCTCCGGCGAGCACCGGCCGCGTCGAGGGCTAACCCGCGACGCCGCAACACCTTCGATCTCGCACACGGGCACGGCCAGGCTGGCCGGCCCGTGTCCGCTTTCCCCAATCGGCTTTTCGTCTTCAAGTGTTCAACCGTGGTGCCACGATGGAAGTCAATGCCGTCGACGTCAAGAAACTGCGTGACCGCACCGGCATGCAGATGATGAAGTGCAAGGCCGCCCTGATCGAAGCGGGCGGCGACATGGAGAAGGCCGTCGAGCTGCTCCGCAAGCAGAACAAGGAAGCTCAGAACAAGACCGCCGATCGCGAGACCGCCGAGGGCCGCATCGGCGTGTCGATCGACCCGGCCAAAAAGGTCGGCGCCATCCTCGAGCTGCGCTGCGAGAGCGCCCCGGTCGCCAAGAACGAGATGTTCGTCAAGCTGGCCGACGACCTGGCCCGCCAGATCGTCGCGAAGGGCACCCCGGCGTCGGTCGCCGACTTCCTCGCTCAGCCGTTTATCGACGACCCGGCCAAGACGGTCAACGACCGCATCGGCGAGATCGTCGGCCTGATGCGCGAGAACGTCAAGCCGGCGCGCATGAAGCGGCTGGAAGGGCTGCTCGGCAGTTACATCCACCATGACGGCTCGGTCGGCGTGCTGTTCGCCGTCGAGGGTGAGAAGGCCGACGCCCAGCTGCTCCGCGACGTGTCGATGCACATCACCGCCAAGAGTCCGATGGTCGCCCTCCGCGAGCAGATCCCGCAGGAGCGGATCGACAAGGAGATGGAGATCGCCCGCGCCCAGGCCGAGGAGCAGGGCAAGAACAAGCCGGCCAACATCGTCGAGAAGATCGCCGAGGGCAAGCTGAACACCTGGTTCGCCGAGAATGTTCTCGCCGAGCAGAAGTTCGTCAAGGACGAGAGCAAGACGGTCGCCCAGCTGCTCGCTGGCGCCGGGCTGAAGGTCAAGGAGTTCGTCCGTTTCCGCGTCGGTGAGATCACCGGCTGATCGGCGCTGCTGACCGTACTGTCCCCGGGCGTGAGGCGCAGCCGCGTTTCGCGCCCGGTTTCGATTTGCATGGCCCCCGACACGGTTTTTGCGTGACGGTGACAGACCGCCGCGTTCCTTGTGGATAGCACCCGTGCGCGGGTGGGGCGCCCCGGGCGCAACCCTCACCCGCGGCGTCCGCGACGGCCCGCCGCCACGAATCGCGGCAACGGGCCGGTTGTGTGCCCTTGTCCGGCGACGGTAGAATAGTGGGTATGAATGCTTATTCCAGCAACTCGGCGCGGCACCCGCATGTCACCTTTCTCGGTGCCGCCCGCTGTGTCACCGGGTCGATGCACCTCGTCGAAACCGGCCCCCATCGGCTGCTACTTGACTGCGGCCTGAACCGCGGCAGCGGCGACGAGCGGCGGCGCAACCGGCACTTCCCGTTCGACCCGCGGACGATCGACGCGGTGGTCCTCAGCCACGCGCACGTCGACCACTGCGGCAACCTGCCGAACCTGATCCGCCAGGGGTTCGCCGGACCGATCTACTGCACCCCGGCCACTCGCGACCTGATCGGAGTGATGCTGCACGACTCCGCGCGCATCCAGGAGGAGGACGCCCGCGTTGCCGGCATGGTCGGCGGACGGGGGATCGCGGAGCGGCGGCCGCTCTACCTGCGCGAGCATGTGTACCAGACGATCGAGCGATGCGTGCCGGTGGAGTACGGAGTGCCGCACGCGCTCAATCCGGACGTCCAGCTGGAGCTTCTCGACGCCGGGCACATTCTCGGCTCGGCGGTGGTGTCGCTGCGGCTGGCGCATGGCGGGCGGGAGTTCCGGCTGACGTTCACCGGCGACCTGGGCCGGCGCGGCCTGCCGTTCCTGAACGACCCGCCGGCGATCCCGGCCGCCGACCTGCTGATCTGCGAGAGCACCTATGGCGGGCGAGTCCACGACAGCCTGCCGGTGATGGCCGAGCGGATGGGCGCGATCGTCCGCCGCACCGCCGAGCGCGGCGGCAAGGTGCTGATCCCGGCGTTCAGCCTGGGGCGAACGCAGGTGGTATTGCACTATTTGCATCGCTGGATGGCCGAGGGAACGCTGCCGCGGCTGCCGATCTACGTCGATAGCCCGCTGGCGGCCGAGATCGGCATGGTGTACGAGGAGCACGCCACCGGCCTGCACCCCGGCGCGATGGCGCCGCCGGCCGAGTTCCTGCTCTCGCGCGAGGAGGCGTGGTTCCGCACCACCGAGTCGGGGCCGAGCATCATCGTCGCCTCGGGCGGGATGTGTGACGGCGGGCGCATCGTCCAGCATTTGAAGCACCACATCGACGACCCGCGGGCAACGCTGGTGATGGTCAGCTACCAGGCGCCGCACTCGCTCGGCCACCAGCTGTTGCAGCGCACGCCGACGGTGCGGTTCCACGGCCGGACGTGGAACAAGTGGCTCGACGTGGTCGACCTGAACGGCTTCAGCGGCCACGCCGACCGTGAGGACTTCCGCGCCCTGCTGGGCGCCGCCGTCGGCAAGACCGGCAGCGTGCGGCTGGTCCACGGCGACCCGGAGCAGGCCGAGGCGCTGGCCGGTCAGCTGCGCACAATGGGCTTCCCCGACGTCGACGTGCCGGGGCTGGAAGAGGCGATCGGCCTGCGCTGACGACTCGCCGCGCGCGGTTTCACCTTCTTCACTCCCTCCCTTCCTGCCTCGCGATTTTGCGTTTTCTCCGACCTGGGTGAGAAAACCGCAGCGTTGCGCGCGTATCTCCCGGTAACCCGCTGTCCGAAACGGCGTCGGCCTGGGGTCTGCATCATGGCGATGCACCCACCGAACGTCATCGTCACGCCCCTGCCGCTGGACGCAAGCCCGGCCGTGCGATGGCGTTGTCTTTTCCCACCCGAACGGAGGTTTCCGGTGACTCTTTCAACACGGCTTCGCCTCCTCTCGTCCCTCCGCCATCCTTCAACCCCCCGTCGCGCGCCCGCCGGGCACCGCCAGCGACTGTGGCTCGAACGGCTGGAGGACCGCACCACCCCGACCGGCACCGGCACGTTGTCGCTGCTGCAACCGGCCGGCGCGGAGTTCCCGATCAATCAGTACACCGGCGGCGACCAGTACAACAGTCCCCAGGCGATCGCCAGCAGCGCCAGCGGCGTGACCGTCGTGACCTGGACCAGCGCCGGCCAGGATGGCAGCGGACTCGGCGTCTACGCCCGCCGGTACGGCGGCGACGGGCCGCTGGGCAACGAGTTCCGCGTCAACACCACCACAGACGGCAATCAGGCGGACGGGTTCGTGGCGATGAACGCCGCTGGCGCCTTCGTCATCACCTGGACGAGCGACTGGCAGGATGGCAGCTACAATGGCGTCTACGGGCAGCGGTATGACGCCGCTGGTCACGCCGTGGGCGGCGAGTTTCAAATCAATACCTACACCGCCTTGTGGCAGGCGCGGGCGTCGCCGCGATGGACAGCGACGGCACCTTCGTGGTCGTCTGGATGAGCTACGGTCAGGACGCCTCGGATAACCTCGGCGTGTACGGTCAGCGCTATTCCGCCAACGGCGTGCCGCTGGGCGGCGAGTTCCTCATCAACACCACCACCGCCGGCGAACAGTCGCACCCGTCGGTGGCGATGGCCCCGGACGGCCGATTCCTCGTCACCTGGTCGGCCCTGGACCAGGACGGAAGCGACTACGGCGTTTACGGCCGGCTGTTCGCCGCCACCGGGGTGCCACAGGGCGACGAGTTTCGCGTCAACACCACCACCGACGGCCGGCAAGGCAACCCGGTCGTCGCGGCGGACGGGAGCGGCAACTTCACCGTCGTCTGGATGGGCGGGCCAGTCGGCGGACCGGGATACGGGACGGGCATCTACGGCCAGCGGTACAACAGTCTGGGCCAGCCGGTCGGCGGCGAGTTCCAGGTTGATACGCTCGGAGGCACGTACTACACCCCCAGCGTGGCGGCGGACGCCGCCGGGAACATTCTGGTGACGTGGTCCCGGCAGGCTGTCGGCGGCTGGGACAGCTACGCCCGCTTCTACTCGTCGACCGGCGCTCCGCAGGGGGACGAGTTCCGCATCCATGAAGGCACGGCGGGCGACCAGTGGGTGCCCGCAGCGGCGGCGACCGGCACGGGCGCCTTCACCGTGATCTGGCGCGGGGAGGATGACAGCGGCGGGGGCGTCTACGGCAGGCGGTTTGGTCTTTCCACCCCGCTTCCCAACCAGCCGCCGGTCGCGACCCCCGCCGCGGTGAGCGTCGCCGAGGACGCCGCTGTCACGATCGACCTGCGTACCCTGGGGAGCGACCCGGACACCCCCGTCGCCAGCCTGACGTTCACCGTGAGCGGCGCTCACGGCGGGACGGCGGAACTCCTCGCCGACGGCCACACCGTTCGGTTCACTCCCTGCCTCCTCGGCGGCGCGGGGGCAAGCTTCACCTACGCGGTCGCCGACCCCGACGGCGGGTCCGCCGGCGCCACGGTGAGTGTCGCCGTCACCCCGGCCGTGCCGGACGGACAGGCGGTGTTGACCGACGGCGTGTTGCGGATCGGCGGGACGGCCGCCGATGACGTCATCGTCGTGACACAGTTCGCCGGGACGGTCCTCGTCACTCACCTGTCCATCTGCGGGGGCGTCGTCAACCTGTCTCTGTTTCCGGCGGCGAACGTGACCGAGGTCCGCGCCTGGGGGCGCGCGGGGGACGACTGGATCACCCTGTGCGGACTCACCGTCCCCGCGCTGATCCACGGCGGGGCCGGCGACGACGTGCTGACCGGCGGCAGCGGCGACGACGTCTTACTCGGGGCGAGCGGCGACGACACGATCACCGGCGGTTCCGGCAATGACTTCCTCCTTGGGGGGACCGGCGTCGACCGACTGGTCGGCTCCGCCGGCAACGACATCCTCAGTGGCGACGACGTCGGGTGCGCGGTGAGCCTGGCAGCGATGCGAGAGGCGAGCCAGGCGTGGGCCTCCTCGCGTAACGTCGCCGCCGACGAGGTGGAGGCGGTGGCGGACGAACTGTTCGCGGACGCCACCGGCGACAAGCTGACCGGCAGCGCCGGCGCCGACCTGTTCTTCCTGTTCGGGACCGACGGGATCACCGACTTCCGGTTCGGGAAACCGCAAACGAACAAGGACGGCGACGTGGTCGTCCGCGACGGCGTGATCGTCCGCTAGGCGCTCCCGAGGCGACGGTCGGTTGGTAACGCGAGCGGCGTCCCCTGTCTACCGGCAGGACCGCCGCTCGCCGGCGTTTTCGGCACAAAGCGAAACTCCTCCGCTCTGCGCTTGACGGCCTCTCCCGCATCCGGTTCGATGGAGAGGGACCAGCCGGCCGCACACCCGGCGTCCCTCCCTTCGAGACCCGGATGGCTCACCTCCTCCAACCGCCGGCGACGCTCGACCTGCATGGCCGACCGACAAGGTTCCTCGCCGAAACGTTCGCGAGGGGCGCCCGATTCCGCGACCGGCTCCCGGGAGCGTGCCCGTCATGACCCCACCAGTCGATGCCCGGCGCTATCGCTTCCACCTGCTACAGCTCGGCGCGTTGCCGCTCCGCCCCGACGGCCGCACCGACCTGCACGTCGAGCACCGCTGTACCTCGGTGCTTGTCTGGCCGGCCGACGAACCGCCGCGGATCGAGAATGCGCTCCTCGTCGACCCGAGCTACACCCGCGCCGGCTACCGGCATGCGCAGCAGGAAGCGGCCCGGTTCGGCGTCGACCCGGCGGCGCTGCGCTTCTCGTTCTGTACGCACGATCACGACGACCATTGCACCCAGTTTCCCGCCTCCGTCACGCGACCGAGCCTGGCCACCTTCCCCGAGGAGACGGCGCCGCCGCTGGCCGGACTGCAGGCGATCCCCTGCCCCGGCCACGCTCCCGATCTCCGCGCCCTGGTGTTCCGCGACGACGGTGGGCGCGAGGTGTGGGCAGTCGGCGACGCCATCCTCGACCGCGACTGGCTGCTCGACTGGGGGTATTACTGGCCGAACGGCTACCTGGAAGACGAGGTGCTGGAGACGTGGCGGTCGGTGGCGCGCATCCTGGCGACCGCCGACGTGGTGATCCCCGGCCACGGCGAACCGATCCCGGTCGACCGCCGGCTGGTCGAGGACCTGTGCCGGCGTTATCCGCTGGCCGAGTTTGGCGACCGCTGCCCCGACGTCCTCGACACGCTCGAAGCTCGCCGGCAGCGGCTGATCGGCAGGTGAGTCGGGCGAAACGAGGCAACCGTGCTGGACAGCCGTCCGGCGGCGGGCCATCATGGGCGCAGAGACGGCGACGAAACCGGGCGTCCGGCGGACGTGCCATGAACGAGATCGACTGGCTGACCGGAGACGACCCGACCGCGTTACTCGCGCACCTGGGTGACCGGGCGTCGGCGCGCAAGCTGCGCCTGTTCGCCTGTGCGTGTGTGCGGCGCGGCTGGTCGCTGCTTCGCTACCGGGCGCCGCGGCGGGCGGTGGAGGTGGCCGAACGGTTTGCCGACGGGCGGGCCACGACCGCGGAGCTGGCGACGGCCTACGCAGAGGCCGAGATGGCGGCGGGCACGGCGCCGGAGTTCGAGCAGTACGCCTACCAGGCCGCGGCAGCGACCGCCGCCGAAGAGGCCAGTGCCGCCGCGGCGCAGGCCCGCGAGGCGATGCGCCAGCAGGCAGTGGGGTCGGCGGCCTATGAGCTGGCGCCGGGGGAAGACGAGGCGGCGACGGTGCGGCTGGCGTCAGCCGCCGAGGGCCGGGCGCAGTGCGAACTGCTCCGCGAGCTATTCGGCAACCCGTTCCGCCCGTCGGTGGTGCAGCCGGCATGGCTGGCCGTCGCCGACGGCGCCGCGGGGGTGGTACTGCGGCTGATCGACGACGAGGAGCGGTTCGCCGAGCTACCGTACCTGGCCGACGCCCTGGAAGACGCCGGCTGCACCGACGAGCCGCTGCTGCGCCACCTGCGGCAGCCCACCGGCCACGTCCGCGGCTGCTGGGCCGTCGACGCACTGCTGGGACGGACTTGACAGGAGAAATCGCGTATGCCATTACTCGATCATTTCCATCCGCCGCTGACGCCGGCGCGCACCTGGGAATCGTTCCACGCCCTGTGGGCGGCGGCGATGGTGGAACAGCTGAACCGCACGCTCCTGCCGCCCGGCTACTTCGCGGAAACGCAGGTCCACGTCGGCAGCCGGGTGGAGGTGGACGTCGCCTCGTTCGAAACCGGCGGGACGAACGCGCCGTCGCACCCGAACGGCGCTGGCGGGGTCGGGGTCCAGACGTGGGTGCCGCCGGCAGCCGCAACAGCCATGCCGGCGGTGTTCCCCGACGAGGTGGAAGTGCAGGTGTTTCAGTCGACCGCCGGCGCTACCCTGGTCGGAGCGATCGAGCTGGTCAGCCCGCGCAACAAGGACCGGGCGGAGGCCCGGCGAGCGTTCGCCGCCAAGTGCGCCAGCTACCTGCAGGACGGCGTCGGCCTGGTCGTCGTCGACGTGGTCACCGGGCGCCACGCCAACCTGCACGACGAGCTGATCCGCCTGCTGGAGCAGGACGACCGCTACCGCTTCCCAAGCGCGGCGCCGCTCTACGCCGTCGCCTATCACCCCATACGCCGTGCGGATGACGACCAGATCGACCTGTGGCCGTTCCCGCTGGCCGTCGGTGTGCCGCTGCCGACGGTGCCGCTGCCGCTTCGGGGTGGGCCGGTCCTGCCGCTCGACCTGGAAGCGACCTACACCGAGGCGCGGCTGAAAAGTCGGCTGTGAGGACGGCCGTCTTCACCCCCGTCCGCTGGGCGGGATCACCAGCACCGGGATGGTCAGCCGGTGCAGCACCGGAGCGACCGTCTCGCCCAGCGCCAGGTCGGCCAGGAAGCGATGCCCGTGCGAGCCGAGCACCAGCAGGTCGAGCCGCTGTTCGCCGGCCAGCCGCACCAGTTCGGCGGCTGGTGTGCCATAACCCAGGTGTCCTTCCGCCTGAAATCCCTGCGAGCGCAACGACCCGACCAGCCGGGTCATGTCCTGGCGGTCCTTTTCGCTCTCCCGGTCGGCCGACGCCGGGCCGAACAGCGCTGCCCCCGGCCCCTCGACGACGTGGATCAGCACCACCGCCGCCCGGTGCTGCCGGGCCAGCGCCGCCGCATGCGCCAGCGTCGCCGCGTCCTCGCCGGCCAGCTCCACGCCCACGCCGACCCGCCGATAGCGCACCTCGTTCAGCGTCGGCAGCGGCACCGGCTCGGGCGGCACCACCCCTCGTCATGACGCAGATACGGGTAAACCGTTACCCAGCCGAGGAACAGCCCGGTCAGCCCGGCCAGCGGGCCGACGGTGCCGTAGACCCACCACGGGTCGAGGCCGGTCGCCGCGACGTCACCCGCCCAGTCCTGCATTTGCATGACGATCAGCACCACGTTCAGCCCGACCACGATCACCGCCGCCGCCCACGCCAGCGCCTGCACCACCGGGCCGCTGGCGAACGTCCCCATGCGGCGGCGGTCGCCGGTCAGCTGCACCAGCGGGATGATGGCGAAGGGCAGTTGAAAGCTGAGCGTCACCTGGCTGAGTACCAGCAGCTGCAGCAGCCGCTTGTCGATCGGGTCGACCTTCCAGCTTTCCGCCCCGGCGGCGGTCAGCGTGAGCGCCTCCAGCGGGGTACTCGCCGCCATCGGGGCGACCACCGCCGGCTGCAGGTCGGCACGGTCGGTGGCGGTGTAGTCGCCAGCCAGCGCCAGCACCAGCAGGGCGGGCACGATGGCCACCGCGCGGGTGAGCAGCCGCCGCAACCACGGCCGCAGCCGCAGCCGCACGAACCCCTCCATCACCACCTGCCCGGCAAGCGTGCCGGTGAGCGTCGAGCTTTGCCCCGACGCCAGCAGGGCGACGGCGAACAGCCCGCTCGCCAGGCTGGTGCCCCACACCAGCCGCAGCAGGGTGTGCGCCTCCGGCAGCGTTTCGACCTTGTGGCTGAAGGTGGCGGCGGCCAGGATCAGGATGGCGGCGTTGATGAAGAACGCGCCGTTGAGCGCCAGCAGCGAGTCGAAGAAGTTGTAGCGACACGCCAGCCGTCGACCGGCGTCGTCCTGCGTGAAGGCCCGCGTTTGCACCAATGCCGAGTGCAAATAGAGGTTGTGCGGCATGACGGTGGCGCCGAGCATGGCGATGGCGACGTAGAGACTCTCGAAGGCATGGTCCGGAGCGAGGCCGGGGACGAAGCCGCGGACCACTTGCGCCCAGTCGGGCCGGGCCAGGGCGATCTCGATGACAAAGCTGCCGCCGATGATGGCGACCAGCGCCAGGGTGATCACCTCCATCACCCGGATGCCGCGCCGCTGCAACGCCAGCAGGAAGAAGGTGTCGGCCGCCGCGACCACCAGCCCCCACAGGTACGGCACTCCGAACAGCAGTTTCAGCCCGATGATGGTGCCGATGACCTCGGCCAGATCGGTGGCGGCGATCGCCACCTCGGTCAGCACCCACAGCCCGAACACGGTGCGAGGCGGATAGCGTTCGCGGCACGCCTGCGCCAGGTCGCGGCCGGTGACGACGCCCAGCCGGGTGGCGAGCGTCTGCAGCAGCAGCGCCATCAGGTTGGACATCAGTAGGACCCACAGCAGCCGGAAGCGGAACTGCGACCCGGCGGCCAGGTCGGTGCCCCAGTTGCCCGGGTCCATGTAGCCGACCGACACCATCAGCGCCGGCCCGGAGAAGGCGAGGAAGCGCCGCCACCAGGTGCGCGGGATCGGCACCGAGCCGTGGACGTCTTCGAGCGATCGCGGCGACGACGGGTCGCCCGCCTGCGCGGTCATGCGGCGAGTCTCCAACCAGAGAGCCGAGCGGCCCGGCGAGTCGGTCGAGGCGGCTCGGGTTACTCTTAGTCTAGCCTAAGTCCAGTCGTTAGACAACGCGAACGGCCGCGGTCGTTGCGAGACGTCCCGCCGCCGCTTACACTGGTCGCGGAGGATTACTCATGGACGCCGTCGAGACGCTGCAACAGGCCATCGGCCGGGACCCCGGCGACGACACCGCGTGGCTGGCGCTGGCTGACAGTCTGGTCGAGGCGGGCGCGGACGACCGGGCCGAGCTGGTGCGGCTGCAGCTGGCCCTTCGCCGCCAGCTGGACGACCCGGCGTGGTCCGCGTGGCAGACGCGGCTGATGGCGCTGTGGGCCAGCAGGGTGAAGCCGGCGCAGCCGACGCTGGAGGGACCATTCGAGCTGACCTTCGTGCTGATTCCGCCGGGGTCGTTCTGGATGGGTGCGCTGCCGGACGAACGGTGGATGGACGACGACGAGCACCCGCGGCACCGCGTCACCCTGACGAACGGGTTCTACCTGGCGTCGTGCCCGATCACGCGCGAGCAGTGGCAGACGGTGACCGGCCTCGACCGCGGCTCCGGTCGCGGCGAGCGGCGGCCGATCGAACGAGTGGCGCGCGCCGATTGCGAGGATTTTTGCGAGCGCTTGAGTGAACGACTCGACCGGCGAGTACGGCTGCCGACGGAGGCCGAGTGGGAGTACGCCTGCCGCGCCGGCACGTCGACGCTGTTCTGCAGCGGCAGCGACGTCGACGCCCTGCGGCAAGTGGGCTGGTGCAGTTACACCGGCGACTGGGACAGCTCTGGCGGCTCGCGCTCGGTCGGCGAGCGGCGGCCGAACTCGTGGGGGCTGTACGACATGCACGGCAACGTCTGGGAGTGGTGCGCCGACTGGTTCGACGCGCGCTACTACGAGCGCTCGCCGGCGGTCGATCCACCCGGCCCGGCGGAAGGGACGGCGTGCGTGGTTCGCGGCGGATCGTGGCGCGGCGGGCCGTGGTTCTGCCGCTCCGCCGAACGCCGCGATTTGCCGCCGGGCACGCGCGAGATCAACCTCGGCTTCCGCGTGGCGGTCGACCTCGACTGAGGAGAATGGGCGCATACAATCTCCCCTTACGAGACGCCCATGAACACCCCGGTCAGCCTGCTGCAGCGCATCCAGAAACGGCCCGACGACCAGTCGGCCTGGCGGCGGCTCGTCGACCTGTACCAGCCGTTCATCCGCAGCTGGCTGGTCCGCGACCCGTCGCTGCGCGAGCAGGTCGAGGATCTGACCGCCGACGTGTTGCACGCGCTGGTCAAGGCACTGCCGCGCTTCGAGCGCCAGCGCGACGGCTCGTTCCGCCGCTGGCTACGCACGGTCACGCTCAACCTGGTGAAGACCCACTTCCGCGTTGTCTCCGCCCACCCCGAGGCGGTGGACGCCGCCGGATCATGGCTGGCCGGGCTGGAAGACCCGGCGGCGCCACTCAGCCGCGAATGGGACCGCGAGCACGACCAGTACGTCCTGAAGCGGCTGCTGGAGCTGGTGGCCGGCGACTTCGACGCGCAGACGTTCCGCGCCTTCGAGCTGCACGGCCGCGAGGGCCGGCCAGCCGACGAGGTGGCCGCCGTCCTGGGGATGACCGTCGCCGCGGTGTTTTCCGCCAAGGCGCGGGTGCTGCGCCGCCTGCGCGACGAGGCGGCGGGTCTGGTCGGCTGACGATTTCTGACCATTCTCGCCTTTTCGCGACAAATCGGCCCGGCCGGCGCGTTTTCAACAGGTAGAGGATTCGACGCCGGCTCGCCCGTGCCTGTTCGGAGGACTGTCATGGCCGCCCCCAACCACCCGACGCCCGACGCCCTGGCCGCATTCGTTCACGGCCGGCTGTCCGACGACGACACCACCGCCATCGAACAGCACCTGACCGCCTGCGCCGCCTGCCGTCAGGCCGTCGAGCAAGTGCCGCCGGACAGCTTTCTGCGCCAGGTCCGCGAGGTGGCGCCGCCGCGCGGCACCGTGGTGGCCCCCGCCTCCCCTGCCCTGCCGGTGAGCCAGCCCGTCGCCCTGGCGACAGCGGAGCTTCCGCCGTCGCTGGCGGAGCACGACCGCTACCGGGTGGTTCGCCTGCTCGGCCAGGGCGGTATGGGCGCCGTCTACCTGGCCGAACACCGGCTGATGGATCGCCCGGCGGTGCTCAAATTGATCCGCCCGGAGTTCCTCGCACGCGACGACATCCGCCAGCGCTTCGAACGCGAGGTGAAGGCCGTCAGTCAGTTGAGCCATGCCAACATCGTGCAAGCGTATGACGCCTTCAACGCCGGCGACAGCATGGTGCTGGCGATGGAGTTCGTCGACGGCATCGACCTGGCCGCGTTCGTCAAGGTCAAGGGGCCGCTGGCCGTGCCGCTGGCGTGCCGCTGCATCCAGCAGGCGGCGCTAGGGCTGCAGGCGGCGCACCAGCACAGTCTGGTACACCGTGATATCAAGCCGCACAACCTGATGATCACCCGCAAGGGCCAGGTGAAGATCCTCGACTTCGGCCTCGCCCAGCTGGGCGGATCGGTCGGCGGCGGCGGACTGACGCAGGACGGCGTGGTGATGGGGACGCCGGAGTACATGGCGCCGGAGCAGTGGGCCGACCCGAGCAAGGTCGACATCCGTGCCGATCTGTACAGTCTGGGCTGCACCCTGTTCTTCCTGCTGACGGGGCGCCCGCCATTCCCCGGTCCGGGAACACTGGCGCTGCTGCGCCAGCACGCCGACGTGCCGCCGTCGTCGCTGCGTGAGGCGTGTCCGGACGTTCCGGAGGCGCTGGAGGTGGTGTACCAGCGGCTGATGGCGAAGCAGCCAGGCGACCGCTACGCCACCCCGAAGGAGCTGGCGCAGGCGCTAACGCCGTTCGTCAAAGGGGGGACCGCCGTGCCACCCCTACCGCCGTTGCCACCGCTGCCGCAGTCGATCACGCCTACTCACGTCGGTGAAGGCAGCGAAACCAGTCCGCCGCCACCGCAGGTCATAGCGCCGCAACAGTCGGCTCGCCGCCCGCCGCGCCGGAGCAAGCCGCCGCTGTGGCTGGTGGCGACGGCCACGGGGATAATGCTGACGCTGGCGGCCGTGGCGGTCTTCTGGCTGACGATACGCACCGGCGACGGGGTGATCGAGCTGGAGGATCTGCCGGCCGACGCCGTGGTGCGGGTGGACGGGCGACGGGTAGAGGTCCGCTACCGCAATGGGGGCAAGGCTGAGGTCCGCGTCGCACCGGGGGAGCGGCGATTAGAGGTCCGCAAAGAAGGTTTTGAGGCGCTGGGCGAGGAAGTCAGCCTGCGTGCCGGCGGGCGTGTGCTCCTGACGGCGCGGCTGAAACGGCTGGCGAACAAGGAGGATCGTCCCGAGGTGTCCGCGAGTAAGAAGGCAGGGGACCTGATCCGCGTGTCGCTCGGCGACGGGGTGGAGATGACGTTCGCCTGGTGCCCGCCGGGCACCTTCCAGATGGGTAGCCCGGAGGAGGAGGAGCAACGGGACGACGACGAGACACAGCACCGGGTGACGCTGACGCAGGGCTACTGGCTAGGTATCCACGAGGTGACGCAGGCGCAGTGGAAAGCCGTGATGGGCAATAACCCAAGCAACTTCAAGGGCGACAACCTCCCGGTGGAGAACGTCCGATGGGATGACTGCCAGGTGTTCTGCCGCAAGCTGGGGGAGAAGACGGGCAAGCGGTTCCGGCTGCCGACGGAAGCGGAGTGGGAGTATGCCTGCCGGGCCGGGACAACGACGCCGTTCCACTTCGGCGAGACGATCTCGACCGAGCAGGCCAACTACGATGGCAACGGCACCTACGGGCGCCGACAGACGGGGACGTATCGCGAGAAGACGACGCTGGTGGGCAGCTTCGCGGCGAATGCCTGGGGTTTGTACGACATGCACGGCAATGTTTGGGAGTGGTGCCAGGACTGGCACGGCGACTATCCATCAGGAGATATAAAAGATCCTCAAGGTGAATCAAGTGGCACCACCCGTGTACTGCGCGGTGGGTCGTGGGCCAGCTATCCCTGGGACTGCCGCGCCGCCACCCGCCGCCGGCTCGACCCTGGCTTCCGGGACGTCTACTACGGCTGTCGCGTCGTGCTTGTGCCGGACTGATCGGCGGTGATCGCCGATAACGTGCGACAGGCGAGCCCGGTCCCGTAAGGGCCGGGAGTAGGACGCGCTCGCTGCGAGCGCGTCCTACTCGGGGCACTGACGTACTCCCGCTCGCCTCGCCAGTGCGAATGGCGCTCTCCGCGAGAGTGTGTTGGTCCGATTCACTTCGGCAGTTGGCGCAGACCACGACCGCTACCAGGTGGTGCAGCTCAAAGAGGGCGGCATGGGTGCCGTCTACCTGGCCAAACACCGCCTGATGAACCGCTCGGCGGTGCTCAAACTGATCCGCCCGCGTTACCTCGCCCGCGACGACATCCGCCAGCGATCGAACGCGAGGTCAATGCCGTCAGTCAGTTGAGCCATGCCAACATCGTGCAAGCCTACGATGCGTTTCACGCCGGTGACTCGATGGTCCTGGCGATGCGAGTACGTCGACGGCATCGATCTGGCCGCCTTCGTCGAGGCCAGGGGGCCGCTGGCCGTGCCGCTCGCCTGCCGCTGCCTTGTGCAAGCAGCGTTGGGACTGCAGTACGCCCACGAACAGGGGCTGGATTGCATCGCGACATCAAGCCGCACAACCTGATGATTACTCGCAAGGGCCAGGTCAAGGTGCTCGACTTCGGCCTCGCCCTGCTCACCCAGCCGGGCGCCCGGTGGCGGCGGGCTGACCCAGGAACGGCATGCTGATGGGCACGCCGGAAGTGATTTGGCAGCGCCCGGAGACAGTGGGGGCTACCGCACGGCGTCGACATCCGCGCCCGACCTGTACGCGGCTGGGCTGCACCCTGTTCTTTTTGCTCACCGGCCGTCCGCACCCTTTCCATGGCCCTGGCACGCCTACCTGCGGCAGCACGCTGACGAACCGCCGCCGTCGCTGCGGGGAGGCGCGACCGGGTTCCCGAAGGGCTGGGAGGCGGTGTACCAGAAGCTGATGGCGAAGGCGCCCGGCCGACCGCTACGCCACGCCGAAGGAGCTGGCGCGCATGGCGCTGGCCCGTTCGTCAAAGGGGTGACGGCCGCGCCGCGTTGCCGCCGTTGCCGCCGCTGGCCCACCCGTCTACGCCTACTCGGGTCGGCGGCGGTAGCGAAACCAGTCCGCCCGTACCGCGGGTCACGCCGCCGATTCGGTCAGCGCCCGCGCCCGCCGTCCAGTCGCCGGTATGGCTGGTAGCGACGGCCAGCGGGGTGATCGACGGCTGGCGGCCACTGGCGTCTTCGTGCTGACGATACGCACCGCCGACGGGTGATCGAGCTGGAAGACACCTGCCGGCTGATACCGAGGTGCGCGTGGACGGGCGGCCGGTGGAGGTCCGCTACCCCGATGGGGGCAAAGGCGGAAGTCCGAGTCGCGGCGGGGGAGCGTCGTTTAGAAGTCCGCAAGGGCGGCTTTGAGGCGGCTTGGGCGAGGAAGTCCGCCTCCGCGCCCGGTGGACGGATGGTGCTCACCGCCCGCCTCAAACCGCTGCCCGCTACTCCTCCCGTCCCACCCGCCACCGGGTTCGTCCCGCTGTTCAACGGCAAGGACCTGAGCGGGTGGGTGGAGATGACCTCGGACGCCGCGCAGACCACTCACCGGCCCGGCAGCGGCGGCCGGGAGGTCACCGACGGCGTTCTCACCTGCACCTCGTGGGATGGCGGCTGGCTCCGCACCGAACGGCAGTACGACGACTTCGTCCTCTCGAGCTGGAGTACCAGCTGCCGACCAAGGGCAATGCCAGCGGACTCTACATCCGCACGCCGGAGCAGGGCGCACTTGTCGAAAGTCGGAGACTGGAGATCCAGATCATCGACCTGGACCAGGAAGCCTCGCCGCCGGTCAACAGGTCCAGGGCGATCTGGGGCGTCGGTCCGACCACGAACGCGGAGCGGCCGGCGGGCGAGTGGAACGCCATGCAGGTTCGCTGTCTGGGCGACCGGGTCGAGGATCACTCTGAACGGCACTCTCGTCGTGTCGCCGACATGAGCCAGGTGCCAGCCCTGCAGAAACCGCCCGCGTGCGGGTTCATCGGCCTGTCGAACTGGCAGGGGCAGGCGAACGGCGCTGCCTTCCGCAATCTCCGCATCAAGAGCCTCCGCCCGGCCGCGGCCCCGCGGCGACCGACGAGGGCCGTCCGATTCGTATAGCGCCCGGGCGGGCAAAGCTCCGGAGCACGGCCGTGCCCCGCTCGCCGAACACGGCTGATTCGGTTGCGGCATCTCCGCTCGTACTCGCCTCGGAGGATCGTCGATGAAGCCTTCTCGTCCTCCTCGTCGCCGGCTCGGCTCGTCCTGCCGGCGCCCTCTCGCCCAGCCGCTCGCCGACAAGGACAAGGACGACCCGCCACGGCTGCTGATCCGGCTGCGGCTCTACGACTACCGCGAACCGTCGCGGCACTGGGGGTACGGGCCGCGGCTGTCCCCTTCTCCGGGCTGGCCGATCTCCAACGCGCTGGGCGATTACTGGAACCGCATTCAGGAGGCGGCGATGAAGCGCGAAAAGGTGCGGCAGGAGCGGCTGCGGACCGATCGGCAGCGGCTCGAACACCTGGCCTGGAAACGCGACTTCCAGATCGAGCAGTGGGAGAAGGAGGAGAAACGCGCCGGGCCAAGGCGCTGCGCACTAGCCAGCAGGAGGACACGCCGCTGCCGCTCGTCCTTGATGGCTCGGCAACATCCTTACCACCCACCTCGGCGCGCTGTCGATCCCGCCGGGGACGTCGTCGACTTGGATTCCCAACGCCCGCCAGGTGCTCGCCCATATCAACTTCACCGGCACGTCCGGCGGACACGTCGGGCTGCTTCGTCGAACGGGTGCTGTGGCCGGCGCTGTTGCTGGAGGACGAGTTCGCCGATCGCCGCGGTCGCGTCGAGGAGCTGCTCAAGGACGGGCGATCGCTGGCGGCGAAGGGCGAGCCGGCCGCGGGTGCTCAAGGAGCTGCTCGGCCAGATCGACGGACTGGAAAAGCGAGGTGATCGCGGCACGGCCAGTCCACCGACTACAACCCGCTCAATAGTCCCGGTCAGCAGATCGCCTCGTACCGTTTCCTCAAAGACCTGCAGCGGACCGCCAATGTCCTCGCTGACCCGGCTGAGGCGAAAACGCTGCTCGCTCAGGTGGCCCAGGTCGACGACGTGGCCGGACTGGTGCAGCATTTGCGTTCCAACGGGCTGCGGCTCGGCCCGTCTACCGCCGACAATCGTCAGTATTACCTTATTCTTCACAAGGCGATGGCGGAGGAATCCCGCCGCCGCTCGCCGTCCGCCCCCTGACCCGTACCGCCACAGGAGGCCGCCATGCCGCCACCCCGCAAGCCGTTCCGTCCGCCGCCCGCCGAGATGGAGGGCACCCGTCTGGAGTCCAGCGAGGAAATCCTCCAGGCCCTCGCCGCCCGCCGCGCCGGTCGGGCCACCGACGAAATGCCGGCCCTGCCGGTGCCGCCGCTCCCGGTCCGGCCGGCCCCCGTCACCGCCGTGGAGCCGGCCGACGTCCAACCCGAACGGCCGACGCAACGCCCGCCGATGGCCCTGCTGTGCGTCCTCGATGATGGCCGGCCCGACGGCGAGCTGATCCGGCTCCGTGCCGAACGAACCATGATCGGCCGCACCGAGGGCGACATCCGCATCGCACACGACGGCCAGATTTCCAGCCGGCACGCGGAGATCGTCCGCCAGCGAACGGCCAGCGGCTGGCGCTGGCTGCTCACCGACCTGGGCAGCACCAACGGGGTGTACGTCCGCGTCGGCTCCAGCGTGCTGCGCGACGGCTACGAGCTGATGGTCGGCCAGGGCCGCTATCGGTTCGAGCTGCCCGACTTCGACGCGGGCGGTGAGACGCAGGCCGGGGGTGGTCGCGATATGCGGCCGACGCTGGTCGAGGTGACGGCGGCCGGCCCGCTGCAGCGCTTCCCGCTCGTCCATCCGGAGCTGTGGATCGGCCGCGACCCGCGGGCCTGCGCCATCGCCCGGCCGGAGGACGCCCTGGTCAGCCCGCGCCACGCCCGCGTCTACCGCACCGACAAGGGCTGGCACGTCGAAAACCACCGTTCGTTCAACGGTCTGTGGCTCCGCGTCGAGCAGGTCGCGCTGGGCGACAACTGTCAGTTCCGCCTCGGCGAACAACGCTTCCTTTTCCGGGTGCTGTGATGAAGATCCGCCTCAAAATCACCGCCGCCGACCAGGCGTTCACCGTCGAGCACGCCGGGCCGACGCTGATCATCGGCCGCGATCCCGAGTGCGAGCTGGCGCTGCAGGGTCGGGCCAGCGACCTGGTGTCGCGCCGGCACGCCCAGATCGACCTGACGCCCGACGGCGCCGTCGTTCGCGACCTGGACTCCAGCAACGACACACTGCTCAACGAGCGGCCGATCCGCGGCCACGGCGACCGCCCGCTGCGCGCCGGCGACACGCTGCGGATGGGCTTCACCGGGGCGACGCTGGAGGTCCTCGAGCTGGACCTGACGCCAGCGCGCGAACCGGCTGCCACCAATCCGGTAATGCCTTACCTGCTCGCCGGCGCTGCCGCACTACTCGTCGTCGTCGTCGCGGCGTTCGGGCTGATGACGCTGCGTGGCCGTGGCAAACCGGCCGACGAGGTGGTCGTGAACCGTCCGAAGAGGGCACGGTAACACTGCCAGGGACGGACTCTGTGCCTTCGCCGTCGCCCACGCCGCCAGCGCCACCCACGCCGTCGCCGGGGCCGGTCGCCCCGGTGGTGGACGAGCGACCGGCGGGCCGTCATGTGCCGGTGGGGTCGTGGCCGAGTCTGCTGCTGCAACGGCAGCATGAGACGGGCCAGTGGGTGTCGTTGCAGGCCGGCGAGCCGGTGCTGACCGCCACTCCCCTGGTGACGCCGCCCGGCTGCGGGGACACGTCGGGCTGGACAGCGGAGTGCGGCTCACCTTCTGGGGCAGCCTGCCGCAGCTGGACGGCCCGACCGCGGTGCTCGAAGTCGGCCGGAGTGCTGAGCGTTCCGGCGGCCGGGTTCGACCTCGACCTGGCGGCTGGAGCGCGGCCGCGTGCGCGTGGTCAACCCGCGGAAGGACAGGCCGGCGAAGGTGCAGGTGCGGTTCCTGCGCGAGACGTGGACGCTGACGCTGCCGCCGGGCGGCGGGGTGGTGGTCGAACTGACCTGGGACGCCGCCGCGCTAATTCGCCGCGGCGCCACCTGGCCGGTGCCGGTGGTGGCGGTGCTGTACACCCTCGGCGGGGTGCAGCTGGACCGCGCCGGCCGCAAGCTCGACCTGCCGGCGAAGTCGCGGCTGGTGTGGGCGAGCGACGCCTCCGGGCTGGAGCAGGAAACGCTGCCGGCGCCGCCCGACTGGCTGAGCAAGCCGCCCAAGCTCGACCGGCCGGAAGCCCAGGCGGCGGCCCTGGCGCTGCAGGGGTGGACGGCCCGGCTGACGCCGTCGCGCGACGTCGTCGACACGCTGCTGACCCACGCCCGCGAGGCCGCCGACGCCGACGAACGGGCGCTGGGAGTGCTGTTCCTGGCCGGGCTGGACGACATGACGGCGCTTCTGGAGTTTCTCGACGACCGGCGGCCGGAGCCGGAGTTGCGGGCGACCGCCGCCGGCGGACTGCGCGGCTGGCTGGTCCGCACCGGCCGCGACGCCACCCTCGAACGGCTGTTTCAGCAAGTAAGACGATACTCGTCCGCTGACGCGCGGGCGGTGGTACGCCTGCTGCTACCACCGCGCCGGGAGGAGCTGGAGCGACCGGCCCGCGCCGCCGAGCTGGCGGAGTTGCTCGACCATGACAAGCTGGCGGTGCGGCACCTGGCCGAAGCGCACCTGTACGGCGGCTGGGCGCCGCGGCTGGCCGACCCCTCGCGGGCGCCCGGCTACGATCCGCTCGCCGACCGGCCGCAGCGGCAGAAGACGGTCGAGGCGTGGCGGCAACTGCTCCGCGACCGAACGCCGTTCCGGCCGCTCCCCGAACCAGGGACGTGAGCCGGCGGCCGACGCGGTTTCATCTGGAAGAGTGCCTCGTTCGTTGATCGCCTCTGCTGACGGAGGATTGTCATGGCCGCCCCCCACCACCCGACGCCCGACATCCTGGCCGCGTTCGTCCACGGCCGGTTGTCCGACGACGACATTACCACGGTCGAACGGCACCTGACCGACTGCTCCGCCTGCCGGGACGTGGTCGATCGGTTACCGCCCGACAGCTTCTTGCAGCAGGTCCGCGAGGCCGCCCCGGCCCAGCGCGGCGGCACCGTCGTTGCCGCCGCCTCTCCCAGCCTGGCCGTCGCCCTCGAAGAATTGCCGGCGGAGCTGGCCGACCACGACCGCTACCGGGTGATTCGGAAGCTCGGCCAGGCGGCATGGGCGCCGTCTATTTGGCCGAGCAGCGGCTGATGGACCGTCAGGTGGTCCTCAAGCTGATCCACCCGCAGTTCCTCGCCCGCGATACCCACCGCCGGCGTTTCGATCGCGAGGTATCCACCGTCGCTAAACTGAGCCACCCGAATGTGGTGCAGGCGTATGACGCCTTCCACGCCGGCGACTCGATGGTGCTGGCGATGGAGTACGTCGACGGCATCGATCTGGCCGCCTTCGTCGAGGCCAGGGGACCGCTGGAGGTGCCGCTCGCCTGCTGCTGCCTTGCGCAAGCGGCGCAAGGGCTGCAGTACGCCCACGAACAGGGCTGGTGCATCGCGACATCAAGCCGCACAACCTGATGATTACCCGTAGGGGCGAGGTGAAGGTGCTCGATTTCGGCCTCGCCCTGCTCACCCAGCCCGGCGACGGCAGCGGCAGCGGGCTGACGCAGGACGGCATGCTGATGGGCACGCCGGAGTACCTGGCGCCGGAACAGTGGGGGCTACCGCACGGCGTCGACATCCGCGCCGACCTGTACGCGGCTGGGGTGTACGCTGTACTTCCTGCTCACCGGCCGCCCGCCGTTCCCCGGCCCCGGCACGCTGTCCCTGCTACGCCAGCACACCGACGAGCCGCCGCCGTCGCTGCGCGCGAGCGCGGAGGTCCCCGAAGGGCTGGAGGTGGTGTACCAGAAGCTGATGGCGAAGGCGCCGGCCGACCGCTACGCCACGCCGAAGGAACTGCGCGCGGGCGCTGGCACCGTTCGCCAGGGGGAGTGCGGCAGTGGTCCCGCCGCTGCCGGCCGCTCCACCCGCCAACGGAAGCGGCACCGCGGTCGCCGGCGGTGGGAACGAGACGCAGCCGCCGGTCCCGCTGGTCGCTCCGGCCCCAGTGCCGACGCCCCCGGCCTTTTCGCGCGCGGCGACGATCCCGGCCGCCGGCGTGGACGATCCGCGGTCGGATTGGTCGGCGTGATCGGGCGGTCCTGACAGCCATCTTCCTGACGATGCGCACATCGGACGGCATCATCGAGCTGGAGGACGTGCCCGCCGACGCCGAGGTGCGGGTGGACGGGCAAGCGGGTCGAGGTCCCGCTACCGCGACGGCGGCCGGGCCGAGGTCGGGTGGCCGGCTCGCCGGCTGGAGGTGCGCAAGGATGGGTTCGAGACGCTCGGCGAGCAAGTCACCCTTCGCGCCGGCGGCCGAACGGTACTGACCGCCCGGCTCAAACCGCTGCCGGCGGCCACGCCGCGGGTCGCTCTACCGCTCGTGAACCGGAAGGCCGGTGATCGGACCCATGTGTCCCTTGGCGGAGAGGTGAAGATGACCTTCGCCTGGTGCCCGCCCGGTTCCTTCCTCATGGGAAGCCCGCCGCACGAGGGAGAGCGCGCGGACGGCGAAACCCAGCACCGGGTGACGCTGACGCAGGGCTACTGGCTGGGCATCCACGAGGTGACGCAGGCACAGTGGCAGGCGGTGATGCGCAACAACCCGAGCAAGTTCAAGGATGATGTCCGGCCGGTGGAGCAGGTGTCGTGGCACGATTGTCAGGAGTTCTGCAAGAAACTGGGTGACAAAACGGGCAAACGGTTTCGGCTACCGACCGAGGCGGAGTGGGAGTATGCCTGCCGCGCCGGCACCACCACCCCGTTCCACTTTGGTAAAACGATCTCGACCGAGCAGGCGAACTACAACGGAACTTTTACTTACGGACAGGCCAGGAAAGGGGTGTTTCGCGAGCGGACGACGCCTGTCGGCCGGTATGCACCGAACGCCTGGGGGCTGCACGACATGCACGGCAATGTTACCGAGTGGTGCCAGGACTGGTACGGCAAGTACCCCGAAGGAGACAGCCAGGACTATCAAGGTCCTGAAACCGGAGATGGCCGCGTGGTGCGCGGCGGTTCGTGGCGCGGCCGCCCCTGGTTCTGTCGTGCGGCCTTCCGCATCTGGGCCGGGCCGGGCACCCAAAGTATCATTGGCGGTTGTCGCGTCGTGCTTGTGCCCGGATCGGACTGATCCGCGGGGATCGCCGATCCCGTGCGGCAGGCGAGCCCGAGCACGTCAGTGCCGGGAGTGGTCGCAGATGACGTCGGTGGCCGTGTACTCCCTCGGGGCACTGGTCCCGCTCGCCGGCACGTCGCCTGAGTGACGTCGGCGAGTGCGTACTGCTCCATTCCCCCACGCGCTCCCGCTCGCCTGGCCAGTCTGACCCGCGACGCCCCTCGCGGTTTGCTGTCTTCCTACTGACATCTTTTTCGCGACAAGTCGCCGCCGCCGGCGCGTTTTCATCTGGAAGAGTGCCTCGCTCGTTGATCGCCTCTGCTGACGGAGGACTGTCATGACCGCCCCCAACCACCCGACGCCCGACATCCTGGCTGCGTTCGTCCACGGCCGGCTGTCCGACGAAGACATTACCACGGTCGAACAGCACCTGACCGCCTGCTCCGCCTGTCGTCAGGCCGTCGAGCAAGTGCCGCCGGACAGCTTCCTGCAGCAGGTCCGCGACGCCGCCCCGGCACCGCGCGGCGGCACCGTCGTTGCCGACGCCTCTCCCAGCCTGGCCGTCGCCCTCGACGAACTGCCGCCGGAGCTGGCCGACCACGACCGCTACCAGGTGGTGCGCAAGCTCAAAGAGGGCGGCATGGGCGCTGTCTACCTGGCCAAACACCGGCTGATGAACCGCTCCGCCGTGCTCAAGCTGATCCGCCCGCGCTACCTCGCTCGCGACGACATCCGCCAGCGCTTCGAACGCGAGGTCAATGCCGTCAGCCAGCTCAGCCATGCGAACATTGTCCAGGCGTATGACGCCTTCCACGCCGGTGACTCGATGGTGCTGGCGATGGAGTACGTCGACGGCATCGATCTGGCCGCCTTCGTCGAGGCCAAAGGGCCGATGGAGGTGCCACTCGCCTGCCGCTGCCTTGTGCAAGCGGCGCTGGGGCTGCAGTACGCCCACGAACAGGGGCTGGTCCATCGCGACATCAAGCCACACAACCTGATGATCACCCGCAAGGGCCAGGTCAAGGTGCTCGACTTCGGCCTCGCCCTGCTCACCCAGGTGGACGGCACTGGCAGCGGCGGGCTGACCCAGGAAGGCATGCTGATGGGCACGCCGGAGTACCTGGCACCGGAGCAGTGGGGTCTGACCGCACGGCGGTCGACATCCGCGCCGACCTGTAGCGCTGGGTTGTACCCTGTACTTCCTGCTCACCGGCCATCCGCCGTTCTCCGGCCCCGGCACGCTCGCTCTAGCTGCGGCAGCACGCCGACGAGCCGCCGCCGCCGCTGCGGCGCGCGGCCGGAGGTTCCCGAAGGGCTGGAGGCGGTATACCAGAAGCTGATGGCGAAGCAGGCCGGCGGATCGGTACGTCACCCCGAAAGAACTGGCACTGGCCGCCGTTCGCCAAGGGAGTACGGCGGAGGTTCCGCCGCTGCAGCCGCCACGCCTTCGCTGGAGGCGGCACGGCGGTCGCCGGCGAGTGCGAGACGCAGCCGCCGGTCCCGCTGGTCACGCCGCCAGTGCCGACGCCCCCGGCCTTTTCGCCGCAGCGACAATCCCGGCCGCCGGTCTGGGCGATCGCGGTCGGCGTGGTCAGCGTGCTACTGGCGGTATGCGGCATCGTCTTCCTGACGATGCGCACCCCGGACGGCATCATCGAGCTGGAGGACGTGCCCGCCGACGCCGAGGTGCGGGTAGACGGCAAGCAGGTGGAGGTTCGCTTTCGCGACGGAGGCAAGGCCGAGGTTCGCGTTGCGCCGGGAGAGCGTCGTTTGGAGGTCCGCAAAGACGGTTTCGAGACGCGGGGCGAGGAAGTCACCCTTCGCGCCGGCGGGCGCGTGGTCCTGACGGCGCGGCTGAAGCGGCTGGCGATACTCCCAGGTAAGAAGGGTAAGAAGGCGGGTGATCTGACCCGCGTAGCGCTCGGCGGCGGGGTGGAGATGACGTTCGCCTGGTGTCCGCCCGGCACGTTCCAGATGGGCAGTCCGACGGACGAAGCCGAGCGTTCCGAGGACGAGACGCTGCACCGGGCGACGCTGACAGAGGGGTACTGGCTGGGCGTGCATGAGGTAACGCAGAAGCAGTGGTGGGCGGTGATGCGCAACAACCCGAGCGAGTTCAAAGGGGACGACCTGCCAGTCGAGAAAGTCAGCTGGGACGACTGTCAGGCGTTTTGCAAGAAGCTGGGGGAGAAGACGGGGAAGCAGTTCCGCCTGCCGAGTGAGGCGGAGTGGGAGTACGCCTGCCGGGCGGGCACGACGACGCCGTTCCACTTCGGCGACACCCTCTCCACCGAGCAGGCCAACTACAATGGCGATCACACCTACGGTCGCGGCCAGAAGGGGGTGAATCGCGCGAAGACGACGCCGGTGGGGAGCTTCGCGGCGAACGCCTGGGGACTGTACGACATGCACGGCAACGTCTGGGAGTGGTGCCAGGACTGGTATGGCGGCTACCCTTCAGAGGATATTAAAAATCCTCAAAGTCCGCCAGACGGCACCGCCCGTGTGTTGCGCGGTGGGTCGTGGAACAACAATCCCAGGGGGTGCCGCGCTGCCTCCCGCCGCATGTTCGACCCCGGCTTCCGTCGGGGCTTCCACGGTTGTCGCGTCGTGCTTGTGCCTGGACCGGACTGATCCGCGGTGAACGCCGATCCCGTGCGCCAGGCGAGCGGGAGGACGTAAGTCCCCCGAGGTCTTCACCTTGATCGCGACGTCGCACTCGGGGCGCGACGTCAAGCGTGGTGCGCTGACTCGGGGCACTGACGTGCTCCCGCTCGCCTGGCAAGTGCGGCAGGCGACGCCAGCGCTAGTTGACTGAGCGGAATACGGCGACATCGTCCGTCTCGTCGCTGTCAGCCGGCGGCGCGGCCCGTTTGCCCCGCGGCCGGCGGTCTGCTATGGTGACCGGATCCCCACTCACCGAGAGGTCGATCCGCCGTGTCCGCCGTGCCGCTGTCTCAGCTTGCCGTCCACCTTCGCCCCCAGGACAACATCGCCGTCGCCGCGCGCAGCATGCCCGCCGGAACGACGGTCGCCCACGGCGGCGCGACGATCACCCTGTCCGGCCGCGTCGGACTGGGGCACAAGGTCGCCCTCGTCCCGATCGCCAAGGGTCAGCCGGTCCTCAAGTACGGCCAGGTGATCGGCTTCGCCAGCGAAAACATCGCGCCGGGCGATCCCGTCCACGTTCACAACGTCTCCGCCGAGGCGTTCGAGCGGGACTACGCCTTCTGCGTCGACCGCCCTGCCCCGCTGCCGCCGGCGGCGCCGGTGTACTGGGATGGCTATGACCGCGGCGACGGGCGCTACGGCACCCGTAACTACATCGCCCTCATCAGCACCGTCAACTGCTCGGCGTCGACCAGCAAGTACATCTCCGAGCGGGTCCGCGCCACCGACCTGCTCCGGCAGTACCCGAACGTCGACGGCGTGGTCGCCATCACCCACAAGGCCGGCTGCGCCATGCAGTACGACGGCCCCGACCACCGGCAACTCGACCGCACCCTCGCCGGCTTCGCGCGGCACGCCAACGTCGTCGCCTACATCCTCATCGGCCTCGGTTGCGAGACCGGCCAGGCGATCCATCTGATCGAGGGTGAGCGGCTGATCCAGCTCAACGGCACCAAGCGAGCACCCACTCTCCTGACCATTCAGGAATGCGGCGGCATCGCCAGGACGGTGGAGGCCGGTGTGCGTGCCGTCGCTGACCTGCTGCCGCGGGCTAACGACGTCCGCCGGGTGCGGCTGTCCGCCGACAAGCTGATCCTCGGCACCAACTGCGGCGGCTCCGACGGCAACAGCGGCGTGACCGCCAATCCGGCGCTGGGCGTCGCCAGCGACCTGCTCATCCAGCAGGGCGGCACATCGATTCTCGCCGAGACGTCCGAGATCTACGGCGCCGAGCACCTGCTCACCCGCCGCGCCGTCAGCCGGGAAGTCGGCGAGAAGCTGGTCGAGCGAATCAAGTGGTGGGAATGGTACGCCGGCATCTTCGGCGCCGAGATCAACAACAACCCGTCGGTCGGCAACAAGGAAGGTGGGCTGACGACGATCTACGAGAAGTCGCTCGGCGCCATCGCCAAGGGCGGCAGCACGGCGCTGGTCGACGTGGTCCACTACGCCGAGCCGGTGACGGCGAAGGGCCTGGTGGTGATGGACACGCCAGGCTACGACCCGGTGAGCATGACCGGCATCGTCGCTGGCGGGGCCAACGTGCTGGTGTTCACCACCGGCCGCGGGTCGGTATTCGGCTGCAAGCCGGCGCCGTCGATCAAGGTAGCGACCAACACCCCGCTCTACCAGCACATGACCGACGACATGGACCTCAACGCCGGAGTGATCCTCGACGGCACTCCGGTGGAAGTAGTCGGTAAGCAATTATTCGATGAGATCATCGCCGTCGCCAGCGGCAAGCAGACCAAGAGCGAGATCGCCGGCGTCGGCGAGGAGGAGTTCGCCACCTGGGCGATCGGCCCGACGCTGTGATCGTCAGCCGCCGCCCAGCTCGGCCTCCAGCCGCTCCAGCTCCGCCAACTCCTCCGCCGTCGCCTGCCCGAGCCGCATGCGGCGGCTGATCGCGACCATGCGCGCGTTGATCTGCGTCAGCCGCTCAAGGTCTTGCTGTACCTGGGCGGTTTGTAACTCCGCCTGAACGGCTCGCCGCTGCGCATCCTCCGCCCGCTGCACTGCCGCGGCGCGTTCGGCCTCGATCGCTTCCATCGGCAGGAACGGCCGACCGTCGGGACGGTAGATCACCAGCTCCGGCCCCGACAGGTCGAAGCGGATGCCCAGCCGCGGGCTGACGAAACCGTCGACCTTGCGAATGCGGCGCAAGGTCGCCTGGCCGCGGACATAGACCTCCAGGTCGTGGTGATCCGGGTCGATAACGTAATACTCGTCAACGCCGTGCTCATCGTAGAAGATCAGCTTGTCAGCCATCTCCCGTGGCGTGTTGTTCGGCGACAGCACCTCGAACGCCACCGTCACCGGCACGCCGTCCTCTTCCCACTGGCGGTACGAGCCGCGATAGCCTGGCGGACGGCCCATCACGACCAGGGCGTCCGGCGCCGTGCGAATCGTCGCCTCGCCCTCGACCGGATACCACAGCAGGTCGCCGGCGACGAACACGTCGGCTCGCTCGCGGTACTGCGCCATCAGGTTGCCGGCCACCAGCTGAATCCAGTGGAACTGCAGCGTGTTGTCGGACATCGGCTTACCGTCCGAGTCGGGGTAGTCGATCGGGCTGGCCGGAGCTTGAACGGTCGGTTGCATGGCCGATCCTCGGCGTCGGACGCTGCCAACGGGAATGTCGTCACCCTAGCACAGCGGCGGCCGGTGGGGCAACGGCGGCATTTCCTGGCAGACAGCGGCCGGCGGGCCGGTATAAAATGCTCGCACCGGCTTGACGAAGTATCCGGTAGCCGAGTCCCCCCCTCCGGAGAGCGCCATGTCGCAGCTGAAGCACGTCGTCGACCCGTTCGGCGAGGTGAACGTCTACCCGGCCGCCGCCGGCCGCCGCCGCGTCGTCGCCACCATTCTCATGCAGCCGCATCGCGAGGGCACGCAGACCGGCATCGCGCTCGACGGCTCCGGGTCGATGCGCAAGCTGTACGGGCTGGAGAGCAGCCGGGTACTGTCGCCAATCTTCGGCGGACCGAAGAAAGCAACCAACGAGATCACCCCGGTTGCCCAGAAAGTGTGCGCCTACCTGGCGCGCAACCTCGATGCCGACGGCGGGACGACGTGCATCTACTGGGCGGTCGGCCCCGGCGGCAGCCGGATTCAGGAAGTCGGCGACTTCACCGCCGACGAGGCCGAGCGGCACACCTTCGGCCCGCCCGACGACCTCGGCACCGGCACCCAATTGCTCCCGGCGGTCAAATACTTCGTCGATCGCTTTACCGACGCCCCGTGGGGCTTTTACGTCTTTATCACCGACGGTGAGCTACACGACCTCGACGACGTGCTCGCCTACAGCAAGCGACTGGCGCAGGACGTCGCCGCCGGCCGGCGCCGGCCGGTCAAGCTGGTGCTGATCGGCGTTGGGCCGGAAGTCAACCAGCGGCAAATGGAAGAACTGGACGACCTCGACACCGGCACCGACGTCGACCTCTGGGACCACAAGCTGGCCGCCGAGATGCGCGTGCTCGAAGAGATCTTCGCCGAGGTGGTCGACAAGAACGCCCGCGTCGCTCCCAGTGGCCGCATCCTCGATCCGCACGGCAAGGTGATCAAGAACTACGCCGACGTCGGCCTGCCGGCGTATCTGGATTTCGAGTTGCCGGCCGACGCCAGCTACTTCACCCTGGAAGTGAACGGCGCCCGCATCCACCAGGCGGTGGTCGAGGGGTTCCAGCCGCCGGCATCGTCGGCCGCGCCCGTGTCGGCCGCCGCGGAGGCGGAGGCCCAGCCGGCGGAAGCGGAGATGATCGAGGAGCTGCCGGTCGACGCGGCCGACGCGGCCGACGCCGAGTGGAAGAGCCTGCCGCTGGAGTTCGGCCCGAAGGACAGCCCGGAACCGGGCGTCGACCTGGACCGGCCGAAGGACGTCTGACAACCCCGCACGAGGAGTCCTTGCCCATGCAGCTGAAGAAGGTGGTCGAGCCGTTCGGCGAGGTCAACGTGTACCCGGCGCCGGGCGGCAAGGTGCGCGTGGTGGCGACGATCCTGATGGAACCGGCCCGCGAGGGGACGCAGACCGGCATCGCCCTGGACGGCTCCGGGTCGATGGCCGAGTTGTACGGCGTGACCGACTCCGGCGGCGGATTCTGGGGCAGCCTGTTCGGCAAGAAGAAGGCGGCCAACCAGGTCAGCCCGGTGGCGCAGAAGCTGTGCGCCTACCTGGCGGGCAAGCTCGACGCCGACGGCGGAACGACGTGCATCTACTGGGCGGTCGGCCCCGGCGGCAGCGCGATCGAGGAGGTCGGCGACCTGACCGCCAGCCAGGCGACCACCCACGAGTTCGCCCCGCCGCGCGCCTTCGGCACCGGAACGCAGCTGCTGCCGGCGGTGAAATACTTCGTCGATCGCTTTAAAGACGCCCCGTGGGGGTTTTACGTCTTCGTCACCGACGGCGAGCTACACGACCTCGATCGGGTAAAGCATTACTCGTACCAGCTGGCGCGCGACGTTCAGGCGAAACGGCGGCGGCCGGTCAAGTTCGTGTTGATCGGCGTCGGCCCGAACGTCAACGAGCGGCAGATGGAGGAACTGGACGACCTCGACACCGGCACTGAGGTCGACCTGTGGGACCACAAACTGGCCGCCGAGATGCGTGTGTTACAGGAGATCTTCGCCGAGGTGGTCGACAAGAACGCGCGCGTCGCCGACCGGGCCAGGATCCTCGACTCGCACGGCAAGGTGGTCCGGGACTACTCGGACACCGGCATCTCGGCGTTCCTCGAATTCGAGATGCCGGCCGGAAACGACTACTTCACCCTGGAGGTGAACGGCAGCCAGATCCACCAGGGGTTGACCGACACCGCCCACGTTCCGCCGAGCAAGCTGGCCACCTGACGTCCGTAAGCCGTTACTCGGCCGTCGCGTGGAACAGTTCACGCAGCGCCGGGTAGGTGGCGCGGTAGCGAGCGTACAGCGCGTCGTGGGCGTCTCGGCTCGCCGCCGTCGGCTCGACGACGCCGGCCATCCGCACCATCGCGGCGGCGGCTGCGCCGAGGTCGGGGAAGTGGCCGGCATGGACAGCGGCCACCAGCGCGCCCCGAGCGCACGCCTCGGGGTCGCGGGGGACGTGGATCGGCAGCCCGAGTACGTCGGCATGCACCTGCAGCCACAACCGGCTTCGCGCCCCGCCCCCGCCGGCGAACACGCGGTCCACGCGCAGCCCGAACCGCGCCGCGTCTTCGAGGATGTGCCGGGTGCCGCACGCCGTCGCCTCGTAGATGCTGCGGACCAGGTGCCCCGGCCCGTGCGACAGCGTCAGGCCCCACCATGCCCCCCGCGCCCGCGGGTCCTTGAGCGGACAGCGGTTGCCCTGCCAATAGTCCAGACACACCAGCCCGTCGCACCCCGCCGGGACCGCCGCCGCCTGCCCGTCGAGCAGATCCCAGACGTTGCGGCCGTCTTTTTCCGCCTGCTGCGCCTCATTGCCCGCCAGGTGGCGCCGATACCAGTCGAGGATCGACCCGGTCGACGTCTGTCCGCCCTCGACCGTGTAGACGCCCTCGACCACCGCGTCAGGGTAGCAGCCGAGCAGCCCCGAACCGAGCACCGGCTTCTCGGTCATCGCCAGGTGACAGGTGCTCGACCCCAAAATCATCGCCAGGTCGCCCGGTCCGACGGCGCCCATGCCGAGCATGCCGAGGTAGGCGTCGATCCCGCCCTGCGCCACCGGCGTGCCGGCGCGCAGGCCGAGTTCGTCCGCCGCCTCGCGCGTCAGCCGGCCGTCGCCCTTGCCGAGCGGAACGATCTCCGCCGGCCACTTCGCGCGCAGGTCGTCCAGCCCGGCGGCGGACAGAAAGGCATCGCTCCACCCGCCGAGCGGGCGGACGTGGTCCCACTTCACCGTCACGTTGTTGAGCGACAGCGTCCAGCGTCCGGTCAGCCGATGCATGAACCAGTCGGTGCATTCGACGATCCGGTCGGCCCGATGGTACAGCTCCGGCTCGTGCCGCTTCAGCCACAGCGCCTTGGGCAGCATCCATTCGGGCGACACCACGCCGGAGACGTAACGCAGTGCCGGGTCGTTGGTGGCGCTGACCTGCACCGCCTCGCGGAATGACCGCTGGTCCATCCACAGCAAAGCGCGGCGGAGCGGGGTGCCGTCGAGGGCGCAGGGGATCACCGTGCAGGCGGTGGCGTCGAGGCCGACGGCGACCACGTCATCGGGTTTCGCCTGCGCCCGAGCCATCGCCGCCGGCACCGCCGTCCGCGTCGCCTGCCACCACTGAGCAGCGTCCTGCTCCGCCCAGGCGGGGTGCGGGTGAAAGGTCTCCAGCGGCGCGGTGGCATAGCCGTGACAGGTGCCGTCGAGGCCGTAGACGGCGGCACGCACGCTCTGGGTGCCGACGTCGAGGCCGAGGAAGAGGGGCGCGGCAGGCATGCGAGGACCAGTCATCGAAGGGGGGAAACGGGTCGGAGGCGGTCCGTCGAGAGCCGTAAGCCCCGGACGAACCGCCTCCCGCCGTTATACGCCCGTCGTCGGCCGACGACAGGTCACTTCTTCTCGCCGGGCGGAGTCGCCGTCCCCGGCGGGGTAGTTCCGGGAGGCGGCGTCGCCGTCCCCGGAGCCTGCGTCGCCGCGGGCGGCGTGGCACTCCCCGGCGGCGTGGTCGCGGCGGGGGCGGCCGGCGTCTTCGGCTGCTCCACGACCGGCGGAGCGGCCGTCGCCGGATCGTCGAGCGCCGGGCAGAGGGAATCCAGCCGCGGCAGCGTCTCGCCGCCGGCGATGGTGCAGAGCGCGCGGAACGTGGCCGGCGGCAGGTCTTCGGGGATGAACCGAACCACGCCGTCACCCATGATGGCGAGCGTGCCGCGCTTGCCGTCCCACTTCGACCGATCGTCCGCCTTGGCCGGGTAAGTGATGCAGACGAACGACGCCAGCGGACGGGCGTCCTCGTTCTCGTCGGGCACGGCGCGGAGGGTCGCCCCACCGCCGGCCAGCCACGGCGCCTTGTGATCGCCGGGGACGAGCAGGAACGCAATCGTCTTGTCCAGTCCGTCCTTGACGTCCGCCTTCCGCGTCACCCGGTCGTAGCCGAACAGACCGCGTTTGGCAGCGGTCGTCGCATCGGTGGCGGCATACTCGGCGGCATCCATCCCCAGTCCGGCGACGGCGACGAAGTGAGTCGCGGCGACCGGCACCTCGGACTGTCCGGGGAAGCCGACGAGAACCGGGCTGAGACCGGGCATCCGGTGCGCCAGCAGCGGTGTGACGACGCGCAGGGCGACCAGCTGATTCTTGCCCTCGTTCCACGGCAGCTCGTTGTCGAACTTCCAGTCGCGGTACTCCTCGCCGAGATACGGCAACAAGGACACCACCCAGCTGAACCGCTGGTCCGGGCGGACCGGCAGCCCGCCCTCGCTCGTCCGCGCGATGGTGCCGGGCGGCAGCTCGCCCTTCTCGTCGACATACGCCTTGAGGGCCGCCGCCAGCTCGAAGAAACGCGGCCGGGTAGTCGCCAGGTCGGCCTGCCCGCGGACGAACGCCATCAGTTCCTTCATCGGCTGATAGAGCGTCTCGTAAGCCCGGGTCGACATCTGCGTGTGCAGGGTGGCGACGAGCATCCGGTCTTCTAGCCGCAGGTCGATGGTGCCGTCGTTCTTGGGCGGCTCGGTGCCGCTACCGGGCGTCCCGGAGCCGGGGTACGGCGAGGATCCCGGATACGGCGACGATCCAGGGTACGGCGACGATCCCGGCGCGGACGTACTGGGCGGGTAGCTGCCGACCGCGGACGGCGCCCCGCCGGACGACGACGGCGGATAGGAAGCGGAACCACCCGGCGGATAGGACGTGGAGCCGCCCGGAGAAGAAGTCGAGCCGCCCGGATAGGAAGTCGAGCCGCCCGGATACGGACTGGAACCCGGCGCGCCCGGGTAGCCGGGTGGCATTGACCCGCTCTGCTGAGGCGCCGCCACCAGCACTTCCAGGCCGAGCGTCGACTTGATGAACGGAATCGCCATCGGCAGGAACGGCCGGACCAGTTTTTCCCAGGCCTCGGCGTCCTTGCGATCACGGACGTCGGCCGCGACCGCGACCTCGGCCGCCTTCTGGTCGAACGCGACCAGGCTGGCGCCGACGGTCTTCACCTTGTTCATCTCAGTCTTGATGAGCGCCTGGGCGAACCGCCGCTGCAGGTCCGGCATCGCCCCGCCCACCGCCTGCTTGTAGCCGATATCGAGGAACGGGTTGAGCAGTTCGAGGACGGGGGCTTGCAACGGCTCGACGAGAACGGCGCAGGTGACGAGCGACGACGGCTCCTTCTTCCGCGTCGTCTTGTTTTCCTCCAGCTTCTCGAGGCGGTCGAGAACGGTCTTCAGCGACGGGTCGACCGAAAGGACCGAAGTCGGCGACACGACGACCGAGGCGCCCGCAGCGGGCGCCCCGCCGGGCGGAGTCGTTCCCATCGGCGGCATGCCGGGATACGGTGAGCCGCCGGGCGGGCCGGAGGAGGTAGGCGTCGGCGAGCTGCCAGGCGGGCCGGAGGAAGTGGGCATCGGCGAACCGCCGGGCGGGCTGGACGAGCCAGACGAGCCAGTCGAACCGCCCGGATTGGTCGCGGCGGGCGCGGCGCCGGCCGCGCCGGCGTCGCCCAGCTTGGTCAGGTACTCCGGCTTGGTGTCGGCCTGCAGGAACGCGGTGAGCGGCTTCGGATCGGCGAAGACGATGGTGTTGCTGTCATAGAAGTGGACGGCGAAGGTATCGCGCGGCCGGTTGCACTTCACCAGCAGGTTGCCGAGGCTGTCGAGGTCGCCCTGCATGTGGAACAGGTCGTAACTCTTGCCGGTCTTGCCCTGCACCGGCTTCTGCGGCACCAGCCGCAGCTGCGCCTTGATCGTGTCGGCCTTGAACGGCTTCTTGGTCTGCAGGATGGTGAACACCGACGGCGCTTTCGGGTCGGCCTTCCAGCTGACGGCGTTGACGACGCGGTTGACGTCCTCCAGCGCGAAGCCCATGCGCGCCTTGAATTGTGCCGGCCGGAATCCGCCCTCGGCCTCGTCGATGGCGGCGGTCCGCAGCGAACTGCCGAGCGTCGCGGCGAGCGGATAGGAGATCACCAGCTGGGTATCATTGGGCAGCAGATTCGTGACGTTGACGAGAACGCTCGGCGGCTCCTCGGCGGCCGCTCCGGGCGCCGCCCCGCCCGGCTGATCGCCGCCCGGTGTGGAGGGCGGGGTCGCGCCGGCGGACGATGAGCCACCCGACGACGGCGACGAGCCGGACGGCGAACCGCTGTTGCCCGACGGCCAGAAGGCGATGGCGCAGCCGACGGCGATGAACGCCACCACCGCCAGCGCCCCGCCGCCGATCAGCAGGCCGTTGCCGCCGCCCTTCTTCTTCTTCGGCTTGTCGTCCTCACCGCGGCGCTTCGGCCCGCCCTTGCCGCCCTTGTCACCCTTGCCGGCCTTGTCGCCCTTCTTGGCCGGCTTGTCATCGTCGGCGTCGTCTTCCGGCTCCTCGACGACGAAGCGGTATTTGCACTTGGGGCAGTCGATCTTGCGACCGATCAGTCCCTCGTCCCGGATCGGGACCATCGCCTCGCAGCTGGGACACTGCTGCTTGAAGCCTGCTGCCATGTAGAACTCTCCGCCACAGAGGGTCGAGCGGGTTTGCGAGCACCGGGAAGAGATGCGCTATCCTGCCATTGTAGAGGATGCGCCGCGGGTGCTGCCAAGGGCAAAACCCGCCGGCCGGGGCTTTTGTTGGCGCCGCGGCCGGTCGTGTGTTACAACCGTACCCGCATGGTGCCGGGGTATAATGATGCCGGGGCGGGGGTTGCGGCCGATCGAGTCGTGCCCGGTCCGCCTGGTTCGTGACGACGGAGGTCCTGGCGTGACGCGGACGCTCACCCGCTGGCAATCGCTGCTGCTGGGGCTGATCCTGCTCGTCGGCCTGACGCTGGGCGGCATCGGCCTGTTCGCCGTCGGCTCGCGCGGCTGGTATGGCGGCAACGCCCTGCACGTCCGCGCCGGCTTCGCCGAGATCCGCGGCGTGGAGGTCGGTACGCGCGTCCGTATCCAGGGAATCGACGCTGGCGAGGTGGTGGCGATCACCCCGCCGGACGGCCCCGACAGCCCGGTGCTGCTCCGCCTGCGCATCCGCGGCGACTACCGCCACCTGGTCCGCGTCAGCACGACGGTGCAGATCGTGCCGGAGGGGATGCTCGGCGGCAAGGTGGTGGAGCTGCGACCGCCGGCGCGGAAACCCAGCGGACCGGCCGCCGACCTGACGCCGGCGGAGGACGACGCCCTGCTGACGAGCGAGGCGAGCACCGAGATCGGCGACGTGCTCGGCCACGCCGGCGTGGCGCTGCAGCGGCTGCCGGGGATGGTCGACGAGGCGGTGACGCTGTTCCGCAGCACCCGTGAGACGGCGGAGAAGGGCAAGGAGACGCTCGGCAAGATTGATCGGGCGGTCGAGGCGACCAAGGAGCTGCCGCTGGTGGGCGGGGCGTTCAAGGGGGCGACCGACATTCTGGTGCGCGAGCGGGGCGAGTGGGAGCGGCGGGTCTTCGCCGAGGGTGAGCTGTTCGAGCCGGGACGGGCGGTGCTGACGGCGTCGGGCCGCGAACGGCTCGACGAGCTGGGGGACTGGCTGCGCAAGCTGCGGCACAGCGGGTCGGAAGTCGTGGTGGTGAGCTACGCCGACCCGCGCGGTAAGCAGACGCCGGAGGCCGCCCGGCTGATCTCCCGCCAGCAGAGCGAGACAGTGCTGGACTACCTGAAGACGGCGCACGCGGCGCACAAGCTGGCGTGGTACGCGATCGGCCCGGTGGCGACGCGCAAGGTGATCGCGCTGGGGATGGGTCATGACCCGGCGCCGAAGACCGAGCCGGAACCGCTGCCGCCAGCCCGCGTCGAGGTGTGCGTCTACAAGCCGCAGAGCTAGGCGACCCGCCACCCGGTGATGCCGAATCGCGTATGGAGGCGCACCCGCTGGACGATGAATCCGTCGCCCATCGCCGGAAAGAATCACAGAATTGGCGGCGGTATCCACTCCTCAACCGGCACCAGGGTGGTAGAGGAGGTCCCGGATGACGGTGGACAATGACCCCAGCTGTGAGGCGCTGCTCGTCCAGGTTCGCGGTGGAGACGCCGCCGCCCTCGGCGCCTTGCTCGAACGCTACCGCGCCTACCTGACCCTCCTCGCCCGATTACAGATCGGCCGCCGCCTCCAGGGGAAAGTCGACCCTGCCGATCTGGCGCAGGAGACGTTCCTCGAAGCGGCCCGACACGTCGGCGCCTTTCGCGGCGACAGCGAGCCGGAGTTCGCCGCCTGGCTGCGGCAGATCCTCGCCGGCTGCCTGGCCCACCTGATGCGGCGGTTCTTCGGCACCCAGGCCCGCGATGTGCGACTGGAGCGAACGCTCGAAGAAGAGCTGAACCAGTCGTCGCAGGCGATCGACGCCGGACTGATCGCCGGGCACAGCACGCCCAGCCAGCGCGCCAGCCGACGCGAACAGGCGGTGATGCTGGCCGACGCCCTCGACCTTCTGCCGGCCGACTACCGTGAAGTGATCATCCTGCGGCATCTCGAAGGGTTGACGTTTCCCGAGGTGGCCGCGCGCATGGGCCGCACGCCTGACAGCGTCGAGAAACTGTGGGTCCGCGCCCTGCCCAAGCTGCGGCGGGCACTCGGAGGCGAGTCATGAATGAGACGGAAGACTACCGCTCGCCGGCCGACGACCAGCCGCCCGACCTGGTGGAAGCGGTCCGCGAGTACCAGACCGCCCTCGACTCCGGCCGCCGGCCGAACCGGCAGGAGTTCCTCACCCGCTATCCGCACCTGGCGGACGAGCTGGCCGAGTGCCTCGACGGGCTGGAGTTCCTGCACTCGACCGCCGGCCGCATGCGGCCGGCGCCGCCGGCGGTGGCGACGGTCGAGGCGCCGCCGATCGACGGCACCCTCGGCGACTTCCGGCTGCTGCGCGAGATCGGCCGCGGCGGCATGGGCGTGGTCTACGAGGCGGAACAGATCTCGCTGCGGCGCCGGGTGGCGCTGAAGGTGTTGCCGCTGGCCGCCACCCTCGACGTCCGCCAGCTGATGCGCTTCGAGAACGAGGCGCGGGCGGCCGCCCTGTTGCACCACCCGCACATCGTCCCGGTGTTCGCCGTCGGCTGCGAGCGCGGCGTCCACTACTACGCCATGCAGCTGATCACCGGCCGAACGCTGGCGGAGGTGATCGACCACCTCCGCCGCGCCCCGACCGGGGCCGCTCCGGCGGCCGAGACGGCGGCCGACGCCGTCGCCTGGACGCGCCAGTCGGTGACCAGCCGGCCGTTCTTCCGCGCCATCGCCACCCTCGGTCTGCAGGCCGCCGACGCCCTGGAGTATGCCCACCAGATGGGCGTGGTCCACCGCGACATCAAGCCGGCCAATCTGCTGCTCGACGACCGCGGCAGTCTGTGGGTGACCGACTTCGGCCTGGCCCGCTTCCAGGCGTCGCCGGTGCTCACGTCGCCTGGCGACCTGGTCGGTACGCTCCGCTACATGAGTCCCGAACAGGCCAGCGGGCAGCCGGTGATCGACCCGCGCAGCGATGTCTACTCGCTCGGCATCACCCTCTACGAGCTGCTCACTCAGCAGCCGGCGTTCCCGGCCACCAGCCGGCAGGAGTGCCTGCGCCAGATCCTCGAAGAAGATCCGAAAAATCCTCGATCGCTCAATCCGGCGATCCCGGCGGAGCTGGAGCTGGTCGTCCTCAAGGCGATGGCCAAGGCGCCCGAGGAACGCTACGCCACCGCCAGGCATCTGGCCGACGACCTGCGGCGGTTCCTCGACGACCAGCCGGTGCAGGCACGGCGGCCAGGGTTGCAGACGCGGGCGGTCAAGTGGGTGGCGCGGCACCGGCGCTTCGTCGTCGCGGCGGTGGTTGGGCTGATGGCAGCGGTGGTCGGCCTGGCAGTGACCACGTTCCTGGTTGCCCAGGCCGAGTCGCACGCCCGCGACGCCTACGATCAGCTGAAAAAAGAAGAGGGCCGCACCGCCACCGCGCTGGCCGAGGAAAAGGTGCAGCGGACCCGCGCCGAGACGAGCTACCGGCAGGCGCGCAAGGTGCTCGACTACCTGACCCGGCTGGGCGTCGACGAGATGGCCAACCGGCCGGACCTGCAGCCGCTCCGCCGCCGCCTGCTGACCGAGCTGATCGCCTACTACACCGAGCTGATCGACGGCCAGGACGGCGACCCGGACGTGACGGCCGAGCTGGTCGAGACGCGGCTGCAAGTGGCCGAGCTGCTCGACGAGGTGGGCCGCAAGGCGGAGTCGTTCCTGGCGTTCGAGCGGGCGATGCGGGAGCGGCAGCGCCTGCCAGGCGGCCCGCCCCAGGGCTTCGGCCCGTTCGGCCCGCCGCGCAGCTTCAGCCGCTTCTTCCTGCTGCAACACCCGGCGGTGCAGACGGAGCTGGGGCTGTCGCCGGAGCAGAATCGGGCGGTGACGGCGGCGTTCGACTTCGGCGGCAAGCCGCCGACCGGGGAGCAACTGGCCCGCGCCGACGAGGCGCTGAACAAGGTGTTGAGCGCGGCGCAAAACGCGCGGCTCGACCAGCTCATCCGCCAGACCCGCGGCGCCAGCGGACTGCTTGACCCGGATGCGGCGACGGCCCTCGGGCTGAGCGAGCGGCAGAAGGAACAGCTGCACGCCGCCCAGCGCCGGGGGATGCCCGGCCGCGGCCCGCGCGACCGGCGTGGTCATGGCGGCCCCGGTGGTCCGCCGGACAAGGGGCCGGGGGGACCGCCGCCGGACAAGGGTCCGCCGCCGGACGACGGCCACGGACGCGGCCCCCGATCGTTCGAGGACCGGCCGGGACGCGGCCCGCGGCCGGCCGACGGCGACCGCAAGGCAGCGAGCGAGGCGATGCTGCGGGTGCTGACGCCCGAACAGCGAACGAAGTGGCAGGAGCTACTCGGCGCACCGTTCAAGGCGGACCTGCCGCCCGGCCCGCCGCCGCCCCGCGATCCCCCGCCGGAAGAGTGATCGTCACGACGAACGTTCATGAGATCTTGATTGTTTGAGTTGTCGCACCGGCCACGGTGGGCGGCTGCGGACCGTGTTACGCGAAAGGGGTGAACGATGACTGGGTTTCGGTCGATGGCCTGGAAGACGGCAGCCTGGATCGCCGTCGTGCTTGTATTCTCTCCGACAGCGCAGGGCCAACCGCCGCGCGATCGGTTCGCGCCGCCGCCGCCGGACCGTCGCGGCGACCGGGACCGCGGGCCGCGGTTTGACCGCGACCAACCACCGCCGCGGATGAGCCGAGACGGCGACCGTGGCCCGGCGCCCCGGTTTGACCGCGACCGCGGCCCGCAACGTGGCCCGGCGCCCCGCATGGATCGCGACCGTGGCCCGCAGCGCGGCCGGCGCCCAGTTCGATCGTAGCCGTGGCCCGGCCCATCGCATGGACCGTAATCGTGGCCCGCAGCGTGGGCCGCTCGCGGTTCGATCGCGACCGCGGCCACGTCGCGGCGGCACCCCAGTTCACGTAATCGCGGCCCCGGCGCGCGGCCCGCATGACCATAACGGGCCCGCGGTGTGGCCCGATCGCGACCGCGGCCCCGTCGCCGCCCGGCACCGCAGTTCGATCGTGGTCGTGGCCCCGGCCGCGGCCCGGCTCATCGCATGGACCGTAATCGCGGCCCGCAGCGTGGCCCGGCTCCGCGCATGGATCGCGACCGCGGCCCGCAGCGTGGCCCGGCGCCCCGCATGGACCGTAACCGCGGCCCGCAGCGTGGCCCGGCGCCCCGCATGGAGCGATGGCCGTTCGGACCGCCGGCCCGGCCCGCAGATGAACCGTGATCGTGGTCCCGACCGGCGGCCGGCGCCTCGGATGGAGCGTGATCGCGGTCCGCAGCGTGGCCCGGCCCCGCGGATGGGGCGTGATGGCGGTTCGGATCGCCGTCCGGGTTCGCGGATGGATCGGGCCGCCGGCCCGCGGCGCGATGCCGCTCCGGCTCGTCCGGACGCCCGGCGACCGGAACGTCTCGCCCCGCCGCGCCGCGATGGCGACCGTGGCCCCGGCCCGAATGCCGACCGCGGCCGTGGCCCCGGCCGCCCGGAAGGCCGCCCGCAACCGCGCAAGGAAGACGGTGGCAAGGGGCCGGACCGCGCCGGCAAGGCCGATGGCAAGGGCCCGGATCGTGCCGGCAGGGCCGACGAAAAGGCCCGCCGCCGAAGGGTGACGCTCCGTCCCGGTCGGCCGAACCGGCCTGAAGGCGGGCCGGGCGGCCCCGGCCGTGGTCGGGACCGCGGCCCCGGTGACGCTGGCCCGCGGCGAGAAGGCCCCGACGGTCCGCCCGATCGCAAGGGTCCGCCGCGCGCAGCGACGCCGCCGCCGACCTCGAACGTATCTGACCTGCCATGAGCACGGGGAACCCTCGCCCGAGGGTTCCCCTCAACTCATCTCTCCCTGCTGGGGGCCATCCGGCGGCGGGCGTCGTACAATCGTCCCTCATGAACGCCGTCCTCGATGCCGTCTACCTCGCCTGCCCCGACCTCACCGCCGCCACCGCGCCCTATGAGCGCATCGGCCTGCAATTGACGCCCGCGTCCGGTAATGCCCGCGTCCTGCATGTCGGCCTCGGCCGGCAGCGGTTCCGGCTGCACTTCCTCGCCGGCACCGACACCGTCCCCCTGCTCGCCGAACCGTTCCAATGGGCGCGCGCCGAGGGGCGGGCGCTGTTCGCCGTCGGCCTGCGGTGTGCCGACCTGCCCGGCGAGCTGGCCCGCCTGCGTGCGCGGAACGTGCCGGTGATGGAGGGGGCCGGCGGACTTGCCGGCGGCGCTGCTGCCGGTCCGCGCGCAGGCGGCGGTCGACCTGCTGCTCACCGCCGACGGCCCTGCCCCGCCGGCGGCCCGGTTCACGCCCTGCCGCTGCGACGACTCGATCACCTCGCCGCCGTCGCTCACGATCTCGACGCCAAAAGTGCGTACTGGGCCGATGCCCTCGGCGTGCCGGTCACCGGCGAGGTGCGGACGCCGACGTTACTCATCCGGCAGCTTCGCCTGGGCGACGCGGTGCTGGAACTGCTCGCCGGCTCGACGCCGGATAGCCCGATCCACCAGCGGCCAGCCGGCCTGGTGAGCGTGGCGTCGTGGGAAGTCGCCGACCTGGCCGCCGCGGTGGCGCACGCCCGCGCGCCGGGTTCACCGTCCCCGACCCCGCCCCCGGCCCGCTGCCCGGCACGCACATCGCCACCGTCCCCGCCGCCGAACTGTCGGGCGTCAACCTGCAGATGCTGCAATACGACCGCTGAGTCCGCCCCTGGCATGAACAGGCGCCTCACCTCCGGATGCGCTTCGCCGTTGACCCGATCGGACCGGCCGTGCTACATCGGGGACGGTGGATGGAACGGAAGGACGTTCGAGGGTTCTCGCTATGGACGGCTTCCCCCCGAACAGGTGCGCACGGTGTTCCGCTGGCTGAAAGACGGCCCGGCCGGGGCGATCCCGATCGGCGTCGAGGGCAAGTCGTTCGGCCTGCTCCAGGCGGTCACCTGGGAGGACGCCGGCGACGCCGACATGCTCGACCAGCTGTGCCACTGGCACGAGTCGGCGTTCGCCTGGTTCCCCGAGCCGTTCCCCGTATCGCCGCCGGCGGTTCGCCGCTGGCTGGTGGAGCGGGTCCTGTCCGATCCCGGCCGTATCCTGTTCTGGGTTCGCGACGTCCGCGGCGGCTATCTCGGTCACGTCGGGCTGGCCCGCTTCGACCCGGCCCGCGGCACGCTGGTCCTGAGCGACGTGGTCGCCGACCACCCGGCACACGACGTGTTACTGACGCTGGCGTCGCAGACGCTGATTCGCTGGGCCGGCGAGCAACTCGGCGTTCAGGTCGGCTCCGCTCCCGGCCGCGCCGCCGCGTAAGATCGAAGGGGATCGTTCCGTAAGGCGTTACTCCTTCTTCGCTGGCTTGCCGTGCAGCTGGACGACGCGGAAGTCGCCGGTATCGTCGAACGAGCCGACGCCCACCTGCCCCCAGCGGAAGGTGCGGTCGGTGGCGGTCATGACCGGTTTGGTCATGTCGTCGAAGTAGACCGCGATGCGGCCGTCGGCGACGGTGCGGACGATGCGGACGCGGTGCCAGCCGTCGGTCCACGGAGTGCCGGCGGTGGTCTTCGTGCTGATCTTCGTCCGCGCCGCATCGTTGACAATGAAGATCTGGTTGGCGTGGTCGTCGGTGCGCTTGCCCAGGTGGACGTAGTAGAAGCGATCGGGCGACTGCCAGCCGAACACCAGGCATAAATCGCGGTGCGGATAGTCGCGGCAGGTACTTCGCAGCGTCACGTCGAGCACCAGATCGCTGACCACCACGTCCTTGACCACCGCATAGTTGAACGGACTGCGGTACTTCGGCTGATACTTGCTTTGGCGGAACTGGCTGTACGCCTTGCCGTCTTTCGTGTCGATCACCTTCCACGCCGTCGGGTCGGTCGGCTTCCACCGATCGGCGCCGCGGCTGAAGTCGTCCTCGAACGCCAGCGGCAGCGACGGCTTGTCGGCCGCGATGGCGACGGTCGCCACCAGCAGGGCCACGGCGAGCAGGATACGAACCATGCGCTCTCTCCGCGAGTAATGGGTTATTTGCGATTCTTCTTGTAGCGGTTGATGAGGCCGTTGGTAGAGGCGTCGTGCGCGGCGACCGGGGCGTCGCCGGCCAGTTCCGGCAGGATCGCCTTGGCCAGCTGCTTGCCCAGCTCGACGCCCCACTGGTCGAACGAGTTGATGCCCCAGATCACGCCTTGCGTGAAGATCTTGTGCTCGTACATCGCGATCAGCATGCCGAGCGAGCGCGGGGTGATCTTCTGCACCACGATCGAGTTGGTCGGCTTGTTGCCCTCGAACGTCTTCTGCGGCACGAGCAGCTCGATCTCGCCGGGCGCCTTCTTCTCGCGGATCAGCTCGGCGCGGACCTCCTCGGCCGACTTGCCCTTCATCAGCGCCTCGGTCTGGGCGAAGAAGTTGGACAGCAGGATCGGGTGATGCTCGCCGATCGGGTTGTGCGACTCGATCGGGGCGAGGAAATCACACGGGATCAACTTGGTGCCCTGGTGGATCAGTTGGTAGAAGGCGTGCTGCCCGTTGGTGCCCGGTTCGCCCCAGATGATCGGCCCGGTCTGCCAGGTGCAGGGCTGCCCGTTCCGCGTCACGCGCTTGCCGTTCGACTCCATGTCGCCCTGCTGGAAGTAGGCGGCGAAACGGTGCAGGTACTGGTCATACGGCAGAATGGCGTGCGAGGCGGCGCCGAAGAAGTTGTTGTACCACACCCCGAGCAGAGCAAGGATGACCGGCAGGTTCTGCTCCAGCGGGGCGGTGCGGAAGTGCTCGTCCATCAGGTGGGCGCCGGTGAGCAGCTCGACGAAGTGGTCGTAGCCGATCGCCAGCACGATCGACAGGCCGATCGCCGACCACAGCGAGTAGCGTCCGCCGACCCAGTCCCAGAAGGCGAACATGTTGGCCGGGTCGATGCCGAATTTGCGCACCTCGGCCTCGTTGGTGGACAGGGCGACGAAGTGGCGGGCAACGTGCTTCGCGTCGCCGGCGGTGTCGAGGAACCACCGCCGCGCGCTGTGGGCGTTGGTCAGCGTTTCCTGGGTGGTGAAGGTCTTGGAAGCGATGATGAACAGCGTGGTCTCCGGCCGAAGGCCGCGAAGGGTTTCGGCCAGGTGGGTGCCGTCGACATTGGAGACGAAATGAACGCCGAGGTCGCGCTTGCTGTACGGCTTGAGCGCCTCGGTCACCATCACCGGGCCGAGATCGGACCCGCCGATGCCGATGTTCACCACGTCGCGGATCGGCTGGCCGGTATACCCCTTCCACGCCCCGGAGCGGACCTGTTCGGAAAAGTCGCGCATGTGCGCGAGGACGGCGTTCACCTCGGGCATGACGTCGTTGCCGTCGACGACGATCGGCCGATTGGAGCGGTTGCGCAGGGCGACGTGCAGCACGGCACGGTGCTCGGTGGTGTTGATCCGCTCGCCACTGAACATTCGCTCGGTCCAGTGCGGCAGATCGGCCTCGCGGGCCAGCTCGACCAGCAGAGACATCGTCTTGTCGGTGATGCGGTTCTTGGAGTAATCGAGCAGCAGGTCGTGGAACTGCAGGGAGAAGCGGTCGAACCGCCCCGGATCGTCGCGGAACAGGTCGCGGAGGTGCAGCGGGGCGACCTCGCGATGGTGGGCTTCCAGCGCCTTCCAGGCGGCGAGTGCGGTCGGGGAGTACATAACAGCGTCTCCTTGCAGGCATTTCATTCCGCCGCGCCGCCGAGTATGGTAAGGGTAAGCGGCGCTGCGGGCCGCAGTTATCTTGCGAACCGCGACCGACGACGGCGAGCCGGATGTGGGAAGGACTCACCACAGAGGACACAGAGGGACACAGAGGAAAGACAGAGGAAGAGATAAAAGAGAGAGAAAAAGTGGAAAATGCCGAAGTCTGGGTGCCATGCCCACGCTTCGTGGGCATGCGTCTGGGTGGCACGCCCTGAGGCTTGGCGAAGGGCGTGAGCGTGGGAATAGGCGTGATGTGCTACCACGCCCGTCGCTGCGCTCCGAGCGTGCCACCCAGCACAGGCGTCCTTCTGGGTGCCACGGCCTGAGGCCTGGCGAAGAACGTGCGAAGTGTGATCATGGCACCCGGAGGCACCCGGTGAGCGGACGACGAGAGTCAACCGGACAAGGAGCGTGCGAATGAGTCAGCCGGTGCGGGTGGGGATCGTCACCATCTCCGATCGTGCCAGTCGCGGGGTGTACCAGGACCTCGGCGGGCCGGCGATCCGCGAGTTGCTGACCGAGATCCTGGCGTGTCCGTGGGAGGCGGTCAGCCGGGTGATCCCGGACGAGCGGCCGGTGATCGAGCGGACGCTGGTCGAACTGTGCGACGTCGAGCGCTGCTGCCTGGTGGTGACCACCGGCGGCACCGGACCGGCACCCCGCGATGTGACGCCCGAGGCCACCGAGGCGGTGTGCGACAAGGTGCTCGACGGCTTCGGCGAGCAGATGCGGGCCGTGTCGCTGCGGGTGGTGCCGACGGCGATCCTGTCGCGGCAGATCGCCGGCGTGCGCGGCCGGTCGCTGCTGGTCAACCTGCCGGGCAAGCCGGCCGCCATTCGCGACTGTCTGCTGGCTGTTTTCCCGGCGATTCCATACTGTATCGATTTGATCGAGGGGCCGTACCTGACCACGAACGAGACGGTGGTGAAGGCGTTCCGCCCCAAGTCGGCGTGACGGGCAGCCCGACGGCATCCAAGAGGACCGGCGCGTGGAAATCGATCTGAATTGCGACCTGGGCGAAGGATTCCCCTACGACACCGAGCTGGCGCCGCTGGTGACGTCCGCCAACGTCGCCTGTGGCGGACACGCCGGCGATCTGACGTCGATCGGCCTGACGCTGCGGGCCGCGGCGAAGCACGGCGTTCAGGTCGGCGCCCACCCCGGCTTCCTCGACCGCGAGCACTTCGGCCGCCGCGAGCTGAGCTTGCCGGAGAAGGATGTACTGGAGTTGTGCCGTACCCAGATCGCGTATCTCAAGAGTCAGGCGGCGATGGTCGGCGTGACCGTCCGCTACGTCAAGCCGCACGGCGCGCTGTACAACCTGGCGTTCGCGAACGACCAGTACGCGCGGCCGGTGATCGAGGCGGCGGCGGCGTTCGGGCTGGCGGTGGTCGGCCTGCCGGGGTCGCGCTTGCAGGCGCTGGCGGCGGGCCGCTGCCCGTATGTGATCGAGGGGTTCGCCGACCGCCGTTATCTCGACGACGGCACCCTGGTGCCGCGCTCGCGGCCGGATGCCTTTGTCGAAACGCCGGAGGAGGCGGTGCGGCAGGCGCACTGGCTGATCCGCGACAAGGGGGTGCAAACGCTGTGCGTCCACGGCGATAACCCGCTGGCGGTGAAGCTGGTCAAGGCGCTGCGGCAGGATCTGGAGCAGAAGGGCTACGAGATCCGCTCGTTCCCGGTGTCGTGACCGCGGCGACGCTGCGGGTCGGCACGCCGGGGCTGCACACCCTGGTGGTCGACGCCGGCCGGCCGCGCAGCCGCAGTCTCGGTGTCCCCGTCGGCGGCGCCGCCGATCGGTTCGCCCTGGCCGTCGCCAACGCCCTGGTCGGCAATGCGCCGGACGCTGCCGGACTGGAGGTCGCCCTCGTCGGTCCGACACTTACCATCGACGCGCCGATCGGCGGTGCCGTCTGGGGCGTCGACGTCGAGCTGACGCTCGCCGGCCGGCCGCTCGCCGTTGGTCAGACGTTCACCCTGCATCCGGGCGACGAGTTGCGGATCGGCAGCGTGACTTGCGGCGTCCGCGCCTACCTGGCTGTCGCGGGCGGGATCGACGCCCCGCTGGTCCTCGGCAGCCGGTCGAGCCTGGCGCCGCTCCGCGCTGGCGAGACGCTCGCCTGCCATTCGCGGCGCATCGCGTCCCGTTTCGTCCGCCTGAAGGACGCATCGACCACCGCGGGGCCGACGGTCCTGCGCGTTCTGCCGGGCGGACAGGCCGACTGGTTTCCTCCAAAGGCCCTGGCCGCACGTCCTTTCCGGGTAACGCCCGCGAGCAATCGCATGGGGCTGCGGCTAGCGGGCGATCCCCTGCCGCTGCCGGCCGGCGAGATGGTGTCGGAGCCGGTCTGTCCGGGGACGGTACAGGTGACGCGCGACGGCGGCTGTATCGTTCTCGGCGTCGACGGCGGGACGATCGGCGGCTATCCGCGGATCGCCCAGGTGATCGCCGCCGACCTGGACCGCCTCGGCCAGTTGCGGCCCGGCGACGCGCTCCGGTTCGAGCCGGTGACGCTCGACGAGGCCGAACGGCTCGACAACGACCAGTCGGCCCGGCAGCGGACGATCCTGGCCCGATTGCGACTGGCGACGGGATGACGGCTTCGACTTCTCTGTGTTCTTTCTTTGTGTTCTTCGTGACCTTTGTGGTTCCCCTCTTCGGTCATAGGATGGGTGCATCGTATACCGTCCGTCCGTCGCGGGGTTGCATCGTCATGCCGAAGGTGCTCATTGCGCCCACCACGCTCGCCGGGGTGGATGCGTCGTTTGTCCGTGTCCTCCAGGACGCCGGTCTGGAACTGGTCTACCACGGTCTGCCGGCGCAGTTGAACGAGGCTCAGCTGCTCGATGCGCTGACCGGCATCGAGGCGTCGCTTGCCGGGTCCGAGCCGTACACGCCGCGCGTGTTCCAGGCGCACCCGCAGCTCAAGGTGGTCGCGCGCGTCGGCGTCGGCTACGACGCGGTGGACGTGGCGGCGGCGACGGCGAGCGGGGCGGCGGTCACCATCGCGCCGGGCACCAATCAGGGGTCGGTCGCCGAGCACACCTTCTGCCTGATGCTGGCGCTGGTCAAGCACCTGATCCCGCAACACACCGGCGTTCGCGACGGCGGATGGCCGCGCGGGACGAACCTGCCGCTCCGCGGCCGCACCCTCGGCATCGCCGGGCTGGGCCGCATCGGCAAGGCGATGACGACGCGAGCGCAGGCGTTCGAGATGCGCGTGATCGCCCATGACCCGTTCCCCGACAACGCCTGGGCCGGACAGTACGGCGTGCCGCTGGTGTCGATGGAGGAACTGCTGCGCGAATCGGACTTCGTTTCGCTGCACATGCCGGCATTGCCGCAGACGCAGTACCTGATCAATCGCACCACGCTGGCGCTGATGAAGCCGACCGCGTTCCTGATCAACACCTCGCGCGGGGTGGTGATCCATGAGGCCGACCTGTACGAGGCGCTGCGTTCGCGGCGGATCGCCGGCGCCGGGCTGGATGTGTTCGAGCAGGAGCCGCCGGCGCCGGACAACCCACTGCTCAAGCTCGACAACGTGGTGCTGACGCCGCACGCAGCCGGGGTCGATCTGCGCTCCCGCGACGACATGGCCGAGTCGGCGGCGGCGGCGATCGCGTCGTTGTGGAAGGGCGAGTGGCCGGCGGAGAAGGTGGTCAACCCGCAGGTCCGCGAGCGCTTCGCCTGGAAACGGCGTTAACCGGCGGCGGTATGATCGTCTATCCAGCAGGCGAGGAACTCCGTCCGGACGGTATCGTCACCCGGGGACGGGGCGGGCGGGGTACAATAAGTGTCATGAGCGCGACCCCGCCTCCGGCTGACCCCGACGCCCGGCCGGCCTCGGATCCGCCTGACTTCGCGACGCTGTACGACCGTCACAGTCGCGAAGTCTGGGCGGTGGTGTACGCGCGGTGGATGAACGCCGACCTGGCTCTCGACATCACCCAGGAAACGTTCCTCCGGCTGTGGAAGAAGGTGCATGAAGAAGGGGAAACGATCAACAACCCGCGGGCGTGGCTGCTGCGGGTGGCGCGGAATCTGACCGAGGACCACGCCAAGAGCGCGTTTCGCCGCAACGGCACGCAGCCGCCGCAAACCATGAACGGGGTCCGCTCCCGCGATCTGGCTCCGCTCGAACAGCTGGAACGGGAAGAGACGTTCGCCCAGCTGCGCGATCTGCTGCAGGAGCTGTCCCGGGCCGACCGCGAGATCCTGACCTTGCGATACGCCCTCGACTATGATACCGGCGAGATTGCCGACCTGCTCGGGATCAACGCCACCGCCGTCCACATGCGACTCAGCCGGGCGCGGCAGCGCCTGGCCGACCGACTCAAAGCTCAGGGCGTGAACCACCTGCCCTGACCCGGCCCGCCCTCTCCCGGCAGGCCGCCGAACGCCGGACCGTGGTTCGCCAACGAGACCGACGGATGAAGCGAACAGGAGTGCCTCTCGGAGCGCCGGGCGAGGACGTCGACGCCGTCCTCGGCGCCTTTTTCCAAGCGCAGATGCCCTCTCCCTTCCCGGCGTTCCAGCCGCCCGCGCCGCGAACGCTGCCGATGCGCCCATCGGCGCTCGCCGGCATGACGATGCACACCAGCCGGCTGGTACTGGCCGCCTCGGTGGCCGTGCTGGTGCTCGCTTGCTGGCTGTTCCCCGGCGCCGGCCAACTACCGAGCGACGGCGTGACGCTTCCGGGCGCCGGTCCCGGCACCGCCAGCAAGAACGGCCTGCTCGCCCCTCCGCCCGCCCGCGAGAAGGGCGACCTCGCCCCGCCGTGGGATGACCTTGACCCGGCGACTCCCGACAACCGCTGACGCCGGCCGCTCACCCGCCGACGGCGATCAGCTCGCGCAGGGTCCGCAGGTTGACCGGGTCCATCTCCTCCTCGCCCGCCTCCTTGGGCGTCTCCAGGATCATCGGCCGCTCGGTGAAGCGCGAGTCGTTGACCAGCAGGCGGAACGGCTCCAGGCCCATTTCGCCGCGGCCGATGTGCGCGTGCCGGTCGACCCGGCTGCCGCGCGGCTTCAGGCTGTCGTTGACGTGAAACACCTCGATCCGCCGCAGGCCGACCAGGCGGTCGAACTCCGCCATCGTCGCCGCATAGTCGTCCGCCGGCGCCAGCGGGTAACCAGCGGCGAAGACGTGGCAGGTGTCGAGGCAGACGCCCAGCCGTTCGCCCTGCTTCACCCCCTGCAAGATGGTTGCCAGGTGCTCGAACCGATGGCCGAGGGTGGTCCCCTGGCCGGCGGTCGTCTCGATCAGGATCCGGACATGATGCTCGGGACAGCGGGCGTGGACCTCGTCCAGTCCGCGGATCACGCGCTCCAGCCCCGCCGCCTCGCCCGCGTCCATGTGCGCGCCGGGGTGCATGACGAGGTAGCTCAGCCCGAGCTTGTCGGCCCGGTTCATCTCGTCGACCGCCGCCTCGACCGACCGCCGCCACAGGGTATCGTCGGGTGATGCCAGGTTGATGAGGTAGCTGTCGTGGGCCGTCGGCAGCCGCAGGCCACTCGCCGCCAGTGCGTCCTTGAACCGCCGCGCCTGGTCGTCCTCGATCGGCTTGGCCGACCACTGGCTCGGCGCCTTGGTGAACAGCTGCACCGTATCACAGGCGCAGGCGGTGGCCTGCTCGACGGCGCGGTGAAAGCCGCCGTTGATCGACATGTGCGCGCCGAACAGGGGCATGGCGGCTCCTCCACCGTGGGGCGAACGGTGATTATCCCGTCGCGCGCCCGGAGGAACAAGGGAAGCTGCCGCCGCTTGTCCGGTTGCGCCGACCGGGTATCCTGCGGTCATCCGATCCAGGCGGGGCAGTACGGTTCGACGAGTTATTCTTTAGCCCCCGGTGTGTTCACCGGGGGCAAGTGCGTGTCGACGAATACCCACAAAGGCGACCCGCATTCGCCTCCCGTGTGTTCACGGGGAGCTAAAAGAACGGGGGCAAGTGCGTGGCAAGGACTACCGCAAGAGGACACTCCGCATTCGCCCTTCGTGCGTTCACCGGGGGCGCGTGTCGACGACCCTCGCAGCGTCCTCGCACTGCCCCCGGTGTGTTCACCGGGGGCTAACAATTCAGGCCAAGCTTCACCAATAGGATTGGATCGAGGCGGGGGAATCGGTCATGTCGTGGCGTTCACTGGGCGTCGTGTTCCTGACGATGCAGGCAGTTGGCGGGGCGGCGTGGTGGGCGCTGCTGCTCGGCTGGCCGGCGTCGCGCGCGGCGTTCCGGGCGAGCGAGGCGCCGGACGTCACCCTGCTGGCGTTCGGGGCGGCCGACGGGCTGCTCTACGTCGGGCTGTCGGCGCTATGCGCCCGAGGGCTGGCCCGGCGCCGGCCGTGGGCGTGGCCGGCGCTACTGGTCCACGCCGGGGCGGCGGGATACGCGGCGCTCTATTGCTGGACGCTGACTGCGTTGACCGGCGGCGACGGGTGGGCCCCAGCGGTGCTGATGACACCGTCGCTGCTGGTGCCGGGCGTGCTGGCCTGGAAACTGCGGCCGGGGGAGACGAAATGATGCTGGACCGCATTCACGGTCGCGAGGCGGTGCCGGCGTCGACCGGCTGGAACGTCGCCAAGACGGCGGGGCAGATGGTGCTCTTCTGGTCGCTGTTTCTCGGCGTGATCCCGGTCGTCGTGTGGTACGCAGAGGGTCGCCTCGGGCTGGCCGGCTGGCGGGTTCCGTCGCCGGCGGCGTGGTGGAGTGGCGTCGCGCTGTTCGCCCTGGGTGGGACGCTCGGGCTGAGTAGCGCATGGGTGATGGCGGTGCGCGGTCGGGGCACCCCGCTGCCGGCCGACTGCGCCCGCGAGCTGGTGATCGCCGGGCCGTATCGGTACGTCCGCAACCCGATGGCGGTGGCCGGGTTGGGCCAGGGGGTCGCCGTCGGCCTGCTGCTCGGTTCGCCAGCGGTGATTGCCTACGCGCTGGTCGGCGCGCCGATCTGGCACTGGTTCGTCCGCCCGTGGGAGGAGGCCGACCTGGAGCGCCGCTTCGGCGCGCCGTACCGCCGCTATCGCGCCGCCGTCCGCTGCTGGCTGCCGCGATTGTCCGGCTATGACGATACTCGAACCGCCGCTTGACCACTCGCCCCGTCTTTCGCTCCCTTCTCCCCTTTTTTCGGCATTTTCGACAAAAGTCCCCCCATTCTGTCACACCCCCTTTTGCCGCCCGTAATATGTGACGTCCCAACCAGAACAACACGAACGACCAGCACGAAAGTGGACCATAACCATGAAGCCCACCACGAAGACGCTCCGCGCCAATCTGACCATCGAGAGCCTGGAAGACCGCATCGCCCTGTCGCTCACCAGCGCCACCCTCTCGAACGGGATGCTCTTCCTGAACTCGGACAACAATGCGTCCAACGTCACCCTCAGCCTGAGCGGGTCGAACATCGTCGCCTACGATTCGACCAACGGCTTCAGCCGCAGCTTCTCCGCCGCCTCGGTGCAGCGGGCCCAGTTCCTCGGCGGGGCCGGCAATGATCGGTTCGTCAACAACGTCTACTCGCTGCCGGTCCAGGCGTGGGGCTACGGCGGCAACGACTACCTCGAAGGGTATAACGGCAACGACATCTTCGTCGGCGGCACCGGGAACGACACCCTGGTCGGCTACGGCGGCGACGACCAGATGTGGGGCGAGGCCGGCAACGACGTGCTCCGCGGCATGAACGGCAACGACCAGCTGATCGGCGGCGACGGCGACGACCGGCTCAACGGCGGCGCCGGCACCGACAAGATGTGGGGCGGCAACGGCACCGATGTGCTGATCGCCCTCGACGGCGGAACCAGCGACTTCGTCCAGGGCGACGCCGGCCGCGACATCCTCTGGACCGATCTGAACAGCGGGGTCCGCGACTCGCTGGCCGGGCTGGAGTCCGGCGACGCGGTGCAGGCGGTGGCCTGGTTCGCCAACGGCGCCGACCGCACCCTCGACGGCGACCGCATCGCCGACCCGACCCTGAAGGCGGGGGCCAGCTACCGGCGGTTCAGCGGCAACCCGCTGTTCAGCCAGAGCGGCCCGGCGCTCAACGACATCCGTCAGGGCGGCCTGGGCGACTGCTGGCTGCTGTCCGGGCTGGGCGCCATCGCCAACGACAACGCCTTCGCCCTGCGGCGGAACGTGGTCGACTTCGACGACGGCACCTACGGCGTGCGGCTGGGCAACAGCTTCTACCGGGTCGACGACGACCTCGCCGCGACCTCCGGGGGCAACCTGGCCTACGCTCAGCTGGGCGCCCAGAACAGCATGTGGGTGGCGGTGGTCGAGAAGGCCTACGCCTTCTACCGCACCGGCGCCAACAGCTTCGCCTCCATCGAGGGCGGCTGGTCGGTGGACGTCAACAAGGCGTTCGGCTCCACCAGCACCGGCGACTATGCCCTGGGCAGCTACTCCAGCGCCACCGCCCTGGCCAACGCCATCTACGCCCGGTGGAACTCCTACGCTGCGGTGACGATCGGCTTCGTCGACAGCCGGTACGGCGACACCCTGCCCGGCGGGCTGGTCAACAACCACATGTACACCGTCGCCCGGGTGACGCGGAACAGCGCCGGGGTGGTGACCTCGATCACCCTGCGGAACCCGTGGGGGTCCGACGGGTACAGCTGCCTGGACGGCAACAACGACGGGTACGTCACCGTCACTCCGTCCCTGCTGTACGCTCTGCGCGGTCGGGTCAACTGGGGCGCCGTCTGAGCGGCCGCGACCGACGAGAAGGGAGACGAGTAGAGGCCCGGGGCGACCTGCTCCGGGCCTCGCCCGTTTGGCGGCCGGGAATACGATCACTGGTGGCGCCCCGTCGTCGCCCCCGGTGGAGGAATGTCGATGCGTCCCGGTTGCCTGACCCTGTGTGTCGTCCTCGTCGCCGTGAGTGTCGCCGTCGCGACGAAGACCGACGGCACCTACGTCTTCCCCGGCCCGGAGCGCAAGCGGGCCGAGATCGATAAGGTGGTTGCGTCGATGCCGCCGGTGCAGTACGCCGCGCCGGCCGATCGCTGGGACCACCTGCCGCGGACGGCGGCGGCGCTCGCCAAGGACGGCGGTGAGCTGAAGATCCTGATGCTCGGCGACAGCATCGTCAACGACACCAGCCGGTCGAGCTTCGAGCTGCTTTTGCAGGACCATTACCCCAAATGCCGCATCCGCAAAACGGTGTGCGTCCGTGGCAGCACCGGCTGCTGGTGGTACAAGGAGCCGGATCGGCTGGCGAAATATGTCCTGGCGCCGCGGCCCGACCTGATCGTACTCGGCGGCATCAGCCACAACAACGACGTCGACTCGATCGTCACGCTGATTCGCGGCGTGCGGGCCAAACACCCGGCTGACTTCCTGGTGATGACGCCGGCGTTCGGCACCGTCGATCCCCGCGACGACAAGCAATGGACGGAGAAACCGGACCCCGACGGCAAGGATTTCCGCAGCCGCCTCGTCCGCATGGCGGCCAGCGAGCGGATCGGATTGCTCGACATGACCGCCGCCTGGGGCCGCTATGTCCGGACGTCAGGCAAGCCGATCGACTGGTTCAAGCGCGATGTGGTCCACGCCAACGAGCGGGGCGAACAGGTCCTCGGCCGCATCCTCGCCGCCCACCTGGCCCCGCCGCTGCCGGCGAAGCGGTGAGGCGGCGCCCGTCTTGCGGTCCATTGCGGCGACAGGAATCATGCGTCTGGGAGGATTCGTTCGGAACAGAGCGACTGGTGTGGTTGGCTTCATACTTACCCGAATGCTGACACGGGACGCTGGGTGCCATGGCCACGCTTCGTGGCCATGTGGTGCGAGTAGCCTTTCTCGGACAGGGCCGGTCGGAGTCACGCCGCATGCCCACGCGAGCGTGGGCATGGCACCCAGCGGTTTCCCTGGAAGCACAACCCGCCAACGGCGAGGTTCTCAGTGGTCGCCCGCCTTGCGAACCGTTGCGGCGACAGGTACAAAGCGCCTGGGGAGGATTCGCTCGGACGGACGAGGAGAACGACCGCGTGCTCGACATCCAGGCAGAGCTGCACGACGCCGGTGGGCCGTACCAGGATCTGTACGAGGCGGTCGCCGACCTCAAGCGGCGGCACGACCTGCACCCGTGTTCTGTCCGCCCGCGCGACGGGCTGGCGCTGCGGAGCGAGGGCGAGCGCGAGGCGATTCAGGAGCTGGTCGCCCGCTTCCGCCGGTTGCCGGAAGACACCCGTCGCCGGCTACCGGCGCTGTGGAACAGCCTTGGGCAGTTGGAGGTGGTGATTGGCGACCTCGACGCCGGCGTCCGCGACTTCGAGGAAGTCGCCCGTCTCGTGCAGGACCCCATCTCGCGCGCCGAGGCGCACCACAACGTTCACCGCGCCGCTCTCGAACGCCGCGACTGGGACGCCGCCCTGACTGCCCTCCGCCGCGCCGTCGCCCTCGATGCCGACATGTTCGAGCCGTTCCCGTTTGCCCGCTACGAGCCGCGGCAAATCCTCGGCGCCGGCGGCTTCGGCGTGTCGTTCCTCTGCCGCGACCGCGCCGCCGACCGCATGGTGGTGGTCAAGGCGCTCCGCACCGACGCGCTCGACCGCGAGGTGCCGGCGGTCTTGCAGGAGGCGCGAACACTGCAGGAGCTGGATCACCCCGCGGTGATCGGCGTCCACGAGGTCGGCCTCGCCGGCCCCGACGCCAACCGGCCGTACCTCGTGCTCGAACACTTCGAGGGCGAGTCGCTGGCGGCCCACATACATGCCCACGGCCCGCTCGCGCCGGAGGAGTTCCTCGACGTCGCCTGGCCGATCGCTCGTGCGCTGCAGGCGCTGCACGGGCGGCTGGTGCTGCACCGCTGCCTGCGCCCCGGCGCCGTGCTGGTTCGTCGCCTAAAGAACCGCGACGGCGAATCGCGGCTGATGGTCAAGCTGCTCGACACCGGGCTGGCGCTGCGACGGCCGGTCCTGCACGCCTGCGCCAGCTACCCGGAGGCGTGCCGCCGGTCGGCGCTCGGCCGCAGCGTCGCCGGCCTGCTGCCGTTTCTGCCGCCGGAGGTGGTCGGCCGGCCGAAGGGGCAGGTGTGGGTCGGCCCGCACTCCGACCTGTACGGTTTCGGCCGGCTGTGTGCGTTCGGACTGACCGGCCAGGCCGACCCCGACCGTGCCGACCGGCTGCTGTTGCCCGAGGTGTGGGCGGCGCTCATCGACACCTGCACCGCCTGGGTCCACTCGCGCCGCCCGCCGCACGTCGGCGCCGTGCTGGAGCGGCTCGGCCAGGCGCCCGCCGCCGCCGAGCGGGTTCGCGGCATCGAACGTGATTTGCATGACCTGACCGTCAATCGCCTGACCGCCGCCCTGGAAGCCGACCCCGACGACCTCGACGCCTACACCGCCCGCGCTGCCGCCTATGTCCGCCAGGGCGAGCTGGAAAAGGCGGTCGCCGACCTGACCGCCGCGCTCGACCGGCGGCCCGAGGACGCCGTCCTCTATCGCCGCCGCGCCCAGGTCCACGCCCGCGGCAATGACCTCGACGCCGCCATCGCCGACTACACCGAGTCCCTGCGGCTCGACCCGCGCAGCCTGGAGGCGCGCGGCAATCGCGGGCTGGCCTACGCCCAGCAGGGCGACGCCGAGCGGGCGATCGCCGACTACACCGAGGGGCTGCGGCTCGCCCCACGCGACGAGCAGCTGTATTACAACCGCGGCAATGCGTACTACGTCCGTGAGGAATACGACCGGGCGATCGCCGATTACACCGAGGCGCTGCGGCTCGATCCACGGCACCTGTGGGCGCTAAGCAATCGCGGCAAGGCGTATCTGTTCAATCGCGAGCCGGCGCGGGCGGCGGCCGACTTCACCCGGCTGCTGCAGCTCGACCCGGTCAACGCCCGCGCCCGCTGCGATCGGGCCGCCGCCTACCTGGCCCTCGACGACCCCGAGCGGGCGATCGCCGACTACTCCGAGGCGCTGCGGCTGGCACCGTCGGCGCCGCTCTACCAGGAGCGGGGGCAGGCGCACCTGCGCGCCGGCGACCCCGCCGCCGCCGTCGCCGACTTCACCGAGGCACTGAACCTCTCACCGGACAACGCCGCCGTGCTGATCGCCCGCGGCCGCGCCCGGCTCGACGCCGGCGCGGTCGACGAGGCGGAAGCGGACCTGAACCGCGCCCCGGAAGTGGCCCCCAGAGCGCCGCCGCCTACCTGGCGCGGGCCGCCGTCCACACCCGCCGCGGCGCTCTCCGAGGCGATCGCCGACTGCACGCACGCGCTGGAGGCAGCCCGGACAGCCGCCGCGGCTATTCGTGCCGCGGCAACCTGCACGCCGAGGGCGGCGACCAGGAAGCGGCGATCAATGACTTTACCGATCTTCTTCATATCGATTCACGGGCGACGATGGCCTACACCAACCGCGGCAACTCGTATGCCCGTCTCGGCGACCTGGAGCGGGCGGTGGCCGACTACAACCAGGCGGTGGCGCTCGACCCGGCCGATCCGGTCCCCCTGTTCAACCGTGCCGGCGCGCACGCCCGCCTGGGCGACGCGGAGGCGGCGCTGGCCGACTACACCGAGGTCCTGCGGCTCGACCCGGCGCATGCGCGCGCCCACCTCAGCCGCGGTCTGCTGCTGGCCGGCCTGGGCGAGGCCGACCGTGCCCTCGCCGACTTCGACCGGGCGATCGCCCTCGACCCGGCCGACCCACGCGCGTATCACCAGCGCGGCAACCTGCGGGCCGACCGTCACCAGCTCGCCGAGGCGATGGCCGACTTCACCGAGGCGATCCGCCTCGATCCCGCTTACCTGCCGGCCTGGTATCACCGCGGCATCGCCCACGCCGAGGCAGGCCGGTACGCCGAGGCAGTCGCCGACTACACCGAGGTGCTGCGGCTCGACCCGCGGCACCTGGGCGCGACCATCAACCGCGGCACCGCGCGGCGGCGGCTCGGCCAGTTCGACGAGGCGCTGGCCGACCTGACCGCCGCCATCGCCATCGACCCCGCTTTCACTCTGCCGTACTACAACCGTGCCAGCCTGTACAGCGACCGGGGCGACCTGGACGCCGCCGTCGCCGACCTGACGCGAGTGCTGGAGTTGCAGCCGGACGACCTGCTGGCGTACATCAGCCGCGGCCGGCTGTACACCCTGCGCGGAGAATACGCCCTGGCGATTGCCGACAACCGCGCCGCCCTGGAGCGAGCGCCGGACGACCCGCGCGCGATCAACAACCTGGCCTGGCTGTACGCCACCGTCCCGCAAGCCGATCTTCGCGATCCGCCGCAGGCGCTGGAGCTGGCTCGCCGCGCCTGCGCCAGCGGAGAAGACGCCACCCGCCTCGACACCCTCGCCGCGGCGCTGGCGGCGTGCGGACAGTACGAGGAAGCAGCCACCACGCAGCGCCGGGCCGTCGACCTGGCGCCCGAGGCCGAGCGCGCGGAGTATGCGACGCGCGTAACGCTGTACGACAATGGACAACCGTTTGTGCAGGAAGAAAAGAATTGAACCACAAAGATCACAAAGAACACAAAGAAAGAGAAGAGAAGGAAAGAGAAAGAAGAAAAAGAGGAGGGTAAAAGAAGATCTTGATGCAGCCAGACGAGCGCGTGGCCGTCACGGCACATGTCCCTCTTGACCCCCTTTTCTTACCTTACTTATCTTATTTCTCTTCCCTTTTCTTCTCTTTGTGTTCTTTGTGATCTTTGTGGTTCAATTCTTCATCTGATCAGGTGGTGTAGTCGGCGTTGAGCTTGATGTATTCGTAGGTGAGGTCGCAGGTCCAGAAGGTACAGCGGCCGCTGCCGAGCGTGAAGCGCAGCCGCATCTGCGTGTTTCGCTCACGCTTCAGATAGGCGGAGGCCGTCGCGGCGTCGAACGGCTGCGGCACGCCATGATGGTACAGGAGCATGTCGCCTAGCCACAACGACAGCTGCTCCTCCTCGAACGGCACGCCGGCGTAGCCGGCGGCGGAGACGAAACGGCCCCAGTTCGGATCGGCGCCGAAAATCGCCGTCTTCACCAGCGGACTGTCGCCGATCGCCTTGGCGATCCGGAACGCCTCGGAGTCGTCGCGCGTGCCCTCCACCTCGATGGTCACCAGGTGATTGGCGCCCTCGGCGTCGGCGGCGATGGCGCGGGCCAGGTCACCGCACACCGCGGTCAACGCCGCGCCAAATCGGCCGAGCGCCTCGCCGGCCAGCGGCGGACCACCGGCGCGGCCGTTCGCCAGCACCAGCAGCGTGTCGTTCGTGCTGGTGTGCCCCTCGACACTGACACAGTTGAACGATCCGCTCGCCGCCCGACCGATCAGCGGCGCCAGGTCGTCGGGAGCTATTTTCGCGTCGGTGAAGACGAATGCCAGCATCGTCGCCATGTTCGGGCCGATCATGGCGGCGCCCTTGGCGACGCCGGTCAGACGGACGGTCGTCCCGTTCAACTCCAGCTCGCGCGTCGTTACCTTGATGACCGTGTCGGTGGTCAGGATGGCGTGCGCCAGGTCGGACAGCCCGCCGGCGGTGGCGATCGCCTGCGGCACCGCACTACGGATGCCCGCCTCCACCTGCGGCATCGGCAGGTGCCGGCCGATCACCCCGGTCGACGCCACCAGGAACTGTTCGGCGCGGCAACCGGCCACCTCGGCGGCGACGGCGGTCATGCGGTGGGCGTCGGCCAGCCCCTGCGGGCCGGTACACGCGTTGGCGTTGCCGGAGCAGACGACCACGCCGCGGACGTCGCCGGCCGGCAGTCGCTCCTGGCAGACGCGGACCGGGGCGGCGCGGACGCGGTTCTGGGTGAACACCCCGGCGGCCGTCGCCGGCACGTCGCTGAGGACGACCGCCAGATCCTTGCGGCCGACCTCGGCGCGAATGCCACAGTGCAATCCGGTGAACCGATACCCGCGGGCCAGCACCCAGCTGCCCGGATCCGCCTGCGTCCCCGTCATCATCTTTTCTCCCGTACTGAACCGAACCACCTACTCCCCCTTCTGTACGCCCGCCGCGTCCGGGGTTCAACCATCGAGCGGACAGGTCGCGAAATCGGCTGATTCTTCATCCACCCTTCAGGTTGCCGCGGGTACACTACAGCCACCCTTCGCGGCCCGCCGTTCTCTCGCACTCGCCGGCCCGCCGTCGATCGGTCCCCATTCTCCAGGAGAGTAGCCATGAGAGCCGTCATCGGAAGCGGGCTGACCTTGCTCGCCGGACTGCTCGGCGTCTACACGATGCTGCAAGCCCCGCCGGACGACCGTCCGCGTGACCGGCCGGACGGCCCACCGCCGGCGAAGGGGGAGCGTCCGCGAGCGTCCCGGCGACGGTCCCGGTCACCCGATCGTCGAGGCCCTCGACCCTCGACAAGGACGGTGTCATCTCCGCCGAGGAGATCCGCAAGGCGCCTGAGTCGCTCCTCAAACTTGACCGCAACAAGGACGGCAAGCTGACCCCCGACGAGCGTGCCCGCAGGGCGAACGCCGCGAGGGTGATCGCCGACCGGAACGGGACCAGCCCCGCCGTCGGCCCGAGGGCGATCGCCGACCCGAGCGGCCGCGTCCGAAGAGGCGCACGACGATGGCGACGAAAAGGTCCGCCGCCGCCGGCCTGATGATCGTGGCCCCGAGGACGCCGTCCCGACGGCCTGCTCGCCCTGGCACCGTCCTCCCGCGGCCGCTTCAGGAACGGCTGCGGCTGACGGAGGGCGCAACGTAAACAGATCGATGCGCTGGAGCAGGAGGTTCGCGCGAAACTGGAAAAAATCCTCACCGCCGAACAGCGCGAGGAGCTAGAACGGATGCCGCCGCCCCGCCGTGGCGAGGGTCCACCCGACGGCGACGACCCGCCGCCTCCGCCGCGCCGGGGCGATGACCGGGGCGCGCCACCGCCACCGCCACCGCGCCGCGGCGAACGGCCCGAACGGCCGCGGCCGCCGGACGAGGACGACCGTGACGAGGCTCGCCTCGACCTGCCCCGTCCGGCCCGGTCGTGACGTTTCCGCGCGACGGGGGCGGTCGGCCGGACCGCCCCCGACGGAGGCCGCCGCATGCGCGTGCTGGTGATCGAGGATGAGCTGGATTTGCTCCGCTTGCTCGCCCGCGCCCTCCGCGAAGAGGGGTACGCCGTCGACGAGGCGGCCGACGGCGAGGACGGGCTGTTCAAGGCGGCCAGCTGGCCGTATGACGCCGTCGTCCTCGACGTCATGCTGCCTCGCCTCGACGGCTGGCAGGTGCTCCACCGCCTCCGCCGCACGCACAAGACGCCGGTGCTGCTGCTCACCGCCCGTGACGCCGTCGCCGACCGAGTCCGCGGGCTGGACCTCGGCGCCGATGACTACCTCGTCAAGCCGTTCGAGCTGTCCGAACTGCTCGCCCGCCTGCGCGCACTGATCCGCCGCAGCGCCGGCCAGGCGGCGCCGGCGATCGAGCTGGGCGACGTGGTCGTCGACCCGCGCACGCGAACCGTTCGCCACCGCGGTCAGCCGGTCGCCCTGACTGCCCGCGAGTACGCCATCGTCGAGTATCTGGCGCTCCGGCAAGGGCAGCTGGTCACGCGGACCGAGCTGTACGAGCACCTGTTCGACGAGGACGACGACACCCTGTCGAACCTGCTGGAGGTCCACATCTCCAACGTCCGCAAGAAGCTCGGCCGCGAGTTCATCGTCACCCGCCGCGGGCAGGGGTATCTCATCGATGATTAACTCGATCCGCTGGCGGCTGCAGCTGTGGTACGGCCTGATCCTGCTGACCGTCGTCGTCGGGTTCGCCGGCATCCTCTACCTGCGGGTGCGTCAGGGACGGCTGGGCGAGATCGACGGCCACCTGATCGGCGGCGCGCGCATGCTGGAGGGTACGCTGCGCGGCTTCCGGCCGCACGAGGTCCACGGCGAACTGCCGCCGGGGCTGGCCGAGCCTCCCGGCTGGGTCGATCCGCCGGGCCGCCCGCAGCCGAAGGACCGCCCGCCCTATCCGCTTCCGAAGCGCGGGCTGCCGCCCCGCGCCGAGGAGAAACGGCCGCCGCCGTTCGGTCCCGGCCGGCTGCTCGCCGAGCTGCATCTGCCCGAGGAGGTGGAACGGTTCGGCCGGCCGACCGAGCGGATCTATTACGCCGTCTGGCGGCCCGACGGCGCGCTGCTGACCTCGTCGACCGGTTTCCCGACCGAGGAGCCGATGCCCGACGTCCCCGATCGCGGCGGTGAACCGCTCATCGTCCAGCAGGGGCCATACCGTGAGGTCCACCTGCACGGACCGCACGGGACGACCATTCTGGTCGGCAAACAGGTGGCGCGCGAGCTGGGCGATCTGCGCGCGTTCGCCTGGCAGCTGGCCGCCATCGGCGTGGTGGTGCTCGGGGTCGGGCTGGCCGGCGGATGGGCGATGTCGTCGCGCATCGTCCGCCCGATCGCCGCCATCTCCGCCACCGCCTCCGCCATCTCGGCCGCCAACCTGTCCGAGCGGATCGCCACCGACCGGGTCGATCAGGAGCTGGCCGAGCTGGGCGGAGTGCTCAACGCCACCTTCGACCGGCTGCAGCAGGCGTTCGAGCGGCAGGTTCGGTTCACCGCCGATGCGTCACACGAGCTGCGCACGCCGCTGGCGATCATCCGCACCCAGGCGGAGCTGGCGCTGGCCCGGCCGCGACCGGCCGCGGAGTACCGCGAGGCGATCGAGACGTGTCTGCGGGCGTCGCGGCGGATGACATCCCTGGTGGAGGCGCTGCTCACCCTGGCGCGGGCCGACGCCGGGCGGCTCGACCTGACCCGCGAGCCGGTCGACCTGGCGACGGTGGCGACCGAGAGCGTCGACCTGATCCGCCCGCTGGCCGACAGCAAACGGATCACGCTGACGATCGACGCCGCGCCGGCGGCCGTGCTGGGCGACGCCGGCCGGCTGGCGCAGGTGGTCACCAATCTGCTCAGCAACGCGATCCAGTACAACCGGCCCGGTGGAGAGGTACGGGTGGCGGTGCGGCGGCGCGGCCCGGAGGCGACGCTGACGGTGGCCGACACCGGCGCCGGCATCCCGGAGGTCGATCAGCCGCACCTGTTCGAACGGTTCTACCGGGTCGATCGGGCACGGTCGCGGACCGTCGGCGGCAACGGCCTGGGGCTGGCCATCTGCCGGAGCATCGTCGAGGCGCACGCCGGCGTGATCCGGTGCGATTCCGCCGCTGGCGTCGGCACCACGTTCGAGGTAACGCTTCCGGCACACATTCCGGCGGACGACGACCCGAACCGGCTGTCGGTGACACGGTAAACGGTACAGCGCCCTCTTTCGCCTTTTTCACGCCGGTATATGACAACCGCAGCGGTTCGCCTCGACCCCTGGCGTGCGAGGTTCCCCATGCTGCGTCCGATCCTGCTATCGGCGGTGCTGTTGGTTGGGCTGGCGATACCCCGCGCGCCCGCCGGGGCCGTCTACGACCTGGGCACGGCGGTGTTGAGCCTCAATGATCGTGGCGTTGCCCGCCTGAGGTATGCCGACGGTTCGACCTGGCCCGTGGCCGGCGCGTCGGCGTTATCGGCCCGCGCCGCCGGCCGCACTGTCTTCTCACAATCTGTGCAAGCCGACGGGTCCCGTCTGGTCGTGACGTTTTCTGACCGGTCCACGGCCGAGTTCAGGGTCACGGTGCAGCAGGGGTTCGCCGTCTTCCGCCTGATTCGCTGTACCGAGGGCTTCGAGCGGCTGGGGCTGTTCCGCCTGGGCGTCCCGGCCGGCGCGACGATTCGCGACGTGCTGAACGCGGCCACGGCGGGAAAGAACACGGCAGCGGTGATGGCGTGCGAGCCAAACGTCCGCGCGTTCAGCGACACGCCGCCAGCGCGGCAGGCCGACCGGCCGGGCTGCACCCACCAGTTCACCCCGAGCGACGACGCGAAGGAGGGCCGCACCGCCGCGCTGTTCGTCGCCACGTCGGACGCGAAGCCCGGCGGCTGGAGCATGCACGGCCGGTCGTTGGACGCGCCGCTCGACCTGACGGGCCTGACCGCCGTCCGCGCCTGGGTCCACGGCGACGGTCAGGGACAGCTGCTCAAGTTCCAGCTGTGCGATTCCGCTGGTGGCTGTCGCGACTGCTACCTGCCGATCGACTTCACCGGCTGGAAACGGGTGACGCTGACCGACCGGCCCTACGACACGCTCAACTACCGCAACGTGACGGCGCTGCAGTTCTACTACAACGGCCTGCCGGCCGGTCGCCGCGTCGCCTGCCGCATCGACCACGTCGAGGCAGTCGTCCGGCAAGGCGGCAAGGAGCGGACGATTCTGCTCGAAGACTTCGAGGCCGCCGATTTGCCATTGTGGAGCACGGCGGGGACGTCGTTGAGCGCCGAGACGCTGGCGCAGCATGGTATCCGGCCGGCGGCGTTCGGCGTAATCGCCTGTCCCGACGAGAAGCTGTGGGAGGTGATGCCGCGGTTCGAGGAGGCCGCCGGTCTGCCGTCGCCGCAGCCGGGCGGGGTGTGGAACAAGCGGTCGCCGTGGGTGAAACGGTCGTACCTCTTCCTCACCAGCTTCGGCGAGGCGCAGTTCGACGAGGCGGTGAAACTGGCGCGCCGTGGCGGGTTCGACATGATCCTGCTCGGCCAGGAGTCGTGGTGCGAGGCGACCGGGCACTACCGGATCAACCGCCGGAACTTCCCCGACGGACTCGACGGCCTGAAACGAACGGTGCGGCGGTTCAAGGACGCCGGCTTCCGTGTCGGCTTCCACTTCCTGGGTCCGAGCATCTACCCGCCCGATCGTTACCTGACGCCGGTCCCCGATCCGCGGCTGGCGAAGGGGGCCGCCGCCACGCTGGCCGCCGACGTGACCGCGACGGCCGACGTCCTGCCGCTGACCGCCGCGCCGGCCGGGTTCCCGGCGGAGGACGGCGGCTACGAGGGCGACGGCACGGTGCTCCAGGTGGGCGACGAGCTGATCCACTACGGCGGTTTATCGCCGGCCGGCTTCCGCGGGTGCCGCCGCGGCCACCTGGGGACGAAGGCGGCTGCCCACGCGAAGGGGACGTCGGTGCGACATCTGAAGCGATCGTACGGCTATCACCTGTTCGACATGGACACGACGTTGCTGGACGAGGTCGCCGGCCACTTCGCCGCGGTGGCCGACGCCTGCGACATCGACATGATCTACTTCGACGGCTCGGAGCGGCTGCAGGGCGATCACTGGTACTACAACGCCCGGCTGCACAAGGCGTTCCACGACCGGCTCAAGAAGCAGGACATACTGCTGCAGGCGAGCAGCTTCAGTCATTACTCGTGGCACCTGCTCGCGCGCACCGCGTCGGCCGACGGGCACGGCGACCTGAAAGGCTACCTGGAGGAGCGGTCGCCGGCGTTCGCGGCGTATGCGCTCCAGGGCATGCCGATGGACGTCGGCTGGTACTACGGCTACGACCCGAACGCCACCCCGGACCAGTTCGAGTACGTGCTCGGGACGACCCTCGGCTACGGCGCGTCGATGTCGTTCCAGGTGTCGGTCGACGCGGCGAAACGGCACCCGTTCACCGGCGAGATCCTCGATCTCATCGCTCGCTACGAGCGGCTGCGCCTGTCGGGCCGGATGCCGGACGAGATGCGCGCCCGCCTCCGCATCGACCCGGTGCTGGCCGGCGTCAGGACGCCGGCGCAGCGGGACAAGCTGCTGGCACACCGCCGCGACTACCGGCTGATCAGTGTGTCGGACCGAGAGGCGTTTCAGCGCGTCCTCTACGCGCCGTGGCACACGCCGACGCCGGACGCCGACGCGACGTGGACGGTCGAGGTGCCCGAGCGGTCGCGGCTGGGGTTTCAGGTCCACCTGCCGGGCGGTCCGTGGCTGGCACCCGGACCGGCCTACCACGCCGCCGACGCGGTGCTACTGGAGGGGTTCGAGGACCTCGCCCCGTTCGCCACACGGCCGACCGGCCGGCCGGTGCGGGTGGTCGAGCACGGCCAGGGCGGATCGACGCTCGCCGGCGTGCGGCAGCGGCTGGAACTGCAGGACGGCGGCAAGGAAGGCAGTCGTTTCGCGGTCTACACCGCCGAAAGCACCCGCCCCGGTCCCGACGGCTGGTCAGTGCTGGGCCGCACCTTCGCCACGCCGCTCGACCTGTCGGCGCACGCCGGCATCGGTCTGTGGCTCCGCGGCGACGGTCGCGGCGGGCAGTTCAAGCTGCAGCTCGGCGACGGCAAGGGAGCGATGGACTACTACCTCGCCAACGACTACGAGGGCTGGCGGTATCATCAGCTGGTCCGGCCGAAGGTCGATGCGATCGATTACGGCAAGGTCCGCTCGCTGATGGTTTACTACAACGGCCTGCCCGGCAAGACGACGGTGGCGTGCGGGATCGACGGTATCAAGGCGCTGCGGCGGCTCGACCGGCAAACGCTCGCCGACCCGTGGGTCGAGGTGGCCGGCCGGAAGCTGTCGGCGACGGCCACGCTGACCGACGGGCAATACCTGCTCGTCTGGCCAGGCGAGCCGGTCCGTCGTTACGCCCCGGCAGTCGAGGGGCAGGCGGTGTCGGATCGGCCGGCGGCGGTGGTCGAAGTGGAGGCCGGCCGGCACACAGTCCGCTTCGGCCACACCGGCGTCCGGACCGGGCCGCTGCGCGTCCGCGTCACCCTGCAGCCGGCCGAGCGGCACCTGCTGCCGTGACCGGACGATGGCCGCCGATGCGCCCATCGGCGGCCGGCTCAGCGGGTCAGTCCGTAACCCTTGATCTTGCGGTCGAGCGTGGATCGCTCGATCTCCAGGATGGCCGCCGCCTGGCTCTTGTTCCAGTCGGTGTGTTCGAGCGTCCGCTGGATGTGCCGCCGCTCGACCTCCTCCAGCGAGATCGGCTCGAACGCCGGCTCGCCGCCGGACCCGCCGCCCGAGGACAGCACCTCCAGCGACGACAGCCAGATGTCGCCGGCGTCGAGCATCGGGCCGGTGCCCAGGGCGACCGCCCGCTCGACCACGTTGCGCAGCTCGCGGACGTTCCCCGGCCAGTTGTACTCGGTCATCTTGCGCATCGCCGCGTCGGTGAACCCGCGGATCTTCCGCCCGGTCTCGCGGACGAACCGCTGGAGGAAGTGCGCCGCCAGGAGCGGGATGTCGGCCGGTCGCTCGCGGAGCGGCGGGACGCGGATCTCGATCACCTGCAGGCGGAAGAACAGGTCGCGGCGAAACGTGCCCTCGCGCACCGCCTCCTCCAGCGGGGCGTTGGTGGCCGACACCACGCGCACGTCGACGCGGATCGGCACGCTGCCGCCGACCCGCTCGTACGGATGCCCCTCCAAAATGCGGAGCAGCTTGGCCTGGGTGCCGACATTCATCTCGCCGATCTCGTCGAGGAAGATGGTGCCGCGGTGGGCCGCCTCGAATTTGCCGACCTTCTTCTCGGTGGCGCCGGTGAACGATCCCTTTTCGTGGCCGAACAGCTCGCTCTCCAGCAGCGTCTCGGTCAGCGCCGCGCAGTTCAGGGTGACGAACGGGCCGTCGCGGCGCGGGCTGGAGTAATGGACGGCGCGGGCGACCAGCTCCTTGCCGACGCCGCTCTCGCCGCGGATCAGGCAGGTGGCGTTGGTGTTCGCCACCAAGGCGATCTGCCGCTCGATCTCGCGCATCAGCGGGCTGCCGCCGACCAGCTCACTCTCCACCTTCAGCTGATCGCGCAGCGAGCTGTTCTCCGCCTGGAGCGACTGCCGCTTCTGCAGATTGTTGATCACGCCGCCAAGCTGCTTGGCGACGGCGACGGTGAACTCCAGGTCGTCGCCGTCGAGCGCTCGCAGCGGATTGGTGCAATAGAGGTGGATCAGCCCGAGCACACGCTCGCCGAACAGAATGGGGGCACAGATCAGACTGGTCGCGCCGATTTCGGACAGGCTCTCGCGGGTCCGCAGGTGGCGGTCGCGAGCGACGTCCTCGGCGAGAATCGCCTCGCGACTGCCGAGTACCTCGCCGGACAGGTAGTCGGACACCGGCCGGTAGTGGCTGACACTCGGGTCCCGGTTGCGATGCACCGTCACCTCCAGGTCGACGCCGCGGAGCGACTTACCGGGGCCAGGCGCCAGAGGCGTGAGGCGGGCGGCGCGGGAGGTGGGGGGTGGACGGGTGACCACCGACAGGACGGCGCCGACCTCGGCGGGGGTGGCCTCCAGCAGCGTGTCGAGGACGATGCGGCACAGCTCTTCCTGGGTGGCGGCCATGCCCATGTCGAGCGCCAGCCGGTAGAGCAGCGACAGGTCGCGGCTCAGGGCGTGGTGGGATTCGGCGTTGCCAGGGGGGGGCGCGCCGTCGGTGGTGGTGTCGCTGTCGACCGGCGGCTGGGGGGTGAGGAAACGGGTTTCGCCGAGCCGCTTCTTGATCGACATGCCCGAGTCGTTGAGGTCGGCCACCGGCCGCGGCGGCAGGTCGGGCAGCTGATCCATGTCCTCGACGAAGACGAACTGGGTGTGGCCGAGGTGGACGGCGTCGCCCGGGGCCAGCTCACAGTCGCCCTCGACCGGCACCTCGTTGACGCGGGTGCCGTTGAGGCTGCCGAGGTCGCGGACGTGCCACCGGCCGGCGGTACACGCCAGCTCGGCGTGCTCGCGGCTGCACAGGTCGTCCTTGAGCACGATCGTGTTGGTGGCGGCGCGGCCGAGGGTGTAGCTCTGACTGGGGTTGAGCGGGAAGACGTCGCCGAAGCCGTCGTCCCGACGCACCACGAAGTAGGCTGTTGTCCCGGTGGTCATGCGCGACCCGTTCCCATCTTCTCTCTCCCCCGACCCTGGGCGGGCGGCGAGTGAGACCCTCCTGCCGGAAAGTATGCCACGATTGGTTGTTCGTTTCAAGGAGGGGTCGCTTGCGGACGGCGCGTCGAGACGTTTCCGCTCGTCGCCGCCGCGGCATCCGACCGGGTCGGTCAGACGAGCAGGTCGCGGATCACCCCGCCGGCGGGCACCAGGGTCATCGGCCGGGAGAGGCGATCGGCGATCTCGGTGTCCGGCTCGATGCCGAGGCAGTGGTAGAGGGTGGCGACCACGTCGCCGGGGCGGACGGGGTTGCGGCTCGGCAGCGCGCCGATGCGGTCGCTGGCGCCGTACACCGCCCCGCCGCGAATGCCTCCGCCGGCCAGTAACAGGCTGTAACAGAAGTTCCAGTGGTCCCGGCCGGCCGCCGCGTTGACCTTCGGCGTGCGGCCGAACTCGCCCATCACCGCCACCAGGGTGCGGTCGAGCATGCCCCGATCGTGCAGATCGTCGAGCAGGCCGGAGACAGCGGCGTCGAGTTGCGGCAGCAGGGTGTCCTTCAGCTTCGTGAAGTTCTGGCCGTGCGTGTCCCAGGTGGCGTTGGCGTCGGGTGCCCAGGAGATGCAGGCGACGCGGGTGCCGGCCTCGATCAGCCGCCGCGCCAGCAGCACGCTTTGTCCGTAAATGTTGCGACCGTAGCGGTCCCGGGCGGCCGGCGGCTCGGCGTCGATCTCGAACGCCCGCCGGGTGGCCGGCGACGACAGCAGGGAGAACGCCCGCTCCTGAAACCCGGCCAGGTCGCCGGTGGACGGCAGCAGCCGGTCGAGCAGCGCCCGCCGGTCGCCCAGGCGGGTCAGGCTGACGTCGCCGCCGGTGCCCAGCTCCGGCATGGCGAACGAAGCGGCGTTCGGGTCGCGGAGGACGAACAGCGGATCGCGGGTGCGGCCGAGTACCCCGCCGAAGAACCCCGGCTGCGGCGGACCGCCGGCGCCTTCCTGAGTGATGTACGGCATCGACACGTAGCTCACCACCGGCCGCGCCGGCGGCCGCACCAGGCCGACCACTGAGCCGATCGCCGGGTTGTCGGTCGGCCGCGCCCCGCCGCCGACCTCGCCGCGGTCGTGCCCGGTCAGCGCCGCGTACACTGCCGCCGCGTGGGCGTTGTTGACGCTGTGGTGGACCGACCGTACCAGGGCGGCGCGGTGCATTCGCCGGGCCAGCCGCGGCAGGTGCTCGCTCAGCTGAACGCCGGGAACGGTGGTGGCGATCGGCTTGAACGGTCCGCGGACCTCGGCCGGGGCGGACGGTTTCAGGTCCACATGTCGAGGTGGCTCGGCCCGCCGTTGAGGAAGACGAGGATCAGGGCGTCGGCGCGGGGGCCAGACGGCTTGCGAGCGTTCCGGCGGGCGGCGTCGGCGGCGAGCAGGCGCGGCAGATCGAGGCCGAGCAGGCTGGCGGCCCCGACCTGGAGGAGCTGGCGGCGGGACGGCCCCGGACACGATGCGGCAGGCATGGCAGGCTCCGCGGCGACGATACGGCTCAGGCAGGTGGGTGCATGGTAAGCCGGCGGGCGCGGTGGAGCAAGCAGATTCAGAGGAGGGAAAACGCCGCCGGGCGGCCGAGGACTGGGTCCGTCGGCGGCCCGGATCGGCTGTCGGGTCGTCCGTCTTCACGGAGCGACCGCGGAAGCGGTTCGTCAGCACCGTCGCCGCCCGAGCCGTGCAACACTGCTCGAGGGTCGGGGAACGGGAACGCGCCACGCCGGCCGTCACTGCGGGGCCACCCCGATGGCGGCCTCCGGGACAGATCCTCGGGGGCGGAGGGCGGGGGTCACTCGATACCCACCGGCCTCTTAACTCGGCTTCCCGTCTCCGGCGGAGCGTTCCGCCGCAAGACACCCCCAATATCGGCGGCACCGGCGGCCGGCATGAGCGGAATCCCGCCGGCAGGCTGAGGCGAGCGGCACCTTGCCGGTTAGGTTTTGCCGGCGGTATCATCTTTACTCTGGACCAGACGCCCCCGACCCCGCGGAGCCACGCCGATGCCACGTCTGCTGTTGACGCTGACCCTCCTGCTGACCGCCGGGGCCGCCTCTGCCGGCGAGGTGCGCATCGCCTGGTTCGGCCAGTCGATGTTCGAGATCGTCACCCCGCGCGGCACCCGCATCGTCACCGACCCGCACAACATCGAGGCGTTCCGCGTCAAGCCGGTCCGCGCCGACCTGGTGCTGATGAGCCATTTACACTCCGATCACACCCAGCTGGTCAGCATCGAAAACGCCAAGGAGGCGATCCAGTACAACGCGCTGAAAAAGAGCGGCGCCGACGGGCTGGTGATCGACTGGAACGTCGTCGACGAGACGGTCAAGGATGTGCGCATCGAGTCGATCCCGTGCTACCACGACGCCATGTCGGGGCTGCAGCGCGGCAAGAACGGCATCTGGGTAATCGACGTCGACGGCCTGCGCATCGCTCATCTGGGCGATCTGGGGCACCTGCTGACCAAGGCGCAGCTGAAGAAGCTGGGCGCCGTCGACGTGCTGATGGTGCCAGTCGGCGGGGTGTACACGCTCAACGGACTGGAGGCTTACAAGGTGGTCGAGCAGATCAAACCGAAGCGCTACATCCTGCCGATGCACTACGGCAACATCATCTACGACGAGCTGCTGCCGGTGAAAACGTTCCAGGACGAGTGCGTCGACGCCGAGATCCCGGTGCGGACGCTGAAACCGGGCGAGCCGCTGAAGGTCGACGCCAAAACCCCCGTCCCGGCCAGGCCGACGCTGGCGATCCTGCACTATCTGAGCGGCGGCCTGGAGATCAAGAAGCCGAAGAAATGACCCGCTCTGTGTCCTCTGCGGTGAGTCTTCTTCTTCACCGCGGCATGGCGGCGCGGATGACGTCGGCGGCGAAGCTGGCGGTGCGGCGGACGTCGCGGTCCTCGTCGGCGCCGGCGGCGTGCTGCAGGGCGGCGAGCGCCTGCGGGGCGCCGATCAGCCCGAGCGCGCGGGCGGCCGCCTCGCGGACGTCGGCGTAGCTGTCGTCCTGCAAAACGCGGACAAGGGACGCCACGGCGCGACGGTCCTTTTGCCGGCCCAGCCGCAGTGCCGCCTCGGCGCGGGCGCGCGGGTTGGCGTCGGTGAGGCCGCCGGTCGAGGCCGGGTCGTTCCAGCTGGCGGCGCGGGCGACCGGCGCGGGCGCCGGCTCGGCCGTCTCCGGCTGGGCGTAGGCGGTCGCCGTCGGTGCCGGCGCCGCCGGGACAGCGACCACGGCCGCCGGTTGCACCACCACCGGCGCCGGCGCGACGTACACCGGGTACACCGGAGCAACCATCACCGGCCGGTAGCACGGGCCGCACCACGGCATCCCGAAATGCAGCCCGATCGACCAGCGGCCGCCGGCCTGGGCGGCACACGGAATGAGCGACGCGGCGAGCAGGGCGAGCAGCAGTCGATACCGGCGCATGGCGGTCTCCTCCGTCCTGAGCGATAGGCGGTGGGATGTACCCGGCTGGTCGCCGGGTGTCAAGCAGAAGACCCTCACCACAGAGGACAGGGGAGGCACAGAGGGAAGACAGAGGAAAAAGAGAGAAAGGAGGGCAGCGGGGTTGCTCGCCGAATCGGCGGGGGAATGCTAATCTGGACGGGGTCGCTCGGTTCTGGGTGCCATGGCCACGCTTCGTGGCCATGTGATGCGGGGACACCTTCACCCGACGGGGCAGGTCGGTGGAATGCCGCATGCCCACGCAAGCGTGGGCATGGCACCAAGGCAGGTCCCATAAGGGGCGGGCATCCTGTGGCGATGCGCTTCGCTCGCCGAAACCGGGGGCGCGTGATAATCTGGATGGGGTCGCTCGCCTTTCTCGCCAGCGAGGAGCCGCATGTCCCGGATCGACGCCGCCGGCGAACCCGCCCGCGAGGGCAAACGGCCGCCGGTCGCCGACGTCGCCGCCACCGTCGGCCGGGTGCTCGCCAACATCGAGAAGGTGGTCATCGGCAAACGGCCGCAGATCACCCTCTGCCTCGTCGCCTACCTGTGCGAGGGGCACATCCTCCTCGAAGACGTGCCCGGCGTCGCCAAGACCATGCTGGCCCGCGCCCTCGCCCGCAGCGTCGGCTGCACGTTCAAACGCATTCAGTGTACCCCCGACCTGCTGCCGACCGACGTCACCGGGGTGTCGATCTTCAACCAGAAGACCGCCGAGTTCGAGTTTCGTCCCGGCCCGATCTTCGCGCAAACCCTGCTGGCCGACGAGATCAACCGCACCACCCCACGCACGCAGGCGGCGCTGCTGGAGGCGATGGCTGAGCGGCGCGTCAGTGCCGACGGGCAGACGTATGCGCTCAAGCCGCCGTTTCTGGTGATCGCCACGCAAAACCCGATCGACCACGAGGGCACCTTCCCGCTGCCGGAGGCGCAGCTCGACCGCTTCCTCATTCGCCTGAGCCTCGGCTACCCGGCGATCGAGGAGGAGGCAAAGATGCTCGCCCGCTTGCAGCACGGCCACCCGATCGACGACGCGGCGCCGGTGGTCAGCGCTGCCGACTGGGTCGCCTGCCAGGACGCCGTCCGCGAAATCCACGTCGACGACAAGGTGCGGACCTATCTGCTCGAAATCGTCCACGGCACGCGCATGCACGACGACATCCAGCTGGGCGGTAGTCCGCGTGCGTCGATCGCCCTGTTCCGCACGGCGCAGGCGCTGGCGGCGATCAACGGCCGCACCTTCGTCGTCCCTGACGACGTCAAGCGCATGGTGCAGGCGGTGCTCGGCCACCGCGTCATCCTGCGGCCGGAGTCGCGGCTGCGCAAGGTGACGGTCGCCGCCCTGCTGCATGAGATCGTCAGCGACGTTCGCGTGCCGGTCAGCCCACGAACGCAGGGCAAGGATTACTTCGACGACTGACGGGATAGGATAACTCCTCCATGTGGTGGTTCGTCGGCGCGGCGCTGCTGCTCGGGGCCGCCCTGATCCTCGAATCGGGGCTGCTCGCCTACGCCATGTACGTCCTGCTCGGGCTGCTGGTGGTGACGCGGCTGCTCACGCGCTCGGGGGTGGTTGCCCTGGAGGCCGAGCGGACGGTTCGCCGGGCGCGGCGCAAGGGCGATGACGAGGACGACGACGAGGAGACGCCGGACGGGCTGGCGCTGGAGATCGGCGAGCGGATCCGGGTACGGGTGACGGTTCATAACCCCGGCGCGCTGCCGGTGTTGTGGCTGCTGCTCGAGGACACGTTGCCGCGCGAGGCGCTCGACCCGGTCCAGCCGAAGCTGAAGGTGCGCGGCCGGCGGGCGGCGATCGGCATGGTGCGGCCGGGCGGCGAGATCGTCCTCAGCTATGCGCTGGAGTGTCTGGGCCGCGGCTATCACCAGATCGGCCCGCTGGTGCTGGAGAGCGGCGACCTGTTCGGGCTGCACCGGCGCTTTCGCGTGGTGGCGGCGCCGAAGTTCGTGCTCGTCTATCCGCGGATCGTGCCGCTGGCGGGCTACGACCTGGCATCGCGCCGGCCGATCGGCGACGTGCGTATCCTGCACCGGCTGTACGAGGACCCGACGCGGATCGCCGGGGTGCGGGCGTATCAGCAGGGCGACCCGCTCAGCCGCGTCCACTGGCGGGCGACGGCGCGGACCGGCGAGCTGCACAGCAAGGTTCACGAGCCGTCGACGCTCTCCGGCGTGACGGTGCTGCTCGATTCCCACCAGGCCGGCTACCCGCGCCGCGGCGAGCCGGTGCGCTCGGAACTGGCGGTGACCGCGGCGGTGTCGCTGGTCCACGCCGTCTTCCTGATGGGCCAGCAGGTCGGGCTGGTGACCAACGCCCGCGACGCCGCCGAGCGCATCCGCACCGAGGGCTGGCAGGAGACGCCGGCCAGTCGGCGCGAGGCGCGGCAGGCTGCCGCCGACGTGCCGGCAAGCCGCCGGCTGACGCCGCTGGTGGTCGAAACGCGCCGCGGCGCCGAGCAGTTTCTGCGGGTCCGCGAGGTGCTCGCCCGCGCCGAGCTGACCGACGGCCTGACCTTCGCCGAGCTGATCGTCGAGACGGCGCACCGCCTGCCGCGCGACGCGACGGCGCTGGCGGTGCTGCCGGACGTCACCGTCGAGACGGCGATCGCGCTGGGCAACCTGCGCCGCCGCGGCATGGCGGTGGCGGTGATCCTGGTGATGCTCGATGACAGCGGACTGGAGCGAGCCTACGCCCGGCTGCTGGCCGAGGGCGTCCGCGACCTGCGCCACCTGACCAACGAGGCGATGCTGCCCGACCTGTGTCGCAACACCGTCGACCGGCTGGCGCCGTATGACTTCGCCAACCTCGGGGAGTGACGCGATGGCCGCCGACCGCCCGAATCCGACGCTGGCCGACTACGTCACCCTCGTCTTCAGCCCGGTCCTCATCATGGGGCTGGTCGGCAGCCTGGTGTTCTTCCTGCTCGAAGTGTTGTACCCGGCCGGCGGACAGTGGCGGGAACGGCTGCAGTGGATCCTGTTCTTCTTCGTGTTCGGCGCCGTGCTGACGGGGCGAATCGCGATGACCGGCGAGATCAGCAGTCGCGCCGGGCTGTACGGGTCGATCCTGGCACTGCTCACCTACATCGCCATGCAGCGCTTCGTCGAGTACCCGGAGAGCGTGCGGTCGCTCAGCTTCCTGGTCAACCTGGTTCTTGTCGGCGTGGTGTGGTGGTGCGCCCACCGATTGACGTGGGACTGCACCAACGTCGACGAGGAGACCGACATGAGCGGCGAGGGCCTGCTGCAGGCCGCCGGGCTGGAGGACCGGCCACCACCGCCCGCCGGCGCGGAGACGGACGAGGACGGACACGACGCGAAAACGGGTGCCAGCTGGCTGGACCGCTACCGGCGCTATCGCGACGAGCGGCAGAAGCGGCGGACGCTCGGGGTGTGGGTGGTGTACTTCTCGCTGGCGGCCCTGCCGATCTTCGGGCTGGGTCAGTCGCTCATCCCGGCGACGGCGCCGGACCGGCGGCGGTTCGCGTTCTGGCTGATGACCGTGTACGTCGCCTGTGCGCTCGGGCTGCTGCTGACGACCTGTTTCCTCGGACTGCGGCGCTATCTGCGGCAGAAGCGGTTGCGGATGCCGGCGGCGATGACGGCGATGTGGCTGATCGCCGGCGGCGGGCTGGTCGTGGTCCTGCTGGTGCTCGGCGCGCTGCTGCCGCGGCCCTCCTCCGAGTATCCGTTACTCACTTTTCTGCGGCCAGCCGATCCAGCGAAACGGCAGGCGAACCGTTTCGCCCCGAAGGGCGACTCTCCCGGCGAGGGCAAGGGCCAGCCCGGCGCGCCCGCCCCGACGGCAAGGCGCCCGGCGAGAAGGGTCAGGCCCGCAACAAGGACGGCAAGGGCGGCGAAAAGGGCGACGGCAAGGGCGGCGAAAAGGGCGATGGCAAGGGCGAAAATGGATCGTCCGGCGACAAGGGAGAGAAAGACGCGAATCGTCAGGACAACGACGGCGCGAAGGGGACACGGACAGACAAACAGGCGAAGTCCGATCGGCAGGAGAAGAAGGGCGCGTCCGGCAAGGCAGAGCAAGGGCGTGACCCGGCCCAGCAACCGGCACCGTCGCCGCCGTCGACCCCGGGCGCCCTGCAGCGAGCGATCGAACGGTTGGCGCCGGTGCTGAAGTGGCTGGTGTTCGCCGCCGTCGCCGTGCTGGTGATCGTGGCGGTGGTCCGCGGCCTGCTCGGCTTCCTGGCGAACTTCACCGACTGGGCGCGGAACCTGCTCGCCGCCTGGGCGCCACTTCTGGGACAACCTGTTCGGCGGCCAATCGGCGACCGGAGACGAGGCGAGCGAGGACGACGAGGAGGACATCGGAGAAGCCGCGGTGCCGTTCGAGGCGTACAGCAACCCGTTCGCCGACGGGCGGGCGGCGCGGATGACGTCGCGGCGACTGGTGCGGTACACGTATGCCGCGGTGGAAGCGTGGGCGCGCGACCGCGACCTGCCACGCGCGGCGACGAGACGGCGATGGAGTTCCTGGCCCGACTCGGCGAGGAGCTGCCGGCCCTGGAGACGGAGGCGCGGCAGCTGATGCCCTGCACGCCGCGCCGAGTACAGCCCCGGCGGTCTGCCGGCCGACACGGCGGACCAGCTGCGGGCGGTGTGGAAGCGGCTCGACCGCGTCGGCGTTGCCCCGCAGTCGTCGTAAGGGGTAGAAGTGTCCCGACGCCCGCTGACCCCCGGATGGGTGACAGGGCGACGATATTCCTGGGTGGCACGCCCTGAGGCTCTGCGAAGGGCGTGAGCGTGGGGGTGACCGTGGAGCGCACCCACGCCCGTCGCTGCGCTCCGAGCGTGCCACCCAGCAAAGCAATCGGGGGCGTTGTTCTGGGTGGCACGCCCTGAGGCTCTGCGAAGGGCGTGAGCGTAGGATGAGCCTGACACGCACTTCCACGCCCGTCGCTGCGCTCCGAGCGTGCCACCCAGCAGAGCAATCGGGGGCGTTGTTCTGGGTGGCACGCCCTGAGGCTTGGCGAAGGGCGTGAGCGTGGGGAGAAGCGTGACGCGATACCACGCCCGTCGCTGCGCTCCGAGCGTGCCACCCAGCAGAGCAACGCTTGACATCTGTGCTGGGTACTACACCACTTGCTCTGGACCTGCCGCGTCATCGAGCGTAACAGGACGACCGGCGGCGCGTACAATGAGGGAGTGCGCCCGGCCCGTGTGGCGATTATTCCTCTCGCGGCGAGATTTCGCGGAGAGGACGTCCCGTCAGGACGATGGTTTCCTGGTTCCTCCTTTATCCTTCGCGGGAGAACGTGACGCATGTCCACCCGTGTTCCTTCCCGGCCGCGACGGGCGGTGATGGCGGCGGTCGTCCTCGGGACGGCGCTGTCGACGCTGGGGCCGGCTCGGGTTCACGCCGCCGACCCGACCAACCAGGCAGCCCAGGAGCTGGGTCGCTACTGCACCACCTGCTGGCGCAACGCCCGCCTGCCGGTCGACGCCTGGGGCGACTCGACGCAGGAGGTGCTCTGCCGCATGCTGGAGCGGGTGCCGACGACGCGCTGGAGCCTGGCTCTCAAGGGCGAGGGTGAGGAGCGCCGCGAGTTCATCCGCGCCATCGACGCGGTGAAGAAGCGCGTGCAGCGGACGCGGCAGCACTCCGACGCCGTCGAGGCGGTCGCCGACCCGCGCGGCAGCGGCGACGGCCGGCGCGCCGAGGAGCGTGCCCTGGTGCGGCAGGCCGCCGAGGAACTGCTCACGCCGCGGCAGCAGCGCATCCTGGTGATGAGCTTCGAGGGCTGGACGATCCCCGAGATCGGCGCCGAGCTGGCGCTGCCGGTCGAGCGGGTGAGCGACGAAAAGTACAAGGCGATCCGCAAGCTGCGGGCGCACCTGGCCGAACGGGAAGGGTGAGCCGAGGGCGCATCAAGGGTTCGCTGCCTTCGACCGAGAGAGCAGATAACCCAAATTACCGCCGTATTTGTATCGCATTTGCTTGGTATATGTGTTCACCTGATCGGTGGCGGTCAGGAACTCGTCGCCGGTGTCGGTGGGTGGTAAGAGGCGGTACAGGGGCACGGTCGAGGGTTGCCGCGTCGTGTATACCCAGGCGACCGGGCCTTCCGCCTTCCAGTCGCGCGTGGGCAGCGGTTGGATGGAGAACTTGTGCTTCCCGGTGGCGGAGTTGCGGTATCGGCGAATCAGCGCCGTGCCAGGCTGCTGTTCCGGGAAACCAAATCCCATGACGCCGGCATAATGGCCCCGGCCTCCCTCGAACTTGCCCGGATATGTGGCGCCTATCGCCTTGACCTCCTTGACCGATGTGGTTAGCAGGATGTCGCCCGGATACACGACTTTTCAGATCGGCGTAGTGCGCTGCTGGCGGACGGGTTGCTGGACGCGCCGTGGCGATCCTGGGGTATCAGCATTGGCCCCGAGTGGAGAAGGTTGCTCCACGTCTACCTTCTCGCTCGATGTGCTGGGCGGCATTGCTTTCTCTGCCGGGCGGATAGGGGGTAACCCGTCCGCCTTTTCGTCGACGCACAGCAGGACTCGACAGCCGAGGACGGCATCACGGTAGCCGGGGTTGTCCCAGAACCGATAGGCGGCCCGGCAGTCCCCAGGAATGCCGTTCCAGGACCCGCCGCGAAGCACACGGGCTGCACCATCTGAATCCATTTTAGGATTATTAAGGTCTTCTTCCCGATAGGCGCCATACCGATTCTGACACCACTCGTCTACGTTACCGTGCATGTCGTACAGCCCCCAGGCGTTCGCTGGGAAACTGCCCACCGGCATCGTCTTTGCGCGAAACGCACCCTTGGTGCCGCCGCCGAAGGTGGAGGTGCCGTCGTAGTTCGCCTGATCGGTCGAGATCGTCGCGCCGAAGTGAAATGGCGTCGTTGTCCCGGCCCGACAGGCGTATTCCCACTCCGCTTCCGTCGGCAGCCGGAATCGTTTGCCTGTCTTCTCGCCCAGCTTCCGGCAAAACACCTGGCAGTCGTCCCAGCTAACGTTCTCCACCGGCAGGTTGTCGCCCTTGAACTTGCTCGGGTTGTCGCCCATCACCGTCCGCCACTGCGCCTGCGTCACCTCATCACGCCCAGCCAGTAGCCCTGCGTTAGCGTCACCCGGTGCTGGGTCTCGTCCACATCCCGCTTTTCCTCGTCCTCCGGGCTGCCCATCTGGAATGTGCCGGGCGGACACCAGGCGAACTTCATCTCGACGCCTCCGCCGAACGAGACGGTACTCCGTTCGCCGGGCTTCTTGCCCGCGCTCCCCTTCTCTGCCGGCGAAGGCAAGGAGGGTGTGGATGCGTCGGCGCCGGAGCCTCCCCCCGCACCCGCGGGCTTGCTCCCCTCTGGGGGGGAGGTCGGCGAGTCCACGCACAGCACGACACGGCACCCGTAGTCGACACTACGGTGGCCGGGATCGGTCCTGCAGCGGAAAGCGGCGCGGCAGCGCCTGGGGAGGTCGTCCCACGACCCACCGCGCAACACGCGGGTGTCGCCAATTGACGGGCCTGGGGGGTCTTTAATATCACCTGAAGGGTGGGAACTGTACCAGTCCTGGCACCACTCCCAGATGTTGCCGTGCATGTCGTACAGCCCCCAGGCGTTCGCCGGGAAGCTGCCTTCCGGGATCGTCTTTTGCCGATACTCCCCCTTCTCGCCACGCCCGTAGGTGTAGGTGCCGTTGTAGTTCGCCTGGTCCGTCGAGATCGTCTGGCCGAAGTGGAACGGGGTGGTCGTCCCGGCACGGCATGCATACTCCCACTCCGCCTCAGTCGGCAGCCGAAACCGCTTGCCCGTCTTCCCCGCCAGCTTCGTGCAGAACGACTGGCAGTCGTCCCAGGTGACGTTTTCGACCGGCAGGTCATCGCCCTTGAAGTTGCTCGGGTTGTCGCCCATCACTTCCCGCCACTGCTTCTGCGTCACCTCGTGGGTGCCCAGCCAGTAGCCCTGCGTCAGCGTCACCTTGTGCTGCGTTTCGTCGTCCGCTCGTCCCTCCTCGTCCTCCGGGCTGCCCATCAGGAACGTGCCCGGCGGGCACCAGACAAATAGCATCTCCACGCCATCGCCGAGCGAGACGGTCGTCCGTTCGCCGGCCTCCCGCCCCGGCCGAATCGGGGCGGCCTCTGGTAGAGTGCCTGGTCGTCCCGACGGAGGTTCATCAGGGCGATTGACAGCCACCTTATCCGGCTGAAGGGCCACGGGCGGACCAGCTTGCTTCCCCGCCGGTATCGTTGGGGCGATCGTTCGGACGACCGCCTTCCCGTCATCGTCCGTCGGCTTTCGTACCACCGGAGTGGTCGTGGGTTGATTATCGCCGTCGCGTGGACGGGCCGAGCCGATGAGCCAATAGGCTGCGGCCACCAGAGTGAATAACACGGCGGCGCAGCCGGCCGCCACCATCAGCGGGACCACTCGCCCACCTGGTTTGGATGCGTTGCGGGTTCCTCCTTTCCTCCGGGCGTTGTTATCGGGCGGCGGCCACGCTGGCGCGGTGACAGCCGAGGAAGCCGTGGTGGTGATGGCTTCTGACGGAGACGGGGCGAATACCGGGGTGGCGAGCGGGATGGCTGGATCCACCTCCGCCTCCGGAATATCCTGCTCCAGCCTGTCGATGCAGTCGGCCAGCTCCTGCGCGTCGGCGAAGCGGCGCTCCTTGCGCGACGCCACGCACCGCTTGATCGCCGCCGCCGTTCCCTCCGGGACGCCCAGTTCCTTCAGGTCCTCGTCGAAGTCGGCGCCCACGCCGCGTTGCAGGTCGCAGGTGAGCAGCTGGAACCAGATCACTCCCAGCGCGTGTACGTCGTCGCGCGGGTCGGGCGCCTCGCCGCGCACCTGCTCCGGGGAGGCATAGTGCGGCGTATGGGTGCCGCGCAGCGTCTGGCTGAGCAGGTCGCCGCGGCTCACCCCGCGGGTCGACGTCGCCAGCGCCTTCTTCGCCGCCAGCCCGCCGATGCCGAAGTCGCCGATCTTCAGGTCGAACTTGCCGCCGTCCTTGCGAACCACCAGCAGGTTGGCCGGCTTCAGGTCGCGGTGGACGATCGGCGGATCGAGCCGGTGCAGCGGGCCGAGGATGCGCGCCAACTTGAGCACGACGCGGGTAGCCAGCGGGACGCGCTTCGCGACCGACAGCCGCAGCCAGTCGTGCATCAGCCCGCACACATCGCCGCCATTGACGAACTCATACGCCAGGCAGGGCGGGTCGTTGTCCAGGTAGGCCTGGTGCAGCTCGACGACGCCGGGGCCGCGGGCCTTGGCCATCACCTGGTCCATCAGCCGCGCCTCGTGCCGCAGGTAGCGGACGGCGTCGGCGTCCAGGCAGAACTTGACCGCCACCGGCGGCCCCTGGCCGGTGGCCGGGTTCGCCTTCCACACCTCGCCGAAACCGCCGACGCCGAGCAGGTCGGCCAGCACCCACTCGTTGGCGACCCGGTAGCCTACCTGGAACCGTGGCGGCCGCGCCGGCAGCAGCCGTAAGAACACCTCCGGCTTTCGGACCGAGAAGTTGTGCGGCATGCTCTTGCCGCTCGGGTCGGCCGGCCGGCGGAAGGTGCTGCGGATGGCCGCCGGCACCTGCTCCAGGTAGCCGATCAGGGCCGTCTGGACCTCCACGCGCTCCAGGGCAATCGACACCTCCGGCCGGTTGGCAGCGGCGCGGATATCGTTAAACGTCGCACGGGCCATCACCTTGATCTCGGAGAAGCTGGCCTGCGCAGCCGCCTCGACCTGTGCCAACCCGTCCTCGACCTGGCACTGCTGCTTGTAGCGGTCGTAGGCGTCCTGGGCGATGTCGTACAGCTTGTCGCCATAGGGCACGAACCCGAGCAGCCCCTTGAGACCACGGGCGACGACGGCTTCACCGATACAGCGCAGGAGGATGGCATAGCGGGCCATGGGCTTCACCGGGGACGACGGAGGACGCGGATCGAACCCTGTACCCGTTACTATATCCTCCCCAGTCTGCCATTCCAGGCGCGCAGAAAAAGCGCATCGGACGGCGTTGTCCGTCCGACGCGCTCCTTTGGCCGGCTCACACCCCCTTGGGGACGATCTTGCCGGCGGCGTCGATCTGCTCCTGAACCGCGTGGAACAGGGTGTCGAGGATCTGCTCGCGCGGCATGCCGGCGAGCTTCTCCGACGGGATCGGCTTGCCGACCGCCGCCGCCACCGCCCGGCCGGTGCCGGTCCAGAACAGCGGCGAGAACTTCGGCACCGCCGCGCCGCGCGGGTACGCCTCATACGCGCCGGCGATCCCCACCGGCACAATCGGCACCTTCACCCGCTTCAGCAGCAGCAGGATGCCCGGCTTGAACGGCGCCAGCTGCCCCTTCCAGCTTCGCTCGCCCTCCGGGAAGATCAGCATCGCCTTGCCGGCTTGCAGCAGGTCGATACTCGTCTTCAACCCTTCCTTCGCCACCCCGTCCTGGTCGACCGGCACGCAGCCGACGCTCCGCAGGTAGTTGCCGAACAGCGGATTGGTGAACAGCGTCTTCCGCGCCAGGTAGTGCAGGCGCCGCCGCACCGCCAGGCCGACCGCCAGCGGGTCGAGGAAGCTCTCGTGGTTGGCGATCACCAGCACCGGCCCCTGCTGGGGCATGTGGTGGCTGCCGACGCTGCGATAGCTGAAGCCGAGCGAGTACAGCGTGTAGACCGTACAGAAGTTGAACTGATACCACAGCTCCGACTGCCAGCTGTTCCACGTTTCCAGCGACATGGCTGAAACGGCCTCCCTGTAGGGCGAAAAGTTCACGATCCGGTTTCGGCCATCCGCCGACGCACCTCGCGTTCCATCGCGGCGACCACCTCGTCTGCGCCGACCGCCGTGCTGTCGATCCGCACCGCGTCGTCGGCCGGCCGCAGCGGCGCCAGTTCCCGGTTGGCGTCGCGGCGGTCGCGTTCGGCCTGGGCCTGGCGAAGAGCGGCGACGTCCACCGTCGCGCCCCGCGCCTCCAGCTCCCGTACTCGGCGTTGTAACCGCTCCTCGGGATCGGCCGTTAAGAAAAACTTACAGCCCGCATCGGGAAAAACCACCGTTCCCTGGTCGCGTCCCTCACAAACCATCTGTCTGTCCGCCGCGATTTGTCGTTGTAACCCGGCGAGTCGCGGCCGAACGACGGCGCTGGCGGCCACCACCGACGAGCCGGCCGACACCTCCGGCGTGCGAATCAGCGCCGACACGTCCTCGCCGTCGAGTAGCACTTGCCCGCCGCGCATCTCCAGCCGCAGCCCCGCCACCACGCGCTCCAGCCCGGCCGCGTCGTCCAGGGCCACGCCGGCGCGCATCGCCGCCAGGGCGACGGCACGAAACATCGCCCCGGTGTCGAGGAACTCGAAGCCGAGCCGCGCCGCCAGGGCGCGGGCGGCGGTCGATTTACCAGCCCCGGCGGGGCCGTCGATGGTGACGATCATGCGATTCGATGCTGCCGGTGGGAAGGACAAAGCCCACGCCGTCTCGGGCGTGGGCCTGGGTGGGTGCAACGCCGGCGGACGGCGTTAGTAGATCGTCAGCGTCCAGGTTTCGCCGGCCCGCAGCGTCGCCACCTTGGTGGCGCTCAGGCCGTAGCCGGTGCCGGTCACCTGGTAGGTGATGACGCGCTCGCGCTGGTTTGGCACGTTGACCTGGCTCAGCGCCGGGACCGTGTAGGTGACTCCGTCGATGATGGCCTCGGCGTCGACCGTCAGCCGGTTGTCCAGGCGGATGGTGGCGTAGCTAACCCCGGAGGAAACGCGCGGGCGGAGGCCGGTGGTGGTGTTCACCCGGTCAATCCGCCGGTCGATCTCCTCCAACCGCCGCGCGATCCGGTCCATCACGGTGACGGAGTCTTCCAGCAGCTTGCGGTCGGCCTCGACCGTTTGCTGTAACAGGTCGATCTTCTTGCGCAGGCTCTCGATCTCGGCCCGCAGATCGGCGGCGCTGCGTTCCGGATCGACGGCCCACACCTGAGGGCCGAGCAGCAGGGCAACGATCAGCGTGAGCAACGCCGCGGTCAATGGCTGGGGTTTCATGGGGCACCTCGCTGGGGCTGAGCGATCGAATCCTCTCCACCAGCCTTGAGCTTACTCACGGCACAACCGATCCGCAAGGAACAACCGGCCCAGCCGTCCGGTTCGTAGCGCGCGAATAATCGCTACAACCGGCAAACTCCGCCCAGACGGGCAGGACACCCCCTGTCGCGCAAACGGCAGACGCCGGCCGACGATGCCGCGAAAAGCATCGTCTGCCGGCGTCCGGAGACAGCGGCCGGGTGAGGGCCGCGGTCAGTTCTCCTCGTACTGGGCGATGCGGTTGACCGCCTCCTCGATCTCCTCGCCGAGGTCGTCGGCCAGGCGATACTGCATCAGGAAGGCGTCCTCGCCGGAGTCCTCGTAGAAGGCACGGAGCACCTTCAGCGCCTTGAACCCCTGGGTGCGGAAGAACAGCTGGGCCGGCAGGTTGGTCTCGCGGACCTCCAGAGTGATGCGTGTACGGCGGTGGCTCGACAGCTTGCCGATCAGCTTGGTCACCATCTGCCCGCCAACGCCGGCCCGGCGATACTGCGGGTGGACGGCAAAGTTGAGGATGTGCAGCTTCTGCTTGTGCAGCTCGTAGATCATGAAGCCGACCACCCGCTCGCCCTGCTCGGCCACCATGCCGATGCAGTTGCGCTGGCGGAGGCAGCGGAGGAAGTCCTCCTCGGTCCACGAGAACTCGAAACTCTCCTGCTCGGTCTGCAGAACCTCGGGCATGTCACGCCGGATCATCCAGCGGATATGGACTCGGACCTGCTCCTTCTCCGTCCGGTTTGCGCTCATGACAGGATCTCCTCTCCTCCCTCCCTGCGCCGGAGCGCAAGGCCCCCTCCGTGGGCACCGCCAGGCACCCGCGACGACTGCGGTTCGCTGTTCCGAGGCTCACCGGCCGTCCGATAGTTGCGAGTCAGGGCGGCTGACCGTTGGGACCAGCGGGATCGACCCGCCTCCCCCCCAACGACGCGGCGGATATTAGCAACCGGGTACATCCGGCTCAAGGGCAAGCGGCCCCGTCCCGGCCGGGTCGTCGGCACCAGGCGGCGCAGCGTCGTCGCTTGCCGGAACGACCGGCGGCTGGCGCTCAGATTGAGATGGGGGGAAAACAAAAGTGGGGGAATCCTTCCCCCGGGGACAGCCTTCCTGGCTGAATCTGCTTCGTGTCGGGCGGAGGGATGGTGAGGTGATCGAGCGATGGCTAACATAGCGATCCCCTCCCGCTTCCGCAACCGTAATCTTTTCGCTTTGTGTAGTAATCCGGGTAAGCCAGCGAACTGGGGTAGACGCATCCCTCAGCGGCCGGTAAAGGGCGCCGGCGGTCCACCGCGGACGTGGCTGGTCAACTCCTGCTGTACCGGCGCGGTCGACCCGGCGGCGCGCGCCTCGGCGCGGAACCGCCCCTCGCCGCCGCGAACTCCGCGGACACGCAGCCGATAGATGGCGTCCACCCGCGGCCGCATCCCCGCCAGCGGCTCGAAGCGCACCCGCTGCCCCTCGGCCCGCCAGCGCGTCGGTCCCTCAGCACCCGTCAGTAACAGGTTATCCGGCAGATCGACGTTCACCGCCACCGCCTCCGCGGCGGTCACGCCAGCGTTGTACACGCGCACGTCGACCATTCCCTCGGTGCCGTAGGCGAGCGGGTCATCGTGGGCGATCAGCTCGACCGCCAGCGTGGTGACGGCGTCGACGTGGATGGCGTGGACGGTCCGGCCCTCGTTCACCCCCTCGCCGCGCGCCGCTGCGTGCAGCGCCCAGTCGCCTGGCTGCTTCGCCCGCACCTTGTAGGTGACAGTTAGGTTGCCGGTGGCCGGCGCGGTCAGCGCCCAGGCGACCGCCCGCGCCGCCGGGGTATAGCCGCCGCCGTCGCTGGCCGAGACGAACTCGAACCCGTCCGGCAGCCACGCCGTCGCCCGCACCGCCGCGCCTTCGCGACCGGGGTTGGTCACCTCCATCCGGAGCGCGATTTCCTGGCCGAGCGCCGCCTTGCGCGGCCCATCCTGCCGCACCGTCAGCACCGACTCCCTCACCGTCACGTTCAGCGTCGCCCGCGCCGTGCGACCGTGGCTAGCGCTCGCCGTCAGCACCACCGGGCAGCGGCCGAGCTTGCTGGCCTGCGCCTCCAGCTGGATCGACCGCTCCTGGCCCGGCGCCAGCTCCTCCGGCAGCTCGGCCTCGATCAGCCCGCCCTGCGGGTGCGTCAGTCCGTCGCCCAGCTCGCAGCGGAGGACGACCTTGCCGCTCGGCTCCGGGCTGTTGTTCATAATCACGATCTGAAAATTCGCTTTTTCACCCAGCGCCACCGATTCCGGCCCGGTCAGGGCGGCGGCGAACGGCGGGCGGACGACGTTGCAGCGAACGCCGGCCGCAGCGGCGAAGGTGGCGACCGGGCGGATCGCCAGCTCACCCGGCTGCACAGCGGCGAGTACCACCTTGAACCGCCGCTCGGCGGCGACGTCCAGGTTGCCCACTCGCCACACCAGCCGGTCATCCTGGCGTTCGTAGGCCGGCACCGCGCTCACCGGGCGGACCGACCCCGGCAGCGGCAGCTCGACGCGCACCCCGGCGAGCGCCTGTCCGCCGGCGTTGCGGGCGACGAGTTGATAGGTCAGTTCCTCGCCCGGCGCCGCCGTGGTCGGGCCAGTGGCCTCGACCTGCAGGCCGCAACCCTGGCCGGTCGCCGGCAACGGGTCGCGGGTCATGGCCGCCGACACCACCTTGACCACCCCCGTCGCCTCTCCCCCCGCCGGCCCGTCCGCCGGCGCCACATGGGTGGCCTGCTGGACCGGCGGCACGGGTGACGGAGCCGGGGCCGGTTTCGGCGCCACCGGCGGCAACAGGTCAGGCGGCGGCGGGGGCGGTGTGACCGGCTTCAATCCGTCATCGGGCAACGGCAGCCGGGCATCGCGTGGCAGGGTCGGCGGGGTGTCGCGGCTGGTGGCGATGACCGCCGGCGGGCCGCTCACGGGCGCCGGCGGCGTCTCGTTTCCGGTCGTCCCCCACGCAGCGGGGAGAGACCGCGCCGCGGGTTGTTCCTGGCCGGGCACAGGCGCGGCGAGCAGGGCCAGCACCCCGACTCCGCCGAGCAGCATGATCCTTGATAGCCTGTGACGAAGCACGGCCACTCCTCCCCCTTCGCGGGCCAATTCCGGCTCACCCCGCCGGCTGACCGCTCTCCCCCGTCTCCGCCGCGTCATCCAGTCGATACCGGCCGCGCGCCCGATCCACCGGATATTTCCGCTCGTTCTTGACCATTTTTCGGCGCGAGATGTCACTCAGGTCGAGGTCAAGCACATTGCACAGGGACAGGCACACGCCGACCACGTCGGCGATCTCGTCGGCCACCTGTTCGCGCCGCGCCGGCTCCTGCATCTGCCGGTGGGACTCGGCGTCGTCCATCCACAGGAAGTGTTCCATCAGTTCGGCCGCCTCGGCGACGAGCGCCATCGCCAGGTTTTTCGGGCTGTGGAACGGCTCCCAGGCGCGATCGGCGACGAACCGTCGCACGGCGTCGCGCAGTTCACTCACTGGCGTCGTCAGATCCGCCATCGACGCACTCCCCCGTGCCCGTCGCGATGTGCGGCGGACGCTGTGCGGTCTCGGTTCGGACTAGCGTTGAGAACGGCGGACTATAGCGTCGCGTGCGGTGGTGTCAAGCCGACCCGGAATGGGTTTGAGCGACGGCGACGGCCTACGTTGGTGACTCACATCACATGGCCACGAAGCGTGGCCATGGCACCCAATCCCGTCTCTTCACTCTTCTTTGTGATCTTTCTCCAGCACTCAGCTAGCCGTGCCGATCGGTCCGCCTCTACCCTTCTTCTCTGCTCTTCTTCTCTTCCTTTTCCTATTCTCTTTGTGCTCTTTGTGTCCTTTGTGGTTCCCTCTCTTCTTCTTCGACAAATCGCTGGAGCAATCCGAACGCCGCCTGCTCGTCCGGTCCGCCGGTTTTTTGCACTAGGATCGCCAGGCGGCGGAAGTCGGCGGCGATCTCCGCCGGCGGCAGCAGGCCGACGCGGGTGGCCAGGATGGCCGCTTCGAGGACGGCGTGTTTGGCGCGGTTGAACCCGAAGAAGTCGCGCAGCCGATGGGTGCGGACGACCTCGGCGGCGAACCAGGCGCGGTCGCCGCTGGTGTCTCGCTCAGTAATACGAAACTCGTAAGCACGACAGGCGTCGGCCAGCAGCCAGCCGGTGATCGTCGCGGCCGGCAGCAGCGGCGGGGGCGGGTCGATCGGGCCGATGGCGGCGCGGGCGAGCAGCAACACGTCGTCGGTGACGTGGAGCACGCCCTCGGGGTGCGCCGTCAGGTTGGCGAACGTCCGTGATGTGCGGAACGGCCGCAGCTCGAAGCGCTCCAGCGGCAGCCGCGTGTCCGATGGCACCGTCGGCCCCATCGGGGCGACATTCACCGCCCCGTCCGGCCCGATCGTCGTGACGATTCCTTCCAGAATCATGCGCCGCGAACCGTGAGGCCGGCACGAACGTCGGCGCCGGTGTAGATCTGGATCAGGGCGAGGATCACCATGACGGCGGCGATCAGCAGGGCGTACAGGAGCGCTCGCAGCAGTACCTGGAGCACCGCCAGCAAGGCGCTGCGGCCCAGGGAGATCGACAACAGCGGCGGATACAGCGCCGCCGATACCAGCAGGCTCACGCCCAGCCCGGCGACCGAGACGAGCACCGCGTGCATGCGGTTCTCCGGGGCCAGCGGCGGCGACCCCAGCCCCGACCAGACGGCGATGCCGACGGTGCCGGCGAGCGACAGGCCGATCACCACCAGTACGACGACCGCCAGCTTCCTCCACGACAGGCCCGGCACCTCGATCAGCGCCGTCGCCGCCCACAGCAGCGCCACCTCGGCGAGGAACAGCACCGCCACGCTCCCGACGATCTCCGCCGTTCCCAGCCCGAACATGACGCTCCCTCCGACCCATCCACCGCCGGCGACCAGGGAAGACGACCGACCAGCGCTCGTTCCAACACCGGCCCGGCGAGCCGCCTCGCTTGGTCAGGTGTCTCTCCGATGTGTATAGTGGACGGCACGCCGGCCCGGGAGGGAGCGGCGGCGATTCCTCGGGATGAGACGCATGGTCGAGAACGCACCGCTATTGTCCTGCCAGCACGCCGGCCTGACCGTCGAGGGCTACTCGCGGGCCGCCGTCCAGTCGTACTGGCGGGTGCCGGAGCTGAAGCTCGGCTTCGACCTCGGCGCCCACCCGTGGGAGTTCATGGGCACGCAGACCTGGCTGATCACGCACACCCACCTCGATCACATCGCGGCGCTGCCGGTCTACGTCGCCCGCCGGCGGATGATGAAGATGGAGCCGCCGACGGTCTACGTCCCGGCCTACGCCGTCGACGACCTCCGCAAGTGGTTGCTCATCATGCAGCGGCTCGACCGCGGCCGGCAGGTGTGCGACCTCCGTGGCGTCGAGCCGGGCGACGAGATTGCGCTGTCGCGCGAGCACGTCGTCACCGTGTTCGCCACCACCCACACCATCCCGTCGGTCGGCTACATCGTCTGGGATCGCCGCAACAAGCTGAAGGAAGAGTACCAGGGGCTGCCCGGCGACAAGATTCGCGACCTGCGGCAGTCGGGCGTCCAGGTCACCCGCGAGGTCCGCATCCCGCTGCTGGCGTACACCGGCGACACCAGCCCGCAGGGACTGGACGACTGCCCGGCGGTGTACCAGGCGAAGGTGCTCATCACCGAGATGAGCTTCATCCGCGCCAAGCATCGTCGCGACAAGATCCACAAGTTCGGCCACATGCACCTCGACGACTTTCTGGAGCGGGCCGATCGCTTTCAGAATGAGTTGATCGTGTGTGGTCACTTCAGCACCCGCTACCACCCCGACGAGGTGCGGCGAACGCTGCAGATGCGCTTGCCGCCGCAGTTGCGCGACCGCGTGCGGTTGTGGGTCTGACTACGTAGGGGGAGACGGGTGGGCCATTTGCCCGCGTCGTGGCTGTGTGCTAGGGTTGGATGACGGTCGAACAAGTCCCGAACTCCCCCAGTCGCCGCGGAACCGCGACCATGTACCCCCTGTTCAACCCGAGCCTCGGTCCGACTGAACTGACCTGGCTGATCCCCGTCGTCGGCGCTGCTGTAGGTAGCCTCGCGTTCCTGCTCGGTCGTCGCCTCTTCCGGCCGCCGGTCTCTGCCCCGGTGGCGTCGAACGAGACGGCACTGGCTGTCAGCCTCGACGGCATTTCGCGCGACCGGCGGGTAGCGCCGCGGCGGGCGGCAACCACATCGAGGTGATGGTGCAGCCGGCCGGTGACCAGCCGCTGCGCGCCTGGGTACTCGACCGCTCGATCGGCGGTGTCTCGGCCTGCTGTCCGACCAGCCGCTCCAGCCCGGAACCTTCCTCAAGGTGCGTCCCACGGACGCCCCCAACACCACGCCGTGGACCGACGTGTCGGTCCTGTTCCTGTCGTCCCACCGACGACACCTCGGACAACCGCTATGACGTCGGCCTGGTCAAGGTCGACCGGGCCCAGCCGCCGACGTTCGATGACCCGCCGCAGGCGTGATCTTCTCCGACCAGGCCGGGGACCTACTATCCGAGCGACCGCCGGCCGACCCACCGCCTGGTTGGCCGTTCATCGGCCTGTTCGTCGCGGCCGCGGAAATGGCAGGGCGTCGTCCGGGTGGTTGGGGCTTCTGGCTCCCACCTGTCTGGTCACCGGCTGTCTGTTTCATGGGCCGGCCAGCGCCGCTCCCCGAGGCCAACTCGGGAAGGGGAGGCGATCGCGCCCGACGAGTCGGCCGACGGGCCGCCGGCCGGGCCGGCAACGCCGCCCCCGCCGCCGCCTCCGCCTCCGGAGGGCGCTGTCCGACTACCGGGTGATGCCGCGGCAGCCGGCCGCGCCGACCCAGTTGACCAGCTCGACCGGGGTGGAGCGCGTCGCCCTCAGCCAGCCGTCCGACCCGCCGCCCGACAAGGCGACGAGTGGGACCAACCCGGCGCCTGCCGAGGCCGTCAAACCGCCCGTCGCCGTCCCGGAACCGCCGCGCAAGGACGACCCGCCGCTCCTGGCGGCGCTGCGCTGCGCGATGGAGAAACACCCCGAGGAGGCAAAGCAGCTGCTCACCCGCTATGAAAAGAGCGATCGGCAGCTGCTCCTCGCCCTCGTGAAGCTGACCGCTGGTGTGAGCGAAGGGGAGTTAGAAAAGCTGCCGCCCGCCGAGGTGGCCGCCACTCTGGAGCATCTGCACGCCCTGTCCGCCAGCTTGAAGAAACGCGCCCCGCTGACGCTGGAGAACATGCTCCTGTGCCGCCGCATTGAGGGGTTCGGCCGCTACGAGACACTGCCGCCGGAGTACGAGTTCCAGGCGGCAGCCGAGGGCTACGCCGGCGAGCGGGTGCAGGTCTATGTCGAGGTCCGCAACTTCGCCGCTCGCCCCCACGCCGAGCAGTTCGTCACCGTGCTCGACAGCGAGCTGGAGGTGTGCGACGCTCAGCGCAAGAAGGTGGCGGTGATGAAGCTGGGCGAGTGCCAGGACGTCAGCCGCACCACCCGGCACGACTACTTCCTGAACTTCCAGTTCCACGTCCCGCCCCAGCTGGCACCCGGACTGTACACCCTCTGGGTGACGGTCAAGGACACCACCCTCGGCCCGACACCGAAGGACGGAGTAGAAGCCCGCGTCGCGCGCCGGTCGATCGACTTCAAGGTCCGACCGCGGGCGGAAGCGCCGGTGGCTGTCAAGAAAACAGCCGAAGAAGCAACCAGGTGATGCCGGTCCCGGCGGCGGCACTGAGAACGGCAAGCCCCACGGTACGAACGAGCTGGAGAGCCGACCCGCTCCGCGCCACCGGAGCGGCCGGCGCGGGCGTGGTCGCTCGCCACCACGGCTCCGGCTCCGCCGGCGCGGGCCGCGGCTGATCGGTCGCGGTCGGGACGTGCGCCGCCAGGTTGGCCGGCGTCGCCAGGTCGGCAGCGGCCGGCGGGTGGGCCAGCGAAACCGTCCGCCCCTGGTGCGATTCGCTCGTCGGGACGGCGACAGTCGGCCGCAGGTGGCGGGCCGTCGACGGCCGGGTGGGCGCGATCGGCGCCGGCGTCGCCGGGCCGGACGAGGCCACGGCGGCGCGGCTCAGCTGCGGCATCTCGGTGTCGTCCGGCGGATCGATCGGGGTAGCCGTCCACGGGACCAGGGCGTCCGCCACCTCGGCCGGCTCCTGGTAGCGGTCGGTGAGCGACTTGGCCAGCATGGTCGTGACGATGGCCGCCATCCCGGGCGGGACCGCCGGCCGCAGCTGCCGCACCGGCGTCGGCTCCTTCACCTGGTGCCAGATCAGCTTCTGGGCGATCCGCCCGGTCGGGAACGGCGGGTGCCCGACCAGCAGGAAGTAGAACGTCGCCCCGAGACTGTAAATGTCGGCGCGGATGTCGGCGTCGTGGCTGTTGATCGCCTGTTCCGGGGCCACGTAGTCGGCGGTGCCGAGGACACTTTTCTCGTCGTACTTGAGCGTGAGCGGGTCGAGCTGGTCGTCGTAGAACCGGGCCAGCCCGAGGTCGAGCACGCGGACCAGCCCGTCACGACCGAGCATGATGTTATTCGGTTTGATGTCGCGGTGGACCAGTCCGGCCTCGTGAGCCGCCTGCAACCCCTCCGCCGCCTGGCGGATGTAGTGGGCGGCGCGAGCCGGCGCCAGTGGGCCATGCCGGATGACCAGGTCGTGCAGACTGACGCCGTCGATGTAGTCCATCACCAGGAAGTGCCAGCCGCTCTCCTGGTCGATGTCGTGCGCCTTGACCAGGTTCGGATGGTTGAGTACCCCGGCCGCTCGCGCCTCGCGGTAGAACCGGCCGAGCGCCGACGGATTGGCCGCCTGGGTGGTGGGCAGCACCTTGATCGCCACCTTGCGGCCGACCATCAGGTGCTCGCACAGGTAGACGGTGCCCATGCCGCCGGTGCCGAGCCGTTCGAGCACCCGGTACTTGCCGATGGTGAATCCGCGCCACTTGCCCTGGAGGAACTGCTCGGCCTGAAACTGGGTAATCAGCCCCGATCCGATCAGGCGCTTGGCGAACGTTTGCGGGGTTTCCGCCGGATCGACCCCCTCCACATCCAGATAGGTATCAAGTCGAGCCGCGGGCAGCAGCTCGCTCTTGCGGATCAGGGTGATCAGGTCGGTCGTGGTACTGGGGGCCGGCATGGTCGTACCCTTGGCTGTAACTCAACCCATCCCGCCCGAGGCGGGGAGAACCATGACGGGAAAGGCGCATCCGAGAACGACAACCGCCGGTCTGCGGCGGTCCGACAGAACGAGTCCGGTCCGTGGCGTCGATCGTCAAGACAGGGCGTTCGTGGGCAGGACGTTCTCGTGCGGGAACACAAGGGGGGAGAAGCCAGCCGGTCGAACGGCGGTCCGTCACACCACGGACCGATCGCAGTCAGGCCGTCCCGCGGACCTCCAGGGACGCAGTACCCAACTCTGCAAGAAAGAGTAGGTCGCCGGCGCGGGTTGTCAAACGCGGGGCCGAATTTTCCCGGCGGGCCGAAACACGGCGGCCCGCCGGGAGCGGAGGTTACTTCTTGCCGGCCAGCGCCTTTTGCACGGTGACGCCAAGGTCGGCCGGGGTGTCGGCCACCAGGATGCCGGCCGCCCGGAGCGCCGCGATCTTGTCGCTGGCGGCGCCGCTGCCGCCGGAGATGATCGCCCCGGCGTGCCCCATCCGCCGTCCCGGCGGGGCGGTCTGCCCGGCGATGAACGCCGCCACCGGCTTGGTGACGTGGTCCTTGATGTACTCGGCCGCCTTCTCCTCGGCCGTGCCGCCGATCTCGCCCATCATCAGGATCGCCTCGGTCTTCGGGTCGTCCTGGAACAGCTTGAGCAGGTCGATCTGGGTGGTGCCGATGATCGGGTCGCCGCCGATGCCGACGCACGTCGACTGGCCCAGCCCGAGCGCCGACAGCTGCCACACCGCCTCGTAGGTGAGCGTGCCGGAGCGGCTGATCAGGCCGATCGGTCCCGGCTTGTGGATGTAGCCGGGCATGATGCCGATCTTGCACTGGCCAGGGGTGATGATGCCGGGGCAGTTCGGGCCGATCAGCCGGCAGCTCTTGCCGCGGAGGTTGACCATCACTCGCGCCATGTCGAGCACCGGGATGCCCTCGGTGATGGCGACGATCACCCCCAGCCCGGCGTCGGCCGCTTCGAGGATGGCATCGGCAGCGCCGGCCGGCGGGACGAAGATCATCGACGCATTGGCGCCGGTCTTCTTGACCGCCTCGTGGACGGTGTTGAACAGCGGGAAGCCGTCCTGGGTGGTGCCGCCCTTGCCCGGCTTGACCGCCCCAACCACGTTGGTGCCATACTCGCGGCACTGGATGGCGTGGAACGTGCCGGCCTTGCCCAGCCCCTGCACCAGCAGACGGGTGTTGTTATCGACGAGAATACTCATATCAATGGGCCTTTCGCATGTGATAGTCGTGAATATGGATGTATTTGCTTCTCAGGTTGGCGTCGGGGCACTCGGCAGCCGGAACAGCTCGGCCACCGGCAGCCGCAGGTCCGGCAGTACCCCATCGCCTATCAGTGTGTCGCTCTCATCCACGTCGTTAGGCATTTCGCCAGGTCGATAGACGCGGACGGTGCGGGTCGACAGATTGACCAGCCAGACGAGCGGCACGCCGCGCCCCAGATAGTCGCCAACTCGGTCGTCCAGGCCGGGTGGATCGTCGGTCGGGGCGACGACTTCGACGATCAGTTGCGGCACCCGGCGACAGGGACTGGCTTCCATCTGATCCCGAGCCATTTCGCTGAACACCATGATGTCGACCGAGCGGACGGTACCTGGGTCTTCCTGGATGACCAGACCACTGCCGTTGATGACGACCGCTCCACCGCGCTGGTAGACGTTCTTGCCCAGCAGGTAGCTCACCCAGCTACACACCACACCGTGCTGTTCACTGCCGAATGGCAACTCAACGACCACTCCGCGAACCAACTCGGCGGGGCGATCATCCTGCTCCGGCCGCTGGCACCACTGCCAGAACTGGTCGGCGGTCATCTTGCCGGTGTGGACGGTTGACATCGTGCCCCCTCCGTGGCGGTTACAGGGCGCCGGCGGCGGCCACCACTTTCTTGGCCGCGTCGGTCAGGTTGGTGGCGGTCTGCATGGTCGGCAGTTCCTTGCGGGCGGCCGCCAGGATCTCGCGCGCCTTGTCCACGTTGGTGCCCTCCAGGCGCACCACCACCGGCACCTGGAAACCGACCTCGCGACCGGCCTTGACCAGCGCCTCGGCGATCAGGTCGCACTTGGCGATGCCGCCGAAGATGTTCACCAGCACCCCCTTCACCCGCGGGTCGGACAGAATGATGCGGAACGCCTCAATGGCGCCGTCAGCAGTCACCCCGCCGCCGACGTCGAGGAAGTTGGCCGGGCTGCCGCCGTGATACTTGATGATGTCCATCGTCGACATCGCCAGTCCGGCGCCGTTGACCAGGCAGCCGATGTTGCCGTCCAGCTGAATGAAGTTCAGGTTCGCCTTGCCGGCGCGGACCTCGACCGGATTCTCCTCGGCCAGATCGCGCAGCGCCTCGATCTCGGGATGGCGGAACAGGGCGTTGTCGTCGAAGTCGATCTTGGCGTCGAGCGCCACCACCGCGCCCTTCTTGGTGATGGCGAGCGGGTTGATCTCGGCCAGGCTGGCATCCTTCTCCAGATATACCTTCGCCAGCGCCATCATGATCTTCTCGACCTGCGGCACCTGCTCGCCGGTGAACCCCAGCGCGAACGCCAGCTGCCGCGCCTGATAGGGCTGCATGCCGGCCTCAGGTGAAATGGCCACTTTGAGGATCTTTTCGGGGTGCTTGACCGCCACCTCCTCGATGTCCATGCCGCCCTCGGCGCTGGCCATCATCACCGGCAACCCCTGCGCCCGGTCGAGCACCATGCCGAGGTAGAACTCGCGCGCCGGCTCGGCGTCGGCCTGCACCATCAGCTTGCTGACCTTCTGCCCCTCGGGGCCGGTCTGCTTGGTCTTCAGCGGGTGCGACAGCATCGCCTGCGCCAGCGGCTTGATTTTCTCGCGCGCCGGCACGAACTTCACCCCGCCGAGCTTCTCGGGATAGCCGACCAGCTGACCCTGACCGCGGCCGCCGGCGTGGACCTGCGCCTTGAGGACGACCGGCCCGCCGAGCGTGTCGAACGCCTTCTCCGCCTCCTCCGGTGTGGAGACGATGATGTGCCTGGGGATGGCGGCCCCGGCCGCGGCGAGCAGTTCCTTGGCCTGATATTCGTGAATCTTCATCCCAGCGATCCTCCCGGAGTAATCGTTCTTCTTAGCGGCTGTTATATCCACCCCCGGCGGGCCGGCAAACGCGGCACCGCCGGCATCGTCGGCAGGGTTTGCCGCGCCAGGCCGACAAACGGCGCGGATGCGTGTTCCCGCCGGCGCGGGGCGGCCGATATAGTCGAGTGATGCGCCGGGCAGCCAGTTGGCCCGGCTTCGCCGACCAGGACACCGCACCGATGACCCCGCTCCTCGTCTCACACTCTCTCCTCCCAGCCACCATCCCGTGTCCGCTGTGTGCCACTTCGGTGTCCGTGGCGGCCGGCTTGCAGCTGGTGACGGCCGACGGACAGCGAACGGTGTGCCTGGCGTGCGGCCGCAAGCACGCCCCGGCCCTGGCGGCGCTGCTGGCGCTGGCCGACGAGGCGCGGCGCGTCGGCCGGATCGGTCGGCACCTGGTGGTCCCGCCCTATGCCGCGCTGCTCGACCTCGCGCGGGCGGCCGACACCTTCGCCGCCCAGCTCAGCCCGCCGGCGCGCGACGCCGGTTGATCCGCCGCCGCCGGCGCGATACGGTGGGGGCAACTCGCGAGGACCGTCCGCATGCACCACACCACCCGCCTGCTCCGTGATCTCGTCGCGCTGCCGAGCATCAACCCGATGGGCCGCCCCCTCGTCGGACCGCACGTCTTCGAGCATCAAGTAACCGATTACCTGGATCGCTTCTTTCGCGACCTCGGTGTCCGCCATGAACGGCAGCCGGTCGCCCCGCTGCGCGAGAACGTGGTCGCCTACCACGAGCCGCCCGGTGCCCGCTGGACGCTGGTGCTGGAGGTGCATCAGGACACGGTGCCGGTCGACGGCATGACGATCGACCCGTTCGCGGCGACGGTGGATAACGGCCGGCTGTACGGCCGCGGCGCCTGCGACGTGAAAGGCGGGATGGCGGCGATGCTGGCGGCGTTCGCCCGGCTGGTCCGTGAGAACCCCGCCGGTTCGGCACGGGTGGTGCTCGCCTGCGCCGTCGACGAGGAGCACACGTTCCTGGGCGTGCAAAAGCTGGTCGAAGGCGGCGTCGACGCCCTCCGCGGCGGCATCGCCGGACCGATCGGCGCCGTCGTCGCCGAGCCGACACGGCTGAACATCATCAAGGCGCACAAGGGCGCCGTGCGCTGGCACCTGCGGACCGCCGGCCGATCGTGCCACTCCAGCCGGCCGGAGCTGGGGGTCAACGCCATCTATCACATGGCAACGCTGCTGCCGCTGGTCGAGCGCTACGCCGAGGAGCTGCGCGGCCGGCCACCGCACCCGCTGCTCGGTCCGGCCACCCTGAGCGTCGGCCGCATCGACGGCGGCACCAGCGTGAACACCGTGCCCGACCGCTGTCAGGTGGAGGTCGACCGGCGGCTGCTGCCGGGCGAGGACGCCACCGCCGCGCCGGGCGACCTGCACGCCTACCTGCAGGCGCACGCTCCGGCGCACGTACAGTTCGCCACCTCCGCCCCGTGGCTCAGCTGCCCGGCGCTGTCCGCCGAGGGCGCCGAGTGGCTGGTCGGCAAGCTCGGCGCAGCGATCGACGACGTCCGCGGCCGGCATCTGGTTGAGGTCGTGCCCTACGGCACCGATGCGTCGACGCTGGCCGGCGCCGGCGTGCCGTCGGTGGTGTTCGGTCCAGGCAACATCGACCAGGCGCACACCTGCGACGAGTGGATCGACCTGGCCGAGGTCGAGGTGGCGTCCGAGGTCCTGTTCCGCCTGGCGACGCGCGACTGACCTCACCCGGACAGGCCGAGCGCGCGGGCGTCGAACGGGTGCGGCAGCAGGGCGCTCAGCTGATAACGTCCCGTTTCGCGATCCAGATTGGCGAGGATCACCTCCAGGTCGCCGCCGAACTCCCACAGCCACTGCCGGCACGCACCGCACGGCGGAGTCGGCTGCGTGGTGTCGGCGACGATGGCGATCCGCACCGCCCCTCGTATTCCGTCACTCACGCGCCGAACACCGCCACCCGCTCGGCGCACATTGTCAGCCCGTAACTGGGCGCTCTCGCAGTTGCAGCCGGTGACGATGCGGCCATCGGCCGTTTCTAGGGCGGCGCCGACGAGGAAGTGCGAGTACGGCGCGAACGCCTGTTCGCGAGCGCAGCGAGCGGCGTCGATCAGGTCGTCGGACACGGCGGTCCCTCCCTTCCCGGTCAGATCAACTCTTCGAGGATGAGCGGGCGCGGCGGCGGCGGTGCGTCGACGATCGGACAGCCACCGGCGAGACGCTCCGTGGCTTGAAGAAGTCTTTGCGGGTCGCGATAGTAGATTTCCAGTAGCCCGTCGCCAGGCCGTACCGCGTCGCCAGGGCGAACCAGCACGCGCACCCCGACGGCCGGGTCGATGGCGTCGTCGGCCCGGTCGCGGCCGGCGCCGAGGACCACGGTCGCCCAGCCGACCGCCGCCGCATCCCATCCGGCGGCGAAGCCGGAGCGGTCCGCTCGCACGACCTCGCGATGCGGTGCCTGCGGCAGTCGGGCCGAGTCGTCGACCATTCGCGGGTCGCCGCCCTGCCGCGCTACCATCGCCCGGAACCGCTCCAGCCCGCGGCCGGACGTCAGCGCATCGCGCACCCTCACCTCCGCCTCCTCGATCGTCGCCGCCGCACCTCCGAGTAACACCATACGGGCCGCCAGCTGCACCGATAGCTCGCGCACGTCATCCGGCCCACCGCCGGCCAGCACGTCGACGCACTCGCGAACCTCCAGCGCATTGCCGACCATCTCCCCGAGCGGGTGGTCCATGTCGGTCAGCAGCGTACGGGTGTGAACGCCGTTGGCGGCGCCGATGGCGAGCAGCGTGCGCGCCAGTCGGCGCGCGTCGTCGAGCGGCGGCAAAAACGCGCCGCGGCCGACCTTCACGTCCATCACCAGTCCCTGAATCCCTTCGGCGATCTTTTTACTCATGATCGACGAGGCGAGCAGCGGCAAGCTCTCGACGGTGCCGGTCACGTCGCGGAGATGGTACAGCACGCGATCGGCCGGGGCGATTTGCTCGGTCGGGCTGAGCATCACACAGCCGACCTCCGCCAGCGCCACCCGCATCTCGGCGAGCGACAGGTCGACGCGAAAACCAGGGATGGCGGCCAGCTTGTCGAGCGTTCCGCCGGTGTGTCCCAACCCGCGGCCGGACATCATCGGCACGCGCACCCCGCAGCACGCCGCCAGGGGCGCCAGCACCAGCGACGTCTTGTCGCCGACCCCGCCGGTCGAGTGCTTGTCGACCGGCACCCCCGGCAGGTCGGACCAGTCGAGCCGCACCCCCGAGTCGGCCATCGCCCGCGTCAACTCCGCCGTCTCGGCGTCGGTCATCCCGCGCAGGACGATCGCCATCAGCAGTGCCGACACCTGATACGGTGCCCACTCGCCCGTCGTTGCCGCGCGGACGAAGGCGGACAGTTCCGGCCCGGTCAGCGCCTGTCCGTCGCGCTTCTTGCGGATCACATCGACGGCACGCATCGGCATCCTCCGGCGGTGGGCGAGGGGTGAAGGTTCGGTTTTGCTACGAGGCTGCCCGCGCCCCGGCCATCGGCGTCGGCTACAATCGTGGCGTGGGTGGCCGACGGGATCGGTCCGGGTGGCACGCTCGGAGCGCAGCGACGGGCGTGGGAGCGGGTCAAGCATCCTCCAACGCTCACGCCCTTCGCAGAGCCTCAGGGCGTGCCACCCAGCCGGGCATCGGCGTCGGCTACAATCGTGCGGGTGCTCGAGAACCCGGAGGCGAGGGCGAAGCATGAAGCGGTGGTGGCTGGCGGGCGTGGTGGCGGTGGCGGCCGGCGCGTGGCTGGCGGGCGGAGCGGAGACGCCGACGGAGCGGCCGGCGGTGGTGGTGTCCGAACAGGCGCGGCGCATCCACGCGGAGGGGTACGTTTTCGACGGCCACAACGACCTGCCGTGGGTGCTGCGCGAACGGACCGGCGGGTCGTTCCAGAAGATCGACCTCCGCAAACCGCAAAAGGGGATGCACACCGACATCCCGCGGCTGCGGCAGGGCAACGTCGGCGCCCAGTTCTGGTCGGCCTACGTCCCGTCGGAAACCGCCCACACCGGCAAGGCGGTCCGCGACACGCTGGAGCAGATCGACGTTATCCGCCGGCTGGTCGACACCTACCCCGACGTGTTCGCGATGGCGTCGACTGCTGATGACGTGGAGCGGATTCGCCAGTCCGGACGGATCGCCTCGCTGATCGGCGTCGAGGGCGGGCACTCGATCGACAACTCACTCGGCGCCCTGCGGACGTTCTACCGGCTGGGCGTGCGCTACATGACGCTGACGCACAGCGAAACGATCGACTGGGCCGACTCGGCGACCGACAAGCCGCGGCACGGCGGGCTGACGAAGTTCGGCGAGGCAGTGGTGGCGGAGATGAACCGGCTGGGCATGCTGGTCGACATCTCGCATGTGTCGGTGGCGACGATGAAGCACGCGCTGCGCGTCACCCGGGCGCCGGTGATCGCGTCGCACTCGTCGGCCTACGCCCTGGCCGACCACCCGCGCAACGTGCCGGACGACGTGCTGCGGCTGGTGGCGAAGAACGGCGGGGTGGTGATGGTGAACTTCTACTCCGGCTTTATCACCCCCGAGGGCGCGCGCGTAAGCCGTGCGCTGTCGGGCGAATACGATCGGTTGAAGAAACAGCTGCCCGACGAGAAACAGTTCGACGTGGCGTGGAAGGCGGTGAAAGATCGCCACCCGATGCCGCGCGGCAGCGTTCACACCGTCGTCGACCACATCGACCACATCGTCAAGGTGGCGGGAATCGACCACGTCGGCATCGGCTCCGACTACGACGGCATCGGCCGTGTGCCGAAGGGGCTGGAAGATGTGTCGTGTTACCCGGCGATCACGCAGGAATTACTCAATCGCGGGTACGAGAAAGAGAAGATCCACAAAATCCTGTATCGCAACGCCCTGCGGGTGCTGCGCGCCGCCGAACGGGTGGCACGGGAGGGGAAGAGCGGGTGACGAGGGGTGAAGGCCAACGGAGAACGGGACGCCGGAGGTGGTCGCATGCCCACGCGAGCGTGGGCATGGCACCAATCAACTTCCAATCGTCGCCGTTTCGGGCGGCACGCTCGGATCGCAGTGACGGGCGTGGATGCGTATCAGGTGTCCTCGCACTCACGCCCTTCGCAGAGCCTCAGGGCGTGCCACCAAGGACAGCGACTGTGCCGGGTGGCACGCTCGGAGCGCAGCGACGGGCGTGGTATCGCGTCACGGCCATCCTCACGTCACGCCCTTCGCAGAGCCTCAGGGCGTGCCACCTGACCGCTCGACGTACCCCTTGCCGGTCTTCTCGCGGACCAGTTTGTCTGCCGCCGCCTTTGCTGCTGTCTCGTCAGGGTACTGCTTGAGCGTCGTCGTCCCCTGGCTGCCGAGGCGGCCGTAGCGCGTCTTCAGCGTCGCCCCCTCGGTCCACACTTCCCAGAACTTGCTCGACGTCCCCTCGACGAACTCGAAGTGCCGCACCCCTCCGGTCGACGTGGCGACTGAAGCGACCGGCGCTGGAGGGGGCGCATCGTCCGCCGTTTGCTCGACGAAGCCGTCGTCGCACTTTTCGGCGATCAGCGTCTCGACTGCCCGCCGCGCCGCCTGGTCGCTGGCGTGACGTTCGCGTTTCGTCTTCGGCGACGAGGGCGATCCGTAAACGATCTCGACCTCCGCGCCGCGCTGCGTCACCTGCCACAGCCGTGCGGTGTCCCCGGCGCCGTAGGTGAAACGCCGTGTCCCCGCAGCGACCGCCGCCGGTGCTGAGTCGCTACGAACGCGGACGAATGACGGGAAGCGCGGCACCCCGCGGTCGGACAGTTCCTGATAGCGGAAGGTGATGACGCTGCCGACCGGCGGCGGAGCGGACCGCTGGGCGTCGGAGAAGCCAGTGCCGACGGCGAACACCGTCCCGTCGGCCAGCCGCGCCAGCAGCGCGCCGAGCCGCCCCTTGTGCCGCCCCTGGCCCGGTTCGTGACCGATCACCGTCGCGTCGGCGTCGAGGAACCGCTTCACCTTCAGCAGCGTGCTCGACCGGCCGGCGACGTAGCGCGATCCCGGCTGGCGCAGCATCAGCCCCTCGCCGCCCAGCGCGTCGATTCGCTCCAGTTCCTCGCGCATATGGTCCAGGCTGCGGCACGGCTGGTGCGACAGCACGTCCAGATGCTCCGGCCGGGCGTGGCCGAGCAGGTCGGCCAGCACGCGCATCCGTTCCTCGAAGCCGGCGTCCACCGCCGGCGCGTCGAAGACGACGTAGCGGACTTGCCGCCACTCCGCCGGCCGGTCCTGCCGGCGGACGATGCCGGACGTCCGCTGGAACGCCTTGCGGGCGATCCACAACTCGCCGTCGAGTGGCACGTCGGGCAGCCCGGCAACGAACCAGTCCGGCGCCAGGTAGACGTTGCCGTTGCGGGACAGGAACTGCTTCCCGTCCCAGTATGCCCTTACTCCATCGAGCTTCTCGCTCATCCACCAGCCGGCCAGGTCGGTTTCGCTGTCCCACGTCTCGGCGAGCAGCACCGGTGGACCTTCGCGGTCCTCGGTGTGCCGCGGCGGTGGAGCGGCGAAGGCGGCGCCGAGCCGTACCTCCTCCGCCGCATCGCCGCGCAGGCGGCGGAGGTGCTTGCACGTCCGCCGCTCGATCGGCACCGACTGGTTCCGCCACGCCGGGCAGGTACACGAATACACCCCGCCGACGTTCTTCAGCACATACGGCCGGCTGCCCGACCCCTGCACCTCGACGCTCTCACCGTCCGCCAGGTCCGGCATCGTTCGCCCCTCCCGCCGCTCAGCGCAGCTGCTCCAGGATGGTCGGATCCTGAATCTGGTCATCCCGCGCCAGCAGTAACACCTTACTGATGACCTCGGCGGTGCGCGGGTCGTCGTCGGCGAACGGCAGGAACAGCCGCCCGCGGTGCTGCGAATGCACCGGCACGATGCACACCGACCCGCCCGGTTGCCGGTGAACCACGCCACTGCCCAGGTGAACCGAGTAGGTGCCCAGCCGGCCGTCGATCAGCAGGTGGTTGCCCGACACCCGCGTGTTGGTGATGTTGAGCAGCGCGCAGGTCTCGCGCACCAGCGCCGACCGCATTTCGACCGTGCTGGCGCTCGCCTCCGGGTCGACCCCGCCGACGTGGGCCACGCTCACCACCAGGTCGCAGTCGCGCATCACCTCGCTGAACAGCCGCGGCGGCACCTCTTCCAGCGGCAGCACCTTGAACTCGCCGCGGCGGCGGAAGCGCACCGCCTCCAGCGTCAGCCCCTCGACCTGCGCCGGCGTCCAGCCGTGGTGGCGGAAGAACACCTCGGCGACGATGCCGGCGTCGTGGAACGTCTTGCTGATCTCGTCGCTGGTGGCCCAGCCGCGGCTGCCCCACAGTGCCATCGCCTGCCGCGGGTTGACCTGCTGGCCGTGGTAGCGGTGCGACGCTCCGGCGTCGGTCTTCTCCTGGGCGGTCGGCACGTACAGTTCGCGGAACACCTGTTTGAATGGCTGCACGCGCTCGCGGGCGAAGCAGTCGTGCTGCCATTTATCCCACTCGCCGGCGGCGAACAGGTCGTGCGGGTGGGCGAAGCGCAGCCGTTCGTCGTGCTTGACCGGCTCGCGTTTGCCGCTGTGATCCTCCAGCGCCTGCCCGCCAGCAATCGGGTAACCCGTTATTCCTTCACCGAGGACGACCAGGCGCTCCAGCACCGGCCGCACCAGCGGATGCTCGAACAGATTGCGCAGCTCGTCGCCGGAGAACGTGTCGCCGCGGACCATCATCCCTTCGAGCGACTGGCGCACCCGCGATGCCTGCCGCTTCAGGTCGGCCTTGCGCTCCACCAGGGCGGCGATCTTCGGGTGCTTGCGAACCGCCGGCGGAACCGCCTTGAGCGGCTTCTCGCCGCGGCGAACGGTCACCTCCGGCTGGGCGTCGGTGGTGATCGCCAGGGTGACGGTAACGCCATCCTGGGTAACGGACACCGGCCCGGCGGCCAGGTCGGCGATCTGCTTGGCCTCCATCGCCCATTCCAGCCGCACCGGATCGGAGTAGCCGGCGGTTCGCGCCAGGTTCTCGAACCCGATGGCGCTGGTCCGCTCGGCGTCCTCGCGCGACATCGGCCCGAGGGTGCGGACGTAGCGGCGGTACTCCAGCAACACCTTGTAGCGCGACAGCAGCTCGGCCCTCGCGCTCTCGCCGGCCGGCAGCGGCATCAGCCCGAGCAGGCGCACCGGCTCCTTGAGCTTGCGATCGCGGATATTGCGGATGAATTCGCTCTTCTTCGCTCGCCCGAGCATGGCATCGGCGAGCAGCGTCGCCTTCTTGTGGCCGCTGCCGTAGCTGGTGCCGTACTTCGCCGCCGCGGCGATCTCGTCCCAGCGCTTGCGGCCGAGCGGTGGGTAGATGCGCTGGAACCAGGCAGCGTCGACCGCCCCGCTCGATCGCTCCTCCGGACTGAGCGAGGTCCGCTCGCGGATCGCCTTCTCCCACGGATCGACCTTCGCCACCGCCTCTTGTGGAGTATCGAGATCGTCTTCATCGTCAAAATTGAGATCGTCCAGCCCGAACTCGTCGTCGCCGTAGTCGCCGTCGTCGAGAGTGGCGGCGTCGACGATGCCGGAGCGTCCGCCGGGGGTGTGGGCGAGGAACCACCACACGCCCTCTTTCAGCCCCGGCCAGCCGACGGCATGTTCGATGGCGTCGAGCCACTGCGGGGCGGCGAATGCCAGCTGGAGCAGCCGCTCGCGCGTCCAGCCGTCGGCCTTCGCCGCAGCGGCGAACACCGCGGGTGTATCGCTGGCGGCGGGCAGCGTCACCTGCACCAGCCGCGACAGCACCTCGGTGCGGCCCTCGCCCGACGGCGACCGGGACAGCGGCTTCTTGCCCAGCGCCGCCAGCAACCGCCGCAGCGTGTCGACGCCACGCAGCGCGGCGATCCCACCGGCCGGCCCGGACGCCGCCGTCGGCATCTCACCTCGCTTTAACTCGATCTCCAGTATCCGTTCCCTGGCCCGCTCCGCCAGCGGCGCCAGATCGGGGCACTGTTTCAGCGGTTCGGACGCCGGCGCCGTCACCACGCGAAGATTGACGTAGGAGTCCTGGGCCGGGCCAAGCACCTGGTCGAAGAAGTCGTTCTCGTTGACACGTTTCGCCTTCCAGGCGGCGAGGAACAGGTCGAAATCGGGGCGGATGCGCGACACGCCGGGCGCCGGCTCGTCGCGCCAGTGGTGCAGGTCCCACAGCCGCAGCGTGTGCTCGTCGGTCCACGCCGCCGGCAGTAGCCGCCGGTACGTGGTCAGCGCGTCCCACCACGGTTCGATCGGCGAGCTGCACCGCCAGTCCTTCTGCCGCTTCATCCAGTCGTTCAGCGGGACGGCGCGCTTGCGTTCCTCGTCCGGCACGCTGGCGTAGCCGGTCTCGACGACGTCGAGCAGGAAGTCAACGGCGCCCGCCGGCGGGTGCAGCCGGAGCAGCCAGTTGATCAGCCGGCCGACCACCAGGCCGTAGCGCAGCTTGGGCGGCTTCTGCCCGCCGCTGAACAGCTTCACCCAGTCGGGGAACCGCTTGCCGTACCCCTTCTGCATCTCACGCAGGTCGCCGGCGTCGATGTTCCACCACACCATCGCCCGGATCAGCTCCAGCCCGTCCTTGTCGAGCTGTTTCGAGGTGCGGCTGTCATACCACCCTTTCCAGACCTCCGAAAGCGGCAGCTTCTCCAGCTGCGGCTCGATCGGCTTGTTCGATTCGGGTTCGGGGAAGCGCCAGAAGGCGTTGCCGAGCAACACCTCTTCCTGGCCGTCGTAGCTGGACACCTGGATCGCCGTCTCGCGGTGCTGATGGATCAGGTCGTCGAGCGCCTTCAGACAGGCCAGCGCGGCCGGCGTGCAGAGCGTCACCTTGCGCGCTTTCGGCTCGATCGCCGGGGTGCGCGCCGCCGGGTCCATCAGCCCCAGCGCATTTTGCAGCGTCGGCCGCTCGCGGCGGACGTCGAGGATCGCCTCCAGCTGCAGATCCTCGTCCTCGGTCAGCGTCGGGTGCGCCTGGCGGTACGCCTCGGCGCGGGCGCGGCACTCGGGCACCGCCTTCTTCTTGTCGACCAGCAGCCGCAGCAGTTCCAGCCCGGCGGCTCGCTGCGGCTGCTTCTTCGACGTCAGCAGCCGATCGGCGCTGGCGAGCGCATGCGGCGTCGTTTGCTTGCGTAACAGCGACAGGACGCCCTGGCGCAGCTCGCTCCCCTTGCGGGTGAGCAGCGCCTCGACGCGGACGGCGTCGGCCTCGGTGACGTCGCACTTCTTGAGCGCCTTGAGCGCCTTCTCGCGCACCCAGCCGTCGCGATCGCCGGCCAGCTCGAACAGGGTGTCGCGCGTGGCGGCGTCCCACTTCTTGAGCTTGGCCAACTGCTCGACCACGTTGCCGCGGTGGTACGACGCCAGGTCGCGCAGGTACGGCACCAGCGTCGTCGCTGGCCGCTTGCCCAGCCGGTCGACCAGCTCGCCCGCCACCGCCTGCCGGTTGATCGCCACCGTCGCCCACGGCCACACCAGCGCTTCGCCCTGGGTCGTCTTCGCCGGCATCCGATCGAGCAGCCGCAGGATGGCGTCCCACAGGTCGGGCGGTTCGTTGGCCTGCGGCCCCTTTTCCAGCGCACTCACGGCGATGCGCAGATCCTCGTCGTCGATCGCCGGGACAAGCGCCTGCCGCGCCGCCGGCAGCTCCAGGTCGTCGAGGAACTTCAGTGCCACGTAGCGCCGCTCGACCGACGGGTCTTTGAGCAGCCGCGCCGCTGGCTCGATCGCCTTCGCCGCGTCGTCGAACGCGATCGCCCACAGGGCCAGGTACAGTCCCTCGCCGGTTTCCTTCTCGATCGCCGCAGTACAGGCCGCCGGGTCTTCGAGATAGCGGAGCACGTCGGCGACTGCCTTGCGCAGCACCGCCGGGGTGAGCGCCGACCACTGCAAGCCGAACCACACGTCGATGGCGCGGACGGTGGCCGAGAAGCGCAGCAGGTTCTCTTCCAGAATCAGTTTCAACATGCGGCGGAACGCCTGCGGGTGCGCCTCGTCGATCGCTTCGAGGATCACCTGCCGCAACCCCTCCTGCCGCTGCGCCGCCAGCAGCAGCTTCTCGACGTACTCCCACGCCGCCGGCCGCGCGCTGGCGAGCAGGGCGCGGGTGACGTGCCGGCCCATCGAGCCGATCTCGTGCTGGTTGGTGGCCGACTCCTTGAGGATCTCGAATACCTCGTCGCCTTCCGTCCCGCCGGCGCTCACGGCAGCAGCGAGCAGCAGTCCCAGCGAGTCGTTGCCGTACCCGCCGCCGAGGTGGGCCGCCCAGGTGGCGCACCAGACGACGTCGGGGTCGTAGCCCTTCAGCTCGCGGGCGATCGACTGCAGCCAGTTGAAGCGTACCTCGGTGTGGGCCGACTCGTCCCCCGGGTTGCGGAACCCTTTGCGGCAATAGCCGGCCTCATACGGCAGCTGCGGGAACACCGACCAGGTCCGCTCGATCGCGGTGGCCAGCTTCGGATACAGCGCGGCGAACAGCGCCTGCCGCTCCTTCGCCGGCATCGCCGCGAGCAGCTTCTGCGCCTCGGCGTTCGCCTTGCCGCGCGCCTCCCAGCCCTTGAACGCCTTGCCGGCGGCGTCGCGGTCGAGCAGCACCCGGCCGACCGTGCGCGGTCGTTCGGCCAGTTTCGCCACCGCGGCCAGCCGGTCCTTCTCCCAACTCTTGATCTCGAATGTCTTCAGTCGCTTCTGCGCTTCTTCGCGGTTCAACATGGCTCACCCCCCCGCCAACATGACCAGACGGACGAACGTGACGCGACTGTCGGGCTGAACGAACACCTGGGCGTCGAGATCGCGCTGCTCCTGCCCGTCGACGACGACGAGGAACAGCCCGTCCTCGAACGCCAGCAGCGCGGTGCCGATCGCCTCGTCGACGTCGACCTTCTGGTTCAGGTCGGTGCCGCCCATCTCGACCTTGCCGCGGGCCGCCCCCTCGCTGATCTCGCGTGCGGTCAGGGCGCGGAACACCTTGCGCTCCTCCTGCCGCTGCTTGAACGCATCGACCTCGCCCCGCACCACGCGCGAAATCAGGTCGCGGAGCGTGACCGCGCCACCGTCGCCCAGGTCGGGCGGGAAGGGGATGGAGAAGTCGGCGAACAACGGCTTTTTGCGGCCGAGCGCCTTTCCGCTGATCGTGAGCATGAAGACACACTCCGGAAGATGTGCGACGATCGGTGTCAGGGAATGAGGGGGATTCTAATGGCCGATTCGCACGAATACCAGCGGCGTAGCCAGGAATTGTCGTGAATCGTCGGCCGGACGAACGCCCTGTCGTTCGATAGACCGACGACGGCGCCCGAGCGGTGGCACGAGGAGGACGGCGATGCGCGGACGATGGGTGACGGTGGGGATCATCGGGCTGACGAGCGGGCTGGTGCTGCTCGCGGCGATCGGGCGGCGGGCGGCGACGGCCGGCGACCTGGCGGCGGTGGCCGACGGCAAGGCGGACGCCACGGCAGCCATCCAGGCGGCGGTGGACGGCCGGGCCGGGACCATCCGGTTCCCGCCGGGGACGTATCGCATTACTCGCCCGATCACGGTCGAGCTGGACCGGGTCGGCTTCACCGCGTTCGTCGCCGACGGGCCGGCGCGGCTGGTGATGGCCGGCGCCGGGCCGGCGATTCGCTTCGTCGGTACTCACGCCGGCACGGCCGACCCGAAGTCGTTCAAGCCGGCCGTGTGGGACCGGCAGCGCACGCCGATGGTGGAAGGGCTGGAGATCGTCGGCGACCATTCGGACGCCGACGGCATCGCCGCCGAGGGCACGATGGGGCTGACGCTGCAGCGCGTCGGCATCCGCCTGTGCCGCCACGGCGTGCATCTGGTGAAGCGCAACCGCAACGTGCTGATCTCCGCCTGTCACATCTACGAGAACCGCGGCATTGGCGTGTACTACGATCACGTCAACCTGCACCAGTCGAACATCGTCGGCTGTCACATCAGCTACTGCGATGGCGGTGGGGTGGTGTCGCGCGGCGGCGAGGTCCGCAACGTGCAGATCACCGGCTGCGACATCGAGAGTTGCATGGGGGCCAAGGGTCCGCCAACGGCGAACGTGCTGCTCGACTGCACCGGCGGGTCGATCGCCGAGGTGGCGATCACCGGCTGCACCATTCAGCACAACAGCACCGGCCCCGACTCGGCCAACGTCCGCCTACTCGGCCGCGGCGACGACCTGAAGGGGAAGGCCGGCGGCGCCCAGTGGGGCCACGTCACCATCACCGGCAACGTGTTCTCCGACGTGCAGACCAACGTCGACATCCGCGACGCCCGCGGGGTGACGCTCACCGGCAACACCTTCTGGATGGGCTATGCGTACAACCTGCGCGTGGAGGATTCGCAACAGATCGTCGTCGGCTCCAACGCCTTCGAGCGGAACCCCGGCTACGCCTACGGCACCAGCCGCAACACGAAAAACGCGCTCCTCTTCCGCAACTGTCAGGACTGCACGCTCACCGGGCTGCACGTCCACGGCGTGTACGGCGTCGACGCGGCGGTGACGCTCGACCGCTGCCGGCGGATGAACGTGACCGGCTGCACCATTCTCGACTGCGACGCCATCGGCCTGCTGTGCGACGACGTGACCCACAGCCGCGTCTCCGACTGCCTGATTCGCCACGACGGCAAGGACGGCGGCAAGTACGCCCCACTCCGCGTCGTCGGCGGGCGGGGGAACCAGTTCGCCAGCAACCTGTTCGGCCGGCCGGTGGAGATCCCGCGCGACGCCGGCACGAGCGACGGCAACCGAGTGGTGGATTAGACGCCATGAGCGATCGGAATACAGGCCGATGACCGAACTGGACGCATTGCTGGCGGCGGTGGTGGCGGACCCGCATGACAAGGCCCGCTGGCAGGTGCTGGCGGACTGGCTGGAGGAGTTCGACGATCCTCTAAGGTCCGAACTGCTGCGGCTGCACCGGCGGCTGCAGGCGACGTGTCTGAATCCGGCGCACCCCGACCGGCCGCGCTGGCATGAACGCATCGTCGCCCTCTTGGCGGACGGTGTCGAGCCGTGCGTGCCGCGGCGAACGGTCGAGGTGCCCGGCGCTCCGCCGTTGACGTTCGCGTTCATTCCACCCGGAATGTTCCTGCTGGGCAGCCCGTCGGACGAGGAGCACCGTTTCAGCGACGAGGCCCGCCATCTGGTGACGATCGCCGACGGCTACTGGCTCGGCGTCGCGCCGGTGACCCAGGCCCAGTGGTACGCAATGACGGGCGACCGACCGTGGGCGTGCGGCGGCGATGACTACCCGGTCGAAGGGGTGTCGTGGGAAGCGGCGCGGGCGTTCGTGGAGCAGCTGAGCGAGAAGACCGGCCAGCGGTTCCGGCTGCCGACCGAGGCCGAGTGGGAACACGCCTGCCGCGCCGGCACCACCACCGCCTTTCATGTCGGGGACGATCTGTCCGTAGAGCAAGCGAACTACTACGAGTACATACCGGTCCGCCGTCCGCGCGACGAGGTGCGGCCCGCCACGCTCACTGTCGCCGGCACCTTCCCGCCGAATCCGTGGGGGCTGTTCGACATGCACGGCAACGTCTGGGAGTGGTGTACCGATCCCGACACCGGCTACGGGATGACCTACTCGCTGGATCCGCGGGAGCCGCCGTTGCCCGGCGACGGGCTACTCCGCGGCGGGTCGTGGAGCGACGGCGCCCGATTCTGCCGCTCCGCCTACCGCCGCCTGTACGACCCCGGCAACCATCTGGACGATGTCGGCTGCCGGGTCGTGCTTTGCGGAGAGTAATTGAATACTCGCTCTGACGGCTACAGCCCCAGTTCCTTCAGCTGGCGGCTGTCGACCGGGGCGGGGGCGCCGGTCATCAGGTCGCGCGCCTTCTGATTCTTCGGGAAGGCGATCACGTCGCGGATGTTCGGCGTGCCGGCCAGCATCATCGCCCAGCGGTCCAGGCCCAGCGCGATGCCGCCGTGCGGCGGAGCGCCGAACCGCAGCGCGTCGAGCAGGAAGCCGAAGCGTGCCCGTGCCTGCTCGGGGGACATGCCGAGAACACGGAACATCGCCGCCTGGACCTCCGGGTTGTGAATCCGGATGCTGCCGCCGCCGCATTCGTAGCCGTTGATCACCAGGTCATACGCCTTCGCCTTCACCCGCGCCAGCGCGCTGCCGTGGTCGGTCAGGTCGGCCTCGGTGGCGTTCTTCAGCGTGTCGAGGTACTGGTCCTGCGGCGCGGTGAACGGGTGGTGATTGGCGACCCAGCGGTTCTCGTCGGCGTCCCACAAAAACGACGGGAAGTCGACGATCCAGGCGATCTTGAAATCCTTGCGCGTCGGATCGACCAGTCCCAGCCGCGCCGCCAGATGCGTTCGCAGCCCGCCCAGCGCGGCGCTGGCCGTCTCCTCGGTGTCGGCGACGAACAGCAGCAGATCGCCCGGTTCGGCGGCGAACCGTTGCCGCAGCGCCTGCTGCACCGGCGCCGGGAAAAACTTCTCGATCGACCCGGTGAACTTCTCCGCCTCCACCTTCATCCACGCCAGCCCCTTGGCGCCGAACTGCTTCACCTGCTCCGACAGCGTCCCCTCGGGTTTCAGCTCGGTGTTGGAGAACTTGGCCGCCGCTCCCTTGGCGTTCAGCCCGCGGACGACCCCGCCGGCGGTCGCCACGTCGCGGAACACCTTGAACTCGGTCTGGGTCGCCAGGTCGGTCAGATCGGTGATCTCCATGCCATAACGGAGATCCGGTTTGTCGCTGCCGAAGCGACGCATCGCCTCGTCGTAGGGGATGCGCGGGATGGGCAGCGGGATGTCGACGTCGATGCAGCGGCGGAAGGTGGCGGCGGTCAGCCCCTCGATCACCGCGAACACGTCGTCCTGCTCGACGAACGCCATTTCGAGGTCGAGCTGGGTGAACTCTCGCCAAGGATCCCGCCGCCGCCGGCGAGGTGGCGAACGCGCGCATCCGATCCCCCGGCTACGCCGTCGCCGTCGCCAATGGTCGCCGCCCTGCTGTCGGCTTCGCCGCCAACCAGGATCGTCGATGTTCCCAGGTGAAGATCTGGAGATCGTCGATACACGCTGAAGGCCCGAAGGACGCGTAGTGACCTGGCGAAGGTTCGATCGGCGCGATGACCCGTGGAACTGCCTCTTCGCAACATGCGAGCGACTCTGATCAATCTCTCATACTGTCCTTTTGGGCACCACGCTGGGATACCTGTATCTCGAAGGGACGCAGGTAAAGGGCAAGGGCTGCCTTGAGGATAGCACCCGCCGGGCTGGCCTCGCCTGGGGCGCTGATGCAAGTATGGCAGCTTGGTCTTCCATGGCAAGGATCTGACGGCGCAGACGAAGGTGACGGCCAAGGGCCGACTTCCACGCCGCCACGGCGGCGTCATCGAACAACCACGATCCCATCGGATCGCATCTGGAATGATACTCGCTCCGCCGGCGATCGTGCAGCCCCAGTTCCATCTCGCCGCGTTCGCGATCGCCAGCATCATCCCAGCGCCTGCTCAGAACACGGAACCCGACCTGTGCGCCCGTAGCCGTTGATCACTTCGCCTTCACCCGCGCCGGTCCGGCCTCTACTGGTCCTGCCGGCGACCCCTCGTCGCCGTCCCCCGGGAAGTCGACGATCGCGATCTTGAAATCCTTGCGCGTCCGACCCCAGATGCGTTCCCCACGCCTCGGTGTCGGCGACGAACAGCAGCCCGGTTCGGCGGCGAACCGTTCGCCTGCTGCACCGGCTCACCCGGTGAACTCCTCCACCTTCATCCACGCCAGCCCCACCTGCTCCGCGTCCCCTCGGGCTTCAGCTCGGTGTTGGGCCGCTCCCTTGGCGTTCAGCCCGCGGACGACCCCGCCGGCGGTCGCCACGTCGCGGAACACCTTGAACTCGGTCTGGTCGGTCCGGTAATCTCCATGCCATAACGAAGTTGTCGCTGCCCCTCGTCGATGCGCATGTGTCGATGCAGCGGCGGAAGGTGGCGGCGGTCAGCCCCTCGATCACCGCGAACACCGTCGTCCTGCTGACGAACTCGAGGTCGAACTCCGGCTGTCGGTCAGGTCCTCGTCGCGCAGACAGCGGGCGATCTGGAAGTAGCGGTCGTAGCCGGCCACCATCCAGCTGCTTGTACAGCTGCGGCGACTGCGGCAGCGCGTACCAGTGGCCGGGCGACACCCGGCTGGGCACCAGGTAGTCGCGCGCCCCTTCCGGCGTCGATCGGCCCAGCAGCGGCGTTTCCAGCTCAAGGAACCCCTGCTCGTCGAGGTAGTCGCGGATCGTCTTGTTCAGCCGGTGCCGCATCGCCAGCGTCCGCTGCAGGGTGGCGCGGCGGAGGTCGAGGTAGCGGTACTGCAGCCGCAAATCCTCGCCGGCCAGGTCGGGGTCGCCGAACACCCCGCCTTCGAGCGGTACCGACCACGTCTCGAACGGCGGATTCGGGCAGCGGTTGAGCACGACCAACTCGGTCGCCACCACCTCGATGTCGCCGGTCGCCAGCTTCGGATTGTGCTTGCCCGGCAGTCGCTCGCGCACGGTGCCGCGAACGCTCAGCACCCACTCGGAGCGGGCCTCCTGGCCGATGGCGAACACCTGCGGATGATCGCTGTCGAGCACGACCTGGGTCAGCCCGTAGCGATCGCGCAGGTCGATGAAGACCTGGTCGGGGTGGGCGCGGTAGGTGTTCACCCAGCCGTTCAGGACGACCGTCTGGCCGATGTGACTCTCGCGAAGCTCGCCGCAGGTGTGGGAACGTTGCCAGTCTGCCATGATGGTGCTGTCCTGTGTGTCGCGTCCGCCGGGGCCAGTCTCAGTCACATCCCGACGATTATACAGACTCGCCCGGCGTTGCTCAGGGAAGGACGCGCCGCCAGCCGGCGAGGTTCCCCCCGAACGCCGTTACGACCGGAACGTGTGGGCGCATCGGACCGCCCGGTCCGCCCGATGGGTGCCGGCGAGAGGGCGTCAGGGGTGTTTGTCTTCCCAGGTGCGGATCACCTGAAGCAGATCGCGGATGCGGTCGGGGTCGAGGTCTTCGAGTGTGGAGCTGATGCCGGTAGAGACGAGGAAGCAGTCGGCGGAAGCCAGGTAGTCGGTGACATTCTCGGGCGTCACGCCGCTGGCCAGGGCGAGCGGCGTCGTGCCGATTGCCTGTTTCATCCGCCGCACCTTCTCCGGCGCCGCCGGGAGGCCGGTGCCGGGTCCGCTGGTGGTCACCAGGTCCATGTAGCGGGAGGCCTTGCGGGCGGCGGCGGCCACGTCGCGGACCGGCCGCTGGTACTTGAACGCCACTCCGCCGAAGTACAACCCCTGCCAGCCGCGCGCCTGCTGCAGCTGCTGCACCCGCAGCGCCGCCGGCTGGTCCGTCGTCGTCTCGTCGATGAGCGCATCGTCGGCCCACACGCCGGACACCTGCGGGTCGAGGCGGTTGAACAGCCGGTCGAGCGTCAGGCCGACGCAGTTGATCCCCAGCCAGAACGCCGGTTCGCGCGCGCGCACGGCGGCGTGGATGTCGAGCAATTCGTCGTCGGAGGCGAGGCCCAGGCTGATGAGGAAACACCCATCGGCCCCGGCTTCGCGAGCAATGCGGACGTTGGTTAACGCCTGGTCCAGACTGTTGACATTGATGATGGGCAGAACGACATGTCGGTGGGCGAAGGTGGCGCGAAAGCGACTCATGAAAACACCTCGGACAGCCTGTCGACACCCCTTCACTCTAGGACCATCGAGGGCAGCGAGGCAAGAGTAAAGCGGATGCCCGGCTCCCGGATGCCGGAGCCGCTCGCGCGACCGTGTCATTCCTTTTCACTCGATTGAACAGGTTCCGTATCCCGCTCGGCGATGAGCGCGCGCTCCACGTCGTAGCGCAGACCGATGGCGGAGACCAGCAGCAGCGCGAACAGCAGCGGATCGTCCGTGCGGGAGAACTCCAGGGCGACCGTCAGGGGCATCTCGAACGGCGGCGGTTCCTCGGCGATGGTCGGCAGGGTGGCAGTCTGGGGCGGCCAGTCCTCCACGGACGGGGAAGGTGGCTCGGCCGGGACCGGCGCCCAGGGTGCCCGCATCCCGCCGGCGGACGGGGCGGGGTCAGCGTCCCGGCGGTCGTCCCCTCCGGTTCGAGCAGTGGGGCGGCGGCCTCGTCCACCCAGGATGAACCGCTGGACCGGGTCGAGCCTCGCCCGCCGTCGGTCGGGCCGCTCCCCTTGCGCGACTACTTCCGACCGAGGATCTCGGCCACTCCGTCGCCTGTTCCGGCCGCCAGCCCGGCCGCAGGCCGCAGGCTGATCGGGTTGACCATCGGATCGTGCGGGCCAGGGACGAGCAGCGGCACCACGTCCGCCGGGTGCGTGGACAGCGGCAGGAGCGCCACCAGCATCGGCAGCATCACCGTCAGTGTCTCGCCGGCCGGGCGGTTGCTGCCGTCGGTCGTGGTGGCGGTGGACGGCGCCGCCGGCGGGCTGCTGCTGTCGCCGGGGTCGACGGTCACCAGCGCCGCCTGGCCGGTGTCGGTCCCCAGCGCGTAAAAGGCGTTCGCGTTCGTCGTCGTCGCCATCGGCGCCAGGGCCGACAGGCGGCCGCCGGACGTGGTCAGCGTTTGCTGCCACTGCAGGCCGGCGGCGGTGCCGGCGTACAGCTCGACGGCCCCGGTCGTGGTGCCGACCAGCAGGTCGCTCATGCCGTCGCTGTTGACATCTTGCACCAGGCCGGCGACTGGAACGGCGCCGGTGGTGTGCAGGGTGGAAGCCGCGGTCACGGCGGCCACGTTCGGGTAGTAGGTGAGGGTGTCGCTCTTGCCGTTGAGTGTGACCAGGTCGACCGCCTTGTCGCCGTCGAAGTCGCTCAGGTAGCTGATGTTCGGGTGCGGGCCGGTGGGCAGCACGCGGGCGGCCCAGTCGGCAAACCGGCCGTCGCCGGCGCCGGGGATCACCCACACCTCGTCGCTGCCGCTGCAGGTGACCACCAGGTCGGGCCGGCCGTCGCCGGTCACGTCGGCCCCCGCGGTGGCCGCCGGGGCCGTCCCGGTGGGCACGGCGCCGCCGTAGCGCAGGCCGTCGCGGCCGCCGTAATAGATGGTGACGGCGTCGCTGCCCTGGTTGGTCACCACCAGGTCGGGGAAGGGGTCGAAAAACTTGCCACTTTCCGGATCGATTTCGCCAACATCTCCCAGTCGGGCGACCGTCACCTGGACCGGCAGCCGGCCGGTCGGCAACCCGCTGCCGTCCCAGATCTCGGGGGCGAAGGTGCCGTCGCCGCGGCCGGGAAAGATCAGCACCCGGCTACTGCCGTCGGCGACGACCAGGTCGGGCAGTCCGTCGCCGCTCAGGTCGGCCAGCGTCAACGTCCGCGGCGACAGCATGCCTGGGTAGCCGGTCAGCAGCACCTGTTGCCGGCCGTCGGCCAGCTGCACGCTCAGCCGGTCGCCGTCCTGGTAGGCATAGACGAAGTCGTCCCGCCGATCGCCGGTCAGGTCGGCGACGGCCAGCGCCGCCTCGTCCGGGTCGCGGTGGTAGGCGGTGAACGTGCCGTCGCCGCGGTTGAGCAGCAGCGTGGCGTGTTCAGGCGACACGCCGTGGACGAACAGGTCGATCGCCCCGTCGCTGTTCAGGTCGGCGGTCAGAAGACTGTTGGCCACGTCGTCCAGGCTGATCCGCTCGCACGGCTCGAACCGGCCGTCGCCGATTCCGTGGGCCAGGAACAGCTGGTCGACGCTGCCGGAGGCGGTCTCCACCAGTTCCGCCCGGTCGAGAACGCCATCGCCATCGAAGTCGGCGCAGAGGACGCGGCCGTGCGCGGCGGCGGCGACCGGCGAGGTACACAGGGCGACCGCCTGGCGGAACGCGGCGACCGGGGAGAAACCGGGCATCGGCGGCAGCAGCGCGGGCAATCCGCCGGTCGGCAGCAGCCGACGTTCCAGCGGTTCGCACGCCAGCCGCAGGGCGCGGGGACGGGTGCCGGACAGGGGGAACGGCCGTGCGAGGCGGGTCGTCCGCGGCATCAGCGGGGGTCCTCCAGGAACGGGGCGGCCGGGCGGGGCGAACGGGGCGAACCGACGTCACGGAGCGGACGAGGCCGAATGCACCGCCTGCCGCACCTGCCGGGCGACCGCCTCGAAGGCCGGGGTCGCCGTCAGGTGGCGGAAGACATCGTCCCGACAGACCTGCTCCTGCCAGAACCGGCCGCGGCCCGGCGCCGGCGTCGCCTGCACCGCCAGCTGCAGCGCGGCCGCGGCGCGGCCGCGCAGGTCCCCCGGCTGCCGTGGCGCGGCGGCAGCGGCGCGGGCGAGCAGGCGAGCGGCGTTGTACAGCACGCGCGCCGACCGCGGTCGGGCGGCGAGCGCCTTCTCCACGTCGGTCACCGCCGGCCGCAGATCGCCCAGGTCGAAGCGCGCGGTGCCGCGGCCGACCAGGGCGTCGGGGTCGCTCGGCTGCATCCGCAGGGCCGCCTCGAAGTCGCGCAGCGCCAGGCGCGGCGCCTGGTGGACCAGATGCGCCCAGCCGCGGGCGGCGAGCAGCGTCGGGTCGCGGCGGAGGGCCAGCGCCAGCGTGTAATCGTCGATCACCCCGGCCAGGTCGCCGGTGGCGGCGCGGGCGCGGGCGCGGCGGCGGTACAGATCGACGTCGGCGCGACCGACGGTCAAATACCGATCAAAGGCCGCCACCGCGGCGGCGAACTGCCCCCGCTCCAGCAGCACCTCGGCGTGCAGGCGCAGCCCGGCCGGGTGCGTCGGCTGCAGCGCCAGCGCCCGTTCGCACGCCGGCAGGGCGTCGGCGTAGCGGCCCAGCGCGTACAGCACGCGGACGCGATCGCGGAGGTCGGCCGCCTGCTCGTCCGCCGGCCGGTCGCCCGGCTCCAGCTCGAGCAGCCGGTCCAGGTCGGCCAGCGCCGCCGTCAGGTTGCCGCGTTGCAGATGCAGCCGGCTGCGAGCGCGATACAGGGCGGGGTTGTGCGGCGCCAGTCGAATGGCGTGGCTGAGGGCGGCCTCGGCGCGGTCGACTTGCCCTCGCTCACGATAGCCCTGAGCCAGATTGGCGTAGGCGTGATAGTAGCGAGGCTGCAACAGCACCGCCCGCTGAAACTCGGCGACCGCCCGCGCCGGCTGGAGGCGCGCCAGGGCGACCACGCCGCGGTGGATGTACAGCGCGTACCGCGCCGGCAGATCGAGCGACAGCCGCGCCACCGCCTGCAGGTCGGCCTCGGCCGCGTCCAGGTTCTTCTGATCGACGTGGACCAGGGCGCGGAGCAGCAGGCCGCGCGCGAACGTCGGGCGAGCGCGGACGCACAGGTCCAGTTCCGCCCGCGCCTCGGTCAGCCGCTGCAGCTCGCGCAGGCCGATCGCCCGCAGTAGCCGCGGCCAGAACAGCTCCGGCTGCTCGCCCAGCGCCCGGTCGAAGTCGGCCAGCGCCCCGTTCAGGTCGCCCGACAGCCAGCGCTCGTGGCCGAGCAGGAACCAGTCGAGCGCGCCAGCCGGCGGAGTCTGCTGCGCCAGCCGCCGCTCGCGGGCCGCCTGGATCTGGTCGCCGAGTAGCTCCAGGTAGCGGGCGCGGCGGAGGTGAACGCCGCACCCCTGGGCATCCGCGCCGGCGGCCTGGTCGACCAGTGTCAGCGCATCGCGCAGACCGTTCGGGTCGCCGGCCAGGCGAGCGGTGGCCTCGGCCTTGAGCAGCAACACCTCCTGGCGAGCGGTCCGCAGCCCTGGCCGCTCGCTCGCCGGCAGGCAGTCGAGGTCGGGGAACAGCCGCAGCGCCTTGACGCACGCATCGAGACAGGCCCGGGTGCGGTCGGCGTCGGCCTGGCCGAGCAAATCGTGGTGCAGCTGGAAGAACGCCTCGTCGCGCAAATGCAGGAACTTGCGAGCACGCGAGCGTGCCGGCGCCGAGCCGATCTGCCGGTCGACCGCCTGCGTCGCCTGCTCGCGCAGCCGGGTGGCCTGGCTCCGCAGCCGCGCCAGCCGTTCGTCGAGCATCCCCTGGTGGGCGTCGATCATCTCCTGAACGGTGGCGAACTGGACGATCGCCTGTTCCAGCTGCGGCAGGTCGCCGGCGGTCAGCGCCTCGCGGCCCTCGGCCAGCTTGCGCTCGCAGTCGGCACGCAGACTCTCCTGATGCGCCTGCCGCATGGCGGTGCTGATCTCTTCCACCTGGCTCTGCAGCCGCAGCATGTGCAGCGGGATGGCGGCGGAGATCACCGTGACCAGCAGGGCGGTGACGACGACCAGGGCGGCGGCAGTCGGCCGCGCCTTCGCCCACTTGAGCACGCGCTCCACCCGCCCAAGCGGGCGAGCGACGATCGGCTCGCCGGCCAGGAAGCGGCCGAGGTCGGCGGCCAGGTCGGCGGCGGTGGCGTAGCGTCGGGCGGGCGTCTTGTCGAGACACTTCAGGCAAATGACTTCCAGGTCGTGCGGCAGACCGGGAGTGAGCGTCCGCGGCGGCGCCGGGTCGTGGGTCCGAACGTGTTCGAGCGTCTCGTAAATCGTCCCGGCCAGAAACGGGGGACGGCCGGTCAGGCACTCATAGAGGATGGCGCCCAGCGCCCACACGTCGGTGTGTACGCCAACGTCGGGGTGTCGCCCTTCCGCCTGTTCCGGGGCCATGTACGACGGCGTGCCGATCACCTCGCCGACCTGCGTCTGCCCGGCCGGCCCGTCGATCCGCTTGGCCAGCCCGAAGTCGCTCACCTTCGGACAGAATGCAGAAGGCAGAAGGCAGAAGGCAGAATGAAAACCATCCGCACCGATATCGTCTCCCGCATCCGCCGCCCCACTCCCGTGGCCCAGATTGTCGCGTTCGTCGTCTTGTGCTTTCTGCCTCTCATTCTGCATTCTGCATTCTGCATTCTGCATTTCAGAGGCGTTCTGCATTTCGGAAGCGGTTGGCACTCCGGAAAGGAGGACGTTACCCGGCTTGAGGTCGCGGTGGATGATGCCGTGGCGGTGGGCGTAGTGGACGGCAGCGGCGAGCGCCTGCACCAGCCGGGCGGCGGCGGTGGGCGGCAGCGGTTTGTCGGCGAGGTGGCGATCGAGGCTGCCGCCGGCGACGTATTCCAGGCTGAGGAACGGCTGTCCGTCGTGTTCGCCGATCTCGTAGATCTGCACGATGCCGGGATGCTGCAGGCGAGCGACCGCCTCCGCCTCGGTACGGAAGCGGACCAGGTCTTCGCGGCTGGCCGCCGCCGACCGCAGCATCTTCAGGGCGACGAGCCGGTTGAGTTGTACCTGCCGGGCCTTGTAGACGACACTCATCCCGCCGCAGCCGATCTCGTCGAGCAGTTCGTAGCCGGCGATGAGGCGCTGGTTGGGACGGGTCGGGCGAGCGGGGGCGCGGAAGTCGCGGAGGGTGGCGGCCAGGGGCGGCGGTACGGAGACCGCGGCCGTGCTCGGGCCGCTCGGGGTGCCTCGGTTCTCCATGGCCGGCTCCTTCCTGGAAACCGCTCAGCCCCGGCCGGGTGGGATGGGGTGAACGGGTTGGCTCCGCCAACAAACAGCGCGTCAGTATACGCAGATTTCGCGCGGCCTGGCAAGGCGATCTGGTCAGACGCGACGAAATTCACCCCGCTCCGGGTCCTCGTGATACCGACCGGCCTCGATGTCGTGGAGGAGGGCGGCCAGCCACGCGGCCAGCGTCGGCGCGACCACCGGGTGTTGCCGTTCGCCCCGCCACACCTCGCGGACCGGGCACCCCGGCAGCGTCGGATCGAGGACGATCAGGTCGCCCTGGAAGTCGTCCAGCAGCGGCAGCCAGGACGGGTTCCACCCCGGTTCCGGCTCGCGCCGCCGGCGGTGCCACTCCTGGCCGATCTGCTCGGCGCTCATCAGGGTGAACGCCTCGACGAAGCCACCAAGAAGCGATTCGTCCTGGCCGTTGTGCCAGCTCAACCACGCCCGCAGGTCGGGCGGCAGCGGCTGGTAGACAGCGTTATCCAGCGCCGCCAGTTCGCGATTACTCGCGCCGGGATTCAGCCCCTCCAGGTAGCGGGGCCGGTGCCGTTGCCACCACGTTTCGAGACGACGGAACAGCCGCGGCAGGTCGTCGCCGCTGACCGGCGCCGGGGCCACCGCTGGCCGGGCCGGCGCGGCGGGCGCGGGGTCGTCCTTCGCCGCCGGCTCGGCCGGCGCCGCGGCGGTGGCGGCGCCCAGCACGTCGCCCCAGGTGAGGGCGGCGGGCGGCTGGCGCGAGCCAACCGGGCGAATCGCCAGCCCGGATGCGTCGAGGGTGACGGCGAATCGCTCGCCGGCGATTTCGATCTCGCGGGTCAACGCGCGGGTGAACTTCTGCATCCGCCACCTCCTTCCGGCCTGCAAGCATCCTACCGGCAAGGCGGCGAGGTGGACAGTTAGCCCCCGGGGATCACCGGGGGCAAGTGCATATCGACGTCCACCCATGCAGGGCGAACCGCACGCGCCCCCAGGGAACACATCGGGGGCCAGGCATCAGCGGCGCGGGGAGTATACCGGCTGGGTGATCATGGCGGGTGGCTGGCTGGTGATCGGCGGCGTGGGCGGGTTCTTTAGCCCGCTGCCGGGCCGCACCACTCCGCCCAGGCCGACGGACTCGGGGTGCCGCGCCAGCTTGTCGGCGAATACCTCGAAGTCGTGCAGGATGCGGTCCACCCGCGGCAGGATGCGCGTGACCATCACCACCGCCGTGTCGACATTGTTGTACAGCGACGGGTCGGTCAGGATCTTGCGAAACGTGCCGTCAGATCGGTCGATCGCTCGGAACAGCGCCCGCACGTCGCCGAGGATCTGGTTCATCTGCGCCGTTGCCTCGTCAACGTTGCGACTGATCCGCTCCGACCGTTCGCCGAGCGGCCGCGTCACCCGCTCGATGTCGGCCAGCGGCCCGTCCAGCCGCTTGAGCAGCGCGTTGAATTGCGGCAACGACGTGTCGTTGACCGTCTTGAGCGTCGCGTTCAGCTGCGGCACGGTGGTGGTGTTCACCTGCCGCATCACGCTTTGCGCCTGCTGGGCCGTGTCGGTCAGGTCGCGGGTCAGTTGCGGCAGCCGGTCGCTCGTCGCCTCGGCGTTCTTGATCGTGCGGTTGATCGACTTGATGTTGTCGTTGGTGAGCACGTTCGCCGCCTGGGTGAACACGTCGGCCGCCCGACCCGACGCCCGGTTGACGTTGCGCAGCGTGTCCTCGACGGTGTCGCGATTCTTCCGCCAGAAGACGTCCAGTTCCTCCAGGAACGAGTTGGCGTTGCGAGCGGTGACGCCGATGTCGTCGATCGTCCGGCGAATGGTCGGGATCTCGCGGCGGACGTTTTCCGACAGGCTCTGCACTTCCTCCAGCGCGCTTTGCACCGTCGGCAGCGACTCGCGGACGCTGCGGCTCAGTTCCTGAATCTCGCGGTTGGTCTTGAGGAACTCGGGGAGCGCCGTGCGGGCGTCGCGCCCCAGCTGGCGATACTCGTCGGCCGCCCGCTGCACCTCCGGCACCACCTCCTGCGCGGAGTGAATCAGCCGCTGCAGGTCGGCGTTGGTACGTTCAACATTGGGGATCTGCTTATTCAGGTTCTGGGCCAGCGAGCGGTACTCGCGCATCGCGTCGTCGGCCAGCGGCACCGACTTCTCGACGCGGGCCGCCAGCCGCTCCAGCCGGGCCATCGACTTGCGAATGTCGTTCAGCGCCACCAGCGCCGACGGCACCACGTCGGACGCGCCCTTGAGCAGAGTGCCGACGGTGGCGGCGCGAGCGCCGACCAGCTCGCTACCCGGCTCGAACGGTGATCGGTCGACCGGATCGCGGTCGTCGGCCGCCTTGGGGATCAGGTCGATGCCGGCGTCGCTGCCGAGCAGCCCGGTGACCAGGGTCGCCTGTTCCGAGCGGCGGAGCAGGTGCGGACGGAGGATGGCGACGTGGACGCGGACGATGCCCAGGTCCTCGTCGAGGGTGATGTCGGTCACCTCGCCGATGCGAACGCCGCTGCGGCGCACCGGCGCGCCGGCGGCCAGCCCGGGGGCGTCGGCGAAGCGGATGGTGTAGGCGCTGGTCCGCTTGAACAGCCGCGGTAGGCTCCCGAACATGACGATCAGCCCGGCGAACAGCACCGCCGCCAGGAGCACGAACAGCCCCAGCCGGATTCGCAGGTTGCGAGGACTCATGGCGACTCCTTGCGCGGGCGGTCACCCCTCCGTCCGGGCCAGCTCCTTCATCCGGTCGTGTCCGTCGCCCTCGACGAACTCGCGGACGCGCGGGTCGGGGCAGGTAAACAGTCCGTCGGGCGGACCGTCGTAGAGCACCTGGTTCTCGCCCGGCCGCAGCCGCGCCAGCGGGTACAGCATGACCACCCGGTCGGCGCACTTGCGGACGGTCCGCATCTCGTGGGTGACGATCACGCTGGTGACCGAGTGCTGCACGCGGGTCTGGACGATCAGCTCGTTAATGACATCGGTCATGATCGGGTCCAGCCCGGTGGTCGGTTCGTCGTAAAGCATGACCTCCGGGTCCATCGCCAGCGCACGAGCCAGCCCAACCCGTTTCTTCATACCGCCCGACAGTTCGGCCGGCTTCTTGGCCGCCACCGCCGGTTGCAACCCGACCTCCAGCAACCGCTGCCGGACGATCTCGGCCACCTCCGGCTCCGGCCGGCCGCCCTGGGTGTGCAGCCCGAACGCCACGTTGTCGTACACGTTCAGGCTGTCGAACAGGGCGGCGCCCTGGAACAGGAAGCCGAAACGCAGCCGCTGGCGTGTCAGGACCGCTTCCGGCAGGTCAACGAGTGTCCGGCCGTCGAACAGCACCCGTCCGACCGTCGGCCGCAACAGGCCGATGATCAGCTTGAGCAGGACGGTCTTGCCGCAGCCACTCTCGCCGACCACCACCACCGATTGCTTGCGGTGAATGTCCAGGTCGATGGCGTGCAGCACCCGCTGGGCGGCGAACTGCATCGACACCTGGCGGAGCGAGATCAGCGGTGCTTCGGCGGCCGGCGGCTGGTCGGGGTCGGTCACGGCAGGCGCTCACAGGAACGTGCGGCTATCGGGCCACAGATACGAGTACATCTGGTTGAGCAGCATCGCCAGGAAGAAGTCGAGTACCAGGATCAGCATGAACGAGACGACGAACGCCCGCGTCGCCGACTGGCCGACGCCGGTGGCGCCGGGCGCGCTGTTCAGCCCGTAGTGACAGCCGACGATCGAGATGGCGGCGCCGAAGAACGTCGGCTTGATCAGCCCGGCCACCAGGTCGTACATGGTGATGTACCCCTGGGTGTTCTGCCAGTAGTGGTACGACTCGATGTGGTACACCTGGGTGCAGATCAGCCAGCCGCCGACGACGCCCATGAAGTTGGCCAGTACGGTGAGCAGCGGGATGAGCAGGATGCAGGCGAGGAACCGCGGGGTGCCGAGATACTGCACCGGGTTGACGCCAAGCACCGCCAGGGCATCCACCTGCTCGGTGATCTTCATCGTCGCCAGCTCGGCCGCCATCGCACTGCCGACACGGCCGGCGAGCATGGTGGCGGCCAGCACCGGACCCAACTCGCGGACCACCGAGATGTTGATGATCGACCCCATCCGGGTGGCCATCCCCATCTCGGCGAACTGGCCATACGCCTGCACCGCCAGCACCATGCCGATGAACAGCCCGGTGATGGCGACCACCTGCACGCTCTCGACACCGATCACGTAGCAGATCCCTACCAGCGTCTGCCGGCCGGCGCCGCGAAACACCCCGGCCGCCACGTCGAGGGCAAACAGGGTGACGTCGCCGACCCAGTCGAGGGTATCCGAGACCGCCTGCGAGGAGGTCCGCACGAGATCGGGGAGGGGGGATAGCAGCGTGGCCATGAACCGTGCCCTTTCTGCGGCCGGCTCCGGCGGCCCGCCCTCGCTACTATCGGCCAGCCGGCCGGCGGGCTGGCGGGCAAACCGTCACCACGCCTCGATCGGCTGCCCGTTTACCCAGCCGCACCCACACCTGATTCTCCCGGTCCCACAGAAACCCGGTAAACCCTGCCGGTGGTGCCGGCGGCGCGGCCGGCAGTCCGCCAGAGGCCGGCGGCACCGCCTGGGCGGTCGGCACTTCCGCGAACTCGTCGGCGGCGGCCAGCGCCTCCTGCCACTGGCGGTGCCGCTCCTGCCGCCGCAGCGCCGCCAGCTCGGTCTGGCCGGCGACGGCCAGGAACACCGGCCCCACGCACATCGTCACCTTGCCGGTCATCGCCCCGGCCAGGAACAGCCCCGCCGCCAGGATCAGCCCGAGCGTGGCGGCGATCTCGGTCGCGCGCAGCCGGCCGGCGGCCAGAGTCAGCACCGCCCGCAGCACCCGCCCGCCATCCATCGGGAACACCGGCAGCAGGTTGAACACCATCAGCACCCCGTTGCCCAGCCACACCGCCGTCACCAGGCTGGCGAGGAAGGAAAACAGGTCGGACACTCCGCCGGTGAAGCCGACCGATGGGTTGTGGATGGCGCCGGCGAGGAACGCCGCGCCGACCACCGGGGCGAGCAGCACCACGATCGCCAGGTTGACCGCCGGGCCGGCGAGGGCAATGGCCACCTCCTGATGCGGCCGGTCGCCGGTGCTGCGCAGCCGTGCCACCCCGCCGATCGGGTAGAGGGTGATGTCCTCGGTGGCGATGCCGAACACCCGCGCCATCAGCGCGTGGCCCAGTTCGTGCAGCAGCACGCAGAAAAAGACGGCGGCGATCAGCAGCTGACTGAACAGCACCGCCGCCGCGCCGTCGTGCCAGGACAGCGCCAGCGACAGCAGCGGCAGGAGGAGGAAGCTGGCATGCAGGTAGATCGGGATGCCGAAGGCTCTTCCCAGGCGCCACGATCGGAACATATGATGAACCTTTCCGGTTATCCGACGAATCGACAGAGCGGTCCGGCCGGCCGGCGGGGAAAAAATCACGCCGGTTTCGCGGGGGTGGACACCTGACCGCGGGGCCGTGGCCTACAATGCATTGTAGGAGCGGTACTCGTCCGGAGCGGTCGACAACGGGGGGAATCGGCGACCCGAAAACCCCGTCCGGTGGCACGATTCGTGGCGATAAAGCCCTCCGACGGCGCAGGAACCCGACCCGGTTCGGTCCCCGGCTCCCGCCGCCAAGCCCCATCAGGAGGCCTATCCGTGACTCCCACTCCCCGTCGCACCCGTCCTGGCCGTCCGTCGCTGCGGGTGTGGACCTTTGACCAGGCCACCTCGGCCGTCCCGTACCTGGCGTCCATCGTCCGTTCCTTGCGGGAACACGGCCTGAATATGCAGTCGCTGCGCCGACGGATCACCCTGCTGGACAACCGGCCGGGCCGCGCCGACCGCCGCATTCTGATCGACCTGCAGGAAGCCCGCCGCGACCTCCTCCGCGTCGAGCAGGAATATACCGCCTCCCTCGACGAGCTGCTCGCGCTCGACATCCAGCCGCTGGACCTCACCCGCGGCCAGGTTCTCGTTCCGTTCATCCACGACGACCAGCTCGCCTGGTACGTCTTTGACCTCTTCGACCGCGAGCCGATCTGCTCCTGGCGGTATCAGACCGACCCGGAGGAGACGCGCCGCCAGCTGACCGCCGCGCAAATGGACTGACCGCGGCGCCTCCCCGCCAACTGCCGGGCACTCCCCTTTGGGGGTGCCCGTTTTCGTTGTGGCTACCGAGCGTGCGAACCGTCTCGCCGTGGGGTAGAATCTGCCTGTCACCGCTCGTCCGCCGTTCGGCAGACGGGACACCCGTTGGCAGGGAGACTGACCGCGATGGCGACCAGGAAACGCAGCGCCCCCTCTCCAAAGCCGTCCGCGACTGTCGCGTCGGGCAGTTCGTCGCTCCGCGACCTGCTCCCGGACGACTGGCGAGCGGTGCTGCACGCCGAGTTCGACCAGCCGTACTTTCACGCGCTGGAGGCGTTCGTCGCCGCGGAGCGGGCCGCCGGGCCGGTGTTCCCACCGGCGGAGGATGTGTTCAACGCCTTCAAGGCAACGCCGTTCGAGCAAGTGAAGGTGCTGCTGCTCGGGCAGGATCCGTACCACGGGCCGGGACAGGCGCATGGGATGGCGTTCTCGGTCCGGCACGGCGTGCGGCCGCCGCCGTCGCTGGTGAACATGTTCCGCGAGCTGCGCGACGACCTGGGCGTGCCGACACCGAACCACGGCACTCTGGAGACGTGGGCGCAGCGCGGCGTGATGCTGCTCAACGCCGTGCTCACCGTCCGCCAGGGCGAGCCGAACTCCCACAAGGACCACGGCTGGGAGAAATTCACCGACGCCGTCATCCGCGCGCTCAACGACCGGGCGGCGCCGGTGGTGTTCGTCCTGTGGGGCGCCTATGCCCAGAAGAAGGCGAAGCTGGTGACCGAGCCGCGTCATCGCGTCGTCAAGGCAGCGCACCCGTCACCACTGTCCGCCGCCAAGTACCTCGGCTCCAAACCGTACTCCGCCGTCAACCAGGCGCTGGAAGAGGTCGGCGCAGAGCCGATCGACTGGCGCATACCAGCCCGAAGCGCGAGCGAGGGCTAGCAACCCGAAGCGCAAGCGAGGGACTTCCTCACCCCACAAACTGCCACAGGATCGCCTTGGCGATCGAGAAGTAGATGACGATGCCGGTCACGTCGACAAACGTCGCGACGAAGGGCGACGAGGCGATACCGGGGTCCACGCCCAGGCGGCGGAACAGGAGCGGCAACATCGCGCCCATCAGCGTGCCCCACAGGCAGATGCCGGCCACCGACAGCGCGATCACCAGCGCCAGCGAATAGCGCGGCACCGGCGGGCGGCGAACGGTACACTTGGGCGGGAAGTGGTAGGTGCGGTTGCCGGCGACGTCCTGCTCCGGCGACGGCATCACGGTGTCGTCGGGCAGCTCGATCTCGACCCGATCGTCGTGGAAAATGTCCTGGTGGGTGTTCGGCGGCAGGACGACGTGGACCTGCAACTCCTCGCGGCCCAGCCCGAACCAGGAGCGTCGCCGCGCCTCGTGCGATTCCAGCGGCGGACTGCCGGCGGGGACGCGAACACTGAACCCCTCGTGGCGTGGCGGCGAGCTACCGCGCACGCTCTCCGGGGTGAACGATGCCCGGACGAAGCCGATCATCCCCAGCGTCGCGCCGAGCACCAACCCCATCGCGATCTCGTGCCGCAGCACCCGCAACCAGTCGCCGCCGCCGATCTGCCCCAGCGCCATCGCCCGCGTGATCAGCGTGGCCGCCTGCGACCCGGAGTTGCCGCCCGTCGAGATGCACAGCGGCACGAACAGGCTGAGCACCACCACCTCGGCGATGGCATCCTCGAACGCCGACAGGGCGGAGAAGGTGAACAACTCGGCGAAGAACAGGCACGACAGCCAGAACGCCCGGTTCCGCCACAGTGTCAGGAAGCTCGTCTCCAGATAGCCCTCTTCGAGCGGGCCGACACCACCCATCTGGTGGACGTCGGCGGTCGCCTCCTCCACCATCACGTCGAACACGTCGTCGGAGGTGATGATGCCGACCAGCCGGTTGTCGGCGTCGACCACCGGCATGACGATCAGGTCATATTCGGCGAAGTCGTGAGCCACCTTTTCGCGGTCGTCGGTGTCGCGGGCGGCGAACAGGTGGGTTTCCATGATGTCGGACACCGCGGTGCCGCGACGAGCCAGGATCAGCTCGCGGAGCGACACCACGCCGCGGAGCCGCCGCTGGTCGTCGACGATGTAGACGTAGTAGATCGTCTCCTTGTCCGGCGCCTGGAGCCGCAGCCGCTGCAACGCCTCCTCCACCGTGACGTTCTCCGGCAGCCAGGCGTAATCGGTGGTCATGATCGCGCCGGCGGTGTCCTCCGGATACTCGATCAGCTTGGCGATGTCGCGGCGATCGGCCTCGTCGACCAGCCGCAACATACTCTCGCGAACCGGGGCGGGCAGCTGGCGGAGCAGGTCGGCGCGATCGTCCGACGACATCTCCTCGATCAGCGTCGCCATCTGCTGCCGGCCGGTCCCCTCGGCCATCTCCAGCTGCCAGTCGATCGGGAAGTAGGCGAAGATCTCCGCCTGGCGCTCGATCGAGCTGGCGTGCAGGAACCGCCAGGTGTCCTCGACGCTGAAGCTGTCGGTGAGCGCCTCGGCGACGGTGGCGGGGTGCAGCTCCTCGCAGAACGTGCGGATGCCGTCCTGGTCGTTGCGGTCGAGCAGCAGGCGAGCTTCCGGCGTGAACAGCGGGTCGGCCATGGCGCACGCGGGGAGTACGAGGAAAGGGATCGGAAAACGCGCCTACTCGCCGCGGCCCGGCGGCGGGTGCAGCGGCAGGTTGTCGATCAGCCGCGTGTCGCCGACGCGGACGGCGACTGCCAGCAGCGCGGCGTCTCCCAGCCGGGCGGGCAGCTCGAACGTGTCCGGGTCGACCGCAACCGCGTAGTCAACGACCGCCGCCGGCGCCGTCGCGATCTGCTCCGCCATCGCCTGTCGCAGCGCCGCCGGATCGCGCTCGCCCGCCTCGTAGAGCCGGCGGGCCGCGTCCATCGCCCGGTACAGCGCCGTCGCCTGCCGCCGCTGATCGGCGTCAAGATAGCGGTTCCGCGAGCTGAGGGCCAGTCCGTCCGGCTCGCGGACGGTGGAGCTGACAACCACCTCGACCGGCACGTCGAGGTCGCGAACCATCTGCTGGATGATACGCACCTGCTGCGCGTCTTTCTGCCCGAAGTACGCCCGGTCCGGCCGTACCAGGTTGAACAGCTTGAGCACCACGGTGGCGACGCCGCGGAAGTGGCCGGGCCGTGCCGCCCCTTCCAGCACATCCTGCAGCCCCGTCACCTCGACGTAGGTGCGATACCCCTCGGGGTAAAGCGCCTCGCGGGGCGGGGCGAACACCAGATCGACGCCGGCCTCGCCGCACAGCCGCACGTCGTCGGCGAACGGCCGCGGGTAGCGGGCGAAGTCCTCGTGGGGCGCAAATTGCGTCGGGTTCACGAAAATGGACGCCACCACCACATCGTTCCGCGCCCGCGCCGCCCGGATCAGGCTGAGGTGCCCGTCGTGCAGCGCCCCCATCGTCGGCACCAGCCCGACCGTCTGCCGCTGCCGCGTCGCCTCGGCCAGCGCCGCCCGCAGCTCGGCCGCCGTCTCGACCACCCGCGGTGTGCGCGGCGACGCCGTGGCGCGAGCGGCGAGCAGCTGGGTCAGGTACGAGCGCGGCTCGACGGTCGTAACGCCCAGTTCGGCGGCCAGCCGGGTGAGCGTGTCGGTGGCGCGAGCGGCGTGCTCCTGCTCGCACAGCACCTCCACCTCGGCGAATGGCCCCAGGTCGTCGACGGCGTCGAGGCACACCTGCACGTCGAACCCGTCGCGCTCCAGCGTGAAGCTCTCGCGCCGCTTGTGGACGACGGCGACCGGCCGGTAACCGAGCCGCTGCAGCAGGTCGACGTATTCGCAAGCGGCGTCGTCGCCGGGGAGCAGCGGGACTTCCAGCTCGGGGCGGATCTTGACGGCAGCGGGCTGTTTCGGCCCCTTGTAGGTGAGCAGGTTGACGGCGCCGATGCGGCGGAGACGGAACGCCTCGCCGGTGCGGGCGAAGTCGCGGTCGGGGGCGTTGAAGTAGTGGTCGGTCTCGTCGTGGACCTCCGGCTCGCCGGCGCCCAGCGCCGCCAGCGCGGCACGCACGGCGGCGTGGTCGACGGCGGAATACTTCTGTTCGATCTCCAGCATGCTGACGCCCCCTCCGTCCGCGGTAGATAATCGACGTGTCCCGGTTAGAATAGATCGGACTGCGGCGTGCCGTTCTTTCTACCAGTCACGGCGGGGGAGGCGATGGGCGAGTTCAAGAAGGTGTGCCGGCTGAGCGACCTGGCCGAGGGCGAGGGCAAGACGGTGGTGTTCGGTGAGAAGGAAGTCGCGCTGTTCCGCTGCGGCGACCAGGTCCACGCCATCGACGACCTGTGCCCTCACATGGGCGCCTCGCTGGCCGGCGGCGCCGTCGAGGGCAACGTCGTCACCTGCCCGTGGCACGCCTGGCGGTTCCGCTTCACCGACGGCGTGTGGGCGGACAACCCGCGGATCAAGATCACCACCTACTCGGTCCGGGTCGTCGGCGACGATGTCGAGGTCGGCCCGCCGGTGCCGCGGGAAAAGAAGCCATGACCGTCGTGGTGCGTCGAATGCTGCCCATCGCGCTGCTGGCCGTGCTGGCGACGACGCCCGGCGCCGCCGTCACGCCGTTTGCGCCGAAGTTCGAGGCGGTGGCCGAGACGCAGCTGCTGATGGAAGGGCTGGCGGACGCCAACCACCGCAGCCTGCAGCGGCAGCTCCGCGCCCCGCCGGCCGACACCGAGGCATGGACGGTCGTCCGCGGCCAGGCACTGCTGATCGCCGAGACGGGGAACCTGCTGCTGATCCGCCCACCGCGCAGCGGCGGCCGCGACACCTGGATGCGGCTGAGCACCGAGCTGCGCACGGCGGCGACGGCGCTGGCCCGCAAGGCGGCCGACAAGGACTATCCAGGCGGTCAGGCGGCCCTGACGGCGCTGACGGCCAGTTGTAACCGCTGCCACGAGACCTTCCGCGTCCCCGTCCGCGTCGGCCCCGAGCCGGCTACCCCGCTGGCGGAGCGAAGTGAACCGACGCTTGACGCCACGCGGCGTCCGCATGCGGCGTTTCTCCGACCGCCGGCAGCGGAAGCGTAATCGCACTCATGGCCACGAAGCGTGGCCATGGCACCCAGCGTGGGCGTTGGATGAGCTTGACGCGACCACGCCCGTCGCTGCGTCCGAGCGTGCCACCCGACAGCGCTTTCTGGGTGGCACGCCCTGAGGTTTGGCGAAGGGCGTGAGTGAGGACACCCGGACACGCATCCACGCCCGTCGCTGTCTCGAGCGTGCCACCCGAAAAGGCGACGTTCTGGGTGGCACGCCCTGAGGTTTGGCGAAGGGCGTGAGCGGATGGCCGTGACGCCCGCTGGACACCTGACAATTCCCATCCACGCCCGTCGCTGCGCTCCGAGCGTGCCACCCATCCTCGCATATACGGATGCTGCTGGGTGCCATGCCCACGCTCGCGTGGGCATGCGGCGTTTCTCCGGCTGCCCCCGCCGGCGGAGCGAAGTGAACCGACGCTTGACGCCACGCGGCGTCCGCCGTAGCTATCTCCTGCGACCCGGCTGACGGTCGTTGGGCGCATCGGCAGGCAAGAAACGGCCCTGTCGAGCGAATGACTTCACGACGGCTCCGCCCGCTGCGCCGGGCCATTGTTCCCCAGGTGTGATCGGCACGCCCGGGATGCGACCCTCTTCCCTGGTACTCGCGAGAGAAGGCACGATGTCCACCGTTCCACCTGCGCCCGCCCCCGCAATCGCGCCGCCGACGCACCCCCAATCGGTGACGGTCGTCAGTCACTCCAACCTGTTCTACTGGTGGCCGGTGTGGGCCGTCGGCTTCCTGATGGCTCTGCTCACCTTTATCGAGGGCAGCCGCCTGGCGGTGGTCCCCGGAGGGACGATCGCCAGCAAGCAGATCACCTACGACAAGGAGAAACGCGAAGGATACGTGCTGCCGGCGAAGGACCACGTCGCCCGCGAGGATCCGAAGGACCTGTCGTCGGAACCGCGGCCGCTGTATGTCCACATCAGCACGAGCAAGAACTACGGCGTCATCTTCTGCACCACCTTGCTGCTGGTCATCGTCATCACCAACGTACCGCTGCGCGGCATGTGGTCGGTGGTGGTGATCATCACCGTGGTGCTGCTGTCGGTGATCTTCGCCCTGGCCGGCTGGTGGGAGGCGATCACGCGCACCCTGTCGCTGCTCGACATCCGCATCAACATGGGCGGCTACCTGTTCCTCTCCGGGGTGCTGTTCGTGGTCTGGCTGGTCACCATCAACTTCTTCGACAAGCAGGTCTACATGGTGTTCGAGCCGGGCCAGTTCAAGGTGTGTACCGAGATCGGCGGCGGCGAGAAGGTGTACGACACCATCGGGCTGACGCTGGAGCGGCAGCGCGCCGACCTGTTCCGGCACTACATCCTCGGTCTCGGTTCGGGCGACCTGGTGGTGCGAACGACCGGCGCCCAGGCGCATCACTTCGACCTGCCCAACGTGCTGTTCATCAACAAGAAGGTGCAGCAGATCGAGGACCTGCTGCGGCGGCAGAAGGTGGTCGAGGCGAAGTGATCGCCGGCGAACAACGACGCGAGGCCGGCGCCCCGCAACGGGTGCCGGCCTCGCGTCGTTGTTTGCCGTTGCGGTAAGCGGTTACTCGGTGATCTCTTCCTTGATCGGCTGGACGAAGTAGGTCTGCTTCTTCTCCGCCTTCAGCTTCTCGACCAGCGCTTCGGCCTCCGCCTTCTTGGGGTAGTCGAACTGCGCCACCTTCTTCGACGAGTTGTCGAACACCACCCAGACGATCCGCTTGCGGACCACCTTGACGGCCTTCTTGCGCGGCTTGGCCTCGGTGGCGGGCTTCTTCTTTTTCGCCGCCTTTTTTACTGGGGCCTTCTCCTCGCCCTCGGCCGCCTCGTCGTCGCCGCCCTCGCTGATATCGCCGAGGTCTTCGTCCTCTTCCTCCCCGGTGACACGGGCATCGCGCTCCCGCGCCTCGGCGGCTTCGTACTGTTCACGCAGTTCCATCCGGCTGCGAGTGCGTCCCTTGGCCATGTCGCTGCTGTCCCAATCGAGGTGGAAAAAATCAGTCCCGATCAACCGTTAACACTAGCGGTCCGCACCCCGGCTTGCAAGCGGATTTGCCTCCGGCGCCGGCGCTGATCGCTCACCGCGTCAGCTCGAACTCCCAGGGCGGATGGGTCAGCTCGTAGCGCTCGTTGACCACGCTCACGTTGGCCAGCACGGTCGGGCCGAGCTGCCACTGGCCGCGGCCCTCGTGGATGTGGCCGAACACCACCAGGCGCGGCGCCACCTGGCGGATACGGTCGAGCAGGCCGGGCGAGCCGGTGTGCTCCACCGGGTCGGAGCCGCGGTACGCGCCGTCGCCGTAACCGAACGGCGGACCGTGCAGCAGCAGCACGTCCGTTCCCGCCGGGATCAGTGCCCACTTCTTGACCAGGTCCGGCTCGTACAGGTTGAACGCCCAGTCGAAGAACCACGGCTGCCACGGACTGCCCCAGAGGTTCAGCCCCTCCCAGGTGGTGCCGGAGTCTTGCAGGTAGGTCCACGGCAGGCCGGCGGGGACCAGGTCGCGACGGGTCTGGAAGATGAAGTCGTGATTGCCGGCGACGCCGACGATCTGGCGAGCCGGCGCCTGTTCCAGCCAGCGGCGGAAGTGGGTGTCGAGCCACTCCGCCTGGGCCGCCTCCCGATGCTCCTTGCGCGGGCACAGGTCGCCGGCGAGCAGCAGTAGATCGCACGGCGGCACCGGCGGCAGATACCCGTGCAGGTCGCTGACGGCCACGATCTTCATTGTCCACCCCCTTCATCGGCCATTCTAGCCATTTTCGGGAGCGGCGAATACCGCTTGACAGGGCGGGGCGACCGGGTACAATCGTGATATTGAGACTGCGTCTCATCTGCACAGCTCGCCCGCTGATCCTTACCGGGATCCTCCCCGCATGGACGACTTCTCCTTCCGCGCCGGTTGCCGCGGCTGTACCAGCAAGGTGGTCTGTCATTGCATGAACGTCACCGAGGACACCATCCTCGAGGCGCTCGCCACCTTCGACATCGACACCGTCAAGGACCTGCGGCACTACACCGGGGCCGGCGACGGCTGCACCTGCTGCCATCGCCAGCTCCGGCAGATGATCGAATCGCACAAGGCGCGCGTGGCTCAGCCTTCGCCCTCGTCGGCCGCCGCCATCTGAGTCTGCAGGTAGTTCGGCAGCCCCACCTGGTCGATCAGCCCCAGCTGCGTCTCCAGCCAGTCGACGTGTTCCTCCGACTCGGTGAGGATGGTCGCCACCAGCTCACGGGTGCCGTTGTCCTTCACCTGGGCACACAGGGTGACGACCTCGTTGTACAGATCGACGCCGTTGCGCTCCAGGCGCAGGTCGTTCTCCAACTGTTCGCGCACCTCGCTGCCGACGCGGATCACGTCGTAGCGGGCGATCTCCGGGGTGCCTTCCAGAAACAGGATGCGGTCGATCAGCTTTTCGGCGTGCTTCATCTCGCCGATCGACTCCTCGTAGTGCTTCTTGCCGAGCTTGACCAGCCCCCAGTTCATGCACATCTTGGCCTGGCAGAAGTACTGGTTGATGGCGGTCAGCTCGACCGTCAGGGCGCGGTTCAGAGCGTCGATCACTTGCGGGTTGCCTTGCATCCGTCGACTCCACGATAAAGGGCGACAATTCCGTCTTCTTCACGACAAAAGCGCGGAGAGCCGCCCGGCGTCTCCGCGCATCTTGCATTTTAGGCGCCGCTCACAGCGTCCACGGCGCGCGGGTCGCGCGGTCGACCAGCCGGTTCGCCTCGGCGTCGTCGGCGAACTGCTCCGTCGCCGGGTTCCACGTCAGCGGCCGGCGCAGCCAGTAGCCGATGTTCCCCAGCTGGCAGATGGTCGAGGTGCGGTGGCCGACCTCGGCCGGGCAGATGGTCGGCTTGCCGCTGCGGATACACTCCAGCCAGTTGCGGCGGTGGTCGGTCGCCTTGTACAGCCGCACCGCCTTGTCGCCGAGCGGCGTCTTGAGGATCTCCGGCGGTGTGCTCTCGATCACCCCGCGGTCGACGTACAGTGTGCCCTCGGTGCCCTCGAACGTGCAGCCGGACCGCCCGCCGTGGATCATCACCACGCCATTGGCGTAGGTGAACTTCAGCCCCGACCCGCCCTTCGCCGGCGGCTCGATCTTGACCGGGCCACTGTCGTCCATTCCCAGCGCCCACTGCGCGATGTCGAAGTGGTGCGCCCCCATGTCGGCCAGCCCGCCGCCGGCATACTCCCTGTAGTTCCGCCACGCTGGGAAGTGACCGTGAACGCCCTTCGGACAGAGGACCGAACTGTACGCCCGCTCGGGCGCCGGGCCGAGCCACAGGTCCCAGTCGGTTCCTTCCGGCTTCTCCTCGCCCTTGAGGTCGCACGGCACCGCCGGCCCGCCGACGCCAATGCGGACCGTCTTGATCTTGCCGAGCCGGCCGTTGCGGACCAGCTCCGCCGCATGGTGGAACTTGCCGCCGAACTCGCTCCGCTGCTGGCTGCCGGTCTGGAACACCACCCCGTTCGCCTTCACCGCGTCGACGATCTTGCGCCCGTGGGCGATGGCGTGGGTGAGCGGCTTCTCGCAGTAGACGTGCTTCTTCGCCTGGGCCGCCTGCACGCTCGGGATGGCATGCCAGTGATCGGGGGTGGCGATCACCACCGCGTCGATGTCCTTGCGCTTCAGCAGATCGCGGAAGTCGTTGTACGCCTGGCACCCCTTGTCCGTCGTCTTCTTGTTCTTGCTGTAGTGGTTGTCCACCTGCCGCTTCGCCACATCACGCCGCTCGGCGACGACATCGCTCACAGCGACGACGCGGACGTCGCGCATGTTCAGGAAGGCGCCCAGGTGGCCGCGGCCCATCGTGCCGACGCCGATGAAGCCGAGGGTGATCTTCTCCGACGGGGCGTCGGCGCCCCGCAGCGGAGCCGACAAAACGACCGGGGCGGTCAGCCCGGCGGCGACCGCTTGATGAAACTGGCGACGACTGAGGCGGGTCACGGCGGGATCCTCCGATGCGAGCAGAAGACGTTCACGGCAAGATAGGGAGGGCGCATGGTCGGGACAACGGCGTCATCGCCGGGCGATGCGGTTGAGCTGTTTGAGGTACTCGCGCATGAACGGGGCATTGTCGTGCCACGTCCGCGCCGTCACCAGGTTGCCGGAGACGACCACTTCCTGATCGACATAGGTGGCGCCGCCACCCTCAGCGTCGAACTGGCACTTGGCGACGGTGGTCACGGTGCGGCCGCGGAGAACGCCGGCGGCGGCAACGATCTCGATGCCGTGGCAGACGCTGGCGACCGGCAGGTCGCGGGCGAAGAACGAGCGCACCACGCGGATCAGGTCGGGGTCGTAGCGCAGGTATTCCGGTGCCCGTCCGCCGGAGATGACCAGGCCGAGGTACTCGTCGGGGCGGATGTCCTTGAAGGCGATGTCGGCGGCCAGGTGGTAGCCGGGCGTCTCGCGGGTGATGTCCCAGCCGTCGGGTTTCTCGTGCAGCACCAGGTGATAGAGTCGTTTGGCCGGGCCGGCGACGACCACCTCGTAGCCCTCCTCGCGGAGTCGGAACAGCGGATAGAACGTGTCGAGCACCTCGGCGGCATCGCCGATGACGAGCAGCACCTTGGCCATGAGTCCACCTCCGGCGCGGGGACGGGGAACGGGTTCAGGAGCAATATACACCCGCCGTCCCCCATCGGGCAGACGGTGGGCGACGGGGCAAACTTCCGCCCTGCCGGTGTCGTCGAATAGATAGCGGCGGATCGGCGGCTCACGGCGCGGAGGGTGTCCCATGCGATACGAACGGTGGTTCACGGCGGCGGTGGCGGCGGTCGTGCTGGCGGGGGCGGCGCGGGCGGACGACCGGCCGGCGTGTGCGGCGCACGGCACGCGCATCGACTTCGTCAGCAGCCCGAAGGAGGCGGCCCGGCTGGCGGCGAAGGAGGGCAAGCTGGTCTTCCTGCTGCACGTCTCCGGCAACTTCGAGGATCCCGGCTTCACCTGAAACAACGCCGAGGCGCTCCGTGTGGGCGCACTGGCGAACGCCGAGGTCGGCCGGTTCATCAACGAACACTGCATCGCCTCGTTCCAGAAGGTGGGCACGTTCCGCATCGTCGGCGGGGCGAAGCAGGGAGGGAACGTGGCGGCGTACTTCTGCGCGCCCGACGGGCGCGTGCTGCACTGCGTCGCCGGCCCAGTCGGCGCCGAACGCATGTTGCAGGACGCCCGCTGGATCGTGGAGACGGCGAAAACAGCCATTCGCGAGAGCGGCGGAGACGGCGGCAAGTTCAAGGCGATGATTCGCACCGCCCACGCGCAGCGGCTCAAGGCGCTGTACGGGCTGGTGGTCGAGCCGATGACGTTCGACATCGCCGAGCCGGATCCGTCGAGCGCCTTGACGTACCAGGACCCGACCGGACGCCCCCTGGCGCCGAAGCTGCCGCCGCCGCCACTGGACGGCCCGGACGTGACGCTGGCGCGGCGGGCGCTGGAAGCGAAGCAGGCCGCCGCCGCCGGCGGACCGAGCGCGTTCTTCCTCCGCGACCGCCGCGGCATCCGCTGGGTGCTCGACAACCAGGGCGAGTCCAATACCTGCTGGCGCGCACTCGCTGGTGAAGATCGAGGTGAAGGCCGTTCAAGGCGTCACCCTCGAGGGCATCCTCGGCGAACGCATCTCGACCAAGCCGGTGGAGATCGTCACCCCCTTCCCCTGGCTGCTGCGAGCGGGAGAGAAGAAGTGAACCACAAAGGACACAAAGAGCACAAAGAGAAGAAAGAGAACAAAGAAGATATGAAAAGATGATTAAAACCGTCACCGATCCGTGCCGGCGTCATCCGTGAGCCTATTCACCTTGCCCCGCCTGTGGGGATTTGCTAGACCTGCGTCTTGCAGTCAGGACAACTCAGGCAGCACCCAGGCGGGGAGCAGGTATGATTCCGATCGATTTCAGCGGCAGGGTCGCCCTGGTGACGGGCGTCGGCGACAACGAGAGCTTCGCCTGGCACATCTCCAAGGGGCTGCAAGCGGCTGGCGCACGGCTGGTGTGGGCCGTCCACCCGCGCATGATCCGCATCGTCGAGGGCTTCCTCACCGGCAATGGCCCCGATGACCTCGCCAGCCGTCAGCTGCCCCACGGCGGTGGGTCGCTCACCGTCGAGAAGGTGCTGCCGTGTGACGTCGGCTACGACAGCATGGCCGATGTCGAGGAGGCGGTCCGCACCGATCGGCGCTACCGCCGCATCGAGGAGCAGTACGGCGACTACTCGATCGAAGGGCTGATGAAGACCATCGGCGAGCAGTTCGGCGGCATCGACTTCCTCGTCCACTCGGTCGCGTTCAGCCCGGAGATCACCAAAATCGCCGTCGAGACCAGCCGCAAGGCGTACCTGACGGCGTTGTCGATCAGCGCCTACTCGCTCACCAGCCTGTGCCGCCACGCTACCCCGCTCATGGCCGACCGGCCGGGCGGCGCCAGCGTCGTCAGCCTGACCTACCTCGGCGGCGAGCGCGTCGTGCCGCACTACGGCGGCGGCATGTCGACTGCCAAGTCGGCGCTGCAGATCGACACCAAGCAGCTGGCGCAAAACCTCGGTCGCAAGGGGATTCGCGTCAACACCATCTCCGCCGGTCCGTATGCGTCCCGCGCCGCCAAGGCGATCGGCCACATTCAGGACATGATCAAGTACGCCGCCGATCGCTCGCCGGTCCCCCGTGGCATCACCCCGGAGGAGGTGGCCAACGCCACCGTCTACCTGTGCAGCCCGCTCGCCTCGGGCGTCACCGGCCAGGTGCTCTACGTCGACAACGGCTACAACGTCATGGGCGTGTAAGCGCGCGACGCCTCGTTTTTAGCCCCCGGTG